>NZ_JBICWS010000014.1:84858-244696 GCF_043199875.1 Streptomyces sp. NPDC048516 | reverse complement strand
GTGGTCATTGCGTTAGGGAAACGCCCGGTTACATTCCGAACCCGGAAGCTAAGCCTTTCAGCGCCGATGGTACTGCAGGGGGGACCCTGTGGGAGAGTAGGACGCCGCCGAACAATCATTGTGGGAAAGCCCCGCACCTTATGGTGCGGGGCTTTTCTGCGTTCCGGGGCCGGAAACGGAAATCTGGCCCGGCGGAACCGCGCGCTGGGATGCTGGGTCGCATGGGGTACGTGATCAGGCCGGTGACGGCGGATGAGTGGAAGAGGCTCAAGGAGCTGCGGCTGGCGGCGTTGGCCGATCCGGTGGCTCGGGTGGCGTTCCACGAGACTCTGGAGGCCGCGGCAGGCCGGCCGGATGCGTTCTGGCAGCGGCGGGCGTCGTCCCCCGACGAAGGCGGTGCGGCGCTGACGTTCGTCGGGGAAGCGGCGGACGGTACGTGGGGCGGCATGGTGGCGGTCCTGGTCGAGGAGGATGAGGAGGTGCCGCAGACGCATGTGGTGGGGGCGTATGTGCGGCCCGAACACCGAGGGACGGGGCTGGCGCGGGAGTTGTTCCAGGCGGCGATCGAGTGGTCGTGGGGGCTCGGCGAGCCGGTGGTGGAGCGCGTACGGCTGTGGGTGCACGAGGAGAACCTGCGAGCCGAGGCGTTCTATCGGGCGGTGGGGTTTGTGGCGACCGGGCGGACTCTTGCCGATCCGAAGGATCCCGGTGCCCTGGAGCGGGAGATGGCGCTGACCAGGGGCAGGGCGTAGGGCCGTCCCGTAGCGCTGCCCCGTAGCGAGCGGTGGGCCGGCTTCGGTGGCGGCGTGGGGGCTTGGGTGTCATCGAGTGTCATTGAGTTTCTAGGTCACGTGACCTAATCTCGGCGTCGTGGACGATGACATCCAGTTAGAGATGACGGGCCCGGTGCTTGTGGTGGGCGGATACGGCACCGTGGGGGGAGAGTTGGCCCGGCTTGCGGCGCCTTACTGGCCGCTGGTGTTGGCCGGGCGTAACCCGGAGCGCGGTCGGGCGCTCGCCGGGAAGGCCGGGGCCCGGGTGCGACGGTGGGACCTGAGCGACCCGGAGCCCTTCTCGATGAAGGCGCGGGCCGTGATCAGCACGGTGAACGACCCAGAGGACCGGGTGTTGTTGGCGGCGGTCCGGGGTGGTGTGCCGTATGTGGACCTCACGCGGTGGACGACGCGGCTCCAGCGGGCCGTCGCGGTGGCGGCCGTGGAGGTGCCCCGGGCGCCGGTGCTGCTGTCGTCCGGCTGGATGGGCGGGGTGAGCGGGCTGGTCTCCGCGGCGCTGGCGGTGGAGCTCGGCGGGGCCTCGGCGGTCGAGATCGCGATTCGCTACGACCTCAAGGACCGGGCGGGCGCCGACTCGGTGGAGTTCATGGACCGGCTCGGTCTCGATTACGAGGTGACCGAGGGCGGGCGGCGACGGATGATCATGCCGCTCAGTGGTGCGGGGCACGTCATGGTGGGCGGGCACCGGACCAAGGTGGCGCGGATCGATACGCCGGAGCAGTTCACGCTGCCCCTGGTGCTCGGCGTGGACACGGCCGTCACCCGGATCGGCTTCAGCGCCAGCTCCTCGACATCCGCGCTGCTGGCGCTCAAGCGGACCGGGTTCTTTCGGTGGGGGCGCGGCGACCGGTTCGCGAAGGTGCGGCGCTCGATGCTGTATGCGCCGGGTGAGGGCGGGAGCGCGCTGTTGCGGATCGATGTGCGCGGGCGGAGTGGTGAGCGGCGCACGGCGACGGTCGCCGATCCGGCCGGGCAGGCCCATCTGACGGCGCTGGGCGGGCTGTTGGGGCTGCGCCGGGTGATGGGAGAGGATGACGCTCCGGCGCCTCGTGGGGTGGCCTTTCCCGAAATGACGCCGGAGCCGCAGGACGTCATCCCCGCCCTGGAGAAGGCGGGCGTGCAGGTCGAGGTGTCGTGACAGAGGAGAGGAGAGGGATGGCGGGGCAGGGGCCGGGTGAGGGGAAGGCTTCGGGGTTGACGCGGCAGGGGAGCGTGCGGCGTACGCATCTTCTCGATGCGGCCGAGGCCGTACTGATGGCCAAGGGAGCGGATGCCTCGTTGCGGGCCATTGCCGGGGTGGCGGGGGTGCGGGTCGGGCATCTGCAGCACTACTTCCCGGCCCGGGCCGATTTGATCAAGGCGGTGCTGGAGCGGGCGCTGGACCGGTCCCTGGAGCGGCTGGCCGAGACGACGGGGCTGCGGACGGTGCGCGACGATCCGTCGGCCCTGGAGAGCACGGAGGGGCCGGCTGAGCCCGGCGAGGTGGTGGCGGTGCTCCTCGCCGAGCAGGAGGAACCGCAGCTGGTGCGGCTCTATGTCGAGGTCTGGGCGCTGGCGGCGCGGGACGAGGACATCGCCGCGGTGGTCCGGGAGTTCTACCGGAAGTACGTCGCACATGTGGAGGCGTTCGTCCGGCAGGGGCGGCCGGACTGGCCGGGTGAGTCCTGCCGGGCCCGGGCGGAGACCTTTGTCGCGCTGGTGGAAGGAGCGGCCTTGCTGCGGTCGGGTATCGCAGGCAGCCGGTCGGCCGCGATGGATGAGCAACTGATCCGGTGTGCGGTGCAGTTGCTGCGGGAGTGAGGTCTGGGCGGGGCTGAGGTCCGGGAGGGGAAGGGAGCCGGGCAGGGCTGGGGCCGGGCAGGGCTGGGGGCGGTGCGGGCACTTCCGCCTCGTCAGACACTTTCGCCCCCTCAGCGTTGACGTGCTACCGGGCACTTTCGCGGCACCGGGCGCTTCCGCACCGGCGTGTACTGGCCGGATCGTGCGCTGGCCGGATCCGGCGCAAGGCCTGGGGTGTCGGGCCGGGCCGGGGGTAAGGCCTCCGGGCGGGCGTCAGGCCGGCAGGGAGTGGTGGGGCCAGCGGGCGCGGGCCTGTTCGCGGGAGCGCATGGTGGCCAGGGTGAGCAGTCCGCGGCTGCGGCCCGTTTCGAGGAGGGCGGGGAGCGCGGGCAGCGGGGCGAGGGCCGCGATGTCGTCCAGGACGAGGGTGAGTGGTGGGTCGAGCCGACCGTCAGATGACCGTTCGGCCATGCGGCGGCCGTGCTCGACCACGTGCGAGAGGAGTGCGGTGAGCAAGGGCATCGCACCCGGGTCGGTACGCGGATCCTCGATGGGGTCGCCTACCACGTAAAGCGTTCCCCCCTCATCGATAAATGATTCGAGGATGGCCGAATCCGTTCGAAGTGGATTGCAGGCGTCCCGGATATGGATGGAGGAGAGGGAGGTCAGCGCCCTTCCCACCAACTGCTGGGCCGCTTCGCGGCGTTCGGGGTGGGCGGTGAGTACCGACTCCAGCTCGCCGGCCTGGCCTCCGGAGGCCTTGGCGCTGGTGCGCAGGATGCGTACGGGTTCCTGGGCGGCGCCGGCGGCGTGTGCCCAGCGGTGCAGCTGGCGGAACGGGCGGCCGTCCACCGCGGCGGCGTGCAGCCAGCAGCGCAGCAGGGTCTGGGCGGCGTCCGCGACGGCCGAGTCCAGCGCCCCGGCGGGCCGTACGGGGGCCAGCAGGGCCGTGGCGCGGGCGGTGGCGGTGGCGAGGTCCGTACAGCCGGAGGTCGGTGACCAGCGCAGCCGGGCCGGGGTGTCGAGGCGGTGCGTGGGGTCGTAGGTCAGCAGCGGGCCGAGCTTGGCGCGGGTGTCCTTGGTCTCGGACCAGAGGGCGGGGTCGGTCGTGGCGACGATCAGGGGGCCCGGGGCGGCGGCCGCGGTGGTGAGGGACGCCGCGAGGGCGACGGCGCGGTCGGTGGCGAACTGGAGCCGGGGGAGTGCGGGTTCGGTGCCCGGCTCGGTGCGCGGTTCGGGCGTATCGGTGCCCGGGAGGGACGGGGCGGGCGGGGGAGCGGTGCGTTGCTCGGGGACGGGGCCGGTGGCTGTGGCCGGGGCGTCGAGGGGAGGCGGGGACGACGGTGTGACGGGGATGGACGGGCCGGTCGAACCGTTCGGACCGGTCGGCGCGTGCTCGCTGTGCGACGGGGGCTGCGTGGTGGTGCGGGCCGTCTCGCGGACCTCCGCGCTCGCGCTGCGGGGGTCCGGTGCCTCCCCGGCCTGCCGCGTTCCCGTGGCCTGCCGCGGTTCACCGGCCCGCCGCGGGTTCCGTCCCGCCTCGCCGGCGCCGTCTGCCGTCTCCCGGGCATACCGGGCCTCCTGGACCTCCCGGGCCTTCGCCCGCCGTGCGGCCCGTACGGCGCGATAGCGGGTGATGGTCCCCAGCGTGAAGATCGTCAGGACCAGCAGCACCATCAGCTCGCCGATGAGGATGCCCCAGAACAGGCCGTAGCCGGAGAGCTGGCCCTTGGGGGTGTCGGGCCAGGCGGCGGCCATGTCGTGCGGCGCCGAGACCAGATGACGCAGCGCCATCGGCGTACCGGGGTAGGTGACGCCGTCGGGCCAGGCGCCGTGGGTGAACAGGCCGGCCAGGCCGGTCGCGGTCCACACCAGCAGGGTCAGGCCCAGCAGGAAGGCGAGCAGTCCGACCAGCAGGGAGTCGGGGATGCCGCGTCCCCGGCCACGGGGGGCATCGCGGTGGTAGCCCCGGTCGGCACCTCGTCCGGCACCTCGTCCGGCACCTCGTTCGTCGTCGTATCCGCGCGTCACGCCACCGTCTCGCTCGACTCGTCTCTCCACTGCCGCTCCATCGCCATGGCTTCGGCGCGCGCCTCGGCCTCGGCGTCCGCGGCCGCCTGGAGGGCGCGCGCCTCATCCGTCGGCATGGCGGACGCCTCGGACATCGCGGAGGCCTCGGTCATCGCCCGGTCGGTGTAGACGAGGGGGCGTTCGGCCTCGGTGATGAGGTGTTTGACGACCTGGACATTGCCGTTGACGTCCCAGACGGCGATGCCGGGGGTGAGGGTCGGGATGATCTCGACGGCCCAGCGTGGCAGGCCGAGCACGCGCCCGGTGGCCCGTGCCTCGTCGGCCTTCTGGGCGTAAATGGTGCGGGTCGAGGCCATCTTGAGGATCGCCGCGGCCTCCCGGGCGGCGGCGCCGTCGACCACATCGCTGAGGTGGTGGACGACGGCCACGAACGACAGGCCGAGCCGCCGGCCGAACTTCAGCAGCCGCTGGAAGAGCTGGGCGACGAAGGGGGAGTTGATGATGTGCCAGGCCTCCTCCACCAGGAAGATGCGCTTCTTGCGGTCGGGGCGGATCCAGGTGTGTTCCAGCCAGACGCCGACGATCGCCATCAGGATCGGCATCGCGATGGAGTTGCGGTCGATGTGCGAGAGGTCGAAGACGATCAGCGGTGCGTCGAGGTCGATGCCTGCCGAGGTCGGTCCGTCGAACATCCCGCGCAGGTCACCGTCGACGAGCCGGTCGAGGACCAGCGCCACGTCCAGGCCCCAGGCCCGGACGTCGTCTATGTCGACATTCATTGCCTCGGCCGACTCGGCCTCCGGGTGCCGCAGCTGCTCGACGATGTCGGTCAGGACGGGCTGCCGGTTGGTGATGGTGTCGTTCACGTAGGCGTGCGCGACCTTGAGGGCGAAGCCGGAGCGTTCGTCCAGGCCGTGGCCCATCGCGACCTCGATGATCGTGCGCAGCAGGGCCAGCTGGCCGGTGGTGGTGATCGACGGGTCGAGGGGGTTGAGGCGGATGCCGCCGTTGAGGGCGGCGGTCGGGTCCAGACGGATGGGGGTTATCCCCAGCTCCTGGGCGATGAGGTTCCACTCGCCGACACCGTCCTCGCCCTGGGCGTCGAGCACCACGACCTGACGGTCACGGAACCTCAGCTGCCGCAGGACGTAGGTCTTCTCCAGCGCGGATTTGCCGTTGCCGGACTCGCCGAGGACCAGCCAGTGCGGGGCCGGCAGCTGCTGGCCGTACAGCTGGAAGGGGTCGTAGATGTATCCCTTGCCGCTGTAGACCTCACGGCCGATGATCACGCCGGAGTCGCCGAGGCCGGGGGCCGCGGTGGGCAGATAGACCGCCTGTGCCTGGCCGGTGGAGGTGCGTACGGGCAGCCGGGTCGTCTCCACCTTCCCGAACAGGAAGCTGGTGAACGCGTCGGTGAGCGCTCCGAGCGGATCGAGCATGGCCATGACGTACGCGCCTCCCAGCGGCTTTAGCGGCGGATTCCGGTCGCGAACGGCAGGGTGTTGACGAACGCCCGGTGGTGCTCGCGGTCGCACCACTCCAGCTTGAGGTAGGACTTGCCGGCCGAGGCGCGGATGGTGCGCTTGTCGCGGGCGAGCGCCTCGGGCGAGCGGGAGGAGACCGTGAGGTAGCCGACGAGGTTGACGCCGGCGGCGCCGGAGGCCAGGTCCTCGCCCCGCTGGTCGACGCGGCCGTGGTGGGCGACATCCCGCGGGTCCACCACCCGGTTCATCTTCGCGGCGCGGCTGGCCTCGGCGTCGTCGTTCGTCTTCTCCGTGAGCATCCGCTCGATGGCGATCTCGGTGGGCTCCAGGTCCATGCAGACCGCGACCGTGCGGATCACGTCCGGGGTGTGCACGAGGAGGGGCGCGAGGAAGTTGACGCCCACCGGGGTCAGCGGCCACTCCTTGACCCAGGCGGTGGCGTGGCACCACGGCGCGCGGGTGGTCGACTCCCGCGTCTTGGCCTGCAGATACGTCGGCTCCATCGCGTCCAGCTCGGCCGGCCAGGCGTTGCGCTTGCTCATCGCCTGGATGTGGTCGATGGGGTGGTCCGGGTCGTACATGGAGTGCACGAGGGAGGCGAGACGGCCCTGCCCGAGGGGCTGGCGGACACGGATGTCGGCCTCGGCGAGCCGGGCGCAGATATCGGTCAGCTCACGGGCCATGACGACGGCGAGGCCGGCGTCGCGGTCCAGCTTCTTGCGCAGCAGCCCGCCCCGGTGCATGTGGGCGGCGCGCGCCATGGTGTGCGCCTCGGCGGCCAGCTCGCGGGTGTAGTGCATACAGGCGACGAGGTAGGCGCGGTGCTGCTCGGAGGAGGTGGAGACCATCGACTGGAGCTGGTCGTAGGACTCCTGCAGCCAGTCCGGGGAGGAACGGTCGCCGCGCTGGGCGACGTCCTTGGCGTGGGCGTCCGGATCGGCCGGCAGCGTCCGGGCCAGCATCTGCAGCCGGGTCACGAAGCCGTCGCCGTTGGCCACATGCTTGAGCAGCGTTCCGAAGCGGTCGACCAGCGCCTCCTGGTCCTCGCTGTCGCGCAGGCCGACGCCCGGGCCCTCGATCTCGATGGCCGCCGTCACCGTCTTGCGGTCGGCGTGCAGCAGCACCGCGATCTCGTCCGGGCCGAAGGGTGCGGAGAGCCAGTTGATCCGGCCGATGCCGGGCGGCGGGCCGACCTCGATCTCCCGGCCGTCCAGCCGGATGCCCGCCTCGGCGGCGCCGGAGCGGTAGGTGGCGCCGCGGCGGACCGTACGGCGGAAGCTGCGCCGGATCTCGAACCACTTGTAGAACGTCCGGCCCTTGTACGGCACGTAAACGAGGGCGAGCGCCAGCACCGGGAAGCCGGTGAGGGACACGATCCGCAGCGGCAGCATGGGCACCAGCAGCCCGCACATCATGCCGAGGAACGCCCCCGCGATGATCAGCGCGATCTCACCGGTCTCGCGGTTCTTGCCGACGATCGCGTTGGGCCGGGCGCGGCCGATCAGGTACGTGCGGCGTGGCGCGATCGGGTGGGACTGCGTGCTCAACGCCCCTCACCTCCTGCTGATTTGCCGGTGCGGGAGCTGCTGCCCGGGCCGGGGTTCGTACGGGGGGCGGGGGTGGCGGGGGCCGAGGAGCGGCCGCCGCCGGTGCGGGAGCTGTGCGCGGCGACACCGCCGGCCACCGCGTCGGCAGGCCGGGACTGGCCGCCCTGGGCGCCCTGCGGCTGCCCGCCGCCGTCCCCGCCCGACCGGCGGGAGCTGTGGGTCTTGATGCCCTGGGACACCAATGCGGCGGGCGAGGAGATCATCGCGGCGGCCTGGCTGCCATCGGTGGCCCGGCCCTTGTTCGTACGGGCCGAGACCATCTCGTCGCCGAAGCCGGGGACGAAGCGGTAGATCACCGCACTGGCGAAGATGGCGAGGACGATGATCGCGAGTCCGGAGACGACGGCGGAGAAGGCGTTCGGGCCCTTGTCGTGGGAGAGCGCACCGGCGATGCCGAGGACGATCACGATGACCGGCTTCACCATGATCACCGCGATCATGATGCCCGCCCAGCGGCGCACATGCCCCCACATGTTCTTGTCGACGAGTCCGGCGTAGACGACGGTGCCCAGCAGCGCCCCGACGTACAGCAGCGCGGCCCGGATCACCAGCTCCAGCCACAGCACACCGGCGGCGAGCACGGAGACCAGCGACACCACGATCAGCATGATCGGGCCGCCGCCGATGTCCGTGCCCTTGGTGAGCGCCTGCGAGAACGCCCCGAAGAAGGTGTCGGTCTGCGCCCCGGTGCCTTTCGCGATGATCTCGGTGACCCCGTCGGTCGCCGAGACGATCGTGTAGAGGATCAGCGGGGTGAACGCGGAGGCGAGCACGGTCAGCCAGAGGAAGCCGACCGCCTCACTGATCGCCTCCGTGAGCCGCACCCCGCGCACCGCGCGCTTGGCGACCGCCAGGAGCCACAGTACGAGGGTGAGGATGGTGGAGGCGGCGAAGACGACCGCGTACTGCCGCAGGAAGGCGGTGTTGGTGAAGTCCACCTGGGAGGTGGCCTTCACCGCGTCGGAGAGCTTGGTGACGATCCAGGCGGCGGCTTTGGCACAGCCCTTGGCGAGGGAGTCGAGGGGGTCGAGGGGGTTGTTGTCGGTGAGGCCGCCGGGGGACTTGGGGGCGCCGGCGCCGGGTTTGTCGCCGGATTGGCAGTAGTTCTTGGCGGGGCCGACGATCAGGTCGCAGTTGTCCTTGGGAGACGGGCTGGGATTGGGTGCCGCCAGGGCGCGTGTGGCCAGCAGGATCACAGTGGTCTGTACGGACGCCAGCGCAGCGGTGACGGTGAGGGCACGCCTTCGGTTACCGCGCATAGGTGAACCCTCCGTACTGCTCGACTGCCTTGGCGATCTGGTCGGCACCGGACGTCTTGTTGTCCCCGTTGACCGGAGCGGGGCCGTCCTGCTGGGAGAAGCCCTCGACCTTCCAGTCGCCACTTGCCCATGTCAGCTGGAGCCGCATGGTGAACCAGTCACTTGTCACCGGAGTGGTCGACTTTGCGCCGGCCGTACCGAACAGGCCCGTGCACCACACTTCGAGGTTCGCGGTGTCGCCCGTGCGTTTCACGAGCTTGGTGCCGACCGGAACCGTGCGTGAGATGTAGGTCATGCCCTGCGCTGCGTTGCCGTTCGCGTCGAGACCGAGCTTCTTGAGGAAGGCGGTCGAGTATGCGGCGTCGAGTTTGCCCTGCATCTCTTCGACCTTGGCGGGGGCGAAGGCCTGCTTGACGATCGAGTGGCGTTCGTTGGGCTTCAGGATGTTGGCGGAAACCAACGCCACCGCATAATTGGCCGCCGCCGACTGCGCCCCCTGTTCCGTCTTGGCGAAGCCCGACGCGATCGCGCCGTTCTTGCCGGTGACCGGCTTGGTGCCGGTGGGGGCGGTGGGCTGGGCTGCCTGGTCGGTGTCCTTGGCGGAGTCGCCGGTGGGGGTTTCGCTGTTGCCGCTTCCGCCGCGGTTGGCGAAGGCGATGGCCGCGAGCAGCAGGACGATCACCCCGACGATGGTGACGAGGTTGCGGCTGGACATGCCGGCGCGAGGCCGTCGTCCCGAGCCGTAGCTGTCACCGTCGCTGCCGGGAAGTCTGGTCCGTGTCTGGCCCGTCTCGGGACCGCGGTGGCCGTCGCCGCCGTAGCCGCCGTCGTCACTGAGACTCATCGCGCCTGTGCCCCCTCTGCCGCCGTCGCCGTGCGTGCCGTAGTTGTGCCGCCCTCATATGACCGTAGCCGCGCGGGCGCCAGCTCGGGTGCAGCGATACGAGTACATCTCACCGTGACGGGTCCTCAGATGCGGTACGGCAGCGGCGAATGGGGGACTCTGGGTCATTTGTGTTCATCGCCTGCTCCGCGGTCGCCATCGCCTTCTTGCGCCTTCTTGCTTCCGGGTCCACCTGTCCCCGCGCGGCGGCCCGCCCAATCGGTCCGCTGGTGGCGGGGGTGGCCGGGGCGCGGGAGGCGGGGCCGTCGGGCCGGGCGTGAGAGGGCGTCAGCATGGGGCCTCGGCAGGGAGGTGGGGCCGGTGGGAGCGAGTGGGGGCACGGGACGGCGGAGAGGTGGCGGGCGGGGGCGCAGGGGGAGCGGCCCGGGGACGGGTGCGGGGCGGGGTGTGCACCACTCGGCCGGCCCCGGCAGGCCCTGGGGGTGTGGCCGCGCTAGACCGCCATGCCGTAGACGATGGTGAACAGCGTCCCCAGGGAGCCGATGATGAAGACGCCGGTCAGGCCGGCCACGATCAGGCCCTTGCCCTGCTCGGCGCTGAAGGTGTCGCGCAGCGCGGTGGCGCCGATGCGCTGTTTTGCGGCGCCCCAGATCGCGATGCCGAGGCAGAGCAGGATCGCCACCGCCATGACCACCTCGATCATCACGCGGGCCTCGTTGCCCAGGCTCCCGAACGGTCCCCAGTCCGGGGCGATTCCGCCGATGATGGTGGTGATGTCGCCTTTTTCGGCCGCAATGAACATGTGTGAACTCACCGCCCCTTGGTGGGTAGTTGTGTGCCCGTGCCGGCACGGCGCGGGTCGCTCTCTATCTTCGCTGACGAACAGGCCGTCAGCTGTCGTCTTGGCGGCTTTCTTTGACGGATCCCGTGGGAGTGACGTGGACGTGTGGGCGCATGCCGTCCATGGGGCCGGCCGGTCTCACTGTGTGTATCACGGGGCCCTACCCTGAGCAATGATCATCGGAAGAGGTCATGGCCGGTCCGGCGCGCCGCTGCGGCCGGGGCCGTTCGGGTGGTGGCGCGGCCGGGTGCGGCGGATGCCGTCCGGTCCCGGGCTCGTGTGCAGTGTCGCTCATCCGGCGGTGCCCCGGACGTCGCGTCGAGGGGCATCTCACCCCGGGTCAGGAGCGCCCCTGCGCCGTGTCGTGCGCTGTCGTGTCGCACGGGGGGCGGCGCAACGCGCGCGGAGCGACCGGAAAAAGGCAGTGAACCGGGGCTGAATGGGGGAGGGTTGGGGGCGTGCGGAAATTCTGGGTGGCCGGTGGGCTCGGGGCAGGGCTGGTGCTCTGCTTGCTCGGGCTGCTTGTGATCGGTACGTACACGGTGGCGGCCCGGCTGGCCGGGGCCGGCGGGCGGGCGCTCGGGCTGGCGAAGGGCGCGGTGCCGGCCGAGTACCAGCCCCTGGTGCAGAAGTGGGGGACGCTCTGTCCGGCGATAAGCCCCGCGCTGCTGGCGGCGCAGCTCTACCAGGAGAGCGGGTGGAACCCGAGGGCGCAGAGCCCGGCGGCCGCCCAGGGCATGGCGCAGTTCATCCCGGGGACGTGGCAGACGCACGGCGTCGACGGGAACGGCGACGGCAAGAAGGACGTGTGGGACCCGCAGGACGCCATTGCGTCGGCGGCCTCGTACGACTGCGAGCTGGCCGGCTATGTGAAGAGCGCGCCGGGCAACGCCACGCACAACATGCTCGCGGCGTACAACGCGGGGGCGTACCGCGTGATCCAGTTCAACGGGGTGCCGCCGTACCGCGAGACCCGGAACTACGTGAAGACGATCACGACACTCGCGAAGAGCTTCGAGGCGCCGTCGGGTCCGGTGGCACCGTCGAAGCAGGCCGCGGGGGCGATCTACTTCGCACAGGAAAAGCTCGGCACGCGCTATCTGTGGGGTGGTACGGGAACGGCGTCGCAGGGCGGGCGGTTCGACTGTTCGGGGCTGACCCAGGCGGCATACCGTTCCGTGGGCATCGAACTGCCCCGGGTGGCGAACGACCAGTGGAACGCCGGGGCGCATCCGAAGCGGGACGAGCTGCTGCCGGGTGACCTGGTGTTCTTCGCGTACAACCTGAAGGATCCGCGGTCGATCCACCATGTGGGGCTCTATGTGGGTGGTGGGTACATGATCAATGCGCCGTACACCGGGGCCGTGATCCGGTTCGACAAGATCGATACGCCGGACTACATCGGTGCCACCCGCGTCACGTCCGATGGCGCAAAAGCACTGCCCGGTACGAACGCTGCGTGAACATAGGGCCCTGAACTGCAGTGATGAATCAAGCTTCGATAACGTCCTGGTGATCATCCGGTAGAGAGTGGAACGGCTGGGGTGGACATCGCGTTTCCTTGGCACGGGGACGTAGCAGAGCTCGACGCAGCACACGCTCGACGACCACGGGGGCAGGCAGCACACGACGGCGCTCGCGCGCGCGAAAGATAAGGGGCCGCGGCAGATGGCTGGACTCGCACTCGAGGGGCCGAACCCCGATGTCGACGTGCTCGACGGCATCAACGGTCTCGCGAAGGACGCCCCCCACTGGGCCAACAAGGCCATGGAGTACCTCGGCGAGTACGGCATCATCGCCGGCCTCGGGGTGCTGTGTCTGATCGCCTGGTGGTCCGCGCGCCGCCGGCCGGGCGCGCCGTCCGCCGTCGCGGGCCTGGTGTGGGCCCCGCTGGCCGCGGGCCTGGCGCTGCTGGCCAACATTCCGATCCGGAACTTCGTCGAGCGGCCCCGGCCGTTCAAGGACCACGCCGGGCTGGAAGTGCTGATCCCCGGCAAGAGCGACTTCTCGTTCGTGAGCGATCACGCGACGCTCACCATGGCGGTCGGCGTCGGCCTGTTCATCGCCCACCGCAAGTACGGCCTGATCGGGATCGCGCTGGCGCTCGCGGAGGGCTTCTGCCGCGTCTACATGGGCGTGCACTACCCGACCGATGTGATCGGCGGCTTCGCGCTGGGCACCGCCGTCGCGCTGCTGCTCGCGCCGCTCGCGCAGGCGC
Source organism: Streptomyces sp. NPDC048516 (assembly GCF_043199875.1). NCBI lineage: Bacteria > Bacillati > Actinomycetota > Actinomycetes > Kitasatosporales > Streptomycetaceae > Streptomyces > Streptomyces sp. NPDC048516. Next base: position 231,839 of record NZ_JBICWS010000014.1, on the reverse strand, counting down.
TGCTGGTGCCGCTGACGACGGCGATCGGCCGGTCGAAGCTGGCCTGGCTGGTGCGGGCACCGGGTGCGGACGACTCCGCGGGGCCGGACGCCGAGGGCGGCCGGGTGGTGGCCACCGGATCGGCGATGCCGCGGGGACACAAGGAGCGGGACAAGGACCTGGCGGCCTGAGGGATCGCCGGACCGGGTGGGGCGCACCGGTCCGGTGGTCCCCGGGAGCGATGACCTGGCGGATGCGGACGGCCCGGACCCCCTCGCGGGGCCGGGCCGTCCGTGTGTCCGCCGGTGTGCCGGGTGGTGTCAGAGCGCCTGCGGGAAGGTGCTGAACAGCCGCTGCGGGTCGTAGGTCCGCTTGACCTGGGCGAGCCGGGTGGCGGCGGCGCCGTAGTAGGCGGACTTCCAGTCGGTCAGGCCGGGGTCGGTGTAGTTCTGATAGGCGGCGCCCGAGGAGTAACGGCGCATCGCGTCATGGAAGGAATTCAGCCACGCTGTGCGGGTCGCGGACGAGCCGCTCGCCGGCCAGGACGTCAAGTACTGGGCCAGGAACCGCGAGCCGCGGTGGACGAAGGCGGTGTCGGTGCGCCCGACGCGGTTGACCGCGCCGCCCAGCGCAGTCAGCGCCACATTCCCGCTGACGCCCTTGCGGCCGCCCGCCTCGATCTGGTCCATCAGCGTGCGGATACCGGCAGTGGACAGCGAGCGGTCGAAGAAGTGCGAGCGGGCGGCGTAGGTCTCGCGGCCCAGCTGCCCGGAGCCGGTGTGGCCGGGCAGCGAACCCGGCATATGGCACTGGGCGGTGGACTTGGAGGAGCAGCCCGCGTAGGACTCCATGGCGTCCAGGTAGCCGGTCGGCGTGAGGTGGACGCTCTTGGCGGGGCCGGGGCCACCGGGCTGGTCGGCGAGCTTGTCGAGGGCGTTCTTCAGGTCGCCGTAGCTGCCAAGGGAGAAGGCCGCGACGGAGACGGACGGGGTGTTGCCGGGGCGGGCGTCGAGATGGCAGGCGGACCAGATCTCGTCGGCCTGCACCGGCCCCCACTTCTGCCAGGACGCCACGACCTTCGCCGCCTTGGACCACGGCCAGGTGAGGTACGCCATCACCGCGCGGGGCGCCGGATGCGTGCGGAAGCGGAGTTCGGTCACCACGCCGAAGTTGCCGTTGCCGGCGCCGCGCAGCGCCCAGAACAGGTCGGAGTGGCGGCTCTTGTCGCAGTCGACGGTCTTGCCGTCGGCCGTGACGAGGGTGGCGCCGACGAGGCTGTCGCAGGTCAGTCCGTACGCACGGGAGGCCACGCCGTGGCCGCCGCCGAGGGTGAGACCGGATATGCCGACGGTGGGGCAGGAGCCCCCGGGTATCGTCACGCCGTGCGCCCCGAGGCCCTCGTAGACGTCGATGAGCTTGGCGCCGGCGCCGATGGCGGTGGTGCCGCCGGACGGCGCGCCGACCTTGGAGAGCGCGGAGACGTCGATGACGAGCTTGCCGTTGCCGCTGGACCAGCCGGCGTAGGAGTGGCCGCCGCTGCGGATGGCGACCGGGGTGTCGTAGCGCCGGGCGAAGGCGAGGCATTCGGCGATGTCCGAGGGGTGCTCGACATAGGCGATGGCCGACGGCTTCAGCGTGTCGTAGCGGGTGTTGTACAGGCGGCGGGCGGTCGCGTAGGCGGCGTCGGAGGCCCGCACCAGCTTGCCGTCCAGGCTCTTGCCCAGTGCGGTCCAGGCGGTCCCGGAGGCCCGGCTGTGGGCCGCGACCCCCGCGGAGGAGGCCGCATTGCTCCGTGCCGCAGCGGTGCCGGTCGCGGCGCCGGTGTCCGAGGCGGCGGACGCCGCACCCGCCTTGCCGGTCTTGTCGTCGCAGCCGGTGGTCAAGGCGACCGAGGCCGCCGCCAGTCCGCCGCTCGCCTGCAGGAGTGTGCGCCGCTTCACTGGGATGAGTCCCCCTCGATGTTGTGGGTACGGTCCTGCCCCGCCTGCCGCCGGCCCGGCCGCAGGTCACGGGGCGCGTGCAGGGAAGGCCGCACCGGGCGGCCGCATCGGCGTGCTGCCCTCAGGTTCCGCTGTGCCCGGTAATGCTCCGCACTGTCCGGTGTCGTCCGTGCCGTCCGTTACCGGTGCGGGGCGCGTACTCCCCTTACTAGGCAGATGCGGTAAGGGCGTTGGGGGTTCCCGGAACGGACTCCCTCATTCCAGAGGGCGCCGGGGGCGGTGCTGCCCGTACCCGGTCCGGCGGCCACGTCGGCCAGATGGCGCTCCGCGTCCGTACGCGCCTGCGAACGGGCCCGGCGGGCCGGACCCCGCCACCCACAGGTGCAGCGGGCCGAGCAGAAGGAACCGCTCTCGGTGGTGGAGGTCGCATGGGGGGCTCGGTGGGGCACCCCGTCACGCTACGCGTCCCAGGTGCCCTTGCGTGACGAGCCCCCTTGACGGTCGTTGAACCGGGCGGTCGACGGAACGTCAGATGCGGCGGTGGCGGACCGTGTGACCCTCCCGAGCGGACCGGCCGGCCCAGGCCGTTCCCGAAGACAGCGGCCGAGGGGGCTCGTACGCGATGGTGGTGCAGGAGTGGCGAGGCGGCGGCGCGGTCGTCGTGGCCGTGGCGTGCGGGACGGGGCTGGCGGTCGGGCTGCTGACGACGGGCTGTTCACCGGACGGGGCCGCGGCCGACGACCAGGAGCCGTCCGGCCGGGCCGCTGCCGCCGCGGAGGTCCGCAACAGCGCCGCCGCCCTGCTGCGGGCCGGCTCCGCCAGGGTCCGTACGTCCATGGAGACGGTCAGTGGCGGCACCCGGGTCGCCATCCGGGGCACCGGCGGCTACGACTTCGCCACGAGCACCGGCCGGCTGCGGGTCGTCCTCCCCGATCCCGCGGGCCGGACCGGCGGCGGGCATCAGCCGGTCACCGAGATCCTTGCGCCCGGTGCGCTGTTCATGAAGAACCGCGGGGCCGGGGTGCCCGCCGACAAGTGGGTGCGGGTGTACACCGCCTCCTTGAGCGACGGGAATCTGGTCACCGGCGGGGCGACCGATCCGCTGGCCGCGGCGGAACTGCTGCGCGGCGCGCGGGAGGTGACGTACCAGGGCGAGGAGCGGCTGGACGGCGTGCGGGTGCGGCACTACCGCGGGACGACGGACATCCAGGCGGCCGCCCGGGAGGCCTCAGCGCGTACGAGGCCCGCGCTGGTCGCCGCGGAGCAGGGGTTCACCACCGATGCGGTGCCGTTCGAGGCATATCTGGACGAGGAGGGGCGGTTGCGCAAGGTGCGCCAGTGGTTCCGCTATGCCAACGGTGCTCCGAAGGGTGCCTCGGTGACGTCCACCACGGAACTTTCGGATTTCGGGACAAAGGTCGCGGTTCGCCTGCCGGACGAACGCGACATCTACGCAGGGAAGATCGCTTCACCCGCGCCGTAGGGCCGGGTGCGGCAGGGCACGTGACGGGGGCGCTTGCCGGATGGCGGAAATGGTCCATCCGTGCCATGCGCGGAGCGTGCGCCCGTCCTTACGCTGACGGTAACCACCCAAGGCGTGGGAAGGCGCTCGAAGGAGGAGGTGTTGTACGTGGCCGGACACCGCCCTACGACGGTCCAGGACCACGTAGCCCTCGTCGAGATCGACCTGACCGGTGAGTTGATGATCGCGGCCGCGGCCGCCAGCGAGGACCGGCTCAGCCCGGACCGCATCGACGAGGTGCTGGAGGTCGACGGGGAGGGCGGCGACGGAACGGACCGGGCGCGCCGTCGGACCGGGCCGGCGGAGTGCTCCCCCGGCTGATGCCGGCCGCGGCCGGCTCAGGTGCGCAGCATCCGCTCGATGGCCTTGGTGGCCTCCTGGACCTTGGCGTCGATGGCCTCGGGGCCCTTGACGGCCGCGTCGGCGACGCAGTGCCGCAGGTGCTCCTCCAGGAGCTGGAGGCCGAAGGACTGCAGGCCCTTCGTGCTCGCCGAGACCTGGGTGAGTATGTCGATGCAGTAGACATCCTCTTCGAGCATCCGCTGCAGTCCGCGGATCTGGCCCTCGATCCGGCGCAGTCGCTTGATGTGTGCGTCTTTCTGCTGTGCGTAGCCGTGGGGGCCGGATGCCGCCGAAGTCTCTGCGTTATCGGTCACGGTTTGAGCTGCGCCCCGGGGGTCGGTGTCCGGCTGCCGGGGGTGGCAGGCCGCGGCGGCTGCGGCGCTGCCGGTGCTGTCGGCGTCCGTGGTCGTCATGGCCGTCTCCCGTGGTATCTAGGCGATCTATATACCCCTGGTGGGTATATGGTACCGAACTTTGCGGGCACCTGTGGTACCCCGTGCAGAGCATGCTGCACGATGGGCGACACTGAAGGAATGCCGGTTAGCTGTGGCTGGATGATGCGCCTAGCATCAACTCGACCGAATCCGATGCACCCCGAGGATTTCACGTGCGCTTTCGTCTGACCCCCAGGGAGACGAGCTTCTACGACATGTTCGCCGCCTCCGCGGACAACATCGTCACGGGCTCCAAGCTCCTGATGGAACTGCTCGGGGCGGACTCCTCCGCTCGTGCAGAGATCGCCGAGCGTATGCGGGCGGCGGAGCACGCGGGTGATGACGCGACCCACGCGATCTTCCACCAGCTGAACTCCTCGTTCATCACGCCGTTCGACCGCGAGGACATCTACAACCTCGCCTCGTCGCTCGACGACATCATGGACTTCATGGAAGAGGCGGTCGACCTGGTCGTCCTCTACAAGGTCGAGGAGCTGCCCAAGGGCGTCGACCAGCAGATCGAGGTGCTGGCACGGGCGGCCGAGCTGACCGCCGAGGCCATGCCGCATCTGCGGACCATGACCAACCTCACCGAGTACTGGATCGAGGTCAACCGCCTGGAGAACCAGGCCGACCAGATCCACCGCAAGCTGCTTGCGCACCTCTTCAACGGCAAGTACGACGCCATCGAGGTCCTCAAGCTCAAGCAGATCGTGGACATCCTGGAAGAGGCGGCGGACGCGTTCGAGCATGTCGCCAACACGGTCGAGACCATCGCGGTCAAGGAGTCCTGAGCGCCGCCCATGGAGACCTTCGCGCTCGTCGTGACCATTGCGGTCGCGCTCGGATTCACCTATACCAACGGCTTCCACGACTCCGCGAACGCCATCGCGACCTCGGTCTCGACGCGGGCACTGACCCCGCGCGCGGCGCTGGCGATGGCCGCCGTGATGAACCTCGCCGGTGCGTTTCTCGGCAGCGGGGTCGCCAAGACGGTCAGCGAAGGGCTGATCGCCACTCCCCAGGGCAACCAGGGGATGGGCATTCTCTTTGCCGCGCTGCTCGGCGCGGTGGTCTGGAACCTCGTCACCTGGTACTTCGGCCTGCCGTCCTCGTCCTCGCACGCCCTGTTCGGCGGCATGGTCGGAGCGGCGCTCGCCGGTGGCACCAAGGTCATCTGGGGCGGCGTGGTCGAGAAGGTCGTCCTGCCGATGTTCATCTCGCCGGTCATCGGCCTGGTGCTCGGCTATCTCGTGATGGTCGTCATCCTCTGGATGTTCCGTAAGTCCAACCCGCACAAGGCCAAGCGCGGCTTCCGCATAGCGCAGACCGTCTCGGCCGCCGGTATGGCGCTCGGACACGGCCTGCAGGACGCCCAGAAGACCATGGGCGTCGTGGTGATGGCCCTGGTCATCGCCGATGTCGAGGACGCGAACGACGCCATCCCGATCTGGGTCAAGCTGGCCTGTGCGCTCACCCTCTCGCTGGGTACGTACGCGGGTGGCTGGCGCATCATGCGCACCCTGGGCCGCCGCATCATCGAGCTGGACCCGCCGCAGGGCTTCGCCGCGGAGACCACCGCGGCCTCGGTCATGTACACCGCGTCGTTCATGTTCCAGGCGCCGATCTCCACGACCCATGTCATCACCTCCGCGATCATGGGTGTCGGCTCGACGAAGGGCCCGCGCGCGGTGCGCTGGGGCGTCGCCAAGAACATCGTGATGGGCTGGTTCATCACCATGCCGGCGGCGGCGCTGGTCGCGGCGCTCGCGTTCTGGCTGATCCGGCTGGCCTTCGGCTGACGGACGCCGGTGCGCGGCCGGCAGGTTGCGGCCCGTGCCCGTGCCCGTGCCCGGGCCATCGGCCTCGGACCAGCGGCCGGATGGATACGCCGCGGAGGACACGGAAACAGAGCACACACAATGGGCCCGCCCCCGGGAAGAGGGGCGGGCCCTTCGCCTTGCGGTGGCACCGCCATGCAGCACCGCAGGACGTGGTGGGGGCGGCCCGGCCGGAGCGGCCGGGCCGCACTCGCCGCTCAGCCGAAGCGGCCGGAGATGTAGTCCTCCGTGGCCTGGACCGACGGGTTGGAGAAGATCCGCTCGGTCTCGTCGATCTCGACCAGCTTGCCGGGCTGCCCGACGGCGGCGAGGTTGAAGAACGCCGTACGGTCCGAGACGCGCGCGGCCTGCTGCATGTTGTGCGTGACGATGACGATCGTGAAGCGCTCCTTGAGCTCGCCGATCAGGTCCTCGATGGCGAGGGTGGAGATCGGGTCGAGCGCCGAGCACGGCTCGTCCATCAGCAGCACCTGCGGCTCGACGGCTATGGCGCGGGCGATGCACAGCCGCTGCTGCTGGCCGCCGGACAGGCCCGAGCCGGGCTTGTTGAGGCGGTCCTTGACCTCGTTCCAGAGGTTGGCGCCCTTGAGGGACTTCTCGACGATGTCCTTGAGCTCGCTCTTCTTGTACGAGCCGTTCAGCCGCAGACCGGCCGCGACATTGTCGAAGATCGACATGGTGGGGAACGGGTTGGGGCGCTGGAAGACCATGCCGACGGTGCGGCGGACGGCGACCGGGTCGACCCCGGAGCCGTAGAGGTTCTCGTCGTCCAGCATCACCTTGCCCTCGACGCGGCCGCCTGGGGTGACCTCGTGCATCCGGTTCAGGGTGCGCAGGAAGGTCGACTTGCCGCAGCCGGACGGGCCGATGAAGGCCGTCACCGAGCGCGGCTCGACGGTCATCGAGATGTCGTCGATGGCCTTGTGGTTGCTGTAGTACGCGGAGAGGCCGCTGACGTCGATTCGCTTGGCCATGGAAATCACTGCTTCTTTCTGTCGCCGGGCTGGGTCAGCGGCCGGTTTTGGGGGCCTTCCAGCGGGCGATGCCGCGGGCCACCAGGTTGAGGATCATGACGAAGGCGATGAGGACCAGTGCCGCGGCCCATGCGCGGTCGTACGAGGCCTCGGAGCCCTGCTGCCACTGCTGGAAAACGTAGAGCGGCAGCGACTGCTGGGCGTCTTCGAAGGGGTTGTTGTTGATCGTCTTCGCGCCCCACACCAGGAGCAGCACGGGTGCCGTCTCACCGGTGATACGGGCGATGGAGAGCATCACACCGGTGGTGATGCCGCCGATCGACGTCGGCAGGACGACCTTGAGGATGGTGCGCCACTTGGGCACGCCGAGGGCCAGCGAGGCCTCGCGCAGCTCGTTCGGGACGAGCTTGAGCATCTCCTCCGTGGAGCGGACCACGACCGGCATCATCAGGATCGCCAGCGCCATCGAGCCGGCGAAGCCGGACGGGCCGAAGCCGAGGATCAGGATCCACACGGAGAGGACGAACAGGCCGGCCACGATCGAGGGGATACCGGTCATGACGTCGACGAAGAAGGTGACGGCGCGGGCGAGCCGGCCGCGGCCGTATTCGACGAGGTAGATCGCGGTGAGCAGACCGATCGGCGCGGCGATCAGGGTGGCCAGGCCGACCTGCTCCAGGGTGCCGACGATCGCGTGGTTGATGCCGCCGCCGGGCAGCGCGTCCGGGGTGGTGCCCATGGAGTGGGACAGGAAGTAGCCGTTGAGGACCTTGGTGCCGCGGGCGACGGTCTCCCACAGGAGGGAGGCCAGCGGTACGACGGCGATCAGGAAGGCCATCCAGACCAGGCAGGTGGCCAGCCGGTCCTTGGCCTGCCGGGTGCCCTCGACGGCCGCGGCCAGCGCGAAGGTGCCGAGGGCGAAGAGCAGGGCGGCGATCAGGCCCCACTGGACGGTGCTGTCCAGGCCGGCGCCCAGCCCGATGCCGCAGCCCGCACCGGCCGCGGCCAGCGCGAGAGCCGGCGGGGTCCAGCGGGGGAGCCGGGCCTGCTTGAGCGAGACGGGCAGCGGGGTGCCGCCGTTGGAGACCGCGGGGCGGTCGGTCGTCATGCTCATGCGGCGGCTCCCGAGTACTCCTTGCGGCGGGCGATGATCAGGCGGGCCGCGCCGTTGACGAGCAGCGTGATCACGAAGAGGACGAGGCCGGACGCGATCAGGGCGTCCTGGCCGAAGGTGTCGGCCTCGCTGAACTTGCTGGCGATGTTCTGGGCGAAGGTGCCGCCGCCCGGGTCCAGCAGGCTGGTGCTGATGAGGAAACTGGGCGAGAGGACCGTGGCGACGGCCATCGTCTCGCCGAGCGCGCGGCCCAGGCCCAGCATGGAGGCGCTGATGATGCCGGAGCGGCCGAAGGGGAGCACCGACATCCGGATGACTTCCCAGCGGGTGGCGCCGAGCGCCAGCGCGGCCTCCTCGTGCATCTTCGGGACCTGCAGGAACACCTCGCGGCTGACGCTGGTCACGATCGGCAGGACCATGATCGCGAGCAGGATGCCGACGGTGAACAGCGAACGGGCCGCCCCGCCGCCGTACGAGAAGATGCCGGTCCAGCCGAGGTAGTCGTCCAGCCAGGTGTAGAGGCCGCTCAGCTGCGGGACGAGGAAGAGTGCGCCCCACAGGCCGTAGATGATGCTGGGCACCGCGGCGAGCAGGTCGATGACGTACCCGAGCGGTGAGGACAGCTTGCGCGGGGCGTAGTGCGAGATGAACAGCGCGATGCCGACCGCGACCGGGACCGCGATGACCATCGCGACCACCGAGCTGACGACGGTGCCGAAGGCGAGGACCGCGATGCCGAACTTCGGGTCCGCCCCGGTGGCGTTCCAGTCCCAGGTGGTGAAGAAGTCGGCCTTGTCGCCGGAGATGGCGAGCACGGAGCGGTAGGTGAGGAAGCCCGCGATGGCGGCCATGATCACCAGGAGGGCGATCCCGGAGCCCCGGGAGAGCCCGAGGAAGATCCGGTCACCGGGGCGGACCGCCTTGCCGGAGACGGCCGAGCGGCCGTCGTCCCCTGGCAGGGGCGGGATATCGGTTGGCGAGGTAGCTGAATTCATGGATTCTCCGGTCTGCGGAGCCCGGCGGGGCTCCTGGCGCGGCGGTGCACCGGACGGGCGGCGGCCCGAAAGGGGCCCTGGTGAAGGGGCCCCTTTGGCCTGGCGGTCTACGGGCCGCCGCCCGGTGGGTCAGGAGAGCGTGGTGACGGTCTTGCGGACCTTGTCGGCGATCTCGGGGGGCAGCGGGGCGTAGCCGAGCTGCTTGAGCGCGCTCTGGCCGTCCTTGCCGGCGATGTAGGTCAGGAAGGACTTGGTGGCGGCCAGCGTCTCGGGCTTGTTGCCCTTGTCGCAGGCGATCTCGTTGGTCACCAGGGTGATCGGGTAGGCGCCCTCCGCCTTGGTGGTGTAGTTGAGCTTCAGGGCCAGGTCGTTGCCCTTGCCGGCCTGCTTGGCCTCGGAGATCGCCTTGGAGGCGTTGTCGACGGTGGCGTCGACCGGGGTCTTGGCGCCGGTGTTCAGCTTGACCGTCGGGATCTTGCCGGCCGTGGCGTACGACAGCTCGAAGTACGAGATCGCGCCGGGGGTCTGCTTGACCTGCGAGGAGACGCCGGCCGAGCCGGAGGCCGCCTGGCCGCCCTCGCCCTCCCACTTCTTCGCCGGCTCGTGCTTCCAGCCACCGGCGGCCTTGAGGTACTTGGTGAAGTTGTCGGTGGTGCCCGAGTCGTCGGAGCGGTGGAACGGCTGGATCTTGAGGTCCGGGAGCTTCGCGCCCGGGTTCAGCTTCTTGATCGCGGGGTCGTTCCACTTCTTGATCTCCGAGTTGAAGATCTTCGACAGGGTCGGGGCGTCCAGCACCAGGTTGTCGGCGCCGGGGACGTTGTAACCGACCGCGATCGGGCCGCCGACCATCGGCAGGTCGATGGCCTGGCCGCCCTTGCAGACCTGCTTCGACTTCTCGACCTCGTCGGGCTTGAGGGGGGAGTCGGAGCCCGCGAAGGCGGTCTGGCCCTGCAGGAAGGTGGTGACGCCGGCGCCGGAGCCCGTCGGCTGGTAGTTGATCTCGGTGCCCTTGCAGGCGCCCGAGTAGGCCTGCACCCAGACGTCCATGGCGTTCTTCTGCGCGGAGGAGCCGGACGCGAGCAGCTTGCCCTTGCCCTCGCACTTGATGTTCGACGGCTTGGCGGCGCCGCCGCCGGCGCCGGAGGTGTCATCGGAGCCGCACGCCGTCAGGGCCAGGGCACCCGAGACGGCGAGAGCGCCAACGGCGAGGGCGCGAACCCGGTTCTTGCGCTGAAGCTTCACTGTCGAAAGTTCCTTCCTGGGGCGCGCCGCTTCGTCGGCGTGCGAGGCGAAGAGTGATCTGAGGGCTGTCGCGGTCTGCGATGCCAGGTGGCCGTGTCGCGCTTGCACATCAGGCGAGACGCGCACTCGGTACGGCTGAAATTAGGCAGATCAGGTGAAGCGGCCGATGGAGGGGAGTGAACGCACGGTGAACCTCGGCCATCGGATGGGTGCGGGGGGAGAACTGTTCGCCGGTGCGTGCGAAACGGCCCGTCGCCCTGTTGAATTACCGGCCGGTATGGCAGCATCCGCGCCTGTAGGAACACGCGAATCGGTGCGGAACGACCGGAGGTGGCTGGTGGGGAGCCAGGGGGCACGGCAGGGCGTTCGGGACGTACGGGGTGGGTGGGCCGGGCGGGGATCTTGGGGTGCGCGGGGGGCGTGGGGTGCACGGGGCAGCCGGCTCGTGGCGTGCACCGCCGTCGTCCTGTGCGCGATGGGGCTGCTCGGCGGTACGGCGACGGCCGCCTACGCGGATGACCCGAAGAACCCGTCCGCGGACGCGGGGCGGGCCGCCGGCGCGGGACCGGCCGCGGCCGCGGACGGCGACGCCCGCCGCCTCGACGAGGTGCGCAAGAAGATCGACGCCCTCTACCGCAAGGCCGAGCAGGCCACCGACGCCTATAACGCCGCCAAGGAACAGGTCGAGCTCCAGCAGAAGGAGATCGTCAAGCTGGCGCGCAGCATCGACAGCACCCAGCGCCGGCTGGCCACCCTCAAGCGGCGGGCGGGCGCGCTGGCCAGCGCCCAGTACCGCGGCGGCGGGATGCCCGCCGAGGCGAAGCTGATGCTCAACGTCGACCCCGGGGGCTTCCTCGACAATGCCACCCTGGCGCGCAAGGGGCAGCTGGCGGCCAAGCGAATGATCAGCCAACTGTCGCACCTGGAAGGCGACTTGGAGGACTATTCCGACTCGGCCACGGGCCGCTGGGAGAAGCTGGAGGCGAACCGCAAGAAGAAGGAAAGCGCCCAGCGGGACATCAAGAAAAAGATCGACGAGGCAAAGAAGCTGGAATCCCGGCTGGCCGCCAAGGAAAAGGACCGGCTGAAGAAGCTGGAGGACGAGCTGGCCTTCAAGCAACAGCAGAAGTGGCTGGACTCGGGCGTACTGAAGGACATCAGCAACAAAGCTTCGGCTCTCGGCAAGAAGGCGATTTCGTACGCCACCGCACAGATCGGCAAGGACTATGTGTGGGGTGCGGAAGGGCCGGACACCTTCGACTGCTCCGGGCTGACCCTGCGGGCGTGGCAGGCCGGTGGCCGTACCATTCCGCGGACCTCGCAGGAGCAGTGGCGCCAACTGCCCCGGGTCGCGCTCAAGGACATGCGGCCGGGCGATCTGATCATTTATTTCTCCGATGCCAGCCATGTCGGGATGTACCTCGGTGACGGCGCGATTGTGCATGCGCCGCGGCCCGGCCGGCAGGTCACGATCACCGGCGCCGGCTCGATGCCGATCCTCGGTGTCGTCCGCCCCGATGGTGACGGCTGACACGATGGCGCGGATCACACACGCGATAAATGACCGGATTGTTTCCTGTCCGAGAGTTGTCGTCGCGTAGCGGAAAGCATCCGAGCGGGGTGATGTTCGTCATTCCGCATTCCGCCCTCCCCAGGTCAAATGGCTTATCGGGTGCGGCATATGACGACGGCCGATTGCCGCCGGGCATTCCATCCCGCTCCGTACTGGCGCTATGGTCGCCTGGCAGTGCCCGGTGTGCCCCCGCTCCATTGACCGACGAGCGGCGGGAAGCCGGGCACGGTGGTGCGCCGGTCGGCGCTCCGCCGCACCCCTCGGGGGGAGGGAAGGAAGCAGACCAATGCCCGTACCCGTACCGCACCAGCGGGCGGTCGTGCTGCCGCACCAGGCAGGACCGGTGGACGGCGCCTGCGCGGATACCGCGCGGGTCGCCGACGCGCCGGGCGCGGGAGACACGACGGCCCAGGGCGCGAGCGCCCCGGCGACCGCCGTGGGCCGGCCGTCGGCCCCTGTGGCATCCCACGGCTTCCAGAAGTCCGAGCAGCCGCAGCCGGCCGCACCGCGAGTTCCGGCCGACCACGCGCCCGCCCACCAGGGTCTGACCCTGCTCCTCATCGGCGAGGACCCCAACAGCCATGTCCCCGATATGTGGGACTGGGCGGGCCGCAAGGTACGTCTGCGCACCGCCCGCAACCTCACCGAGGCCGGGCGGCTGCTCACCGACGATGTGCACTGCATCCTGCTCGACCTTCCCCCGCGGGCGTCCGGCGACCGCACGGACCGCGACCCGGGCCACGGCGGCACCCCCGACGACGAGCTGGGCATGCTGCGCGAGGTGCTGCGGATGGCCACCTCGCACGCCGTCCTCGTCCTCACCTACGAGACGGACGCCGAGCGCGCCGCCGATGCCGTACGCGTCGGCGCCCAGGACTACCTCTTCCGCGACGAGCTGGACGGCGCGGTGCTCAGCCGCGCGGTCCGCTACGCCGTCGAGCGCAAACGCGCCGACCTCGCGCAGCGCCAGCTCACCGAGTCGCGGATGCTCGCCCAGGAGAATGCCCGGCTGGAGCGCGGCCTGCTGCCCACGCCCCTGCTCGACGGCTCCGATCTGCGGTTCGCCGCCTGCTACCGCCCCGGCCGCAGCCGTGCGCTGCTCGGTGGCGACTTCTACGACACCGTCCGCACCCCGGACGGCACCGTCCACGCGATGATCGGCGACGTCTGCGGCCACGGCCCCGACGAGGCCGCCCTCGGCGTCGAGCTGCGCATCGCCTGGCGCGCGCTGACCTTTGCCGGGCTCTCCGGCGACGAACTGCTCGCCACGCTCCAGAAGGTCCTGGAGCACGAGCGGGCGGACGACGAGATCTTCGCGACGCTGTGCACCGTCGACATCTCCGCGGACGGCCGCCGCGCCGGTCTGTGCCTGGCCGGCCACCCCGCGCCGCTGCTGGCCCAGGCCGGCCAGCCTCCGCAGCTGCTGCCGTACGAATTCGGCGGCCCGGCGCTCGGCCTGCTGCCGCACGCCCGCTGGCCGCGCCGGCAGGTGGAGCTGGGCGGCTCGTGGAGCCTGATGATGTACACCGACGGCCTGATCGAGGGCCGGATCGGCCAGGGGAACCAGCGCCTCGGCCAGGAGGGCATGACCGAGCTGGTGAGCCGGCAGATGGCCGCCGGCCTCACGGGCGAGGAACTGCTGGAAGCCTCGGTCAGAGAGGTACGCGATCTGAACGGCGGCGAGCTGACGGACGACGTGGCCGTCCTGCTGCTGGACCGGCGGTAGGGCGTAGCCCGGGGGCCGGGCGGGGGCCGGCTAAACCGGCGTAGGCCGTAGCCCGGGGGCCGGAGGCCTGGGTGGGGGCCTGGGTGGGGGCTTTCTCAGCGTCCGCCGTTGTACGGCCCGTACGGCCCGTCCGAGCTGGAGCCCCCGCGCCGGGGCCCGCGGCCGCCGCCGGAGACCTCCCGGAGCGCCGGACGTACGTCGACGGTGTAGACGATCACCGCGATCACGCCGATGACCGGCAGGAACGACATGATCGGCAGAATGAACAGCAGCGCCGTGGCCAGGGCGAGAAAGATCAGCCACATGCCCTTGGTCTGCTTGCTCGCGGCGCGATAGGCGTCGTCACGGCGCACGGCCGCATCGATCAGCATCACGGCGGCATAGATGCCCAGGGCGAGCTGCACCCAGCTCAGAACGCTCTGGAACCCGTAAATCAGCACGCCTTGCACCGCCCGTTCGTCAGTCGTGTCGTCTCGGTCTGCGGCGGCCCGACTGCCGCCCGTGCGGCCCCACCGTACTCGGACAACGGGCCGGGCACCCGAAGTGTGCCCGGCCCGGCCCGCGAAACGGGGCCTTCAGCGAAAGGTGAGCGAGCTCACTTCGCCCTCGTCGTGTGCGCCCGGTGTCCTCACTTGGCGGACGGCGGGGTGCCCTTCTTCGCCGGCGCCGGCGCCGGCTTGCCCTGCGGCGGCGCGGGGGTCGGCTTGCGCTGCGCGACGGGCTTCTTCGTCGCGGCCGGCTTGGGCTGTGCCGAGGGGGTGGCCTTGGTCTCCGCCTTGGCGCCGTTCGTGGTCTGGTTCTTCGTCGCCGTGGCGGTCTGGGGCTTCGCCCCGCTCTTGCCCGCCTGCTTCGGCGCCGGCTCCGGCTCGATCGCCACCGCAAGGTCCTCGACCTGGTCGGCGGCCTCGCCGCGCCAGGTCGCCACCGCGCCGCGACCGCGCTCGGCCAGCTCCTCGTAACCCTCACGGGTCTTCACGACGGCCTCGGCCGCGCGGCCCACGCCCTGCAGTGCCAGCTCCTGCGCCTGGTCACGGACCTTCTTGATGTCGCCGTCCAGCGAGCCCAGCAGCTCGGTCAGCTTCTCCTTGGCGTCCTTGGCCTGCTTGGTGACCAGGGCCTGGACGTCCTTGGGGTCGGTGCTGCGGACGGACTCGAAGCGCTTGGGCGCCTCGGTCCGGATCTTCTCGACGAACTGCGGCACCTCGCCGAGCTTCTCGGCAGCCAGGTCGACGGTGCCGGCCAGGGCGTACAGCGGGGTCGCGTCGGTCAGGGCCTTGCGGAGGTCATCGGTGTTGATGGCCATGACGTTATTCCTCCTGGAAACGAAATCGGTTGCTCAGGTGGCGTGCGGGCCGCCGTCGGCCTCTGTCTCAAGGGAGTCCGTGTCGCGCCCGTCCTCAGGTCTGCTCGTAGCGGTGTCCTTGCCGCCGCTCCCGAGCCCGTTCTCCTTGCGGAAGGACTCGTAGATCTGCAGCAGGACCTGCTTCTGTCTCTCGTTCAGCGCCGGGTCGGTGAGTATCGCGGTCTGTACCTCGACCCCGTCCAGACCCTGCCGTTCGTCCAGAATCCCGGCCTGGACGTACAGCGTCTCGGCGGATATCCGCAGCGCCTTGGCGAGCTGCTGCAGAATCTCCGCGCTCGGCTTGCGCAGGCCGCGCTCGATCTGGCTGAGGTACGGGTTGGACACCCCGGCGGCATCCGCGAGCTGCCGCAGACTCAGCTGCGCCGTGCGCCGCTGCTCCCGCAGGAACTCGCCGAGATTGCCGACGTTGAGCGATGCCATACCTCGATGGTGCACGGAAGTGCTAACTATTGCAAGCACGGTGCTAGCAGGAGTGGTCCGGGTGGGTGCCGAGGGGGCTGTGACTTCCAGCGTTAGCTGTCACATTCCAGCGCTTGTTGTCACGTCACCTCTGACTTGCAGAGCGGGTGCATAGGATCGCCGGCATGACGCTGCGACCTGTCCTGGTGAACATGAAGGCTCTTGATGACTCGGCTGTTGGCCGGTTCTGGGCGGAGGCGCTTGGCTGGAGCGTTAGCGGCGAGGGATCGGGCGCGACCGCCGCCAAACCCGTCGGCTTCGACTGGCTGGACCCGGTCGGCGTGTGCATCGACGTCATTGCCGTCCCGGAACCCAAGGCGGCGACAAAGA
Source organism: Streptomyces sp. NPDC048516 (assembly GCF_043199875.1). Taxonomy (NCBI): domain Bacteria; kingdom Bacillati; phylum Actinomycetota; class Actinomycetes; order Kitasatosporales; family Streptomycetaceae; genus Streptomyces; species Streptomyces sp. NPDC048516. The sequence goes on along the minus strand of NZ_JBICWS010000014.1, from coordinate 216,005 downwards.
ATCGTGTGCACGTCGATCTCGCCACCACCTCTGCGGCCCATCAGACGGAGTTGGTCGCGCGTCTCAAAGCTCTCGGTGCGACGCCCGCCCACGTGGGCCAGGGTGACGTGCCGTGGACGGTCCTCGCTGACCCGGAGGGCAACGAGTTCTGTGTGTTGGAGCCTCGGGAGATGTACCGGGACACCGGGCCGATCGCCCGGGTGGTGGTCGACTGCGCGGATCCGCGAGCCATGGCTCGGTTCTGGGACGAGGCGATGGACTGGACCCTGCACGAGGTGACGGACGACCATGCGGTGTGGCGCTCGGCCAAGGAGGTCGGCCCGTATCTTGAGTTCCTCCGCTCGCCCGACGTGAAGACTGTGCCGGACCGCGTCCATCTTGACCTGGTGCCGGACCTTGGTGACGACAAAGCAGCGGAGGTCGCCCGGCTTCGGGCCCTCGGCGCCGCCGACCTCGACGTCGGCCAGGGCGACGTCCCGTGGACGTGTCTTACCGACCCTGAGGGTCACGAGTTCTGCGTCCTCGCCCGGTCCTAACACGGAGCCTTGACCCCGTGGGTGGTCGGTATCCAGGTCGATCCGGGGCGCCGAGAGGGCTGCTGCGTCGGGGCGCGTTCGGCGTGCTCGCCGACCATACCGCTCAGCTCAGTCACGGGACGAGCACGCTGGTTGGCGGACCCGGGCCGGTGCGTCCAGCAGAGCGGTGACATCAGGCCAGTGCGTCCATCACGGCGGTGACATAGGCATCCAGCCGCTCTTCCACGGCTCGCGTCGTCAGCTCTGTCCTCCCTGCCTCCCGCCATGACCGCGCCACCAACCGCACTTCTTCCGAGAGTGCCAGCCCGTCCCGCACCTGCCAGTACAGCCGCTCGCTCGCGGCCGCGGCCAGCACCCCGCCGGCCTCCTCATAGGCCTCGGCGAACCGCAGACCCCACGCCGGGCCGTGCAGCAGCGCGAGATTGGTGGAGCAGTGCGCCACATCGAGATCCGCCGGGCCCCAGGAGGCACCCGCCCAGTCGACGACGCCGGTGATCCGGGCGCCTTCCGGCCTGGCGGGCGGCGCGTCGAACAGCACGTTGCCGGGGTGGAAGTCCCGGTGCAGAAAACGCCCTTCATAGGGCGGAGCGGGCTTGCGGATCACGTCGATCGCCGCGGCCCATGCCACCGCGTCGGCGCCCTGCGGGACCACGACGGTGTCGGCGGTCGTCCACGCCACATACTCCCGGGGCCGCACGGCGGGCCGCACCGCGTGGATCGCCACGAGTTGACGGGCCAGCACAGGAACGCGCGTCGCACATCCCTCATCGCCGAGGACCGTCCGGCCCGCCAGATGCGTCATCAGGAGCGACGGATACTCGCAATGCGCGGCGGTCGGATCCACCGCGACCAGTCCGGGAGCCGGCACGCCGGTTCCCGTGAGCAGGGTCAGGGCGCCGGCCTCCCTGTGCAGCCAGTCCTCGGCGTGCTCCACGTTGACGAAGGTCCGCAGCACCAGGTCACGGGTGCCTCCTTCCCGCGTGCCGATGGTCAGCCTCCGCATTTCGGCAGTGATGCCGCCGTGCATCGCCTCGGTCCTGACGATCCGTTCGCCGACCTCCAGGTGCCGGCTCACCCAAGCCAGTGCCAACGGTCGGACAGCCGCCGCCTCATCGTGGTTGGTCACCGTGCCACCTCATCATCCGGACGGCGGCGCATCACCCGCACACGCGGTGAACGTCTGCACGCGGATCCGCCGGCTGAGAGTCGCGGTCACCACCGGACGCTTGCCCTCGTCGGGCTATCGGCATGCGCCGTTTCGCCGCCCGGGCCGGCCAGTGGATCCCCGGTACTGGCCCCCGACGCCTCCACGAGCACTTCCCCGGCCGCCGTCCGCACGTACAGCACCGACCGCCCGGCCCGCCGCCGCCCCACCAGCCCCGCGTCCAGCAGCACCCGCAGATGCCGCCCCACCGACCCCAGCCCCTGCCCGGTCACGGCGACCAGCTGGGTCGTACTCAGGGGAGTCCCGAGCAGTACCAGCAACCGGGCCCGGGCGGTTCCGAGGAGCGCCCCGAGGCCGGCCGGGACGGGCCGCCGGTCGTGATCCTCGGCGAGCACCCCGAGGCATGGGTAGACGACGGCGTACCGCTCCCGTCCCTCCCACGACACCCACCCGGCCCTCGGCGTCACCGGCATGAACAGCAGCTCGGCCCCGGCGGCGATCTCCCGCGGCGGATATGCGTTCAGGTTGACCTGGAACCGGCTCTCCCCGAGCCACCGCGTACCCGGCCGCAGCTCGTCCAGCACGGCCGCCCAGCCGCCCCGGCTCACCCGCGTGGTCCGCGCGACCATGTCGGCCTCCAGGACGCGCCGCCGACGCTCCCAGTACGGCCGTACGGTCTCTTCCCAGACGTACGTCAGGAGCGCGGTCGCCCGTTCGGGCAGGTCGTCCCGCTCCAGGGCGGAAGGGAGCGGGCCCCCGAGGGACACCCGGAGGTCGGCGCGCGCCTCCGAGGCCCCGGCCGACCGCACCCGGGCCACGCTCTCCTCGAAACTCTCCCCGGCGCACGAGGTGGGGCAGATGAAGTCGGCGATCCAGGACGTGCCGACGGCCGCCCGCACCAGCAGCGCGGTCACCGGGTCGGCCGCGAGGCGGGCGCGGTGGCCGGGGAGATGCGCGCGCAGCCAGGCCTCCTCGCCCGGGTGGGCGCCGGTCCCCGCGTACAGCAGTTTCAGGCTCGCGAACGTCTCGGCGAACGGCGAGAGCACGAACCGGCTGCGGGCGAGGGTGTCGGTGTCGATTTGCCATAAGCCCATGCGTACGACCTTTCGCGTGTCGGCGAAACAGTAAACACCGCCCCCGGGCCGCTCCGAGACTCCGACGCATGCGCAGCTACCGCACTCTGTTCCGCACCCCGGAGTTCACCCCGTTCCTGCTCTCCTTCGCCGCCCATGCCGCGGCCCAGACGATCGGCAGCCTGGCCCTGGGCACGCTGGTCTTCCGGGCCACCGGCTCCCCGCTCCTGTCGGCGGTGAGCATGTTCGGCCCGCAACTGGCGCAGTTGCTGGGAGCCACGTTCCTGCTCTCGGGCGCCGACCGCCTGCCCCCGCGTGCGGCCCTCACCGGCCTCGCCCTCGCCTTCGCGGCCGGTACGGCGGTGCTCGCACTGCCCGGCCTGGCGGTCGGGGCGGTCCTCGCCGTCGTACTGGCGCAGGGCCTGATCGCGTCCCTGGGCGGGGGCGTGCGCGCGGGGCTGCTGAACGACATCTTGCCGAAGGACGGCTATGTCCTGGGCCGTTCCGTGTTCAACATGCTCTGGGGCATGATGCAGGTGGCCGGTTTCGCGACGGGCGGGGCGCTGCTGGTGCTCCTGACCCCGAGGGCCTGCCTGCTGCTGGCGGCGGCGCTGTATGTGCTGGCGGCCCTCGGCACCCGCCTGGGCCTCACGGCCCGCCCGCCGCGCTCCGCCGGCCGCCCGTCCGTCGCGGCGACCTGGCGCACCAACGCCCTCCTGTGGTCCTCGCGCCCCCGTCGCCTGACGTACCTGGGCCTGTGGATCCCCAACGGCCTGGTGGTCGGCTGCGATTCGCTCTTCGTCTCCTACGCCCCCGGGGCGGCCGGGACGCTGTTCGCGTGCGGGGCGCTGGGCATGTTCGTGGGGGATGTGACGGTGGGCCGCCTGGTGCCGCCCACGTGGCGGCCCCGCCTCGCGGTCCCGCTGCGCCTGCTGCTGGCGGCGCCGTACCTGTTCTTCGTCCTACGGCCGGGAGTGGCGCTGTCGGCCGTGGCCGCCGCCGTCGCCGCCGTCGGCTTCGCCGCGAGCCTGGTCCTGCAGGAACGCCTGATGTCCCTCACTTCGGACGATCTCGCGGGCCAAGCCCTCGGCCTGCACTTCGTCGGTATGTCCACCCTGCAGGGCGTCGGCGCGGCCCTGGCGGGCACGCTGGCCCAACTGACCTCCCCGGCCACGGCGATGACGCTGCTGGCGGCAGGATCGGTCACCGTGACCCTGGCTCTGGCGGTGCTGGACCGGCCTGAGGACCGGCGGCCGGCTGTCCCCGGTACGCGTCCGGATGCCGTGCCGAAACCCGCCGCCATGGATTAGGGGGAGAAGCCCCCGGGGGATTTTGCAGACCGGTCCTGGTCTTGGCCCTGGCTCTGACCCTGGTCCCGGTCCTGGCCCTGACCCCGGCCCTGGTCCCTGTCGAGTTTCCGGCCGCGCAGTCTTTCGAGCGTGCTGAGCCATTGGGTGACGACGGTGTCGATGAACTCGTCGGTCACCTGGCCGCGGTCGAGGAAGAGCCTGGCGAGCACCGGCCCGTAGAGCAGGGTGTGCTCGGTGTCGTCGATCTGGATGCCTGAGGGCTCCAGGAGTGCGTTCAGGGCCGCACGGCGGTCCTGGCCGATGCGCACCAGGGCCTGGGCGCTGTCGGGGTCGTGGTCGGCTTGGGCGGTGATGGCCAGTACCGCGGTGCGGATGGCCGGTTCGCTGATGCCGTCGCGCAGGCTCTTCAGCCAGTCGACGGCAACGGTGCGTACGTCGCTGCCCCGCTCGGGGTAGTTGCCGAGGTCGGGGCCTTCCAGGATCAGGTCGAAGAGCAGCGCGGCCCGGTTGGGCCAGTGGCGGTAGAGGGTCTGGCGGGTGACGTCGGCGCGCTCGGCCAGCAGTGCGTACGTCAGCCCGGTCGGACCGACCTGGGGCAGCAGTTCACGAGCGACGGTCAGTACGCGGTTGCGGGTGCGCTGGACGCGCGGGTTGCCCGGGGTCGGCCGGCGGCGGTGGAGGGGCTGCTGCATGCGACCCATCCTACCCACGAATCATACGAACCGTGTGATTCAAGCCACAAAGGCCTCTCCGTAAGCCATCAATCATCCATCGCGTGTGATACAAAGAAATCACACGCGATGGATGATTGATGGTGTGTGCCGCTTCCCGATGTCGCTTCCCGATGTCGCTGCCCGCTGCCGCTGCCGTTCCCTGCTCTCTCGCCGGCCGAGGCCGCCCGGGCCTGCGCCCCCGCCGTCGAAGCTCGCCGCCGCCACCACTTCCACCGCCCTGACCAGCAACTACCTACCGATAGGAAATGAAATGAAGGCCGCTCAGATCACCGGCTACGGCGCCCCGGATGTCCTCAAGGTCAACGACGTTGACCGTCCCGCCCCCGGTGCGGGCGAGGTCCTGGTATCGGTCGAGGCGTCAAGCGTGAACGGACTCGACACGATCGTGCGCGCCGGGGGGCTGCGGATCGTGTCCGGACGCCGGTTCCCGATCGGTGTGGGACTGGACTTCGCCGGTGTCGTCGCCGCAACCGGTGCCGACGTCCCTCAGTACAAGGCGGGGGACCGGGTGTGGGGCACGGTGCCCCCGCTCAAGCGGAACGCCCTCGGTGGAGCTGCCGAATACGTCGTGGTCGCAGCAGGCCGCATCGGTCCCGCACCGGCAGACCTCTCGCCGGTGGAGGCGGCCTCCCTGGTCGTGGCGGGAACGACCGCGTTGGCCGCACTGCGGGACACCCTGCACCTCACGAGCGGTGAACGCCTCCTGGTGCGTGGCGCCGCCGGCGGAGTCGGTACGGCCGCCGTGCAACTCGCCCAGGCGATGGGTGGGCACGTCACCGCGCTGTCCCGCGGCCGCCACGCCGGGGCGCTGCGAGAGCTGGGAGCCGACGAGGTCTTCGACTACGGCACCACCACGCCGGACCGGATCGGACCGTTCGACGTCATCTTGGACACCGTCGGCTCGGAACTGAACTCCTACCGGAGCCGGCTGACCCGCCACGGCAGGATGGCCACCATCGCACTGTCGGCATCCTCCATGGCGGCCATCGCCGCGTCGAGCGTGCACGGCGCCCGCCGCATCCGCACGTTGAGCTCCAACCCCGAGACCGCTGTGCTGCGTGACCTGGCCGGTTACGTGACCTCCGGCGCGCTGCGGCCCGTCGTCGACAGCGTGTATCCGCTGGCGGACATCGCCTCGGCGCATCAGGCCTTCGAGCGAGGCGGCGTGGTGGGCAAGCAGGTGGTAGCGGTGTCCGGGAGGTAAGGGGCAGGAGGCTACGGCGGTCCGGCTGCCCGGCCCTCCCCGGCGGCGGGCTCCCGGGTCCCTATGACGACCGTGGCGTAGAGCTCGTCGGAATCGGCCACCCGGGGGAGCAGCCCGTTGCGGGTGAAGGCCGCGACGGCCCGAGGTGCCTGGTGTTCGCTTGTCTCGACCAGCAGGTGCCCCCCGGGCGCCAGCCACTGCGGGGCCGCCGCGGTCACCCGCCGCAGGACGTCGAGCCCGTCCGCGCCCCCGTCGAGCGCCACCAGCGGCTCGAACTGGCGGGCCTCGGGCGGCAGCAGCCCGACCTCCTCGGTCGGTACGTAGGGAACGTTGGCCACCAGGATGTCGATACGGCCCCGGAGGCCGGCGGGGAGCGCATCGAAGAGGTCACCCTCGTAGACCCGGCCCCCGGCGTCGGTGATGTTGCGGCGGGCGCAGTGCACCGCGGCGGGCTCGATATCGGCGGCGTACAGCTCGGCCCGGTGAAGGGCCGCGGCCAGTACCGCGCCCACCGCGCCCGATCCGCAGCACAGATCGACGACGACCGTGGGCCGCCCGGTGCGCTCGGCGGTCCGCAGACCGAGGCCGATGGCTTGGTCCACCAGGAACTCGGTGCGGCGGCGCGGTACGAAGACCCCGGGATCGACGATGATCCGTCGCCCGTGGAACTCCGCCCAGCCGACGACGTGTTCCAGCGGCAGCCCGAAGGTGCGCCGCTCCACCATGGCGGCGAGTTCGTCCGCCGTCCGGGCGGTGGACAGAAGCAGCTCCGCCTCGTCCTCGGCGAAGACACAGCCGGCGGCGCGCAGCGTGGTGACGACGGCGGAACGGGAGAGCGGCGCAGGAAGGGGGGCCGGGGAGGGGGGAGTGCAGGAGGAGGAGAGAGGTGACGGACGGGACGACATCTGAAACGACGACATGTGAGCCTTTCGGGGCGCCGACGGCGCTTCCCGGGTCACCTGCGTCGGACGGTCACCTGCTCCGAGGGGACCGCAGGGGCGCGTGAGCCGGGAGCACCTGCCTGGTCTGGCGGGGAATCGGTCTCACCTCCTGAGTCGGTCCACTACTGAGGGCGCAACATTACCCGACCTGGCCTCGGCGCACAGGCGGGCGGCCGCGGCAGGGCGATGGAGCGCCGAGGTGGAGCGGCGGAGAAGCGGATCAATGGAGCGCGGGCGGAGGGGCGTTCGCACCGTCGGCGAATGGCTGGAAAGTACTTGTCGTATCGGAAAGTACTTGTCACGCTGAATGCAGGGAGTCGAACAGAGAGCCGGAGCAGTACCAGTTGTCGGGGGGACGACATGTCGGAGTACGCCTCGCAGGAAGCGGCGGCCGCCCTGGACCGTGCGCAGAAGCTGAGCTCGAAGGTGCGGAAGGGTACGAGGTGGTACGTCTGGTACTACCTGATCTTCGGCTGCGCTACCGCGATCCAGGTGCTCTTCACCGGACTGCTGGCCCGGCCTCACGGCGTCGCGATCGGCGGCGGCTTGTGGTGCGCCACCATCGTCGGGTTGTCGCTCTACGTGGCCCGACAGCGCGTGGCCCGCCGCGGTTTCGGATGGCGCCTCGGCGTCGTGATCGCGTCCTGGGGGTTGCTCTACAGTGCGGTGCTGGTCCCGGGCCTCACGTGGTTCCAGGGGGACCCGGCGTGGTGGGGGCCCGGCGCACTGGTGGTTGCCCTTCCCGGACTGATGAGCGCTTACTTGGAGGCCCGGCGGTGACAGACCCCCATGACGAGGCACATCCGCGTCACGCGCTCGACGACGTGATACACGCGCCTGTCCGCTTCTCCATCGTGGCGACTCTCGCGGCTGCCGAGAAGGCCGAGTTCGCCTTCGTCCGCGACGCCGTCGAGGTGAGCGACTCGGTGCTGTCGCGGCAGGTGACCACCCTGGAGAAGGCCGGTTATGTCGCCGTCGCCAAGGGTTATGTCGGCAAGCGCCCGCGCACCTGGCTCGCCCTGACGCCCGCCGGCCGTACGGCCTTCGCCGCGCACTGTCAGGCCTTGCGGGCGATAGCGGGCTACGGCGGCTGACGGCGTCGCCGGTGCGCCCGGCGGCTCAGGGAGGACAGCCCCGCCAGAACGGGCGGGCCTCTCAGAGCGCGAAGGCTCGTCAGCGCAAACGGCCCCATGGCGATGCCGTGTTGACTTGAAGTGCGCTCCAACTCATACCGTCCGGAACGGAATTCCGATACAGGTCCCCACAAGGGCCCGGAGTTCAGCAATCAGGACGGGACCAGAGGCAGAGAGCCAGAGGCCGAGACTCAGAGGCAGGGCGAGCCAGAGGCCGAGACTCAGAGCCCCGGATCCGTCCGCCGTACTCCAGGAGGTAGCAGCAGCATGACCACGATGAACGTCCCGTCGCGTCGCCTCGGCGAGCTGGTGGTTTCCGCGCAGGGGCTCGGCTGCATGGGGATGAGTCATGGGTACGGGGAGTCGGACGACGCGCAGTCGATCGCGACCATCAACCGGGCGCTCGACCTCGGTGTCAGCCTGCTGGACACCTCTGACTTCTACGGGGCGGGGCACAACGAGGAGCTGATAGGCCGGGCCATCGCCGGCCGCCGGGACGAGGCGGTGCTGGCGACGAAGTTCGGGTTCGCCAACCGGCTCGGTGAGCCGACCGCGATCCGCGGTGATGCCGCCTACGTGCGGGAGGCCTGCGACGCTTCGCTGCGCCGGCTCGGGGTCGATCACATCGACCTTTACTACCAGCACCGCGTCGACCCCGGCGTACCGATCGAGGAGACCGTCGGCGCGATGGCCGAACTGGTCGCGGCGGGCAAGGTGCGGCACCTCGGGCTGTCCGAGGCGAGCGCGGCGACCCTGCGGCGGGCGCATGCGGTGCATCCGATCGCCGCGCTGCAGAGCGAGTGGTCGCTGTGGACCCGCGATCTGGAGCAGGAGATCGCGCCGGTGTGCCGTGAACTCGGCATCGGCCTGGTGCCGTTCTCGCCGCTCGGACGCGGCTTCCTGACCGGCCGCTACACCTCGGTGAAGGGCCTGCCGGAGTCCGATCTGCGCCGCAGCCAGCCGCGCTTCGCCGACGGCAACCTGGAGCAGAACCTGGCCATCGTCGAGCAGTTGGACGCGCTCGCCGCGCAGAAGGGCGTCAGCGCCGGACAGCTCGCGCTGGCCTGGGTGCAGCACCGCGGGGACGACGTGGTGCCGATCCCCGGAACCCGCCGGGTGAAGTACCTGGAGGAGAACCTTGGGGCGCTCGCCATCGAGCTGACCGCCGAAGAACTCGCCGCGATCGACGCCGCGGCGCCGGCCGCCCGGATCGCCGGTACGCGGTACGACGAGGCCAGCATGACCTTCGTCAACCGGTGACCGGCCCGGGAGCAGCCGCCGTCACGGTGCCCCAGCGGGGCTGTTCACGGAGCACGAGGTGCACGCGGCCCGGCGCAATGTGCGTGAGCCGTGCGCCGAGGTGGCCCATCAGCCCCTGGCGGCCGCAACTCTCCCGGATGCGCGCCGCTGTCTCGGGGCTCGTCCGCTCCTGTGGCGTCCGATCTTCCACGTGCTCTCCTCCTGCGGACAGCATGGTGGGGAACGGGGGAGGCGGGACCGTCAGCCGGCCAGGCGTTCCACCAGCAGGAGCCCGCCGATGGCGATCATCATGACACCGGAGCCCCGGGTGACCGCCCGGGCCGCCGACGGCCGGGTCTTGAGGACGGTCCGGGCGAGCACGGCGACGCCGAGGTAGACGACGGCGCAGGCGGTCATGTGGAGCGTGCCGAGCAATCCCGTCTGCGCGGCGACAGGCCAGCCCGTCGCCGGGTCGATGAACTGCGGGAACAGCGAGAAGTACAGCAGCAACGCCTTCGGGTTGAGGCCGCTGGTCCCGGCCCCCTTGAGCATGATCTGCAAGCGGGAGGAGCCCGCGGCCGCACCGGAGGCGGTCAACGTGGCCGGCTGCCTCAGCACGCCCCAGCCGAGCCACACCAGGTAGCCCGCCCCCGCGACGGTCAGCGCGGTGAGCAGGGTCGTCGAGCTCGCCACGATCACCACCAGACCCGCGACGGCAAGCAGCGTGTATCCCGCGTACCCGGCTATCAGTCCCGCGACCGCCGGAACGACCGACCGGTCCCGCAGTCCCGCCCCCATCGCAAAGGCCCAGTCCGCGCCAGGGGTGAACACCAGCAGGAGATCCACTGCCAGGAAAGCCGCCAGCGTCGTCGTGTCCATGGACCGGTCCTTCTCTCGCCTCTCGCGTTCTGCGTTACGAGGGGAAGGTTAGGCTCGATCTGCCCGAAAATGTTTCCACATTTACTCCATGATCGCCCTCCTGGAGGGAGAATCTTCTTCATGGATGCCTTGGATCGGAAGATTCTTACCGAGCTGCAGTTGGACGGCCGTCTCACGGTCACCGAGCTCGCCGCCCGCGTGCGGCTGAGCGTGTCTCCCTGCCACCGCCGCCTGCGCGACCTCGAACGAGGAGGCGCCATCCGCGGCTACCGCGCCGTGGTGGACCCGGCCGCCGTCGGCCTCGACTTCGAAGCCCTCGTCTTCGCCACGTTGCGCTGGGAGGACCGCGACACCGTCACCGCTTTCGAGGAGGCAGTGGCCGCCGTCCCGCACGTGCTCCAGGCCCAGCGCCTGTTCGGCGAACCCGACTACCTCCTGCGCATCGCCACCACCGACCTGGCCGCCTTCCAGCAGCTCTATGACCAGCGACTGGCCCGGCTGCCGGGCGTCCAGCGCCTGACCTCCACCCTCGTCATGAAGCACGTCGTCGACGACCGCCCGCTGCCCGAGTAGCCGCACCGCGAGAACTCCCCCATGAGGCGGCCTAGACTTTTCGCAGCGTGAGGGGGCCGGTGCCGGCGGTCGCTGTTCCGGGCCGTTGCCCGTACGGAAGGACGGCGCGCCATGGACTGGAAGCTCGAACTGGTGCCGGTTCCGGTTACCGATGTGGAGCGGGCCAAGCATTTCTACGGCGAGCAGATGGGCTTTGCCGTCGATCACGACATGTGCGTCGGCGACGCGGTGCGCATCGTGCAGCTGACGCCGCCGGGGTCGGGCTGCTCGATCGTGATCGGTGCGGGCGACGGGCTCACGGAGGGAGCGCCCGGTTCCCTGCAGGGGCTCCAGCTGGTGGTCTCCGATATCGCCGCGGCCCGTGCGCAACTGGTCGAACGGGGCGTGGCGGCCGGCCCCGTGCAGCACGTGGAGGACGGGGTGATGGCCGACGGCCCCGGCGGCGCGTGGAACTCGTTCGTCTACTTCAGCGACCCGGACGGCAACGGCTGGGCACTGCAGGAGCGACCATCCGAGGGCTGACGGGGCTGACGGGGCTGACGGGGCTGACGGGGCTGACGGGGCTGACGGGGCTGACGGGTCCGCCAGGTCCGCCAGATCTGGCAGGTCCGCCAGGTGCGGCAGGTCTGGCAGATCACGGGGCCGCCGGCTCCTAGGGTCGGTGGATGGCGATGGACCGGGAAGACTTTCTGCGTGCCTTTCATGCCGCGTATCCCGCGGCAACCGTGCGGGCGATGGCTCACGGGCGGGCCGGGGACGGCCGCTCCAGTTACGGCATCCTGCGGGACCGGGTGGCGGCGTGCGGCCGGGTGCTGGATCTCGGCTGCGGCGACGGGCTGTTGCTGGAACTTCTCGCCACCGGGGAGGCGGGCGCCCGGCGCCGGCTTGCCGGGATCGACCTGTCCGCCGAGGAGTTGGCGCTGGCCCGCCGCCGCCCCGGCGTCGAGCGGGCGGACCTCCGCGTCGGCAGGGCGCAGCAACTGCCCTTTGACTCATCACACTTCGACGGCTGCGTCTCCCATATGGCGCTGATGCTGATGAGCGATGCGGAACAGGTGGCGACGGAGCTGGCGCGGGTGCTGGAGCCGGGCGGGACGCTGGCCGTCGTCGTGGGCGGCGGGGCGGCCGGCGGCGAGGCGTACGAGAGGTTTGTGCGGCTGGCGAAGCCGCTGTTCAAGGCGGCGCCGCCGGAGCAGCGGACCCCGCCGCTCGGGGACCCGCGGCTGCGCAGCCACGAGGGCTTCGACGAGGTGTTCGGGGCGGCCGGATTCGGTCCCGTGGAGTGGGAGACCGTACGGATCGATCTGTCCGGGCCGCCCGAGCGGATCTGGCGCACCGTCGGCTCCTTCTACGATCTCGGACCGCTCGACGCCGCGGTCACCGCGGACCTGCGGGCCCGCTTCGAGGCGGAGTCGGCGGCGGCAGCGCTGCCGGACGGCAGCATTCCGTGCGCGATGAATGTGCATCTGGCGACGGCGGTGCGGCGGTAATCCGGCAGCGGCTCCGTGGCTGTTGGCCTCAGCCGCCGTACGGGCGGGTCGCGCGGGCCTCGCGGAGGGTCACCGCCCACCAGGTCAGCTGGTTGAGCAGGGTGTCGGCGGCCTGCGTGGCGGGTGCCGGGTCATGCAGGCCGCCCGCCTCGTCGAAGAGGTTGTTGGAGAGCGCGAAGCTCACCGTTTCGCGGACCGTGGTGGCGTGCAACTCGGCGAAAACCAGTCGCAGTTGCTCGACGGCGCGCAGGCCGCCGGAGATCCCGCCGTACGAGACGAAGCCGACCGGCTTGGCCTGCCACTGGCGGTGCAGCAGGTCGATGGCGTGCTTGAGCGGGGCCGGGAACGAGTGGTTGTACTCCGGAGTGATCACGACGAATGCGTCGGCCTCGTCGACGCGCTTGGCGAACGACTCGTACTCCTCGCTGCCGTAGCGGAGTTCGTACGGGCGGACGGTGTCGAGGTCGATGACGTCCAGGTCGATATGCGCGTGGGTTTCGGCGTGCCGGGAGAACCAGTTCGCGATGACGGGAGCGAACCGGCCCTCCCGGGTGCTGGCGATGATCACTGCAAGGCGGTAGGGGTGCTCGGACATGCGGGGCCCTTCGTGGCGTGACACGTGAGCGGCGGAAGCGCCGCCGATCACCGAAGCTAGGACCTCAAGTGAGCTTGAGGTCAAGCGTGCAGGTCACGCCCGGGCCTCGTCCACGGGCGAGCAGCCCTCGGGTCACTCCGCCCCGAACAACTTCAGCAGCTCCGACTTCTCGAACATCCGCGCCGTCTCGATGGCCGAGGGGGTGCCCGCGGACGGGTCCGCGCCGTGTGCCATCAGGACCTTGATGACCTCGTCCTCGGCCTTGAAGACCGCGCCGGCGAGCGGGGTCTGGCCGCGGTCGTTGGGGCGGTCGGCGTCGGCGCCGCGCTGCAACAGGGCCTCCACGGTGGCGGGGTGACCGTGGTACGCCGCCAGCATCACCAGCGAGTCGCCCTTGTCGTTCGTCAGGTTGGCGGGGACACCCGCGTCCACGTATGCGGCGACGGTATCGGTGTCGCCGTGCCGTGCCAGGTCGAACACCTTCGCCGCGAGCTGCAGCACCTCGGGGTCGTGCGCGTGCTCGATCGCCTCGGGCCCCTGCGGCTCGGGATTCGCGTCGCTCATGGTCGCCGGCCTCCTGCTCTGGTAGGTGGTGCGTGGCCTGCACTGTGTCATCGCCACCTTATGCAGGCCACTGCTGTCGGGGCAGCGGGCGCGAGGAGGGGACGGGCCGGGGGATGTACCGGGACCCGCCCGAGGCCGGACGGGGCAAACGAGCCCGCAGCCAAGCGCCGGCCCACCCGAGCCAACCCCACCCGAGCCAACCCCACCCGAGCCAACCCCAGCTGAGCCAACCCCAGCTGAGCCAACCCCACCCGAGCCAACCCCACCCGAGCCAACCCCACCCCTCAGAACGCGGCCCGGATCTCCCCCACCCGTACCCCTCCGCCGAGGAGCGGGGCGTCCTCCAGCCGGGACAGCACGGCGGCGTCGATCCCCATGAGGCGCAGGGTCCGGGCGAGAACCGGGCCCAGCGTGCGGCCCGCACCATCGTCGATCTTGAACGCGAGGGCGCGGCCGTCGGGGAGGGCCAGAGCCTGGACCGCCTCGGCCCCCATCTTGGCGAGCGTGCCCGGGAGGGCTTGCATCAGCCAGGTGTCCGGCCGCCGCGTGCCCGCGACGTACTCCGGGTGGGCCCGCATCGCATCCGCGACCCGTCGCTCAGGACTGCCGGGCTCGGCCAGGACGAAGTACCGGAAGGCGCGGGCCAGGCCGGTCAGGGAGAGCGAGAGCAGCGGCGCGCCGCAGCCGTCAGTGCCGATGTGGGCGACGTCCTCGCCGCTCGCGCCACGCACCCCCTCGGCCACCAGCTGCTGCAGCGGGTGAGCCTGGTCGAGGTACGAGCCGAGCGGCCATCCGTTGCGCGCACAGGCGGCCAGCATCGCGGTGTGCTTGCCCGAGCAGTTCATCGTGAGGCGGTCGCGGACCCGGCCGGCGGCGAGGTAGGCCTCCGCCTCCTCGGGGTCCAGGGGCAGGTCCGCCGGCGTCTGCAGCTGCCCGGCGGTCAGACCGTGCTCGGCCAGCATGGTCCGCACGAGGTCGAGGTGGAAGGGCTCGCCGGAATGGCTCGCGGCGGCCAGCGCCAGCCGCTCGCCGGAGAGGTCCAGCCCCGCCCGCAGGACCGCCGCGGCCTGCATCGGCTTGTTGGTGGAGCGGGGGAAGACGGGAGTGGTCACCTCGCCCAGCGACCACTCCACACTGCCGTCCGCCGCGAGCACCACCAGGGACCCGCGGTGCCGGCCCTCGACGAAGCCGGAGCGGACGACCTCGGCGAGGACGGGGGACACCGGCGAAGAGGCGCCGGCTTCTGCGCCGGCTTCCGGCGTCGGTGCGGATATCGGAGTGGGCGAGGTCATCGGCGGCCTTCCGGGGAGTGACCCGTCGCCCCCCGAAGGCTTGTGGCCCGGTCAGGACAGCAGGTCGTCTACTTGCGCTTCGCCTTCACGGTACCTGCGGGCAATTTCGGCGCTGCAATCGTCGGCGGTGCGCTGCAGTGACTGACGGCGACGCGAAATCTGCTGTTCGTAGCGGATCAGCCGGCCCATGGCGTCCTGCAGCTCCTGGTCGGTGCGCGCGGTGAGGTCGGACAGCTCCACCTCGCCGAGGATTTCCTCGGCGAGCCTGCGGTACTCCTCGCTGTGCGGCGTGCCGACCGTCACATGCCGTGCCGACGAGCGGTGCCGGGACGGCAGGTCCGTCAGGATCTCCGGCAGCCGGTCGAGCAGCGGGGAGTGCTGCGCGGACCGGCGGGCGATCTCGGCGCGCAGAATGTCGATCCGGCCCTGCAACAGCCGTCGCAGATAGCTGAGATCGGCCTCCTCCTGCTGTGAGTCGCGCCGCACCACCCGCAGCTCGGGCAGCCCCAGGCCGGACAGCTCGGGCGCCGTGGCCGGTCGGCAGCGGTCGCGCTGCTGCGGGGGGCGGGGGTGCTGCGCCTGGCCTGCCTTGGGCATGGGACCGTCCTCGGTGCCGGGGGGCTCGACGCGAGCCGATGCCGTGGTCGTCGTCAGGGCGGTGGGGGGTGGTGGGGTGCCGGCCGGACGTGCGGTGTCTGGCGTGGGGGCGGTGGAGGTCGTCCGGCCGGTCGGTGTCGTACGGGCGGTTGGTACGGGACCGGGTGTCTGTCCGGCGCCGAGAGTGCTCATGGGTCGTTCCGTCCCCTCGTCCGGTGCCGCTTCCTGGGCATGTTGTCCATGAAACGCACCACGTGCACGCATCGTGCCACTCTGGGCGGTCCTTCTGCAGGGCCATGGCACCCGAACGGCCCCCGGAGGGGCACGGCTGTCCGAAGGCGGTGGGCCGCCCGGCATGATGGCGGGTATGCGAGCTGTGGTGCAAAGGGTTGACGGCGCACGCGTCGAGGTGGCGGGCGAGACGGTCGGGGAGATCGTCGGTGAGGGGCTGTGCGTGCTGGTGGGGGTCACGCACGAGGACACCCCGGAGAAGGCGGCGCAGTTGGCCCGCAAGCTGTGGTCGGTGCGGATTCTGCAGGGTGAGAAGTCCTGCTCGGACACCGCCGCGCCGCTGTTGGTGATCAGCCAGTTCACTCTCTACGGTGACGCCCGCAAGGGGCGCCGCCCCACCTGGAACGCCGCGGCCCCGGGGCCGGTCGCCGAGCCGCTGGTCGACGAGGTCGTGGCGCAGCTGAGGGCGCTGGGCGCCCATGTGGAGACCGGCCGCTTCGGCGCGGACATGAAGGTGTCGCTGACCAACGACGGGCCGTTCACGGTGCTCGTGGAGGTGTAGCCCCCGGCAGCCGGAGCCGGAGCCGGAGCCGGGAGCCGGAGCCGGAGGCACGGGCGTCCGCGGGCGCCCCCGGCGCAAAGGGCACCCCCCGGATCCGGCCGCCGGAGTGCCGCCGTGCACCCATGGCAGGCCCTGCGGTCGCAGCGCACGCCCTGCGGTCGGGGCGCGCCCTGCGGTCGGGGCGCGCCCTACGGTTCGACGACCGCCTCCTGCGCCGCCGCCGTGCCGCCCGCCGTCAACTGCGCGTCCAGCGGCACATTCCGCTTGACCAGGGCGAGCGCGATCGGGCCGAGCTCGTGGTGGCGGGCCGAGGTGGTGACGAAACCGAGCTGCCGGCCCTCCTCGCCGTCCGAGGCGAGACGGACGGGGGCGCCGTGCGGCGGCAGATGGACCTCGCTGCCGTCCAGGTGCAAGAAGACCAGCCGGCGCGGCGGCTTCCCCAGGTTGTGGACCCGGGCCACGGTCTCCTGGCCGCGGTAGCAGCCCTTCTGGAGGTGTACGGCGGTGCCGATCCAGCCCAGCTCGTGCGGGATGGTGCGGTGGTCGGTCTCCAGGCCCAGCCGGGGGCGGTGGGCCTCGACGCGCAGCGCCTCCAGCGCCAGGACGCCGACCGCGGGCCCGTGGGCAGCGGCGAACGCCTCCAGCTCGGCGCGCGGCAGGAACAGATCGCGGCCGTGCGCGGTCTCGCGCACGACAGCGCTGCCGGGCGCCTCGGTGATGGAGCCGGCCGGCAGATGGACGACGGCGATCTCGTCCGTGCGGTCGGCGACCTCGACCCGGTAGAAGAACTTCATGCTCTCCAGGTAGGCGATCAGCGCCTCCTGGTGGCCGGGTTCGGTGTGCATCCAGGTCGTCTCGCCGTCGTCGACGAGGTAGACCGCATGCTCGATGTGGCCGTGCGCGGACAGGATCAGCGCCTCGGTGGCATGGCCGGGCGCGAGTTCGCTGACGTGCTGGGTGAGCAGCAGATGCAGCCAGCTCAGCCGTTCGGTGCCGGCGACGGTGACCACGCCGCGGTGGGAGAGGTCCACGAAGCCGGAGCCGTCGGCGAGGGCGCGCTGCTCACGGAAGAGGTCTCCGTAGTGCGCGGCGACGCCTTCGTCCGGAGCCTCGGCGGGGACGGCGCCGGGCAGCGACAGCAGGGGGCTGGCGGGTGATGGTCGCAGCATGAGGCCAGCCTACGACCCGCTCGCGACGGTCTCAGCCGTCGCCCTCAGCCGTCGCCCTCGGCGGCCTTCTCACGGCAGGCCGCACAGCGTCCGAAGATCGCGAAGTGCTTCATGTCCGTCTCGAAGCCGAACTGTCCGCGCAGCTGCGCCGTGAACGGCCCGGCCACCGACAGATCCGCCTCGATGACGTCCGAGCAGTCCCGGCAGACCAGGTGGATGTGGTGGTGGCGGTCGGCGAGGTGGTAGGTGGGGGCGCCGTGTCCGAGGTGGGCATGGCTGACCAGGCCCAGCTCTTCGAGGAGTTCCAGGGTCCGGTAGACGGTGGAGATGTTCACCCCGCCCGCGGTCTTGCGTACCTCGGTGAGGATGTCGTCAGGGGTGGCGTGCTCCAGCCTGTCCACAGCCTCCAGTACGAGCTGACGCTGTGGGGTCAGGCGGTATCCGCGCCTGCGGAGGTCGCTCTGCCAGTCGGTGGTCACCACACAGCCAGTGTAGGAGGACGGGCGGCGGGCGGGGGTGGGCTGTGGCGTCAGCCTGCCGCCCGTACGCCGCCGCATCGGCCGGCCTCCGTACGCCAGGTCAGCCGCGCGCCCGCACGCCGCGCAGGTAGCGGGCCAGGTCGCCGACGGCGGCGGGGTTGCGGGGGCTTTCGACGAGTTCGGCGTAATCCATGACGTAAATCCGGTGGTGCTTGACCGCCGGGACGCCGGCGAGCGGGGCGTAGGACTCCAGGAACGCCTTCTTCCGTGCGGCGGAGGTGTCGCCGTAGTTGTTGATCACGATGACGTCGGGATTGCGGGCGACGACGGTCTCCCAGCCGACGGTCGTCCAGGAGTCCGTGAGGTCCTTCATGATGTTCTCGCCGCCCGCCTTGGTGATGATGTCGTGCGGTCCGGCGTACTTGCCCGAGGTCAACGGCTTGTCGCGGCCGTCGTCGTAGAGGAAGACGGTGGGGCGGTCGCCGGGCGCGGGGGCCAGGGCCGCGGCGTCGGCCACCTGCCTCTTGTACTTCTTCACCAGGGCGGCCGCCCGGTCCTCGACGCCGAAGATCTTCCCGAGCGTCGTCAGGTCGGTGTAGAGCGCCTTCAGGGGCGGCATCACGCCGCGGGCCGTGCCGTCCGTGCCGTGGTGGCAGGACTCGGTCAGGACGTAGCTGCCGATGCCGAGCTTGCCGAGGGCGGCGGGGGTCAGGCCGGTGTCCTCGCCGAAGCCGTAGTTCCAGCCCGCGAAGACCAGATCGGCACGGGCGTCGAGGACCATCTCCTTGGTGAGCGGCTTCTCGGAGAGCCGCGGGACCTTGTCGTACGCGGCCTTCCAGGGCAGGCCGTTGAGGTCGCCCTTGTCGTCCGGCATGGCATAGCCCGCCATCCGGCCCTCCAGGCCCAGCGCGAACATGATCTCGGTGATGCCGACGTCGTTGGTGACCACCCGGCGGGGCGCCTTGTCGTAGGTGGTGCGGGTGCCGCAGTTCTCGACGGTGACGGGGTGGTGGCCGGCGGCCCCGGCGGAGTGCCGGCCGGATGCGTCGCTGCCGCCGTCGCCGGAGACCTTCGCGCCGCAGCCGGTCAGGGCGAGCGCGAGGGCGAGGACGGTGAGCGGGGCGGTGGGGCGGCGCATGGCGGGGTCCTCAGGAGTCGGCTTCGGCGGCGGGGGCGGGGGTGGCGAGACGGTCGAACAGCAGCTGGACGGCGCCCGATCCGGGATGCCGTACGCGGTGGGCGCGGACCCCGAAGACCTCGGCGAGCAGTTCGGGGGTGAGCACGTCGTGGGGCGGGCCCGCGGTGACGATCCGGCCGCCGTCGATGACGTACAGCTCGTCGCAGTGCACGGCGGCCAGGTTGAGGTCGTGCAGCGCGGTCAGCACCGTCAGCCGTCGCCCGGGCTTTGGCGGGGAGGTGCCGCCGGCCCGCACCAGCGCCAGCACCTCCAACTGCTGGGCGATGTCCAGGTGGTTGGTCGGCTCGTCGAGGACCAGCACCTGCGGGTCCTGGGCCAGCGCCCGGGCGATCAGCACCCGCTGTTTCTCGCCGCCGGACAGGCCGAGGAAGCCGCGCCGGGCCAGGTGGTCCGCGCCGACCCGGGCCAGCGCCTGAGCGCACCGTGCGGTGTCCTCGGCGCTCGCCCGGCCCGCGCCGCGCTGATGCGGCAGCCGCCCCATCGCCACGACCTCGGCCACGGTGAAGTCGAACTCCGTACCGGACTCCTGGGGCAGCGCGGCCAGCAGCCGGGCGCCCTCGCGCGCGTCCATGGCGTGCAGGTCAGCGCCGTCCAGCCGGACGGAGCCGGCGGCTGGGCGCAGCGCGCGGTAGACACAGCGCAACAGGGTCGATTTGCCGCTGCCGTTGGGACCGACCAGGCCGACCATCCGGCCGCTGCCGGCCCGGAGCGTGATGTCGTGGACCAGCCGCCTCCCGGCCACCTCCACGGACAGGTCCGTGAGCTCGATCCGCATCAGGCGCCGCCTCCGAAGGTGTAGCCGCGCCGCCGCATCAGCAGCACGAAGCAGGGCACGCCGATGACGGCGGTGAGCACGCCGACCGGCAGCTCGACGGGCGCCAGCAGCACCCGCGAGAGCAGATCCACCCACACCAGCAGCACCGCGCCGAGCAGCGGTGCGACGGCCAGTACCCGGCGGTGGTCGGCGCCGACCAGCATCCGGGTCACATGCGGCACCATCAGCCCGACGAAGCCGATCGCGCCGCTGACCGCGACCACCGCGCCGGTGACGGCGGCCGCGACGACGAACAGCTCGCGGCGCAGCCGGTGCGCGTCCACGCCCAGGGCGGCGGCGGTCTCGTCGCCCATCGCCAGGGCGTTCAGCCGGCCCGCGGAGAGCAGCAGGTGGACCAGGGCCGCGGCCACCGCGGCAGCGGCGATCGGCACCGAGTTCCAGCCGGCCCCGCTCAGGCTCCCGAGCAGCCACATCATCGCCGAGCGGGCCGCCTCGCCGCGGTCGGCGGTGAAGACCATGAGGGTGGTGACGGCGGAGAAGCCGTAGTACATCGCGGTGCCGGTCAGCACCAGGCGCAGCGGGGTGAGCCCGTGGGCGGTGCGGGCGGCCGCGTAGACCAGGGCCATGGCGATCAGCGCGGAGACGAACGCCGACACCGACAGCGCCCAGACGCCCAGGCCGCCGAGCGCCCCGAAGAGCAGGACGGCGTTGGCACCGACGGCGGCGCCGGAGGAGATGCCGAGGACGAACGGGTCGGCGAGCGCGTTGCGGACCAGGGCCTGCACGGTGACACCGATGGCGGAGAGCCCGGCGCCGACCACGGCCGCCAGGACGGCCCGGGGGAAGCGCAGCTCCCACACGATGGTGTACGCGGAGACCTCATCCGCCGAGATCGTGCCGCCGGTCAGCCCGGCGCCCAGACAGCGCAGCGCCTCGGACCAGCTCAGACCGGCGGCGCCGAAGCCGGTCCCGCACAGCAGGGAGCCGAGCAGGACGGCGGCGAGGACGGCGACCAGGGGCGGCAGGGGCAGCCGCCGGGGCGGCGGCGGTGCGCCGGCCCGGTCCGTCCTCGGGTGCGCGGTGGGGGTCGCCACGGTCGGTCGGCCGCCTCGGGGTCGGGCCGTGTCCGTACGTACCAAGGGCCGGCCCCCGACCGCGCCGGTCCGGTGGCGTCCCCTCGCAGTCCACGGCGAGTTGTGCGGGAAGCTGCGCGCACCACGGGCAATCGGGCTTGCGGAAGGATTCCTTCCGCCTACCGTTGCGGGTCAGCGCCGGACTTCGACCGGCTTCCCCCGCGGGGCGCTGGGCAGGGAGAGCGGGGCTCTCCCGTCATGCTTACGGGTTGTAGGGCGTGCCGTCGGGCCGGAAGAAGGAGACGCCGTCCGGCGTGTCCTCGGGGAGGCTTTCCGCCCACTCCTTGAGGTCGGCGACCTTCTTCAGATGCGCCGACATGTACGGCCGCAGCGGGACGTCCGGGGTGGACTTCTCGCCGACCCACATCAGGTCGCTGTTGACGTAGCCGTAGAGCCGCTTGCCACCGCTGTACGGGCCGGAGGCGGCGGTGCGGGCGATGGCGTCGGTGGCCAGGTCGATCTGCGGCTTCTGGTCGGCCAGCTCGCCGTACCAGACCTCCACCACGCCCTGGTCGCGGCACATCACGATCTCGACCTTGCGGTCCGCGTCGATGCGCCAGTAGCCGCTCTCGCTCTCCAGCGGGCGCACCTTCTTGCCCTCGGCGTCGAGCACCCAGCTGTGCGAGGTGTACTCCAGGAAGTCGCGGCCGTCGTGGGTGAAGCTGACCTCCTGCCCGAAGTTGCACTTCTCGGTGCCGGGGAATTCGGCGACGCCGGCGCCCTCCCAGTTACCGAGGAGGAAGGCGAGCGGCACCAGGGCCGGGTTCAGGTCGGACGGGATCTCGATCATGAGAGCTCAGGCGATCTATGTGGAGGGGAACCGACAGGGGCGCGCAAGGCGCTCCGTGGAGGCTGGTGGATGGGCTGCCACCCGCTGAGGGGGGCTGCCACCCGCCGGTGGCTGGGGGAGCGAAGGCTCAGCGCTGGCCCTGGTACAGCTTCTTCCAGGTCAGACCGGCGAACGAGATCACGCCGATGGCGACCAGAACCAGCAGGGTGGTGAAGAATGCCTCAAGCACGAGCGCGCTCCCTGAACGGAGTGAGGGTGTAACGGACCGCCTGAGAGTCTAGTCGGCGGCGGTGACAACGGCGCTGTGAGGTCCACCGCCCCTACTCTTGGCTCATGGCGAAGAAGCTCGTGATCAAGGTGACGGCGGGTGCGGATGCGCCCGAGCGGTGTTCGCAGGCATTCACGGTGGCGGCGGTGGCGGTGGCCAGCGGTGTCGAGGTGTCGCTGTGGCTGACCGGGGAGTCGGTGTGGTTCGCGCTCCCGGGGCGGGCGGCGGATTTCGAGCTGCCGCATTCGGCCCCCCTGCCGGAGCTGATCGACGGGATCCGCGCCGGTGGCGGCGCGATCACCGTCTGCACCCAGTGCGCGGCCCGGCGGGACATCGAGCAGAAGGACCTGATCGAGGGGGCCGGGATCGCCGGTTCCCAGCTGTTCGTCAGCGAGATCATGCCGGACGACGTCCAGGCGCTGGTGTACTGAGGCCGGCGGTGCCCGGGGCGGCTACTGCGTGTGCTTGTCGTCGCCCCGGTCGTCCAGCTCGCGCCACCAGCGGTCGGACTCCGGGTCGCCGGACTCGTCCCACCAGCGCTCACCGGGCTCCCGGCGGTTGCCGATGATCGCCGCGACGGGCGGGATCACCATGGCGACCACACACATGCCCACCGCGGCCGGCACCGACCACAGCCGCACCACGCCCCAGGCCAGGACGAACAGCACCAGGCACACGCCCATCAGGACGAAGTACCTGCGATGGCGGCGCTGTACGGGCGACCGGCGGTGCGCGTCCATGAATCCACGGTAAGTCCGCGCGGGGCGGGACAGAAGTCGGCGGCGGAAACGCTGTTCGCGCCCGGACGGCACGGAGGCGCACGGCACGGAGGGCCGCACCCCGGCCAAGGCGTCCAAACCTCCGGGGTGCGGCCCTCCGGCCGTACGGATCGTGGCGAGGGCCCCTGCTGCGGAGCCGCGGCCACTCCCGCCGTCAGACAGCGATGGCGACCTCCGCCAGGCCGCCCTGCTGGGCGACGACGGTGCGGTCGGCGGTGCCGCCCGGGACGAGCGCACGCAGCGTCCAGGTGCCCTCGGCCGCGTAGAAGCGGAACTGTCCGGTCGCGGAGGTGGGAACCTCGGCGGTGAACTCACCGGTGCTGTCCAGGAGGCGGACGTAGCCGGTGACGGGCTCGCCGTCGCGGGTCACGCTGCCCTGGATCGTGGTCTCACCGGGCTTGATGGTCGAGGCGTCCGGGCCGCCTGCCTGTGCTCCACACATAGGTACTTCCTTGAGGGGTGAGGGAGAAGCTGCTTGCTTACTTGTTGGCGCCGAGCTCGATCGGGACACCGACCAGCGAGCCGTACTCGGTCCAGGAGCCGTCGTAGTTCTTGACGTTGCTCTGGCCGAGCAGCTCGTGCAGGACGAACCAGGTCAGCGCGGAGCGCTCACCGATGCGGCAGTAGGCGATGGTGTCCTTGGCGAGGTCCACCGACTCACCCTCGTAGAGGGCCTTGAGCTCGTCGTCCGACTTGAAGGTGCCGTCGTCGTTGGCGTTCTTCGACCACGGGATGTTGCGGGCGCTGGGCACGTGGCCGGGGCGCTGCGACTGCTCCTGCGGGAGGTGCGCCGGGGCGAGCAGCTTGCCGCTGAACTCGTCGGGGGAGCGCACGTCGACCAGGTTGAGGTTGTCGATCGCGGCGACGACGTCGTCCCGGAAGGCGCGGATGGCGGTGTTCTGGGCCTTGGCCTGGTAGGCGGTGGCCGGGCGCTGGGGAACCTGGGAGCCGTCGACCAGGTCGCGGGAGTCCAGCTCCCACTTCTTGCGGCCGCCGTCGAGCAGCTTGACGCTGTCGTGCCCGTAGAGCTTGAAGTACCAGTAGGCGTAGGAGGCGAACCAGTTGTTGTTGCCGCCGTAGAGGACCACCGTGTCGTCGTTGGCGATGCCCTTGGCCGAGAGCAGCTTCTCGAAGCCCTCCTGGTCGACGAAGTCGCGACGGACCGGGTCCTGGAGGTCCTGCTTCCAGTCGATCCGGACGGCGTTCTTGATGTGGTTCTTGTCGTAGGCCGAGGTGTCCTCGTCAACCTCGACGAGAACCACCTTCGGGTCCTCCAGGTGGGCCTCGACCCAGTCGGCGTCTACGAGGACGTCGCTACGGCTCATGTTCTTCTCCTCCGGGGCAGTTACGGGGGGCAGTGGCAGAGTGGCACGCGGGTACGCCGGGTGCGCGCCGATGACTTCCGGACCGGGGTCCGGGGCGGCGCTGGGCCGGAACGCGTGAGGGTGCGGCCTCAGTGGCCGACCGGGCTGGGAACACCTCCCAGCCGGAGCTGGGGGAGGGTGCGAAAAGCCCGTCAGACAGGGCGACAGAGCATGGCGGCGACGCGGCACAGGTCTACTGCCCGCCGCTTCGTCAGTACCGCACGTCCCCGCGGACGGAGACCGCTCAATGAGCTCTGCATGGCACCGATCGTAGGGACGCAGGGCGGCACGTGTCACCGGCGTGTCGAATGGCGAGACGCGTTTGTCCGCAATGTGGGATCGGTGGTGTCGCCACGCGTGGGTGCACGGGTCCCGGGTGCCCGTACGCCGGTGGGGGGTCTGGCGTACGGACTCGGTCGTCTCAGGAAGTGGACGAAGGGTGGATCAGCCGGAGGATGGGCGGCGGAGGGGCGGCGGGCCGGTGGGGCGGCCCGCCACGGCGGTCCGGTCAGCCGGAAGTGTCCGGTCGGTACCGGACGGCCGGTCAGCCGGGGAGCTTGACGTTCTTGCCGGCGGCGGAGATCGAGAGCCCCTCGGGCGTGGTCACGACCTTCTCCAGCTTCAGGTTGCCGGGCAGCTGGTCCAGCTTCCAGTCGTGGTCGGTCTGGGCGCGCACCTTGCTCTCACAGCCCGGCAGGGCCCTGCACACCGCCGGGAGCCCGTCGGCGCGCAGCCGGACGGTGTTGCCGCCCACGATCGTGATGGAGCCGGTCACGTCCAGCGAACTGAGGACCGGGATCTTCGGCGAGATCTTGACCTGGCTGCGGCCGTCCTTCTGTCCGCCGTAGCCGATCGTGACGCCGCCGCCCGCCGCCTTGGTCAGGTCGGCGTAGTTGATCCGGGCGTTGCCGGTGGCCGTGGCGGCGCTCTCGATGGAGCTGTAGTCGCTGGTCAGCCCGACCTCGTGGAACTGCGCCGACAGCCGGTCGATGCGCAGCGCATGCCCCTGGGCGCGGGCCTCGATCCCCCCGAGCTCGGCGTCCACCTCCTCGAGGCTGTGACCGGCGACCTGGGTCAAAAACGGGAAGCCCTTGATCGAGACCTCCGGGGCCTTGTCGAGCCCCTGGCTGCCGCGGATCTTGTCCGCGGCCATGTCCTCGGCCAGATTCACCGCCACCCGGTCGGCGGCCACGAACAGGCCGCCGAATATGACGAGGATGATCAACAGCACACGAAGTGCACGCATCGAACCACTTCCCCCACACCTGGGCCGGATCCCGGCCGTGTCCGTGCAGGCCCCCTGCCTGCGCTCCGGGGAGCCTAGACGACGTGGTCGGGGAAACGGCAGCGGCGGCCGCCGGAACGCGCCAGGGGCGCTTCCGGCGGCCGCCGCCCGGTGCCGCTCACGGCTCCGCGGGGAAGTCGCAACCGGGAGTTATCCCAGCGCCCGTCCCAGGACGTACACCGCGGGCGCGGCCAGCGCCAGCGGCAGGGCCACGCCCGCCGTCAGGTGGACGAAGCGGGACGGGTAGTCGTAGCTGGCCACCCGCAGACCGATCAGGGCACAGCCGCCGGCCGCCAGGCCCAGCAGCGCACCGGACGCGCCGAGGCCGGTCAGCTGACCGGCCGCGATACCGGCGCCCGCGGCGGCCGCCAGGCAGATGCCGATCGAGGCGGCGGAGGGCAGCGGCAGCGCACGGGCGAGGGTGGCCACCGCGACCGCGCAGGCGCCCGCCACCACCGCCTGCGGGCTCGCCGCGAGGTGGCCGGCGGCCAGCACCGCGAGCGCGGACGAGGTCAGGCCGGCGGTCAGCGCGTACATCCGCTCGTCGGCGCTGCTGCGATTGCGCAGTTGCAGGACGAGGACGAGCAGACACCACACCCCGAGCGTGCCGATGCCGACCAGCGGCGCGCTCGCGCGGTCGGTGGCGAGCAGCGCGACATCGGTGGTCAGTCCGCCCAGGAAGGCGAGCGCGATGCCCTGACGGGCCGGCCACATACCGTTGAGCCGGAACCAGCCGGCGGCGGTGACGGCCTGCAGCAGCGCCACCGGTACGGCGAGCACCGGGCGGCCCAGCGACGCGGTCAGCGCCAGCAGCAGGGCGAGCCCGGCGGTCAGCGCGGCCGGCTGGATCCCGGGCGGGATGATCGGCGAGCGGCCCTCGGCGCGGGCGCGCTGGTTGGGGGCGAGCGGCGCGGAGGAGACCGAAGCGGTGGAGACGGGCGCGCTCGCGGCCGGTGCGGCGGCCGCCGGCCGGGGCTGCTGGGCCTGCTGGGGCTGCTGGGTGTGCTGGGGGTGCCGGCGGGCGTACGGCTCGTCGGCCGGGCGGGCGGTCTGGTGCTGGAGGGGCAGCGGCGCGGTCTCCGCCGGGTGCGGGCCGCCGTAGCCGTCCTGGCCGTGGGCCGGCCGCTGCGACTGCGGCTGTTGTGGTTGCTGCGGCTGCCGGTGCTGCTGCGGTGGCTGCTGCTGTCCGTAGGTGTCGTACCCGTACTGGCCGCGTCCGTACGGGTCACGCCCGTACGGGTCGGGCCCCGGCCGGCCGTGTCCGTGAGGTCCGTGTCCCTGCGGTCCGTGCCCGTACTGCTCGGACCTCGGCTGCTGCTGCGCATAGGGGTCGTAGGCCTGCTGACCCTGCCCGTAGGACGACGGCTGCCCGTGCGCTGCCTGGTGCCCGTGTGCTGCCTGCTGCCCCTGCGACTGCTGTCCCTGCGACTGCTGCTGTCCGTAGGGGACCTGCGGCTCGTACGGCGCCTGCTGCCCGTAGGCCGCCTGTGCGGACTGCGGTGCCTGCTGCCCGTAGGGAGCCTGCTGCCCGTAGGGGGCCTGCGGGGCGTAGGGATCGTGCGGCTCGTACGGATGGCGGTGCTGCGGCTGGTTGTCGCTCATGGTCGTGTGTTCACCCTCCCGCGAACGGCGGCAGGACCTCGACGGTGCCGCCCTCGGCAAGCGGCACCGCCTGATGGTCGCGGGTGCCGACCGGATCGCCGTCCACCAGGAATGAGCAGCGCAGCAGGACGCGCGCGAACTCGGGGTTCGCGGCGTGCGCCGTGCGCGCCGCGTCGAGCGCCTCGGCGAGCGTCGCGGCCGCATACGGCTCCTCTGCCGTGCCGGCGGCGGCCTTGGCCGCGGCCCAGTAGCGCACGGTGCCAGTTGTTGTCACGGCGGCCTCTTCGTCGTGTCGGTCGGGGGACGCCCCCGTGGTGGCGGGGCCCCGTCGTTGCCGCCTCCATGATGGCCTACGCGCCGGGTGATCCGGCTCCGGACAAGTTCTGGCAAAGGCTCCGTGCCCGTGCAGGCCGTACGCGGAAATTCGATTGCCGTGGGCAAGTGTTCGCCTAGGCTCATGTCGTGTTGGTCCGACTCGCACGGGCGCATTTGCGGCCCCACCGGCGCTCGATATCCGTGATCGTGCTGCTTCAGCTGATCCAGACCCTGGCAACCCTCTATCTGCCCACCCTCAACGCCGACATCATCGACAACGGTGTCGTGAAGGGGGACACGGGCTACATCCTCGGCGTCGGCGGTTTCATGGTCGCCGTCACCCTGCTGCAGATCGTCTGCGCGACCGGTGCCGTCTACTTCGGTGCCCGTACGGCCATGGCGCTCGGCCGGGACATCCGTGCCGCGGTCTTCGACCGGGTGCAGTCCTTCTCCGCCCGCGAGGTGGGCACCTTCGGCGCGCCGTCGCTGATCACCCGCACCACCAATGACGTCCAGCAGGTCCAGATGCTGGTGCTGATGACGTTCACGATGATGGTCTCGGCGCCGATCATGTGTGTCGGCGGCGTCATCATGGCGCTCAACCAGGACGTGCCCCTGTCCGGCCTCCTCCTGGTCATCGTCCCGGTCCTCGGGATTCTCGTCTCACTGATCGTGCGCCGGATGCGTCCGCTGTTCCGCGGGGTGCAGGAGCGCATCGACACCGTCAACCGTGTGCTGCGCGAGCAGATCACCGGCATCCGCGTCATCCGCGCCTTCGTCCGCGACCGGCACGAGCGCGAGCGGTTCGCCGGGGCCAGCACCGATCTCTACGACGTGTCGCTGCGCGCCGGCCGGCTGATGTCGATGATGTTCCCGCTGGTCATGCTGATCGTGAACCTCTCCAGCGTGGCCGTGGTGTGGTTCGGCGGGCTGCGGATCGACAGCGGGTCCATGCAGATCGGCGCGCTGACGGCGTTCCTCAGCTACCTGATGTACATCCTGATGTCGATCATGATGGCGACGTTCATGGTGATGATGCTGCCGCGCGCCGAGGTCTGTGCCGAGCGCATCCAGGAGGTGCTGGGGACCGACTCCAGCGTCACCCCGCCCCGAAGCCCCGTCACCGAGCTCCGCCGCCATGGCGAACTGGAGCTGCGCAACGTCGAGTTCCGTTTCCCGGGCGCCGAGCAGCCGGTCCTCAGGGACATCTCGCTGATCGCCCGCCCCGGTGAGACCACCGCCGTCATCGGCTCCACGGGCTCCGGCAAGTCGACCCTCCTCGGGCTCGTCCCGCGGCTGTTCGACGCGACCGGCGGCACGGTCCTGGTCGACGGCGAGGACGTCCGCACCCTCGACCAGGAGACGCTGGCCAGGGCCATCGGCCTGGTCCCGCAGAAGCCGTACCTCTTCTCCGGCACCGTCGCCACCAACCTGCGCTACGGCAATCCGGACGCCACCGACGACGAGCTGTGGCACGCCCTGGAGACCGCCCAGGCGCGGGACTTCGTCGAGCGGATGGAAGGCGGCCTGGAGGCCCCCATCGCGCAGGGCGGCGGCAATGTCTCCGGCGGCCAGCGCCAGCGGCTGGCGATCGCCCGCGCCCTGGTGCGACGCCCGGAGATCTACCTCTTCGACGACTCCTTCTCCGCGCTGGACTACGCGACGGACGCCGCGCTGCGGGCCGCGCTCGCCCGCGAGACCGACCGCGCCACGGTGGTGATCGTCGCCCAGCGGGTGGCCACCATCCGCGGCGCCGACCGGATCGTCGTCCTCGACGAAGGCCGGGTCGTGGGCACCGGCACCCACACCGAGCTGATGGCCGGCAACGAGACCTACCGGGAGATCGTGCTCTCCCAGCTCACCGAGCAGGAGGCGGCGTGACCACCGCGGACAAGGGGGCGGCCCCCCGGGCCGAGACCCCGGCGGCCACCGAGGAGACACATCGGGCGGCCCCGAGAAGAGGCCCGGCCCCCGCGGTCGGGCCCGCCCGGATGATGGGCGGCCAGCCCACCGAGAAGTCGATGGACTTCAAGGGCTCCGGCAAACGGCTGCTGGCCCAGATGCGGCCCGAGCGCGCCGTCATCTTTGCCGCGCTGGCGCTGGGCGTGCTGAGCGTGGCGCTCACGGTCGTGGGCCCCAAGATCCTCGGCCACGCCACCGACCTGATCATGTCCGGCGTCATCGGCCGCCAGCTGCCCCGCGGCGTCGCCAAGGACCAGGCAGCGGAGCAGCTGCGCGCCCACGGCCAGGACGGGCTCGCCGACATGATCGGCGCGATGCCGGTCCACCCCGGCCACGGCATCGACTTCGGCGCCGTCGGCCAGGTCCTGCTCTGGGTCACCCTGATCTACGCGGCGTCCTCGCTCTTCGGCTTCGTCCAGGCCAGGATCGCCACCCGCGTCGTCCAGCGCACGGTCTTCCGCCTGCGCGAACAGGTCGAGGAGAAGCTGGCGCGGCTGCCGCTGAGCTACTTCGACCGGCAGCAGCGCGGTGAAGTGCTCTCCCGGGCGACCAACGACATCGACAACGTCCAGCAGACGCTGCAGCAGACCCTCAGCCAGATCGTGACCTCGCTGCTGACCATCGTCGGGGTGCTGGTCGTGATGTTCTGGATCTCGTGGCTGCTGGCGCTGGTCGCCCTGATCACGGTCCCGGTCTCCGTCGTCGTCGCCACCAAGGTCGGCAAGCGCGCCCAGCCGCAGTTCGTCCAGCAGTGGAAGACCACCGGCAAGCTCAATGCGCACATCGAGGAGATGTACACCGGCCACAGCCTGGTGAAGGTCTTCGGCCGCCAGCGGGAGTCCGCCGAGCTGTTCCGCGAACAGAACGAGGCCCTGTACGCCGCCGGGTTCAAGGCCCAGTTCATCTCCGGGATCATCCAGCCCGCGATGATGTTCATCGGCAACCTCAACTACGTCCTGGTGGCCGTGGTCGGTGGCCTCCGCGTCGCCTCCGGGGCCCTGTCCATCGGCGACGTCCAGGCCTTCGTCCAGTACTCCCGGCAGTTCAGCCAGCCGCTCACCCAGGTCGCCTCGATGGCCAACCTCGTCCAGTCCGGTGTCGCCTCCGCCGAGCGGGTCTTCGAACTCCTCGACGCCGACGAGCAGGACCCCGACCCCGAGCGCCCGGCCCGGCCCGGCCGCATCGAGGGCCGGGTCGCGTTCGAGGACGTCTCCTTCCGCTACGCGGAGGACAAGCCGCTCATCGAGGACCTGTCGCTGGCCGTCCACCCCGGCCAGACGGTGGCGATCGTCGGGCCGACGGGCGCCGGCAAGACCACCCTCGTCAACCTCCTGATGCGCTTCTACGAGGTGCGCGGCGGCCGGATCACCCTCGACGGCACCGACATCGCCGCGATGTCGCGCGAGGAACTGCGGGCGCACATCGGCATGGTCCTCCAGGACACCTGGCTCTTCGGCGGCACGATCGCCGAGAACATCGCCTACGGAGCCCCCGCCGGCACCCCGATGGACAAGATCGTGGCGGCCGCCCGGGCCACCCACGTCGACCGCTTCGTCCGCACCCTGCCGGACGGCTACGACACGGTGCTCGACGACGAGGGCAGCAATGTCTCCGTCGGCGAGAAGCAGCTGATCACCATCGCCCGCGCCTTCCTCGCCGAACCCGCGATCCTCGTCCTGGACGAGGCCACCAGCTCGGTCGACACCCGCACCGAAGTCCTCATCCAGCACGCCATGGCCCAGCTCCGCACCGGCCGCACCAGCTTCGTCATCGCCCACCGTCTCTCCACGATCCGCGACGCGGACGTCATCCTCGTCATGGAAAACGGGGCGATCGTGGAACAGGGGCCCCACGATGCGCTGTTGGCCGCGAACGGCGCGTATGCGCGGCTTTATGCCGCGCAGTTCTCCGAGGCGATTACCGGGTGACCCGCACGGCGGGAAAGCCGGAAACGCGGGAGGCGGTCCACATCGTGGGACGGTCCAGAAGAAATACCCGGCCTTCCGCCGCGCCCGGCGCAGCCAACGGCGGAGCCGGTCCGTGGAGCCCCGGCCGAGAAGGCCGGATCCGCTTCAGACCGGGGTCGACCGGGGGTGCGGGAGCCCCCGGAGCCGACCGTCGGCGGCGGTCACCACACCGCCCCGGCGAGCACATGACGTGACCGGCGGAACACAAAAAGCTGCAAAGTCGACCCCCGGTCGGGAGGCCAGGTGAGCTATCCTGCTGGGCAAGAAGGATCCGGGCAGCGTTGCCCCCGGGTCCTTTTGTGCTTTCAGCCGCCCCGTCGCGCGGCTGAAAGGATCGTACGAAGCAGTGCCGCAGACTCCCCCGGCCGAGGCCGGGAGCCCCGTCGCAGGGACCGAGGAGGAACCAGACGTCATGGGCGAGCGAAGCAGGCAGGACCGCACACAGAGGATGGAATACCCCAAGATGAGGGTAGGTGGTCGCAAGTGAGTTCACTTCTGCTGCTGACCAACGCACTCCAGCCGTCGACGGAGGTGCTTCCCGCGCTCGGCCTGTTGCTGCACAGCGTCCGGGTGGCTCCCGCCGAGGGCCCGGCTCTCATCGACACCCCAGGTGCCGACGTCATACTGATCGACGGCCGCCGTGACCTCCCGCACGTACGGTCGCTGTGCCAGCTGCTGCGGTCCACGGGGCCCGGCTGCCCGCTGGTCCTGGTCGTGACGGAGGGCGGACTCGCCGCCGTCACCGCGGACTGGGGGATCGACGACGTGCTGCTGGACACCGCGGGCCCCGCCGAGGTCGAGGCGCGGCTGCGGCTGGCGATGGGCCGCCAGCAGATCACGACCGACGACAGCCCGATGGAGATCCGTAACGGTGATCTCTCGGTGGACGAGGCGACCTACAGCGCGAAGCTGAAGGGGCGGGTCCTGGACCTGACCTTCAAGGAGTTCGAGCTGCTGAAGTACCTGGCGCAGCACCCGGGCCGGGTGTTCACCCGTGCCCAGCTCCTGCAGGAGGTGTGGGGCTACGACTACTTCGGCGGTACGCGGACGGTCGACGTCCATGTCCGCCGGCTGCGCGCCAAGCTCGGCCCCGAACACGAATCGCTGATCGGCACGGTCCGGAACGTCGGCTACCGCTTCGTGACGCCGGAGAAGGTGGAGCGGGCGGCGGAGGCCAAGGCCAAGGAGGCCAAGGCCAAGGAGGATGCGGCGAAGGCGGCGAAGCCCGCCCCGGACGCGGCACAGGACGAGCGCCGCGCGCCCGAGAGCGGTGGCGGCTCAGGGAAGACGGTCGCCACCGGCGCGGACCCCCACGGCGTACGGGCCGGACGCAGGTAGCGGCAAGTGGTGCGGCAGGCCCGTGAACCCGCGGAGAACTGCCGCACACGCCCTTGCACCACCCGCGTAGACTGCCGCGCGTGGCCAAGGTGACGCGGGATGACGTGGCAAGACTGGCGGGTACCTCGACCGCCGTTGTGAGCTATGTCATCAACAACGGACCACGGCCGGTCGCTCCGGCCACGCGCGAGCGGGTGCTCGCCGCCATCCAGGAGCTCGGCTACCGGCCGGACCGTGTCGCGCAGGCGATGGCGTCCCGCCGTACCGACCTCATAGGCCTGATCGTGCCGGACACCCGGCAGCCGTTCTTCGCGGAGATGGCGCACGCCGTCGAACAGGCCGCCGCCGAGCGCGGAAAGATGGTCCTGGTCGGCAACGCCAACTATCTCGACGAGCGCGAGGTGCACTATCTGCGCGCCTTCCTCGGGATGCGGGTGTCCGGGCTGATCCTGATCAGCCAGGGGCCCAGTGAGCACGCCGCCGCCGAGATCGACGCCTGGGACGCCCGGGTGGTGCTGCTGCACCGCCGGCCGGACGCCATCGACGATGTCGCGGTGATGACCGACGACGTCTGGGGCGCGCAGCTGGCGACCCGGCACCTGCTGGAGCACGGCCATCCCTACGTCGCCTTCCTCGGCGGCACGGAGGAGACCCCGAAGTCCGGCGACCCGGTCACCGACCACGTCGAGGGCTGGCGGCGGGCCATGCTGGAGTCCGGGAAGCCCACGGACGGCCGCTACTTCCAGGCGCCGTACAACCGCTATGACGCCTACCAGGTCGCGCTGAAGCTGCTGGCGGGTCCGGACCGGCCGCCGGCCATCATGTGCGCGACGGACGACCAGGCGATCGGGGTGCTGCGGGCCGCCCGCGAGCTGCGGATCGATGTGCCCGGCGAGCTGGCGGTCGCGGGCTTCGACGATGTGAAGGAAGCCGGGCTGACCGATCCGCCGCTGACCACGGTCGCCTCGGACCGCCAGGCGATGGCGCGCGCGGCGGTGGATCTGGTGCTGGACGACGGGCTGCGGATCGTCGGCTCCCGGCGCGAGCGGCTGCGGCAGTTCCCGTCGCGGCTGGTGGTGCGGCGCTCCTGTGGCTGCGGCGGCTGACGGAGCCGGGACGTACCGCTGATCCGGGCGCCTTTATATCGGTCATACCCTCTTCTGTCGGGTCTCTCAGGGCATTCTCAGGCCGTTCTCATGGACCGGCGGCAGAGTGATCACCATGACCGAGAGCTACCGCCGAAGCGGCGATGAGGTGCCACAGGACCGGCCGTACGCGTACGGCAACGATTTCGGTAACGGCCACGGCAATGAGCGTGGCGACGCCTACGGCAACGATCACGGCCGTCCGTACGGCCACGGGGTGGGTCAGGGTGTGCCGGGCGCGGCGGGCGCCGGGGGCGCTGGGGAGCGGGCGTTTCCGCCACCGCCCCCGTACGCGCCCGAGCCGCGGCGGCGGGCCCGCCGGCCGGTCGCGCTGATCGCGGCGGTGGCACTCGTCTCCGGTCTCATCGGGGGTGGGAGTGCGGCACTGATCGCCGGTGCCACCACCCAGGCGGCACAGAGCGGTCCCTCCACGCCGCTCGTCAACGCGGGCAAGACCGGCGGCAGCGGCGTCTCGGGGGTGGCCAAGGCAGTCAGCCCGGCGATCGTGGAGATCAAGGCGCGGACCGGCAGCGGCGAGTCCACCGGCTCCGGTGTGGTCGTCACCAGCAGCGGCGAGATCGTCACCAACAACCACGTGGTGGCCGGCGCCCGCACGGTCGCGGTCACCTTCAGCGACGGCAGCCGGAAGACGGCCGAGGTCGTCGGTACCGACCCGGGCAAGGACCTGGCGCTGATCAAGGTGCGCGGCGCCAAGGGCCTGACCGCGGCCTCGCTCGGCGACTCCGACAAGATCACGGTCGGCGACCAGGTGGTGGCGATCGGCTCGCCCGAGGGCCTGACCGGGTCCGTGACCAGCGGTATCGTCTCCGCCCTCAACCGGGATGTCACCGTCCCCAAGGAGGAGGGACAGGGGCAGGACCAAGGCCAGGGGCAGGACGGGCAGGGCGGCGGCGGTGGCTGGCCCTTCGAGTTCGGCGGCAACCACTACAACGGCGACACCGGTTCGTCGAAGACCTCGTACAAGGCCATACAGACCGACGCCTCGCTCAACCCGGGCAACTCCGGTGGCGCCCTGATCAATATGCAGGGACAGATCGTCGGCATCAACTCCGCGATGTACTCGCCGAGTTCGGCGAGCAGCAGCACGGCAGGCAGCATCGGCCTCGGCTTCGCCATCCCGATCAACACCGTCAAGGACGATCTGGACTCTCTGCGTGGCGGCGGGAGCGGTGGCAGCAACAGCGGCGTCTGATCGCCCGCGCATCCCTCTCCTCCCCAAGCGGTCGCCGGGAAGTACCCCGGCGGCCGCTGGAGCGTGCCACCGGCTCGCCCCGACGCCGACGCCGACGCCGACGCCGACGCCGCCTCCGGCCCGACCCGGCCCCGACACGACCCGTCCCGGCCCCGGCACGGGGCTCCCCGGATGCCGTCCAGGAGTACCCCTCTCGCGCCTCCCCCTGTCAGACGGCCCCCGCCGTGCAAGGCTGAGCACCAGCCGTTCCGACGTTCCGTTTCCCACCCGAGGTAGCCACGCATGAGTCCCGCCGAGCACGGTGATCATCCCGCCCGCATCCTGATCGTCGACGACGAGCCCGCGGTCCGGGAGGCCCTGCAGCGCTCACTGGTCTTCGAGGGGTACGTCACCGAGCAGGCGGTCGACGGTCTGGACGCGGTCGAGAAGGTTGCCGCCTTCGACCCCGAACTGATCGTGCTGGACGTCCTGATGCCCCGGATGGACGGGCTGACCGCCGCCCGCAGGCTGCGGGCGAGCGGGGTGCGGGTGCCGATCCTGATGCTGACCGCCCGTGACACGGTCGGCGACCGCGTCACGGGGCTGGACGCCGGCGCCGACGACTACCTGGTCAAGCCCTTCGAGCTGGACGAGCTGCTGGCCCGGATCCGCGCGCTGCTGCGCCGCAGCTCGTACGCGGCGGCGGCCGGTGCGCAGCCCGAGGAGGGCGAGACGCTGAGCCTGGGTGATCTGCGGATGGACCTGGCGACCCGCGAGGTGACCCGGGGCAGCCGGCAGGTCGAGCTGACCCGTACCGAATTCACCCTGCTGGAGATGTTCCTCGCGCACCCACGGCAGGTCCTCACCCGTGAGCAGATCCTGAAGGCCGTATGGGGCTTCGACTTCGAGCCCACCTCCAACTCCCTTGATGTGTACGTGATGTATCTGCGCCGCAAGACGGAAGCGGGCGGCGAGCCGCGGCTGGTGCACACCGTGCGGGGGGTCGGCTACGTCCTGCGGGCGGACGGCGGCGCGGAATGACCGGGCCGGCCCCCGCGCACGGAGCACACGGCACGGGCTTTGCACGGAGCCGGCTCGGCGCCCGGATCACGCGGCTGCCGTTGCGCTCGCGGCTGACCCTGCTCACCGCGACCGCGGTGGCGGTGGCGGTGGCCGTCTCCGCGCTGGCCTGCTGGCTGCTCACCCGGGCCCAGCTGCGCGACGAGGTGGACAACTCGCTGCAGAACGTCAGCGTCCCCGCGGAGTATCTGCAGGTGACCTACGCCAACTGCCAGCCCACCGACCCGACCGAGAACAAGAACGCCCCGCCCTCCTACTACAACGTCCAGATCGTGCAGGTCGACGGCTCGCGCTGCATCGGGCCCAACTCCCAGCCCCTGCAGGTGCAGCACTCGGACGTCGCCGTGGCACGGGGCCTGCAGCGCGACACCCTGCACGACGCCGTCACCACCGACGGCACGGACGTCCGGGTACTGACCAAGCACATCGGCGTCCAGGGCGTGCAGTTCGCGGTCTCCATCTCCCACCCGCTGACCGAGGCCAACAGCGCGCTGAACCGCCTGGCGCTGCTGCTGGCGGCGGTCGCGGGGCTGGGTGGCATCGGCGCGGGCACGGCGGGACTGGTCATCGCGCGCTCCGGCCTCAAGCCGGTGGACCGGCTGACCGGCGCCGTCGAGCATGTCGCCCGTACCCAGGACCTGACCATCCGCATCCCGGCCGACGGCGAGGACGAGATCGCCCGGCTCTCCCGCTCCTTCAACGCCATGACCGCCGCGCTGGCCGCCTCCCGCGATCTCCAGCAGCAGTTGATCGCGGACGCCGGCCATGAGCTGCGTACGCCGCTGACCTCACTGCGTACCAACATCGATCTGCTGGTGCGCAGCGAGCAGGCCGGCCGGCCGATCCCGGCGGCCGACAAGGCGGCGCTGCTGGCCTCGGTGAAGGCACAGATGGGGGAGCTGGCGGCGCTGATCGGCGATCTGCAGGAGCTGTCGCGGCCCCCGGCCCCTGGAGAGAGCGCCATCGAGGTCGTGGCGCTGCACGAGATCGTCGGCTCCGGGCTGCAGCGGGCCCGGCTGCGCGGCCCGTCCCTGACCATCGCGGCGGACCTCGCCCCCTGGTACGTACGGGCCGAGCCGGCCGCGCTGGAGCGGGCGGTGGTGAACCTGCTGGACAACGCGGTGAAGTTCAGCCCGCCCGGCGGCACCGTCGAGGTCCGGCTGGCGGGTGGCGAGCTGACCGTGCGCGATCACGGCCCGGGCATTCCGCAGGACGAACTTCCGCATGTCTTCGAGCGGTTCTGGCGCTCGCCGTCCGCCCGCAGCCTGCCCGGCAGCGGTCTGGGACTGTCGATCGTGGCGCGTACGGCGGAACAGGCGGGCGGCGCCGTACGGCTGCGGTCCGCGGACCTCGGCGGCACGGAGGCGGTACTGACGCTGCCGGGCGCCAAGACGCCGCCGCCCGGGATACCGGAGGAGCCGCCGAGGCCCCAGGGCCCGCCTCCGGGAGTGCGGTAGGGGCGCAGTAACGGCGGAGTGCCGGGAACGCAGTGAGGGCGGCGTCCCGGGAACGCAGCAGGGGCGGCGTCCCCCAAGACGCCGCCCCTGCTGCCCGCCCCTGCCGGGGCGAGCCCGCACTTTTCTGCCTTGCTATTTCTCCGCCTTCTTCGCCGCGTCCCCGAACGGCAGGTTCGACCCCGAAAGGTCGGCGCGGATGCCGTCCCGCTCGACGGAGATATGCCGCAGCCGGACGTTCCCGGGCGTCTTGGGGAGCTGGAAGGACAGCGACAGCCGGTCCGCGAGCTGCGGCTTGGTGAGCCCGGTCAGCGTGCCGAGGATCTTCGGGTCGATGCCCACCTTCTGCAGCAGCCAGGGGTGGTCCGCGACCACATCGACGAGATTGACCTTCATCAGCTTCTGGACGAAGCGCGGCGACCCGGTCAGCTCGTGCAGCTTCTGCTCGTTGCTCAGCGCGTCCTGGATGTAGGCCTTGGGGATGCCGATACGGTCGACGATCGCCGGGATGCTGAGCATCGCCTTGACCTTCTCGGCCTGCCGGCTGAGCTCGGCGGCGGTCTTGCGGGTCAGCCGCAGGCCCTCTTCCTTGCCGGTGCCGGGGCGGTAGACGGCGATGTCACCGATGTCCAGGCGCATCCGGCTGATGTCGGTGGAGATGCCGCGGTCGCCGGCCCGCTGAATGCGCGCCTCGGCCCGTACCCGCAAATCATGGCCGGCGATCGGCAGTTGACCGACCGCGCGAACGGAATTCGGGCCCATCTCGCTGAATTTCACCTGCGAGGCGCCCAGTTCGCGGTTCATGTCGTCGAAGGCCAGCAGCACGCTGCCGTGCATTTGGCCGATCGTGGCGCCCTTGATGGAGCTGGGCAGATCGCCGTCAATACGGACGTCGTTGGCGGTGGCCTCGAATTTCGCCAGCGAAACCCGGTCGGCGGCCAGGTCGGGAATGGTGACCTTCACCTGGTCGACGTGCTTGTCCATGACCTGGGTGAGGAACGGGAACCCCTCGATATCGACCTCGGGAGTGGCGTTCAGATGCAGGGCATCCTTCACCTTTTCCGCGGTCTTGTTCTGCGCGTACAGCACCGCGAACCGGTCGAAGAGTCCGAGGAAGGAGGTGCCGACGAGGACGGCGACCAGCAGCTTCAGGGCGAGCGGTATGGCGGCGAACCGGCTGAGGCCGCGCTTCTTGCGGCGGTGGTTCGGCGGCTTCCAGGCCTCGCCGTCCGTCTCGTCGTCCGAGCGCAGGCCGAGGCCCAGCGGGTCGTCGCTGTCGTCGCGCTCGTTGAGGTAGGTGCGGCGGCGGGGAGCGCCGGCGGCGTCCAACGAGTCGGGTCCCCACTCCGGTTCGGGCTCCGGCTCGGGATCGGCGAGGGCCGCCAGATCCGCGTACGGGTTGACCATGTCGAGCTTTCTGGTGTCGCCCGTGGAATCGTCCGGGGCGCCCGTCGTGGCGGTGGCGGAGTGCGGCCGGCCGGCGGGCGGGGGCGAAGGTGAAGGTATGCGTGTGGGGGTTCGCATCCGTACATCTGACCACGGTCAGGACCCTTGAACGCAAGTTGTACCGGCAGTAAGTCGGATACGTGAGGGTTGTCCCGCCGGTCTTGATAAAAATTTGCCGCGCTTGTGGGGTGACCTGAACTACCGTCACCCTCTTGGTGACCTGACCGGCAGCGTGCGCCTTGTCGGGATCCGTCGCACTCTCTCCGCCGTATCGGTCGTATCCGCCGTGGCGCACCTTCGTCGATTCCTTCCGCTCCCTCAGTCCGTTCGACTCATTCGACCCATTCGACCGACAAACCGAAGAGGGCAGTCATCCCATGACGTCTCACGAAGGCCGTTCCATGATCGTCGTTACCGGGGCAACCGGCAATATCGGCCGCAGCCTTGTCGGCCGGCTCCTCGCCGAGGGTGCCGCCGTACGCGCGCTGACCCGTGATCCGGCGCGCGCCGCGCTGCCGTCCGGGGCCGAAACGGCCGGCGCCGACCTCAACGGCACCGACGACCTCGCACCGCTGCTGGCCGGCGCCGATGCGCTGTTCCTCAATCTCGCGGCCGGCGGCGAGAGGGCCGCGCGGGCGGTGCTCGACGCAGCCGTCCGGGCCGGGGTCCGCCGGGTGGTCCTCAACTCCTCGATGGCGGTGTCCGATACCCCGGACGACGACGCCCATGTCATCTCCCGGCTGCACGCCGGTCTGGAGCGCGCGGTAGGCGATTCCGGTCTGGAGTGGACCTTCGTCCGTGGCGGCAACTACGCCACCAACGCCCTTGCCTGGGCTCCCTCGATCCGCGAGTCCGGCGTGGTGCGCGAGGCGCACCCGGGCGCGCAGGGCGTCCCCGTCCACGAGGCCGACCTCGCCGACGTCGCGGCCGTCGCCCTGCTGGACCGCAGCGGCGCGCACCTGGGCAAGGCGTATACCGTCACCGGTCCGGAGCGGATGACCCTCGCCGAGCAGATCGCCGAGATCGGGCGGGCGACCGGCAGGGAGATCCGGGTCGAGCAGATCTCCGAGGACGAAGCGGCCGAGGCGATGTCCGGGGGGTTCCTGACCAAGGAGGACGCGCTGGAAGTCGTCCGGATGTTCGGCCGGATGGTCGATGCGCCGCCCTTCCCGGTCTCGGACGCCGTCGAGCGGATCACCGGCCGTCCGGGCCGGACGTTCGCCCGGTGGGCACGGGATCACGCCGCCGACTTCTCCTGAACGCCCCTGAGGGCCGCCGGTGCCCCCGGCGGCCCTCAGGCGTTTTCGGTGACCCGCGGGAGCCTTCGGTGGAGCACGGTCAGCGGCACCATCACCACCGCGCCTGCGGAGAAGTACCCATCGACCGCCATGTCCGTCCAGAACGTCCCGGACGCCAGGTCGGCCGGCCGCTCCGCGAGCCCCAGCAGGCCGTAGGGGGTGAGCCCGGTGACCATGGTGAGGTCTTCGATGAGCCCCGGCACACCCCGTACGACCAGCAGGGCCGCCCCGAACCGCAGCGGCAGCCACACCGTCCATGGGGGGGCGGCGGCCCCATGGCCGTACGGC
This sequence comes from Streptomyces sp. NPDC048516, assembly GCF_043199875.1. Taxonomy (NCBI): domain Bacteria; kingdom Bacillati; phylum Actinomycetota; class Actinomycetes; order Kitasatosporales; family Streptomycetaceae; genus Streptomyces; species Streptomyces sp. NPDC048516. Next base: position 175,560 of record NZ_JBICWS010000014.1, on the reverse strand, counting down.
GGCCAGGGCGGGCACGGCACCCGCCGCCGACATCGCGGTGATCAGCCCGTCGTAGGCCCGTAGGGCGGTCCCCCGACTCCCGCTGGGGGACCGCCCACTCCCCCTCGGGGAGCCCGGTGCCGCGACGGCCCGGCAGGGAACTCCGCGCCGGGCCGTCACCGCCGCTGCCGCGTCCCGACCGTGCCCGTTGCACACGGTCGGCTGCCGCGGCCTACTTCACGACCGTGATCCGGTCCGCTTTCGGCGGGGTGAGGGGGCTGCCGGCCGAGGAGTGGGCGGTCAGGTAGCCGGTGAAGGCGTCCAGGTCGGAGGGGCCGACGTACTTGTTCTTGCCGTCCTTGAAGGCGGCGAAGCCGTCACCGCCGCCCGCCAGGAACTCGTTCATCGCCACGCGGTAGGTCTTGGCGGGGTCGAGGGCGGCGCCGTTGAGCTTGACCGAGTCCTTGACGACGCGGTCGGCGCCCTTCTTGGTCATGTCGAGGGTGTAGGTCAGGCCCTGAGAGATCTGGAGGACCTTGGAGGAGGCCTCGTTGGGGCCGCTGACCTGCTGCTGGAGTGCGGTGAGGAGCTGGGCTCCGGTGAGGTCGACGACGTTCATCATGTTGGTGAAGGGCTGGACGGTGAACGCCTCCCCGTAGGTGACCACCCCGTCGCCCTCCGAGCCGGACGCCTTGAAGGCGAGGTCGGAGCGCACCCCGCCGGGGTTCATCAGGGCGAGCTGGGCGCCGCCCTTGCCGTCCGCCTTGGTGGCCTCCAGCTGGGCGTCGGCGATGACATCGCCGAGCGGTGACTCGGGGGCGGCGGCGCCGCGGCCCGCGATATCGGCGGAGATGTGGCCGACGGGACGGGCCGCGACCGGTGCGGCCAGCTTGTTCCAGCGGGTGATCAGCGACGTCAGGTCCGCGGCCTTGGGCTGGGTGCGGTCGACGACGTGGTTGACCGCGCCGGGCGCCTTGACGCTGGTCCGCACGATGTCACGGGTGCGGCGGTCGTAGGTCAGCGTGGTGTCGGTGTAGAGCTTGCCGTAGGACGCGGCGGAGGTGACGGTGCGCGGCCGGCCGGACGGGTCCGGGATGGTGCAGCTGTACGCCTGGTGCGTGTGGCCGGTGACCAGCGCGTCGACCTTCGGGGTGACGTGCTTGGCGATGTCGGTGATCGGGCCCGAGATCCCTCCCCCAGAGCTGGACGCCCGGGAGGACCCCCATCCGGGGCCGGGGCCGTCGCAGCGGTAGTTGTAGGAGGTGGAGGCCGGCAGGCCGCCCTCGTGGATGAGGGCGACGATCGCCTTCACGCCCTGGTGGTTGAGGACCTTGGCGTACTTGTTGATCGTCTCGACCTCGTCGTGGAACTTCAGGCCCTTGACGCCGCCCGCGCTGACGACGTCCGGGGTGCCCTCCAGCGTCACGCCGATGAAGCCGATCTTCACGCCCTTGTGCTTCCAGACGGTGTACGGCTTGAGCAGCGGCTTGCCGGTCTTCTCGTCCGTGACGTTGGCGGCGAGGTACGGGAAGTCCGCGCCCCGGAACTTCTTGCCCTTCTCGTAGCAGCCGTCCTTGGGGTGGCAGCCGCCGTTCTGCAGGCGCGTCAGTTCCGCCCGGCCCTCGTCGAATTCGTGGTTGCCGACGGAGGTGACGTCGAGGCCCAGCTTGTTCATCGCCTCGATGGTCGGCTCGTCGTGGAACAGCCCGGACATCAGCGGGCTGGCTCCGACCAGGTCGCCGGCCGCCGCGGTGACCGAGTAGGGGTGGCCCTTACGGGCCGTGCGCAGCGACTGTGCGAGGTACTCGACGCCGCCCGCGGGGATGCTCTTCTTGCTGCCGTCCGGCTGGGCCTCCTCGACCGTGCCGGAGGAGCCCTGCGGCGGTTCGAGATTGCCGTGGAAGTCGTTGAAGGAGAGCAGCTGCACATCGACGGTGCGGCCGGTGCGGGCGGGGTGGCCGGTGTCGGCCCCGGCCGGCAGGGCGGCGGCGGTGAGCCCGGCGGCGGCCAGTACGGCGGCGCCGATCGTCAATCTTCGCAGGGCGCGGCCCCGTTGCGGTGTCGCTGGCATGTGTTCCCCTCCTGGATGGTCCTGAGCGGACGGCAGCTTATTGTCGACGCGCGTAGTGCAACAGGGGTTGCCGGGTGACGAGCTGGTTGCAGGGCGGGTGACGAGCTGGTGCCGGGAAGGGCGGGGGAACGCGGGGGCTGCCCCTCCGGGGACGCGGGGGCTGCCCCTCCGGGAACGCGGGTGGTGCCCCTCCGGGAACCCGACTGGGTCGTACGCTTCACACATGACTGACGCTGCACAGGAGATGGGCCGGGCCGGCCGCCGGATCCAGGTGGTCGACGAGCTCGCGCCGGAAGAGGCCACGGCCGTCGCCGAGCTGATCGAGCGGGCGGCTCGTACGGACGGGCAGCCCGCCGTGTCCGAGCAGGGGCGGCTGCAGCTGCGCGGGGGCGCGCGCCCCGGCGTACGCCATGTGCTGCTGTACCTGCGGGGCGACGAGGCCGAGGAGCTGGTCGCGTACGGGCAGCTGGAGGACACCGACCCGGTGGAGGCGCCGGCCGCCGAGCTGGTGGTGCACCCGGGCTACCGCGGCCGCGGGCACGGCCGGGCGCTGGGCAGCGAGCTGCTGGAGCAGTCCGGGCGCCGGCTGCGGGTCTGGGCGCACGGCGGGCATCCGGCCGCCCGGCGTCTCGCCCAGACCCTGGGGCTGACGATGTTCCGGGAGCTGCGCCAGATGCGGCGCTCGCTGACGGACCTGGAGCTGCCGGAGCCGGTGCTCCCCGAGGGGGTGTCCCTGCGGACCTTCCAGCCGGGCATCGATGACGAGGCCTGGCTGGAGGTGAACGCGGAGGCCTTTGCGCACCACCCGGAGCAGGGTTCGCTGATCCAGCGCGATCTGGACGACCGCAAGGGCGAGGCGTGGTTCGACCCGAAGGGCTTCTTCCTGGCGGAGAAGGGCGGCCGGCTGGTCGGCTTCCACTGGACCAAGGTGCACGCCGACGAGGGCCTGGGCGAGGTCTATGTGCTCGGGGTGCGGCCGGGCGCCCAGGGCGGCGGCCTGGGCAAGGCGCTGACCTCGGTGGGGCTGCGGCATCTGGCCGGCCAGGGCCTGCCGACGGCGATGCTGTACGTGGACGCGGACAACGCGGCGGCGGTGAGCGTGTACGAGCGGATGGGGTTCGCCACGCACGAGACGGATCTGATGTACCGCTCGGAGACCTGAGGCCGCTCGGAGACCTGAGGCCGCTCGGAGCGGTGAGACCGGGCGAAGAGGTGAGACCGGGCGGCGGATGAGCGCGCGGCGGACGAGCATGCAGCGGGGCGGGCCCACCAGGGTCCGCCCCGCTGTGTCATTGCTGCCGCGTGGGCTCTTCCTGCTGCGCCCGCCACTCGCGCGCCAGCATCGCGTAGACGACCTCGTCGGACCATTCCCCGTCGAGGAACTCGTTCTCCCGCAGATGGCCTTCCCGGCGCATCCCCAGCCGTTCCAGCAACCGGGCTGAGGCGGTGTTGCGGCCGTCCAACTCGGCCTGGATGCGGTGCAGGCGCAGTTCCTCGAAGCCCAGCCTCAGCAGCGCCCGGCTCGCCTCGGTGGCGTAGCCGTGGCCGGTGTGGTCCGGGTGGAAGACGTAGCCGATGCCGCCCTGGCGGTGGGTGCGGCTCTCCCAGACGAAGGTGACGTCGCCGACCAGGGTGCCGCTCTCGCGCACGACGACGGCGAGCTGGAGGACGTCGCCGGACTCGCGCAGCACGGTGCGGGTGGTCTTGGCGGTGACGGAGGCCCGGGACCCGGCCTCGTCGAGGGGGCCCCAGTAGAGGTAGCGGCAGACCTCGGGGCGGCGCTGGTAGGCGTGGATCGCGGCGAAATCGTCGTGGATGACCGGGCGCAGGTCCAGGCGTTCGGTGCGTATCGGGTAGTCGGGCGTGTACGGCAGCGGCGGCGTCACGGGCGCGGAGAACGGGGGCACGGCGGCAGCGTAGGCAGCGGAGGTTGACAGGTGCAGCCCATTTCCCCCACCCTTTCACTACTTAATTAGTGGAATGGCTCAGGGGGACGAGTGATGCGGCCAGTGGATACGGACGAGGTGGCCGGCCGGGCCTCCGGGCGCACCGCCATCGAGGCGATCGGCCTCGGCAGGCGCCACCGCCGCCGCTGGGCACTGCGCGACTGCACCTTCCGGCTGCCGGCCGGCCGTATCTGCGCACTGGTCGGTCCCGGCGGTGCCGGGAAGAGCACCCTGCTCTCGCTCGTCTCCGGCCTGACCCGCCCCAGCGAGGGGGCCGTACGCATCGGTGGCGAGGGACCGGCCGGCGCCGCGGTCCGCGCCCGGACCGCCCATGTCACCCAGGACAAGCCCCTCTACCCGCGGCTGACGGTCGCCGAGACGCTGCGGATGGGCCGCGCGCTCAACCCCGGCCGCTGGAACGGGGCGTGCGCCGAACGGATCGTCCGGGAGGGCCGGCTGCCCCTCGACGCCCGGGCCGGCGCCCTCTCCGGCGGGCAGCGCACCCGCCTCGGGCTCGCCCTGGCCTTCGCCAGGAGCCCCGAACTCCTGCTCCTCGACGAGCCGTTGGCCGGGCTCGACCCGATCGCCCGGCACCGGTTCACCGCACTGCTGCTGGCCCAGGCGACCGAGCACGGCACCACCGTCGTGCTGTCGTCGGACCTGCTCGCCGAGCTCGACGGGGTCTGTGACCACCTGCTGGTACTGGGCGGCGGCCGGGTGCGGCTGGCGGGCGAGGTCGATGACGTCATCGGGGCGCACACCCTGGTGATGGGGGCGCACCGGAACGGCGCGCTGCCGCCCGCGATCGCGGCGCACACGGTCGTCGAGGCGCAGCTGTCAGGGCGTCACTTCACCGCCGTCGTGCGGCGGAAGGGCACGGTCGCCGCCGGCCCCTGGGAGACCGCGGACCCGTCCTTGGAGGAGCTTCTGCTTGCCTATCTGCGCGCGCCCGACGCGCCCGGCGCGCCCGTGCTGATGGCGCCGAGCGCGGAGCCGGCCTCGGCGCGGCGGTGCCGCCGGCCCGGCAACAAGCCGGGGATCCCCGGTATGCCGCGCAACGGACCGCCCGGCCCGGCAGGCCGTACGGGCGGATGGAACAGGCTGCCGGGCGGACGGGAGCGCCCGCCCGGCGCAGGGAACGGCCCGCCGGGCGGCGCGGCGGGCACACGGTATGACCACCACAGCGGCAAGGGAGCGGCAGCATGACCACCACGGCACACCCCGGTACGAAGGGGCGCGGCACAGCGGGCGATCCGGGCGGGATCCGGGAGGCGGGCCTGGCACCGCTGGGCGGTCTCGTCTGGCTGGTGTGGCGCCAGCACCGACTGGTCTTCGGCGTGCTGCTGGCCGTGGCGGCCGCCGGCGCGGTCTGGTGCGCGGTGCTGCGCGGTCAGACGGCCGGATTCATCGACGCCCACCACATCGCCGGCTGCTCGCAGATCTCCCTCGATCCGCGCTGCGAGCACACCCAGGAGGCGGTCACCACCTTCCGCGACACCTACGGCTCGCCCCTGCGGCTCGTCGAAGTGGGCCTGGTGCTGCTGCCCGTCCTGGTCGGGCTGTTCCTCGGCGCCCCGCTGATCGCGCGCGAGCTGGAGGCCGGTACCCACAAGCTCGTCCTGACCCAGTCGGTCGGCCCGCTGCGCTGGCTGGCGGCGAAGATCTGCCTGCCCGCGCTGGTCGTCCTGACCGCCGCCACGGGGCTCTCGCTGGCCTTCAGCTGGCTCTGGCAGGTCGCCGGCGACGAGGTCTCCGGCTTCTACTGGTACTCGACCCTCGGCTTCCACGCGCTCGGCCCGGTGCCGGTCGCCTACTCCCTGCTGGCCCTGGTGGTCGGCGTACTGGCCGGTCTGCTGCTGCGCCGTACGGTGCTGTCGATGGGCGTCACGCTCGCCGCCGTCGTAGCGCTGCAGGTGGCACTGGCCCAGCTCAGGCCCTATCTTCTGCCGGTCGTGACGACAAAGTTCCCGCACCACCGCCCCGCCCAGCTGCCGGACGACGCCTGGCTCGTCGGACAGGGCAACTACACCCGCTCCGGCGCCCGGCTGCCCGACGCCCCGTGCGATCCCGGCCCGAGCAACGAGAGCTGTATGCGGCAGCACGATGTGGCCGGCCAGTACATGGACCACCACCCGGCGTCGCACCACTGGCCGCTGGCGTGGACCGAGGCCGGGATCGTGCTGGCGGTGGCGGCGGTGCTGACGGTGATCGCCTTCCGGGTGATGCGGCGCCGGCACGGCTGAACCGGCCGCAGGGGCGCCTCCCGTGGTGGCCCGCAACCCGGAAGGCACCATGCGTGTGACAAAGGCCGCCCCGGGGGAGGCACAGGGGGACGCGCCCCGGCGGCGGCTCCCGGGCCCGGCCTCTGGGGCACGGCACCCCAGGAGCCGCCGGCCGCGGCCCCGGCCCCGGCGCCCGCCCGTGGCGCCGGGCCCCCGCCCGTGACAACCGGCAGCCCGGCAACGGCCCCCGGCCGCCCCGGACAACGCCTGACGCCGGGGAGTAGCACCCCGCTTGCCTGGCCGCCATATCCGCGTTACCGGCGATTCAATATCGCTTGCGAGCATCGGTGAATGCAGCCCGCTGTGCCGAACGGCCCCCACCCGAGGCTCCATCTCGCGCCGCCGCCTCCGCCTGACGCGCCTGGAACCCCCCGGACGCGGAAGAATAGGTTCATGAACCAGCAGCCCAGCGCTCAGGCACAGGCTCAGCCCGAGGTGCCCACCCCGCAGCCCCCGCGGGCCGCGGCGCCCTCGGCCCAGCCGTCCGTGGGTTCCATCGCCGCGCACCGCCCGCAGGCGGTCCGGGGCACGGTGCCCGGCCTGGAGCCCGACCTGGACGCCGACCCCGACGCGTACGAGGACGAGGGCGTGGTCGGCGCGGACGGCGAGGAACTTCCCAGCGGACGGTTCCTGGACCGCGAGCGCAGCTGGCTGGCCTTCAACGAGCGGGTGCTCGAACTGGCCGAGGACCCGGCCACCCCCCTCCTCGAACGGGCGAACTTCCTGGCGATTTTCGCCAGCAACCTGGACGAGTTCTTCATGGTCCGGGTGGCCGGACTCAAGCGACGGATAGCCACCGGCGTCGCCACCCGCTCCGCGTCCGGACTCCAGCCCCGCGAGGTGCTGGACCTGATCTGGACCCGCTCGCGCGAACTCATGGCCCGGCACGCCGCCTGCTTCCAGCAGGACATCGCCCCCGAGCTCGCCGACCAGGGCATTCATCTGATCCGCTGGCCCGAGCTGACCGAGAAGGAGCAGGCCCGCCTCTTCACCCTCTTCCGCCAGCAGATCTTCCCGGTGCTCACCCCCCTGGCGGTGGACCCGGCGCACCCCTTCCCGTATATCTCCGGCCTCTCGCTGAACCTGGCCGTCGTCGTACGCAACCCGGTCAGCGGCCACGACCACTTCGCCCGGGTCAAGGTGCCACCGCTGCTCTCCCGCTTCCTGGAGGCCTCCCCGCAGCGCTACGTCCCCATCGAGGACGTCATCGCCGCCCACCTGGAGGAGCTGTTCCCCGGCATGGAGGTGCAGGCGCACCACATGTTCCGGGTGACCCGCAACGAAGACCTGGAGGTCGAGGAGGACGACGCGGAGAACCTTCTCCAGGCCCTGGAGAAGGAGCTGATGCGGCGCCGCTTCGGGCCGCCGGTCCGCCTGGAGGTCGAGGAGTCCATCGACCCGGCCGTGCTCGATCTGCTCGTCCAGGAGCTGAAGATCTCCGACGCCGAGGTCTATCCGCTGCCCGGCCCGCTGGACCTGACCGGCCTCTTCGGGATAGGCGCGCTGGACCGGCCCGAGCTCAAGTACCCCAAGTTCGTCGCCGGCACCCACCGTGACCTCGCCGAGGTGGAATCGGCGTCCGCGCCCGACATCTTCGCCGCCCTGCGCGCCCGCGACGTCCTCCTCCACCACCCTTACGACTCCTTCTCCACCTCCGTGCAGGCGTTCTTGGAGCAGGCCGCCGCCGACCCGGACGTCCTCGCCATCAAGCAGACGCTCTACCGCACCTCCGGCGACTCACCGATCGTGGACGCCCTGATAGACGCCGCGGAATCCGGCAAGCAGGTCCTCGTCCTCGTCGAGATCAAGGCCCGTTTCGACGAACAGGCCAACATCAAGTGGGCGCGCAAGCTGGAGGAGTCCGGCTGCCATGTCGTCTACGGGCTGGTCGGCCTCAAGACGCACTCCAAGCTCTCGCTCGTCGTCCGCCAGGAAGGCGAGATGCTGCGCCGCTACTCCCATGTGGGGACCGGCAACTACCACCCCAAGACGGCCCGGCTCTACGAGGACCTGGGCCTGCTGACCGCCGACCCGCAGGTCGGCGCCGACCTCTCCGACCTCTTCAACCGGCTCTCCGGCTACTCCCGCCGCGAGACCTACCGCCGTCTCCTGGTCGCCCCCAAGTCCCTGCGGGACGGCCTGATACAGCGCATCAACAAGGAGATCGCGCACCAGCGGGCGGGCGGTCCCGCCTACGTCCGCATCAAGGTCAATTCGATGGTCGACGAGGCCGTCATCGACGCGCTCTACCGCGCCTCCCAGGCCGGCGTCCCGGTCGACATCTGGGTACGCGGCATCTGCGCGCTGCGCCCGGGGGTCACCGGCCTGAGCGAGAACATCCGCGTGCGCAGCATCCTCGGCCGCTTCCTGGAGCACTCCCGGGTCTTCATCTTCGGCAACGGCGGCGAGCCCGAAGTATGGCTGGGCAGCGCGGACATGATGCACCGCAACCTCGACCGCCGGATCGAGGCACTGGTACGGGTCGCCGACCCGGCGCACCGCGTCTCCCTCAACCGGATGCTGGAGACGGGGATGTCGGACACCACGTCCTCGTGGCACCTCGGCCAGGACGGCGACTGGACCCGGCACGCGGCGGACGCGGACGGCGCGCCGCTGCGCAACATTCAGGAAATGCTCATCGACGCCCGGAGGCGCCGGCGTGGCCCAGCGACATGACCAGCCGACCGGAGGGCCCGCGGGTCTCATCGGCACCGGATACGAGCCCGGCGGAGCGCCCGGAGCCCGTTCGGCAGTGGTGGACGGCCCGTACCCAGAAGCCGACGGCCTGTACCCCTGCGGGGACGGCACGCCACGGCCGGATGATGACTCCGGCCGCGGCCGGGACGGTGCTGCGTACCGGCCGGTCATGACTGACGACTTCGCCGACACCGGCGCCGCCCTCGCCGGGCGTACGGCCGAGGAAGTCCTCGCCGGCTATCTGCACCAGCAGTCGGCGGAATTCCTGCGCAGCCTGCGCCTGCACCGGGAGAGCGGTTCGGACGCGGAGGGCGCCGGCGAGGCAGCCCGTCAGCTGCGCCGCGCCGCCCGCCGGATCAGCGCCACCCTGCACACCTTCCGCCCGCTGACCGAGGAGGTCTGGGCCGACCAGCTCACCTCCGAACTGGGCTGGCTGTCCGGCGCCCTGGCCCGCGAACAGGCCTGCGCCGCACGCCGCGAACGGCTGATGACCGCACTGCAGCGCCTGACGGGCCGCACCGACCGGACCGACCGAGCCGACCGCAAAGACCGTGCCGACCGGAGCGACCGGTCCGACCGCCAGGGACGGCCGGACAGGAGCAAACGGGGCGACCGCGCGACCACGGGCTCCGCCACGGGCGTCGCTACGGGCTCCGCCAGGGGGCCCGCCACGGGTTCCGCCACCGGTCCCGCCGCCCGGACCACCGCGTCGTCCGCGACTTCCGCCGCGACTACCGCCACCGACGCGGATCCCGACGGCGCCCTGGCGGCCGGTGCGGCGCGGGCCGGAGCCCTGCTGGACCGCCAGCTCACCCTCGCCCGCACCCGCGCCCACACCGCCGCGCTGCAGGCCCTGGGCTCTTCCCGCTTCCACGCCGTCGCCGACTCCGTGGCGGTACTCGCCTCCGAGGCGCCGCTCGCCCGTAAGGCCACCGAGCGCTCCGCCGCCGAGGCGCTGCCGCCACTCGCCGAGCAGGCCCACCGCCGGCTCGCGGAGGCGGTCGCCGCACTGCCGCTGTCCCGCGCCGGATACCCGTACAACGCCGCCGCACTCGCCGCCGACCAGCGCCAGGACGCGCCCTGGCACCAGGTCCGGCTGCTGGTGCGACTGAGCCGCTACGCCCGGGAGGTGCTGGCGCCGGAGTACGCCGACTTCCGGCTGGCGGAGGCCGGCCGGGCGCTGGAGTGGCACCGCGACGCCGCGGAGGCCGCCGCCGCTGCCGCCGCCGCGGCCCGTACCCCCCGGATCGCCCCGGCCACGGCCTACGCCCTCGGAGTGCTGCACGCCGACCAGCGGCACGAAGTGGAGGCGGCCCGCTTCGCCTTCGGCCGCGTGTGGCTGCCCCGGACACCGGAACGGACGAGCTGAGAACGGAGGGAAGCGCAGTGAAAACGGATCGAAGCGCAGAGGAAACGGAGAAGGGCTGAGGAAACGGCGTGGACCGAAGGGACGGCAGACCCAAAGGGGTGATGATGTGACAGTGCCTCAGAATCCAATCCGAGCGGCGGGGTGTGTCCTGTGGCGTCGCGCGGCCTCCGAGGACGGCCTGGAGATCGCGCTCGTCCACCGTCCCAAGTACGACGACTGGTCCCACCCCAAAGGCAAGTTGAAGCGCGGCGAGGACGCGCTGGCCGGCGCGGTGCGCGAGGTGGCGGAGGAGACCGGCATGGACTGCCGCCCCGGAGCCCCGCTGCCCACCTCCTACTACGTGGCCAACGGCCGCCCCAAGCAGGTCCGCTACTGGGCGGCGGAAGCGGTCGCCGGAGCCTTCACCCCGAACAGCGAGGTCGACCGCATGGAGTGGCTCTCCCCGGACGACGCCCGCCTCCGCCTCACCCAGGAACGGGACCGGCCCCTGGTGGATGCGCTGCTCGCGGCGCTGCATTTGGCGTGAGTGCGGGCGCGTTGCCCGCTGCCCGCTGCCCGTGAACGACTCACCTGGGCCAGAGGCCGGGAACTGATCCCCGCCCTTCTCGCCACCCTCGGGAGGCGTGACGCCTTGAGAAGACGAAGACGAAGACGATCGTTTCACGGTGGCTGTGGGGGGTGACGGGAGAGGGCGGGAGCTGATCCAAGGGTCATCGAGGTCTGCACCGCGCTCCAGAACGCCGCCGGCATGGCGGGCAACGACGACTACGGCCACAAGTTCGGCAAGAAGTACGCTCCGGCTGCCAACGCCCTTTTCCGTGCCTTGTCCGGAATTATCGTTTGGCCGTAGGAGCGCATGTGAGCAACTATCGCTACCTCTTCATCCACCCGGGCTATCCGGTCGAGCCGGTGATCGCGGACATCTCTGCCGCCTGCGGGGTGCCGCTACGTCAGGCTGAAGATGAATTCATCGACTTCAGCGCTCCTCTCACGAGGGCCCTCCCCGGGATACCTGGGGAGGGCCCTCAGGTGTGAGTGTCGGGATCAGATGGACTGCCCCTTGGCGTACGCCACGAAGTGAGCCCACTGCGGGGCGGGGAAGAGGAGAGCAGGCCCCTGAGGGTTCTTGCTGTCCCTGACGGGGACGGCACCGTGGGCGTGCGCGTGCTCCGGTGCCCATTCGATGCACTGTCCGCCGTTGTTGCTGTACGAGGATTTGACCCATCGGAGGGATTCGGTCACGAGGTGCCCTTTCGAAAGTCATCGATCATGGCAACGGACGCCGTTTGGGAGAGGGCGTCGGCCTGTAGTTGATGGTAGGCCGTCAGTATGGGCAGCACCGAGGTGCTTTCCCGCTCAAGATGGCCCCGTTGGGCGGACTCGGCATAGGACATGAGCGAGCGGTCCGGCAGCGTCAGCACGGTGATGGGTAGATCGAACGGTCGGTGCTCCCCCATGCCGAACGGGGCGACGTGAAGCACCGTATTCGGACGCTCGGCGAACTCGACCAGCCGCGCCAACTGTGCGTCCATGACGGCCGGCCCGCCAATGGGTCGAAGGATGCAGCTCTCGTCCAGCACCACGAACACCAGCGGTGGGGGAGTGCGGACGAGCGCCGCTTGCCGTTCCGCGACCAGCGACATCCGTTCGTCCGCCTGCTCGGGCGTGATGGCTCCGCGCTTGACGGCACTCCCCGCGAGCACGGACGCATACTCCGGGGTCTGCAACAGGCCCGGAATGATGCCCACTTCGTACAACCGGATCTCCGCTGCCCGGCCCTCGTGCCCGACGTATTCCGGGAAGCCCTCCAGCAGGCTGCCCTGCCGGATCTCGCGCCAGTCGCGCTCGAACGTGTCCACGGTTCCTTCGGTGCCGAACGTGCGATCAGCGCTGCGCGAAAAGCGCAAAGTCGGGGGCTTCCGACCAGTTTCGACCGCTGACACGTGGGTGCTGGAATATCCCATACGCACGGCAAGCTCATCTTGGGTCCAACCACGGGCTTCCCGCGAGCTGCGTAAACGCGCTCCAAAGGCTTCCCGGGGGCTGCTCTCCGGCGTCAACTCCTTGCGATTCAACGGGCTTTCACCAAAGCTTCCTCCTGCTCTGACAGGTTGAAGGGGCTTCCGACTCTAGGTCACGCTGTGCCGCCCCGGTAGTGGAATCACTACAGAGAGGAGCGGACGTTGCCCCGGAAGCACACTGTCCCCGAACGCCCCACTGCTCAGGGCCGCAACGACGCGGACGAGCGGCCGGAAGGACCCGAGCCAGTGACCGGGCCTGCACTCAACACCCCTGACCACGACGGCGATCCGGAGCATGAGCGGGCCGCTGACGACGACAGCGAGGCATTGACGCGTCTTCGCGCGCGGGTGCATCAGGACTATGCGCGGCGACAGCAGTACGGACCGCTGGGGCGGTCGCTGTGAGCTGTGAGAAGTGCCGGACCTTGGCAGCCGAACTGGCAGCTGCGGTGCAGCGTGGCGACAGGACGAAGGCCGTTGACTGTCGCGTACTGCTGCGGCGGCATCCCCAGCATGACGGCGTGCCGGTGGAGGGGAAGGGGGAGCCGTGGGTGCCCCGGCCGTAGAGACCACTACCGCTGCCGACCCATTCGCGGGCACGCCGTACGAGAACAGCCCCGAAGGGCCATGGACGCGGTACGGGGGCGCGCTGGACACGAGGTCCGGTGTGGTCCACGTGCCCCGCCCCGGTGCCCTCGATCCGGACGACAGGCCCATCCGCCATCGGCGCCGACGGGCCGTGCGACAGGCAATCCCTGACCCAGCCGGGCCAGGGCCTCACAAGAGAAGGGAGATCGCGCGATGAACGCGAGCACCGAAACGACCGAGACCATCACTCGTCCATGGGGTGCCGGGCGGCTCGCACCGTACCCTGCCTGGCAGGGGCAAGCACCGCAAGCCGCCGCAGTGAATGAACGCAATCCCTGAAACCCGCGGGCCATGCGCCACGTCGAAGGGCCCTGTGAGGCATGGCGTGGGGCCGGTTCCCGGACGACCGCGCCGGGATCTGCAGCGCCCGCGCGCTTGGCGCCTTTCCCTCCGGCGCGGCCCGGTTGCTTGAAGCGCCACCCGCCGAACGAAGACCGCCCGGGCACGATTCTTACCCGTCAACCAGTTCGTCGCACCAGCAGGCCGAGGGAAAGGGGCGACCCCCAATTTCAGGGGTTTACACTGCCTGCATGGCACAGAAAGTAATCACCATCTTCACGGACGACCTCACGGGCGAAGAGTCCACCGAGGCCGCCACGCACACGCTTTCTCTTGACGGTGTGACTTACGAGATCGATTTGAGTCCGGACAGCTACGACCAGCTGCTGGAAGCCGTTGGGCCGTTCTTGAAGGCCGGTCGCAAGACCGGGAAGGGCCGTAAGTCGCGTAAGGCGACGGCCAGCAATGAGGACACCGCCGCGATCCGGGCCTGGGCCAAGTCGAGCGGCTACAACGTCAGCGACCGCGGGCGGGTGCCCGCCGAGATTCGTGAGGCGTACCAAAAGGCCAAGTGAATTTTTTGGATAAACCGGAAGCCCCTCACCACGTGTGAGGGGCTTCTTTGTGTCCGGTTCCGGTGGTCCTGTCCGTGGTGTCAGTGGCGGCCTACCGTTCCGGGAAAGGAAAGGACACCGCGAAACCATTCTTTTCCCCGGACAATCCGAACGCTCAGCGGCGCCGCAAGGACGCGTCCGCGATGGCCGGCGGCGCGTAGTAGTTGTCGGCCGGGTTGAGGTCCGTGCCGGGCGGCACGATCGCGTCGATCCGGTCCAGGACGTCCGTGCCGAGCGTGACCTCGGAGCCCTCCAGCATGCTGTCGAGCTGGTCCAGGGTGCGCGGGCCGATGATCACGGAGGTCACCGCGGGGTGGGACCGTACGAAGGCGGTCGCCAGGTGCGGCAGCGTGAGGCCCGCCTCGGCCGCGACCTTCGACAGTGCGGCGACCGCCTCCGCCTTCCGGGCGTTCGCCGGGACCGACAGGTCGAACTTCTGGCTCTCCAGTCCGGCGCGCGAACTGGCGGACAGATCGCGGCCCGAGAGCCAGCCGGCGCTGAGCGGTCCCCAGGTCAGCACGCCCATTCCGTAGCGCTGCGCCGTGGGCAGTACCGCGCTCTCCACGCCGCGCGCCAGCATCGAGTAGGGCGGCTGCTCGGTGCGGAAGCGGACATGGCCGCGGCGCTCGGCGGTCCACTGCGCCTCGACGATGCGCTCGGCGGGGAAGGTCGAGGTGCCGATCGCCCGCACCTTGCCGGACCGTACGAGGTCCGAGAGCGCGGAGAGCGTCTCGTCGATATCGGTGGCCGGGTCGGGCCGGTGCACCTGGTAGAGGTCGAGGTAGTCGGTGTCCAGCCGGCGCAGGCTGTCCTCCACCGCGCGCATGATCCAGCGCCGGGAGTTGCCGCCGTGGTTGGCGTCCGGCCCCATCGAGTTGAAGAACTTCGTGGCCAGGACGACGTCCTCGCGGCGTCCCTTGAGCGCCTTGCCGACGATCTCCTCGGACTCGCCCGCCGCATACACGTCCGCGGTGTCCACGAAGTTGATTCCGGCGTCCAGCGCACGGTGCACGATCCGTACGCAGTCGTCGTGATCGGTGTTGCCCCAGGCGCCGAGCATCATCGTGCCGAGCGCGTACTCGCTGACCGAGATGCCGGTACCGCCGAGGATCCTGCGCTGCATGGGCTGCTCCTTGTGCCAGTTGCGAGATTCGAGATGCGAGATACGAGTTCTCAGGGGTGCCTCCGAAGGAGGTGTGCACCACCCTGCTGTCCGTACGGGGAGCGCACCAGGCCCGTCGCAGCCTGGGTCCGGCGGAACCACCCGACCGGCGGTACATCGCATACTGGAGCGATGCTGCACGCGGAAATCGAGATCAGCTCGTTCCTCAAGGCGCGCCGGGCGGCGCTCGACCCGGCGGACCTCGGCCTGCCCGACGGGGTCAACCGTCGCCGGGTGCGCGGCCTGCGGCGCGAGGAGGTCGCCCAGCTCGCCGGCATCAGCGTCGACTACTACACCCGGATCGAACAGGGCCGCGCGCCCGCCATCTCCGACTCCGTCCTGGACGCGATCGCACGGGCGCTGCGGCTTTCCGACGGCGAAATGACCTACCTGCACAATGTCGCGGCACCCCGGGGCCGCCCGGCGGACTGCGCCGCCGCCCCGGGCCCGGACGGCGGCCCGTGTCCCGCCCCCCGGCAGACCGTGCGCCCCGAGATCCAGCGGCTCCTGGACGCGATGGAGGCCACCGTCCCGGCCATGGTCCTCGGCCGCGGCCTGGACATCCTGGCCTGGAACGCGCTCGGCGGCCGGATCGCCTTCGACCTCCCGGCGCTCACCCCGGACCGCCGCAACACCGCGCTGCTGGTCTTCCTCGACCCGGCGGCCCGCGCCCTGCACGCGGACTGGGAGGCGAAGGCCGTGGAGGTGGTCGGCAATCTGCGCGCCGACAGCGGGCGGCACCCCGAGGACCCGCGGATCTGCGGGGTGGTCAATGAACTCCTCGCGCAGAGCCGGGACTTCAGACGGCTGTGGGAGACGCAGTCGGTGTACGAGTGCCTGCGCGGCACCAAGTCCCTCCTGCATCCGCACGTCGGCGAGCTGGTCCTCACCTTCGAGAGTTTCCGGCTGAGCGCGGACCCGGACCAGGCACTGGTGACGTATACGGCCGCGCGGGGGTCCAAGACGGAGGGGCGGCTGCGGGAGCTGGCGGCACTCGGGGACCCGGTGCTGACCGCGTAGCGGGGGCTGCGGCGCTGACCGCGTAGCGACGGCCGCGGTGCTGACCGCGTAGCGGAGGCTCGCGCTGCTGACCGCTTATCGCTGACCGCTGACCGCTGCCGGAGGCCGGCGGGGTGCCACGGGGGCGGACCGCGAGCCGGCTGGGGCCGTGCGGAGCCGCCTCAGCGGACGGTGCTTCCCGCAGCGTTTCCGGCCGGGCTCGCCACCGCGCTCCCCACCCCGCCGCCCCTGGGCGCAAGCGCCTCCCACCGCACCGTGACCTCCCCCTGGCGCCGGCGCCGCGGGTCACCGGTCAGCGGCCAGTCCGTGGCCAGGGCCTGTACGGCGGCGCGCCACCGCTGGCGGGCGCCGAGTGCGCCGAGCGGGGCGGCGGTGGCCCAGGCGCGGTCGAAGTCCCGCAGGAAGGCGTGCACCGGCTCGCCCGGCACATTGCGGTGGATCAGCGCCTTGGGGAGACGTTCCGCCAGGTCAGAGGGTGTGCGGAGGGAGCTGAGGCGGGTGGCGAAGGTGACCGTGCGCGGGCCCTCGGGGCCCAGCGCCACCCAGACGTGCCGTCGCCCTATCTCGTCACAGGTGCCCTCGACCAGCAGCCCGCCGGGTGCCAGCCGGGCGCAGAGCCGTTGCCACACGGCGGCCACTTCGTCCTCGTCGTACTGCCGCAGCACGTTCGCGGCCCGGATGAGGACCGGCGCCCGCTTGCGCTGCCCCGGCAGCGGCACCTCGAAGCCGCCGTGGAGGAAGTCCAGCCCCGCCCGCTCGTACGGCCTGGCGGCCTCGACCCGCGCCGGATCTATCTCTATGCCGACGACCCGGGCGTCCGGGCGCACCGTCCGCAGCCGTCCCAGCAGCTCCACCGCGGTCCAGGGCGCGGCGCCGTAGCCGAGATCGACCGCCACGGGGTCGGCGGCGCGGCGCAGCGCGGCGCCGTGCTCGGCGGCTATCCAGCGGTCCATGCGGCGCAGCCGGTTGGGGTTGGTCGTCCCGCGGGTGGCATTTCCGACGGGCCGGGACTGCGCGGGCACCAGAGCGGCGGCGGAGCCGGGGGAAGCGAGAGAGGCGGGGGAGCGGGGTGAGGCCTGGAGGACGGGGGAGCGGGGGGAGACCAGGGGGACGTGGGAGACGCTGGGGCGGCGGGCCATGTCCTTGAGGGTATGGGGTGGCCGCGGGAAACCCGCCCGCCCAGGAACCTGTGGCCCTCGCTTGGTCACGCTTTGGCAAAGTGCGGTCAGAGCATGCCGGACGGAAATGGATGGCCGCGGTGCATTGTTGGAGGGGGTCGGAGGCGTGCCGCCCGCCCCGACTAGGAGGTAGCTCGACGTGAGCCCACACGTGTCCCGGCTCCGCAGTCGGCCGCACGGCCAGTTCCCGGGCCAGGCCCGCCTGCGCCTGCCCGGCAGCGCACGCCGTCCGCGCCGGGTGGCGATGCTCAGTGTCCACACCTCCCCGCTGCACCAGCCCGGTACGGGCGACGCCGGCGGTATGAACGTCTACATCGTCGAGCTGGCCAGGAAGCTCGCCTCGATCAACATCGAGGTGGAGATCTTCACCCGTGCCACCACCGGCACCCTCCCGCCCGCCGTCGAGCTCGCCCCGGGCGTCCTCGTACGGCATGTGGACGCCGGCCCGTACGAGGGTCTGGCCAAGGAGGAGCTGCCCGCCCAGCTCTGCGCCTTCACCCATGGCGTGATGCAGGCCTGGGCCGGCCACCGCCCCGGTTACTACGACCTGGTGCACTCCCACTACTGGCTCTCCGGCCATGTCGGCTGGCTGGCCGCCGAGCGCTGGGGCGTCCCGCTGGTGCACGCCATGCACACCATGGCCAAGGTCAAGAACGCCGCGCTGGCGGCCGGCGACGCCCCCGAGCCGGCCGCCCGGGTGATCGGCGAGACACAGATCGTCCGGGCCGCCGACCGCCTGATAGCCAACACCGCCGAGGAGGCGGGCGAACTCGTCCGGCATTACGAGGCCGAGCCAGGCAAGGTCGCCGTGGTGCACCCCGGGGTCAACCTCGACCGCTTCCGGCCCACCGGCGGCGAGGTCGCCGAGAGCCGGGCCGCCGCCCGCGCCCGCCTCGGCCTGCCGCAGGACGCGGTCATCCCGCTCTTCGCCGGCCGAATACAGCCGCTGAAGGCGCCCGACATCCTGCTGCGGGCCGCCGCCGCCCTGCTGGCCGAGGACCCCTCGCTGCGCTCCCGGATGGTCGTGCCCGTGGTCGGCGGCCCCAGCGGCAGCGGCCTGGCCAAGCCCGAGGGGCTGCAGAAGCTGGCCGCCCGGCTCGGCATCGCCGACCTGGTGCAGTTCCGCCCACCGGTCGGCCAGGAACAGCTCGCCGACTGGTACCGCGCCGCATCCGTGCTGGTCATGCCCTCGTACAGCGAATCCTTCGGGCTGGTCGCCATCGAGGCCCAGGCCTGTGGGACCCCGGTCATCGCGGCCGCGGTCGGCGGACTTCCGGTGGCCGTGCGCGACGGCGTCAGCGGCTTCCTCGTCAGCGGCCACGACCCGGCCGACTACGCCCGCGCGCTCGGCCGCTTCGTCGCGGACCCGGCCCTGCCCGCCCGGATGGGCACCGACGCCGCCCGGCACGCCCAGTCCTTCGGCTGGGACACCGCCGCCGCGGCCACGGGCGACGTCTACACCGCCGCCATGCAGGAACACCGCCGTCACCTACGATCCCTCCATGGGTGACGAGCGCGACTCCTCCACGGGCGACGAGCGAGAGACGAGCGGTGCAGTGGGCAACGGCAACACCACGGACGGGACGGTGGCGGCGGCGCAGGCCGAGACGGTTCCGGTGGCGCAGGTCGTGACGGCTCCGGCGGCGCAGGCCGTGATCGAGCGAACCCTGACCGACGCCGAGCTCGAATGGGAATCGCCCTCCGCCGGCACCTACGTCATCAAGCTCCCCGGCACCCGCAAGCTCTCCACGACCTGCTCGCTCATCGTGGGCAGGCACTCCCTGTCCATCAACGCCTTCGTCGTCCGCCACCCCGACGAGAACCACGAGGCCGTGCACCGCTGGCTCCTCGAACGCAACACCCGCCTCTATGGCGTCAGTTACGCGATCGACAAGCTCGGCGACATCTACCTCGTCGGCAAGCTCCCGCTGGCCGCCGTCACCCCCGACGAGCTCGACCGCATCCTCGGCACGGTCCTGGAGAACGCCGACGGCAGCTTCAACACCCTGCTGGAGATGGGCTTCGCCACCGCCATCCGCAAGGAGTACGCCTGGCGGGTGTCCCGCGGTGAGTCCACCCGCAACCTGGACGCGTTCGCGCATCTGACGCGGGGGAGCGACGCGGGGGCGTAGGCCGCGGAGCCGTCGGCTGCGGGGTCGTCGGCCGCCGAGCGTAGGCCGCCGAGTCGTCGGCTGCGGGGTACTCGGTCGTCGAGTGAAAGCCGCCGAGGGGCGGGCCGAGGGGAGAGCCCCTGCCCCTTCGCACGCACCGCCATTTGCAGAAACGGCAACAATGTTTGCCGTACTCGGCGGCCCTGGCGCATGGTCGGCGCCAGAAGGTTCTCGCGGTGAACGCGGACCTGATCGAGGAAGCACCGGCGGAGCACGAATCACTGGAGAAGGTGCGATGACCGACAACGACCACACCCACGACGGCAACCCCTCTCAGAGCGGCAACCACCACCACGGCCACGACCACGGCCACGCTCACGGCCACACCCCCGACCCCGACTTCGACTGGGCCGCCATGGCCGACCTGCTGGAGCTGGAGGGCGAGACGCACAGCCCCTACGTCCAACAGGCCGTCGCCGAGCTGACGCACCTCACGCCCCGCCGGATCCTGGACATCGGCAGCGGCCCGGGCGTCGCGGCCTGCCGACTGGCCGCGACGTTCCCGCAGGCCGAGGTCACCGCGGTGGACGGTGCTCCGGAGTTGCTGGCCCGTGCCGGGGAACGGGCCGGACGGCTCGGCGTCCGGCTGCGCACGCAGCAGGCCGACTTCCCCGAGGGGCTGACCGGTCTCGGGCCGGCGGACCTGGTGTGGTCCGGACAGGCTCTCCACCACGTAGGCGACCAGCAGGGCGTGGTGAAGCAGCTGGCCGGGCTGCTCGAACCCGGCGGGGTCCTGGCTGTCGTCGAGGGCGGCCTGCCCGCCCGCTGGCTCCCGCGCGACCTCGGTTTCGGACGCCCCGGACTGCAGGAACGGTTCGATGCGGCGCAGGCGGACCGCTTCAGCCGGATGCGGGCCGAGCTGCCCGGCTCGGTGGCGGTGGTCGAGGACTGGCCCGGCATGCTGCGCGCCGCGGGGCTCACCGACGCCCGGAGCAGGACCTTCCTCGTGGACCACCCCGCACCCCTGGCCGACGGGCCCCGGCAGTTCGCGCGACGTTCCCTGGAACGGGCACGCCAGACGCTCGCCGAACTCCTGGACGCCGAGGACCGGGCGACCCTGGACCGGCTCCTCGACCCGGCCGACCCGGCAGGCGTCGACCGCCGTACGGACCTGTTCCTGCTGACCGCGAAGACCGTGCACTTCGGGACGGCGGCTGCCTGAGCGCTGCGGCTTCCGCGCTTCCGCGTTCCCGAGCCCGGGGGCCGGCCGGAGTGCCGGCCGGCCCCCGGCCCCCGGCCGGGGGCCGAGTCGTGGCCACCGCCGCGCGGCCGCCCCCGTCCCGCTTCGCCTCGCCCGACCGCACCCCGCCTACGGCACGAACTGCACCTCCGGAAACCGCCCCGAGGGCCCGTCCAGCAGCCCGCCGTCGTCCCGCCCGCGCAGCCACCGGTCGAAGAACGCGGAGACGTACGCCCGCTGCGCCGCGACCGCCCGCGCCGGATCGACCGTCCCGATCAGCGCCGTCACATCCTTGCGCGGCAGCCCCGACCGACGCGCGATCTGCGGCACCAACGCCTCCGCATCCGTATAACTGGCGTGCCTGCTGCCGCGCAGCGTCAGATCCCGCAGCCAGGTGCCCGTACTGTGCCGCCACACCGCGCCCCAGGACGCCACCGTGTGATGGGTGTTCCCTGCCATCCCCATCAGCAGCAACGGCCGGTCCACACCCTCGCGTCCCACCGTCGACGGATTCGAGGGGTCGTCATCCCGCTGGGTGTAACCCATCACCCCGTCCAGGTTCACCGCGGCCTTGATCCGCCGGTCGTCATGCATCGTCTGCACCGCCGTGAACCCGCCGGCCGACTGCCCGAACATCCCGACGGCGTGCAGATCCAGCGCCCGCCGAAGACCGGGGGGCAGCGGCGAGTGCGCACCCCGCCCGGCCAACTCATCCAGGACGAAACGGGTATCGGCCACCCGCACCCCGCTGACCTTCTTCAGCAACTCCGTGATCCGCCCGCTCTTCTGCGCCTTCGCCAGCTCCGCCGCCAGCACGCTGCGCGCCAGCCGTCCGTCCGGGAACTCCACGGCGGGCGCCTCATAGGTGTGGTCGATGGTGACCACCGCGTAGCCGCGGGAGGCCAACTCGTCGCAGAGCGTGCTGCCGAACGAGCGCGGATCGCCGACGCCGGGAGAGTAGAGCACCACCGGCAGCCACCGCCGGGAAGCCCGGTGGGCGCCCGCCGGGCTTCCCGGCGCCAGGGGCGCCCCCACGTGCGCCGAGGTACGGGTGGCCGCCCACTGCGCCTTCCCCGGCGGCACCTGTTGCGAGAAGTTGTTCCGTGCGTCGAACGCCGCCGCCTCGCGCGCCGACAGCTGCGGCGCGGGCGGATACCGTCCGGCGCCGGCCCGCGCCGGGTACCGGACGCTCACCATCAACTCCCGGTGCGTTTGCCCGCCGGCCCATGGATCGGTACGCGTCCAGTGGGTCAGGTGAAGCGCGACCGAACCGACTTGGTACCGGCCGGTGGGCGCGGGCAGCGTCATGGCACCGGCCGGGGGCCCGTCGGCCGATACCGGGGGAGTCCCGCCCCCGGGCCCGGCCACCCCGTTCACCCCAGCCACCCTGTGCACCCCAGCCATGCCGTCCACCCCTGCCACCCCGTCCACCCCGGCCGACTTCCGGCCCCCCGCCGGCACCGCGACCAGCACCCCCGCAGCCATCAGCGCCCCGGCCATCACGAACCGCCGCACCCTCCGTCCGCCTGTACCGAGCACCCTCACCACTCCTCCACGCCACACATCGCACATCACCGTCGCCAACGACGGCACCCACGGCGGCGACACCGGCAGCGACACGGGTGGCGGTACGGCTGACGGCCCGGCCACCTGCGCGGCGGCCGGGCGGCCCAGCGACAGCCACCAAGGAGGCGACCGAGGGCGCTTTGGTGGCCGCGCGGGCTACAGGTGTTCGGTGCGTGCGTGCGTGCGTGCGTCCGCGTCCGTGCGGGCTTACAGGCGTGCGGCCGCTTCCCCGCCCGCGGGGGCTCCCAGGTGCAGCGGCGCTTCCACCTCGGTGGACGCTTCCCTGCCCGCGCCCGCGCCCCTGCTGTCCCTGCCCGCGCCCCTGTCCCTGCCCGTGCCCGTGCCCGTGTCCGTGTTCGGGTTCGTGCCCGTGCCCGTGCCCGTGTTCGGGTTCGTGCCCGTGCCCGGGTTCGTGTCCGTCGGCCGCGGTGAGCGGACCACTGCCGCCTCCTGCCCCGGCAGGCTCCGCAGCAGCAGCCCGTACCCCGTCGCCGCCACCGTGCCGACGGCCGCGCAACCGGCCCAGAGCGCATCGGCGCCGTAGCGGTCGATCACCATGCCACCGAGGAGAGGCGCGGTCAGAGAGGCGACGGACCACGACAGCGAGTACATGCCCTGGTAGCGGCCGCGGCCGTGCAGCGGCGAGAGGCGCACCACCAGGCCCATCTGGGTGGGGGAGTTGATGATCTCGCCGAGCGTCCAGACGGTGACCGCGAGCGCGTACAGGGCGACCGAGTCCGCCAGCGCCGTCAGCCCGAAGCCGTAACCGGCGAGCAGGGCCGAGCCGATGAGGAGCATGGCCGGGCTGCGGTGCTCGATGAAACGCGTCACGGGGATCTGCAACAGCACGATGAGGACGCCGTTGACCGCGATGACCATGCCGAAGTCGGCGCTGGAGAACCCGTTCTGACCCATCGACACGGGCATCGAGACATACGCCTGCTGGAAGAGCAGCGCGAGCAGCAGATTGAGGCCGACGACGGTCATGAAGCGGCCGTCGCGCAGGACGGTCAGCATGGAGACGGGAGCCGGGGCCGCGCCGCCGCCGTCGTCCGGGCCATTCAGGCCGCCGGCCGGGGGGTCCGGTGTCCCCGCGGCGGGCCGCGACTCGGGGAGCTTCCAGAAGACGACCAGCGCGCAGGCCAGTACCAGCGCGGACTCGCCCAGGAAGAGGGACAGGTAGCCGTGCTGGGCGATGAGTCCGGCGGCGGTGGAGGAGACGGCGAAGCCGAGGTTGATCGCCCAGTAGTTGAGGGAGAAGGCGCGGACGCGGTCTTCCGGGGCGACGAGGTCCGCCATCATCGCCTGTACGGCCGGGCGCGAGGCGTTGGTCGCCATGCCGACCACGCCCGCCACCGCCGCGATCGCGACCGGGTGCTCCATGAAGCCGAGCAGCGCCACGGACGCCGCCGTGGACAGCTGGGCGATCAGCATCGTGGGCCGGCGGCCGAGCCGGTCGGTCAGCACCCCGGCGCCTACGGACGAGATCACCCCGCCGAGGCCGTAGAGCGCGCCGACCAGGCCCGCGTACGAGGCCGAGTAGCCGCGCTCGACGGTCAGGTAGAGGGCGAGGAAGGTGGCGACGAACGCGCCCAGTCGGTTGATCAAGGTGCTGGTCCACAGCCACCAGAACTGCCGGGGGAGACCGGACACGCTCTCGAGGGCGGCTCGCTTGAGACGAGCCGCCCGCCCGGAGGTTTTCGTTGCGGATGCGGACATGACAGTTCCCCCGTGGCGTGGTGATGGTGGTGATGGTGTGTGGCGTGGTGATGGTGGTGGTGCGGCGCATGGAAGGGGCGCGGGACGGCGGGAAGCGGCGACGAGGCGAGCCCCCCTCCCGCCACGTAAGGGGCCCACGCAAGCGGCTCATGTAAGTGGCTCTAGCGACATGCGCAACCTACACAGGAGGCGGTCCCCGCCACCAGCCAATTGACGGGAAGCGTCAAACGACGCCGGAATGCCCAGGTCCTGGACCCACGCAAGGAGCCGCGCCGACTTGGATTACGCTCGACGCCATGGCCGACGCACCGTACAAGCTGATCCTCCTCCGCCACGGCGAGAGCGAGTGGAACGCGAAGAACCTGTTCACCGGCTGGGTGGACGTCAACCTCAACGAAAAGGGCGAGAAGGAGGCAGTCCGCGGCGGAGAGCTGCTCAAGGACGCCGGCCTGCTCCCCGACGTAGTGCACACCTCCCTCCAGAAGCGCGCCATTCGCACCGCGCAGCTGGCTTTGGAGTCCGCCGACCGGCACTGGATCCCGGTCCACCGCAGCTGGCGGCTGAACGAGCGCCACTACGGTGCGCTGCAGGGCAAGGACAAGGCGCAGACGCTGGCCGAGTTCGGCGAGGAGCAGTTCATGCTCTGGCGCCGCTCGTACGACACCCCGCCGCCCGCCCTCGACCGCGACGCCGAGTACTCGCAGTTCTCCGACCCGCGCTACGCCGGCCTCCCGCCGGAGCTGCGCCCCCGGACGGAGTGCCTGAAGGACGTCGTCGTCCGCATGCTCCCGTACTGGTTCGACGGCATCGTCCCGGACCTCCGCGCCGGCAAGACGGTCCTGGTCGCGGCCCACGGCAACTCGCTGCGCGCCCTGGTCAAGCACCTCGACGGCATCTCCGACGAGGACATCGCCGGCCTGAACATCCCCACCGGCATCCCGCTCGCCTACGACCTGGACGCCGACTTCCGCCCGGTCAAGCCCGGCGGCACCTACCTCGACCCGGAGGCCGCCAAGGCCGCCATCGAGGCTGTCAAGAACCAGGGCAAGAAGAAGTAGAGAACGTGATCATGCCTCCCACCTGCACAGATGGTGCAGGTGGGAGGCATTTTCATGCGCTGGAACCCCTCTGGAACCTCAGCCCGTGGGACCTTGGGCGCGAAGGTCGCGCTGAGAGCCTGCCGGGCCCTGTCGCGACTGCTCGGCATGAGGTGCGCGTACACCTTCAGGGTCAGCCCCGGATCGGAGTGCCCGAGGTATTCCGCTAGGGCCTTGATGCTCTCGCCGGCGTCCAAGAGCACCGACGCGTAGAAGTGCCGGAGTGCGTGCATCCCGTGCTCGCGGGCGGCAGCGTGCTCGCGGCTTGCTGTACGACGTGCAGCGTGCCGCTCTCCAACCGCCGACGGGATGGCTGGGGGCGCCCCTTCTGGGAACAAGGGGGTGCGGTCCGGGTGCGGAAGTTGGCCGCGCGGGGCTGGGCCACCGAGCTGCGAGGACGACTTCTCAGTCACCCACGAGAGCCGTGCGGGGGTGTTATTCGTGCCTGTGGCAGCCGGGATAGCGTGGCCTGCGGCTCAGCCGTGACGCGGCTCGGTGACCTGCTGTCTTTCACGTTCACGCCTGAGCCGGGCGCCGGGACACATGCGGTGCCCGTGGGAGTACATGAACGGTAGCAAGACGGAGGTATCGGTGCTGCTCGGCATTTTTCTGCTTCTTATCGGCCTTGCGGTGCTGGTCTTCGGCGCGCGTGAGGTGCGCGTCGAACGGTGGCTGCGGCTCAAGGGAGTCCGCGTCCAGGGGAGCGTGGTCCGTCACGTGAGAGGCGGTACGAGCTCGGACCGCACCCTGGACCTCGATGGGGACACGCACGTCGCCCGCCGCCGTCCCCGGTTCGCGATGATCGGGTACGTCGACGCGGACGGTAATCCGGGCGAGATCAAGGCGACCTCCAGCAGTACCGAGGGCTGGCCGATCGGACAGGAAGTGCCGGTGGTCTATCTCCCCGCCCGGCCCTCCACGGCTCGCGTCGACCTGGGCTCGGAACGGCGCGCCAGGGCGAGGGCCTGCTTGGTGGTCGGCATCGGCTTCACCGTGGTGCCGATCTGGATCATAATCTCCAGCGCCGGCCGCGGCTGAGGCCGGGCGAGGCTACGCGCCCCGAGTCGGGAACCTCTGTGGAACCTCCGACGGCGACCGGTAACGACCAATGACGACAAACTGACAACCGTCCAGGCGCAGGTCAGCTTGGGCATGCACCCCTCTGGCCTGGCCGGAAATCCGGGCCCGCCAGACCCGGGGCAAGAAGAAGTAACCCGACGCGATCAGCCCCCTACCTGCGACTTTCCCTCGAGTAGGGGGCTTGTCGCTGTCCTGGGGCCGCCTCACGGCTCGACATCACCGCCGACGTACCCCACGTGTTCCAGTCCTTCGCCGGCGTTCTCGACGAGGGCGGTCAGGTGCTGGACCGGGCAGCCCTCTTCCTCGCGCAGCACGTCCGCATTCCCCACACGGCGGCCGCGTCAGAGAACCCATCCGGGTAACCGTGAGCCGTCCGTCACCGACGCCGCGATCAAGAAGCGGCAGTGACCTTGGCGGTCAGCCCATAGTCCAGCTCGGCACCATCGACGAGCACCGCCTCGACCGTGCGCGTACGGGGGTCGATGTCGGCCACGATCCCGTGCCCGATGTAGCGGGGGTAGCCCGAGGCACCCGACTCACCCGTCGCCTCGACGACCGCCGATCGCACGGCTGAGTCCTCCACGGAGGCATCACCTCTGTCCTCGACGTGTTCGGGGACCAACAAGATCGTGAAACGCTGCGGCTCTGTAGTCATGCTCTGATATTTAAGTGCCGGCCGGACCGGAAGCGTGACGCCACGGCGAACGCTTCCGGCCGGACGCCGGTTTGCAGCAGACTCACTCCTCCACGGCCTTCGTGCTGGTCCTGTGCCTCTTTGCCTCGTTGGCCGGAGCACAGGATCAGCACGAAGGCCGTGTTCACGTCCCCGGAACCCTCGTACGGGCGATCAGGTTCAGGAAATCGTGCGAGGCGGACGGCGAAGAGCAAGCTCAGCGCATCCACTCCGAGTAGAAGTTGGGGAGGCCGGGCTGGGGGTCGCTGACGCAGGTGGCCTCGTGGTACTTGGGGTTCTGTGACAGGTCACTCTGCATCTGGTCATAGCACTTCTGCCAGGAGCCGAACGACTCGCCACCGACCGCCTGCCAACCGTCACCGGGCGGCGGGCCGGCGGCGAAAGCGGCCGTGGCACTCAGCGGCACAGTGACCACCGCGGCACCCACGGCGAGACCGAGAGCGATGCGAGTGCGCAAGGACTTCATCAATTCCTCCATCGTGTCTTCGGATCTTTTACGCACGGCTCTCCCGAGAGAGGCCGGCCAAAGCCGCCTGCTCTGTGCCTCGTTCACTTGGTTTGATGCACGCGCTGGGCCCGGTGGCGCAGGTTGACGTTCGTTCGTCACGGTCGGGACGTGCAGGACGCGTGGTGCGTGTGAGCGTGCAGATCGCTTCCGCCGCGGTGGCGGTGGGGCTGCCTCGCCGGAGGGTGTTGCCCGGCCGGAGGGGGTTGCCCCGCCGCAGGTGGGCGGGTCTTTACTCGTGGGCGCTGATCACGCCGCCGGCGCTGAGCACGACGTACACGCCGTTGGCGTCGACCCCCACGTCGTGCCCCTTCGTCTCCAGCGTGGCGGCCACGCCGTCATGGCCGATGATCTGCGCGCGGTAGCGCAGCTCGCCGACCTTCGTGACCTTGGCCGTCCAGCCGCCCGCGAGTTGGAAGGTGCCCGGTCCCTGGTGCTCGCCGCCCATCCAGGAGTGGACCTCGCCGCCCATCGTGAGCACGACGTACATGCCGTTGGCGTCGAGCCCGGCGTCGGCGTCCTGCCCCGTCGTCTCCATCGTGGCCACGACCGAGCCGTCACTGACGATCTCGGCGCGGTAGCGCTGGGAGCCGAGGTCGTAGATCCTGGCCGTGCTGCCGTCCACCAAGGTCTGGGTGCGGACCGTGGATCCCGTCTCGGCCCTGGCGGGCTGCGCACCGCCCGACTGCTTGCCCGCAGCGACCGACTTGGTGCCGGTCCCGGCAACGGGGCTCTCCTTGCCGGCAGAGCTCTGGATGCCGGACCAGCCCGCGGCGGTGGCCTTGGCGGCGGCCGAGCCCGTGTGGCCCGCGGACTTCGCGACGGCGTCCGAGCCGGAGCAGGCGGTCAGGGTCAGGCCGGCGGTCGCGACCAGGGCCGCCGCGGCAACGCGCAGGGTGCGGCGACGAACGGTGCGGACAGTGGCGCTGGAGCTCATTACGGGGTCCCCTGGGGCAGTCGGTGTCGTTGTCTTCTCGGTACGTCACCCACCCTGGTCCGGGCCGCTACCGCACGGCTGCCGCTCCGCTAACAACCGGCTAACACGGGCGTGAGCAGGGGAAGAAGCCACGCGAGCCGTCGGACACGTCCCAGCGGCAGACATCCATCCGAGGCGCTGGACCAGGCGGCCACGCCGGTTCATGGCCCTGCATGTGGCCCCGCTGAGACACCAACACGGTTGGCAGACAGGCGTGCACACCCGACCCGTCACGACGCGGCACCGCCACCACAGCGGCGGATCGGGGCCTAAGCGCGTACCTGAGGCTGGTCCGGCCAGGCGAATGCGTACCGGGGGGCGCCCCCGCGGCTCAGCCGTACGAAGCGCAGGAGTTCGCGCACGATGCCCGCGTTGCCCGTCGCCCAGCCGGTGCACGGTTCGAGGTCGCTCGGGGTGGGCCGCTGCTCAAAGTTGGACCAGCGGGCGCCGTCGGTGTCCCGAATCGCGCGGGCGACGAGATCCGCGACGAGGACGTGGGCGAAGTCGTACGGGTCCTGCTGTTCGACGAGCCGGTCGCAGGCCAGGGCCAGCACGCCCGCGGTGCCGCAGCAGCGGCCGTTGTTGTCCCAGAAGCCGGGGCGCAGCCGCTGGGGCAGGCCGGAGTGGGTGACCGTGTGCCAGCAGCGATCGGCCAGGGCGGGCCAGACCGGGTCGGCCGTGATGTCCCGCAGCAGCCGGAAGACCTGGGCGTCGCCGGCCGGTCCGTGGCACCAGCCGTAACTGATGGGCTCGATCACATCGGGGCGGAACTGCGGAGTGGAGTGCAGCACCAGAAAGCCCTCGGGCCCCGCTTCGTCACGCGCCACTACGTCTGCGGCACCGGCCAGCGCCAGCTCGAGCAGGTCCTCACGGCCGGTGGCCCGGCCGACCCTGGCAAGTCCCAGGGCGATGCCGAGCGTGCCGTGCGAGATGTGGTGCAGACGGGCCTCGACGCCGGTGCGGTGGGGCCAGTGGACGCCTGCCGGGGTCTGCTCAGCCGTCCGTAGATACGGCTCCAGGGCGAGAACGGCCAGTTCCGCGTCGCCGGCCACGAGCGCGCCGAGGCCGATCCCCGCGTTGCCGCCCATCAGCTCGTACAGCTCGCCCCAGCGCGCCCCGTCGAAGCGCGACCGCACGAGTTCCAGCGCGCGGTCCGCGGCGGCGCCGGCGGCCGTGTCGCCGAGTTCGTCGTGAACGGACCGCAGGACGAGGGCCATTCCGGTGCGACCGAAGTAGAGGGAGTCGTCGTCGACGCCGTCGACGGAGTCAGCGAGGCTGCGGGCCGCGCGCAGGGCGGCGTCGGCATAGGTGTCATCGCCGAAGTGCCGCCACGCCTCCAGGAGCACGGGGACGATTCCGGCCGTACCGCCGTAGAGCATCGGGTTGACCGCGTCGTCCGAGGCCCTGGTCGGCCAGCCGAGGCCTCCGCCAGCGGTTTCCCGCGCTGCCCCGGTAAGCCACCGCAGGCCCTCCACCGCGAGTCCTTCGACCTCGTCGACCGCCACCACCGTGGCTTCTGGAGCCGTCATGGGGCCACTCTCGCATGATCTTCCGGAACCGCCCAGTGGAACGCGGCCTTCCGCGAAGGACCACAAAACAGCAGCGAGGGACGGGAGTTCGGCCCGGCGCAGAGCCTCACAGCGCTCACAGCGCTCACAGCGCTCACAGCGCTCTACGGATCCCCCCGCCGGGGCGTCGGGGGACGGGGCTTTGTCGTGCCGTGCGGCAGTGCGGTGCGGCAGTGAGGTGCGGCAGTGAGGTGCTGCACCGTGCCGGGTTTGCTGTGATGCGGAAGCCGGCCTTCTCGCACATTGCCGCCCGACCTGGGTGTATTCCTGTCTGGTTGATGGTGGCTGGGGGGAGGGGGCAGGCGATGGCAACAGTGCGGGCGAGGGCTCACGGCACGGGCGGACGGCCGGGCAAGGGCGGTGCGCCCGGCGGTCGCCGGGTCGGGCGCGGTTCATGGGCGTGCTGCTGATCCTGCTGTCTTTGATACCGGCGGAGTTCTGCTACGTCGCGTTCGCCGCGTGGTTGCCCGCCGACCGTGAGCTCTACCGGGACTACCAGGCAGCCGAGCCGTGTCCCGCTCGTGCAACGTTGCAGGTAGCGAGTGACTGCCTGACCACCTGGCCTTTCACCGTCGTGAAGACGGTCGTCAAGACCGGGAAGAATGCCACCTACGAGGCGACTCTGAAGGATGAGGACTCCTGGCGGGGAGTCGTGAGCTTCGGCGACCCGGGACCGCTCCTCGAGCGACTGGAGCCGGGCGACCGGGTCACCGCCGCTCTCTGGCGCCGTCGCATCGTGGTGCTCAGCCGGGACGGAGTCCGGCCGTGGTCTGCACGGCGGTGATGATGCACCAGAGCCTACGACCCCGCGCCGCAGACGGAGGGTGAGGGCCCTCCCGAATGCCGGAGTGCTTTCTCACGGAGAGCCGTTGGTAAGAAGCAAGTAGCAGACGGGGCCGCGGTGGATGAATGTCGCGGTATCGGAGTCACTGCCGTGGAAATACACCGGAGGCAGAGGCTCTTCGCCGCTGTAGTAGCCGGTCGAGCGCAAGAAATCGGGCTTGACCGAAGCGAACGACCATGCGGAACCGTCCTGGCCGAGCAACTCGTGAACGAAATCTCGTATGAGCTCTTCGGCATGCGCCGGCGAACGGTGGTCTCCGTAGGGGCTGAAAGCCTCGCAGAGCATCCAGCGCAGCCGGGCGAGGAACTCCGCATAGCGGAGCGGGCTGGTCGTCGCGAGGAATCCCTCACGGATGAGCGGGCGCTCGTTGGGGAGGCCGCCGAATTCTTCGGCTACGGACAGGTTGTCCCAGTCGCGCTGACGGTCGGCGGCGAGCATCATCTCCTCGAACAGCCCGCTGCGCAGGTAGGCGTGGAGGACATGACGCTGGTTCTCCGCCGTGACCGGAACGTCGGTGGCAACCTTGAGCAGCAGGGTGTTGCTGTTCATCGCCGAGTCCACGGCCGACAGGAACGCGTCGATGGCAGGACGGTCGACATCGTCCGACAAACCGGTGAATCTCACGGCACTCCCTTGCAGTTCTCCCATGGCCTCTCTCCCATGGCCTCTCTGCCATGGCCGCACCCGCCAGACTGGTGCGTGGATGGTTTCTCACGCCGGCAATTCCCGGTCCCCTTGCCACGCCACGCACGTCATCGCGGCCAGGCCGCCGTTCGCCAGGCCCTTGTAGGTCACCGTCCGGGTGGGGCCGAGTTCGTGGGCGAGCTGCCTGGCCAGGCTTCTGCCCTCGTGGAACAGGCGCTGCCAGGCGTCGTCGTACTTGCCCTCCACCCGGTCGCGGAGGTCCAGGTTCAGGGTGGTATCGATCTCGTCCGCCCAGCCGTACAGAGCGGTGACGAGGCCGTCGGACAGGTCCAGGGCGGCGGCCGGGTCATCGGGGAAGAAGTCCCCGAATCCGTCGGAGCGCAGCGGACCGTACTGGAACTCGCCCTCGACGGTGAGGTCCACCGGGTGCGGAGGGGTGCCGTGGCTGTCGCGCTCCCAGTGCAGACGCTCGCAGCCCCAGCACACCCACTTCGATGTCCGGTGGCGCTCGTCCCAGTAGCGCACCGCCCACGACGGCCCGAGGTGCCCGGCCAGTCGCTGAGCCGCCACCAGGCCCTGCTTGACGTGCTTCCGCAGGTCCGGACGGGAGGCGAAACCGCCGGGCGGACGCAACAGTGACCAGGGGCGCAGCGCGTGGGTCAGGTCTTCCGGCAGCCCCAGGGCGGGGTCGTCCAGCGGGACGTTGCCGGTGAAGGACTCGATGTCCTCGTACGTCCCGCGGCTGTACGGCTCGTAGAGGGGGGAGGGTTCGGAGCGGGCCCGTACGAGCAGGTAGCGCGGTCCTTCGAGGGGCATGCGGATCTCCGCGGTCGTCTCGGGAGGCGGCCCGTAGATGTAGAAGTAGATGTAGACGTCGACGGCTGTCGAAATCAGGGGCGCGAACCCCCAGTCTGTGGAGGCGACCCACCCTGTGGAGAGAGTCCACCCTGCGGGGGAGGGCTGCGGCCCCGCCTCACGGGCCGAGCTGACCGGCGCATCGGAAGCTTACGGGGCCAGGGCCGGGGCCTGGGCTGGGGCTGGGGCCGAGGGCGGGGGCGGCCGCGCCACGGGCGGTGAGCCGTGAAGGGGAGGACCGCGGTGTTCGGATGCAGCATGGAAGAGGGGACGTATTCGTCTGCAACCGGAAGGATGAGCCTGATGCCCAAGTTCATGGATATCCATCACGGTATGAAGGGCGTGACGCCCGACGAGCTCAGCGCGGCGCACCAGGCCGATCTCGCCATTCAGAGCGAAGAAGGCGTGACCTTCGAGCACGCCTGGGCGGATACCGACTCCGGAGACGTCTTCTGCCTGTCGGACGCGCCGTCGGCGGGGGCCGTGCAGCGCATTCACGAGCGGGCCGGCCACAAGGCGGACGAGATCCATCCCCTGTCGATCTCCCTCTGACCGACCTCGGCCCGGCCTATGTTCTCCCTCTGGCCGGCCGATGACCTCTCTCTGACCGGCCGCGGAGGGGCCGACCGATCGGCAACGGCCCCGGCCGGAATGAATCCAGCCGGGGCCGCAATGGCGCTGTGCCGTAGTGGCGCTGTGCCGCAGTGGCGCCGTGCTCCAGTGGAACCGTGGCGCCGTGCAGTAATGGCGCCATGCCTGCGGTTCTCCAGCGCTCCAGTACTGCAGTACTGCAGTGTGCGCCTAGCAGCCGCCGCCGCACTGGCACGGGCCGCCCGACTGGCAGCCGCAGCTGCAGCCGGAGCCGCAGCCGCAGGCGCCGAGCAGAGGGAGCAGTGGATGCCCGACGGCTGTCGGGGCGTCCTGGAGTGCGGGGTTGGGGGAGTCCGCCATGGGTGCCATGCATTGCCTCCTAGGGGTCACCTGGTGCCCATTGCAAGCCCGGGTGACGAGGCGCGTCAACGGCGCGTGGAGGCACACGTCAACGGCGCACGACGGCTCACGGGGCGGACCCGCGCCCTCCTCGCGCTGTCGTGGCCATGCCTCGCGCTGCTGCGGCTATGGCTCCCGCTGCCGCGGTTACCGTTCCCGCTGCTCCGCCCCCACTACGCGCCTTCCACCGCCGTCGGCGGGGCGATCTCGTCGGCGTGCTCGCCGGTCACGAGGTAGACGACCCGCTTGGCGACGGAGACCGCGTGGTCCGCGAAGCGCTCGTAGTAGCGGCCCAGCAGGGTCACGTCCACGGCCGTCTCGATGCCGTGCTTCCAGCGGTCATCCATCAGGTGCTGGAAGAGGGTGCGGTGCAGCATGTCCATCGCGTCGTCGTCCTGCTCCAGCTGCAGCGCGAGGTCGACGTCCTTGGTGATGATGACCTCGGCGGCCTTGGCCATCAGGCGCTGCGCCAGCTGCCCCATCTCCAGGATGGTGGCGTGCAGATCCTGCGGAACGGCCGACTGCGGGAAGCGCAGCCGGGCCAGCTTGGCCACATGCTGGGCCAGGTCGCCGGAGCGCTCCAGGTCGGCGCTCATCCGCAGCGAGGTGACGACGATCCGCAGGTCGGTGGCGACCGGCTGCTGCCGCGCCAGCAGGGCGATCGCGCGGGCCTCCAGATCGCGCTGGAGGTCGTCGACCTTCTCGTCGGCGGCGATGACGTTCTCGGCCAGCTTGAGGTCCGCGTCGAGTATCGCCGTGGTGGCGCGCCCGATCGCGGAGCCGACGAGCCGGGCCATCTCGACCAGGCCCTCGCCGATCGAATCCAGCTCCTCGTGGTACGCGTCCCGCATCTGTGACCTTCTCTCGCATCGATGTGGTGGTGTGGCGTGGTGGGAGGTGGAACGGGGTGCAGGGTGACCTGTGCCCACGCTCTCACGACGGGTGCCCGCGCGGCCGGTACCCCGAAGGAGCCGGTGCTCCACGGAGCTGGTGCTCCACGGAGCCGGCCCGCCACGGAGCCGACCCTCCGCGGGGGCAGTGCTCCGCGGAGCACCGGTGCTCCAGAGGGGCCGTGACCCCGCAGTCGCTCAGGGTGTCCGGTCGCGCGTCGGTGCAAACCGTTGCGGCGCCCGCACTGTCCGGGGCACCCGCACCGTCTGCGGCACCCGCACCATCACCCTGCGGGTACCGCGCGACCTCCGGTGCCACCGGGGGTGAACCGGCGCCGACGTGAAGGTGAACTCTGGGCGACGCATCCACGGCCCCGGGGGCGGGGGTGCGGTTCACCTGGCCGAGCGCCGCAGCGGCAGGCTGCCCGCGCCGCTCTCCCTAGGGACATCCGCCGGGCAGGCGCCCGCCCCGCACCGGCCTCCGGAGTGAACCAGCGCGGACGGCACGGTGAACTCTGGGCGAAGGCTGTTCGGGCAGAGCCCCGCATGGCTGGGGAGGTGTCCGACCCGGCGCATAACCTGGAGTCATGAACGTGGACGCGGCCGTCGCCGCAGTGGCTGCGATCGCCGGGCTCTGTACCGGTGTCTTCGCCATGCTGGCGTTCCGCTGGAGCGAGCGCGACCAGGCCAAACCCACCCGTACCTCCCTGCATACGGAAGCCGTGCTGCCGCCCGGGGTCGACACCGTGCTGTCGGTGCTCCGCTCCTCGGCCGTGGTCCTCGACGAGGCCGACGCCGTCGTCAAGGCCAGCTCCGCCGCCTACGCCCTCGGGCTGGTCCGGGGCGGCAAGCTCGCCGTCGAGCCGATGATGCAGATGGCCCGCGACACCCGAAGGGACGGCGAGATACGCCAGGTCGAGCTGGACCTGCCGCGCCGCGGCACTGGCCGTGGCGAGGCGCTGGCGGTCTCCGCCAGAGTCGCCCCGCTCGGCTCCCGGCTCGTGCTGCTGCTGGTCGAGGACCTCACGGAGGCCCGCCGGATAGAAGCGGTCCGCCGCGACTTCGTCGCCAACGTCAGCCATGAGCTCAAGACGCCGGTCGGCGCCCTGTCGCTGCTCTCCGAGGCCGTGATGGACGCCAGCGACGATCCCGAGGCCGTCGAGCGCTTCGCCGGCCGGATGCAGAACGAGGCCACCCGCCTGACCAACCTCGTCCAGGAGCTCATCGACCTCTCCCGGGTGCAGAACGACAACCCGCTGGAGGACGCCGAGCCGGTCCGGGTCGACGAGCTGGTCGCCGAGGCGATGGACCGCTGCCGCCAGCAGGCCGGCGCGAAGCAGATCACCATGGCCGTCGGCGGCGCTGCCGACCTGCACGTATGGGGAAACCGCGGCCAGCTCGCCGCGGCCCTGGGCAATCTCGTCGAGAACGCCGTCAACTACTCCCCGGCGCGCACCCGCGTCGGGATCGCCGGGCGCCGGGTCTCCGCGCCCGGCGGCGACCTGATCGAGATCGCGGTGACCGACCAGGGCATCGGGATATCCGAAAAGGACCGTGACCGCGTCTTCGAGCGGTTCTACCGTGTGGACCCGGCGCGCTCGCGCGCCACCGGCGGGACCGGCCTCGGCCTCGCCATCGTCAAGCATGTGGCCGCCTCGCACGGCGGGGAGGTCACGGTGTGGAGCGCTGAGGGACAGGGCTCCACCTTCACCCTGCGTCTCCCGGAAGCCGGAGCCGTACGCGACCGCGAACGGCCCGCCGACCCCTCCGCGGAGGGCCTCGACGACGAGGACCGCCCGTACGAGACCTTCAACGATCCGCTCCCTGCTCACCCAGCCCCGGAGGTCCTTCCGTGACCCGAGTGCTTGTCGTCGAGGACGAGGAATCGTTCAGCGACGCACTGTCGTACATGCTCCGCAAGGAGGGTTTCGAGGTCGCCATCGCGGCTACGGGCCCCGACGGACTCGACGAGTTCGAGCGCAACGGCGCCGACCTCGTCCTGCTCGACCTGATGCTGCCGGGCCTGCCCGGCACCGAGGTCTGCCGCCAGCTGCGTGGCCGCTCCAACGTCCCGGTCATCATGGTGACCGCCAAGGACAGCGAGATCGACAAGGTCGTCGGTCTGGAGATAGGGGCCGACGACTACGTCACCAAGCCCTTCTCCTCCCGCGAACTGGTCGCCCGCATCCGCGCGGTGATGCGCCGCCGCGGCGAGCCGGAGGAGGTCACCCCGCAGGCCCTGGAGGCCGGCCCGGTCCGGATGGACGTGGACCGCCATGTCGTCACGGTCTCCGGCGGCAAGGTCGACCTGCCCCTGAAGGAGTTCGACCTCCTGGAGATGCTGCTGCGCAACGCCGGGCGCGTGCTGACCCGGATGCAGCTCATCGACCGGGTCTGGGGCGCCGACTACGTGGGCGACACCAAGACCCTGGACGTGCACGTCAAGCGACTGCGCGCCAAGATCGAGCCCGACCCGGGCGCGCCGCGCTACCTCGTCACGGTCCGTGGCCTGGGCTACAAGTTCGAGCCGTAAAGGCCGTACGTACGCCGCGCTCGTAAGGGCCGTCGAGGCCCCAAGGCGCGCGGGCCCGGCCACTCCCGCCTCGGGGCGAGCCTCCGCGGCCCGGCGATGCCGCGCCACGCTGCCGGGCGATGTCGCGCCACGTCGCCCGGGGAAGCCGCGCCACGTCACGCCGTTCAGCGCCGACCCGGCCGTACGCGGCGGCAGCACGCCTCAGGGGCGCCCCTCCGGATCGGATGGGCGCCCCTGAGGCGTGGCTGTGACGACGCTGGGACGGCCTGCCTGCTGTCGTCGCGCGGGCGGTGTCGGTGACCCCGACACGCGTGCCACGTGCGGTGTCAGTGACCCCGAGACGCGTGCGGTGTCGGTGACCCCCGAGAGGGGTGTCCGTGAGTTCCCCGAGAGGTGTCAGTGACCGCCGTGCGCCGACGCGGAGGGCGAGCCGGAGCCGGAGGGGCTGGCCGACCCGGACGGCTTGCCCGACTGCGACGGCTTGGCGGAGCCGGACGGAGACGCCGAGCCGGACGGCTGCGGCAGCTGCGAGGGACCGTAGCCCTCGAAGAAGTTCTTCGCGGGGACGACGTAGGAGCTGACCTTCACCTTGCCGATCGAGGTGAAGGTGAACGTCAGGGGCTGCACGTTCCCGTCCTTGACGGCCTCGCGGCCGCTGGCCAGGACGGCCGAGGCGTTGCCCTTGCCGCCGATCATCACGGAGCCCCCGGCCGGCACGGTGATCGGGCCCGAGCCACCGCCGACCGGCGCGAGCTTGGCCGACTGGCCGGTGCCGTCGACGGAGATCCCGGTGAGCTTCTGGTCCTGGTCGCCGTTGTTGAACACCGTCGCGGCCACCACGGCCGGGCCCTTGGCGTTCACATCGGGCTGCGTGATCACGTTGACGTTCTGGATCTTGATGCCGTCGACGGAGGTCGCGGCGTTGTCCGGCTTGACCTGCAGCGTCTGGGCTTCGTTCCCGGCCCCGCAGGCGGACAGCGTGGCGATCGAGAGCGAAAGGACGGTGGCGGCGAGGACGCCGCGTCGAAGGCTGCGGCTCACGGCGGCGGCATCTCCTTGACGAGCTACGGCGGCCGAACGTTCGTGCCCGGTCGCGGATGGGCGGCTGGGGCGGCCCTGCGTACGCGTCATGACGACGGGTGCGTAAAGCCGCCCTAAGGGTGTGTCAGCGCCGCTAGGTTACCGAGCCGTCCTCGCGCTGCCGCACCCGACCCGCCCCCAGCGTGATCGGCGGCCCGCCACCGCGGTCCGGGCCCGGTGGCCCGGCCCCCGAAGCGGAAGCGCACAAGGAAAGCTGACGGTGGATCAAGAGGCGGTGGATCAAGAGGCGGTGGATCAAGAGACGGTGGATCAAGAGCGGTAGTTCAAGATCCATCGAGCGGCGGCCGGGAAAACACGCCGGCCGGCGCGCCCGGCACCCGCCGGCCAACATGCCCGGCACCCCGCCGGCCAACACGCCCGGCCGGTCGCCGGACAACGCCGGCCCACCCCCACGGACATCCCCCACCGAGAGCACCCCAAGATCACTCCCCAGGATCACCTCTCAAGATCACCGACTGAGATCAGCGACTGAGATCACCGACTGAGATCAGCGACCGGGGTCCCCCGCCGAGATAGTCCTCAAGAACCGAGACCGACCAGCGAGAACGGGGAAGGAATATTCGGCAAGCGGCCGTTCGGGTGGAGGGCCGTGCGTTTCTCGCCGGGGAAAAGCAGTATTCGCAGGGAATGTGAAGGCCTCGCGGAATTGATCACACTCTTCGGGGTGCCGGATCGTGATCAATTCAGGAATCGCCCTCGAAGGGCCGGGAGCAGCCGAACGGAGTAGCGGAACTCGCTCATCTGGATCCATACAAAGCGGGACATTCCGCCTGTCGATCACCGCGCTCCCGGTATGTGACGGGCGGGTTTCCGCTCGCCCGTGCAGCCCCTCCGACCTGCGAATACCCGCCTCCGAGGGTCCTTCGCAGCACGTTCCGGTCATGGTTGTCAAGCCCCGAGATATGCCCTGACCTGCGAAAACGCCATTCAGAACGGCCCGTTCCCGTGTTAGCATGGATAGCCACGGAAGGGGTACCTGTCACATGACGTTCAAGGTTGGCGACACCGTGGTCTATCCCCATCACGGGGCCGCGCTGATCGAGGCCATCGAAACTCGCCAGATCAAAGGCGTGGACAAGACCTACTTGGTGCTGAAGGTCGCCCAGGGCGACTTGACTGTTCGTGTTCCAGCGGACAATGCGGAGTTCGTCGGCGTACGCGACGTGGTTGGCCAGGACGGGCTGGACCGGGTCTTCGAGGTGCTTCGTGCACCGTATGCCGAAGAGCCGACGAACTGGTCCCGTCGCTACAAGGCAAATCTCGAGAAGCTCGCCTCCGGTGACGTCATCAAGGTTGCCGAAGTGGTGCGTGACCTGTGGCGGCGTGAGCGGGAGCGCGGACTGTCCGCCGGTGAGAAGAGGATGCTCGCGAAGGCGCGCCAGATTCTGGTGAGCGAGCTCGCTCTCGCGGAGAACACCAACGAGGACAAGGCCGAGGCCCTGCTCGACGAGGTACTCGCGTCCTGACGACGTATGCGTCGGCGAGAGCCGGCGCAGCGACGACGTAGCAATGCCGCGGTGCCCGAGTGACGACCGTTTCCCAGTGAAACGGCCTGTTGCCGGGCGCTGCGGCATATCTGCTGCTGTGTCGTGAGCCTCGTCATGAGCCTCATGAACCGGGTCATGAGAACCGGGTCATGAGCTGTGCGATCTTGACTTATGAGGTTGTGACCTGCCGGGACCGGCAAGCGCCGGGCCCCTGTGGTGTGTGCCGGGCCCGGGCAGTTGCCTCGACCGGTGTCACGGAAGGGGCCGGTCAAGGCGTCGCGCCCGGCACTTCCCCAGCCTCCGGCCGGGGCTACCCCCAGGGCCATACCCACCTCTCCCGAGGAAACAAACCTGTCTGCGTCAATTCCGGGCTCGCCCCGGACTCCGGAGCCGTCGATGCCAGATTCCTCCCGTCCGATCCGCACCGCCGCGGTGATCCCCGCCGCCGGCCGTGGTGTCCGGCTCGGTCCCGGCACCCCCAAGGCGCTGCGCGCGCTGGGCGGCACCCCCATGCTGGTGCACGCAGTCCGCGCGATGGCCGCCTCCCGTGCCGTCTCGCTGATCGTGGTGGTCGCCCCGCCCGACGGCGCGGCCGAGGTCAGCCACCTGCTCCACGAGCACCCGCTCGCCGAGCGCACCGACCTCCAGGTGGTCCCCGGCGGCCAGACCCGCCAGGAGTCCGTACAGCTCGGGCTGGCCGCGCTCCCGGACACCATCGATGTCGTGCTGGTGCATGACGCCGCGCGCCCGCTGGTCCCGGTCGAGACCGTCGACGCGGTGATCGCCGCCGTACGCGACGGTGCGCCCGCCGTCGTCCCGGCGCTGCCGCTCGCCGACACCGTCAAGCAGGTCGACCCGCAGCCGCCGGGCACCCCGGAGCCGGTGGTCGGCACCCCGGAGCGGGCCCTGCTGCGCGCCGTGCAGACGCCGCAGGGCTTCGACCTGGCGACCCTGCGCAAGGCGCATGACACCGTCGTCGAGGGCGAGGGCGCCACCGATGACGCCGGGCTGGTCGAACGGCTCGGGTCGCCGGTCGTGGTCGTCCCGGGGCACGAGGAAGCATTCAAGGTGACCCGGCCGCTGGACCTGGTCCTGGCCGAGGCCGTACTCGCCCGCAGGAGGGCCACCGATGGCTATGTCTGAGCAGGACGCAACCCGGCCCGCCGGGGACGCCCCGGCCGCGGTCCCGCCCGCCGTCCTCCCCCTCGTCGGCATCGGCACGGATGTGCACGCCTTCGAGCAGGGCCGTGAGCTGTGGTGCGCCGGACTGCTCTGGGACGCGGCGGAGAGCGACGGCTACGGCCTGGCCGGGCACAGTGACGGCGATGTGGCCGCACACGCCGCCTGCGACGCGCTGTTCTCGGCGGCCGGCGTCGGCGACCTGGGAGCGCACTTCGGCACCGGCCGACCCGAGTGGTCCGGTGCCTCCGGGGTGACGCTGCTCGCCGAGGCGGCCCGGATCGTCCGGGCCGAGGGCTTCACCATCGGCAATGTCGCGGTGCAGGTCATCGGCGTCCGCCCGAAGGTCGGCAAGCGGCGGGACGAGGCCCAAAAGGCGCTGTCGGCGGCCGTGGGCGCGCCGGTCTCGGTCTCCGGTACGACCTCGGACGGACTGGGGCTGACCGGCCGCGCCGAGGGCCTGGCCGCGGTCGCCACGGCGATCGTCTTCCGTACGGCCTGAACGGCGGGCGCGTCCGTCCTTCCGCGTGCGGTGCCCGGCATCCCCCGTATGGCGTGGGAATGCCGGGCGCCGCACGGGTGTTGGAGGGAGGATCGGAGTATCCCTGTCCCCGGAGGGCCCCGGAAGGCCCGCAGGAAGGACCGCTCGTGACTGCCACCCTGTCCGACGACCTCAAGCAGCTCCTCGACACTCCGGTCTTCGTGACCGTGGCGACCGTCCAGCCCGACGGCAGCCCCCAGGTCTCCCCGGTCTGGGTGAAGCGGGACGGCGGCGACCTGCTGTTCTCGACGACCGTCGGCCGGCGCAAGGAGGCCAACCTCCGGCGTGACCCGCGGGTCTCGGTCGTCGTCCAGCCCTTCGACGCCCCGTACACCTACGCGGAGGTCCGTGGCTCCGCCTCCCTCACCACCGAGGGCGGGCAGGAGCTGATCGACGAGCTGTCGCGGAAGTACACCGGCAAGCCGTACGCCGAGTTCAACCCGGAGTCGGGCAAGGACGCCGAGCGGGTGGTCGTCCGGATCACGCCGCGCAAGGTGGTCGGCAGCATCTGACGGGCTCGCCGGCCGCGCCGGAAGCGGCGGCGGGTCCGGCGAATCGGACGCCGATGACGGATACGTCACCCTGTGGCCCAATGGGTCGCGGGGCACTGCCTCGTTCCGACTACCCTGGTTCCGTGACGATTCGCCTGTACGACACCAGCGCCCGGCAGATTCGCGATTTCACCCCGCTCACGCCGGGCTGTGTCTCGATCTACCTGTGTGGTGCGACCGTGCAGGCCGCCCCGCATATCGGGCACATCAGGTCGGGACTGAACTTCGACATCATGCGCCGCTGGTTCGAGTACCGCGGCTACGACGTGACGTTCGTGCGCAATGTCACGGACATCGACGACAAGATCATCAAGAAGTCCGCCGAACAGGGCCGCCCGTGGTGGTCCGTGGGCTATGAGAACGAGGTCGCCTTCAATACGGCGTACGACGCTCTCGGCTGCCTGCGCCCCACCTACGAGCCGCGTGCCACCGGCCACATCCCCGAGATGACCGAGATGATGCGCGGCCTGATCGAGCGCGGTCACGCCTACGCCGCCGACGGCAACGTCTACTTCGACGTCAAGTCCTTCCCGGACTATCTCCGGTTGTCCAACCAGGAGTTGGACAACCTCCTCCAGCCGTCCGGCGAGGGGGAGACCGGCAAGCGGGACCCGCGCGACTTCGCCATGTGGAAGGCGGCGAAGGAGGGCGAGCCCAGCTGGGAGACCCCGTGGGGCCGCGGCCGGCCCGGCTGGCACCTGGAGTGCTCGGCGATGGCCCACAAGTACCTGGGCGCCGCGTTCGACATCCACGGCGGCGGCATCGACCTGATCTTCCCGCACCACGAGAACGAGATCGCGCAGGCCAAGGCCTTCGGCGACGCATTCGCCCGGTACTGGACCCACAACGCGTGGGTGACCATGAGCGGCGAGAAGATGTCCAAGTCGCTGGGCAACTCCCTGCTGGTCTCGGAGATGGTCAAGCGCTGGCGCCCGATCGTGCTGCGCTACTACCTGGGCACCCCGCACTACCGCTCGATGATCGAGTACAGCGAGGAC
Organism: Streptomyces sp. NPDC048516; assembly: GCF_043199875.1. Taxonomy (NCBI): domain Bacteria; kingdom Bacillati; phylum Actinomycetota; class Actinomycetes; order Kitasatosporales; family Streptomycetaceae; genus Streptomyces; species Streptomyces sp. NPDC048516. The sequence continues at coordinate 133,124 of NZ_JBICWS010000014.1, read as the reverse complement.
GCGCTGCGCGAGGCCGAGTCCGCTTTCGCGCGGATCGAGGGGTTCATCCAGCGGGTCGTCGAGAAGGCCGGGCCCGTCGAGCCGGCGCCCGACGTGCCGCCGGCCTTCGCCGAGGCGATGGACGACGATCTGGGCGTCCCGCAGGCGCTGGCGATCGTGCACACCACCGTCCGCCAGGGCAATTCCGCACTGACCGCCGACGACAAGGAAGCCGCGGTGGCCCGGCTGGCCGAGCTGCGGGCCATGCTCGGGGTGCTCGGTCTGGACCCGCTCGACGAGCGCTGGTCCGTCGGCGGCACCGACCGCGGAGAAGACCTCCACGGCGTGGTGGACTCCCTGGTGCGCCTCGTCCTCGAACAGCGCCAGGCCGCCCGCTCCCGCAAGGACTACGCCACCGCCGACGCCATCCGCGACCAGCTCCAGCAGTCCGGACTCGCCATCGAGGACACCCCCTCGGGCCCGCGCTGGTCGCTGTCCTGACCCCGGTCCCGCGCCCCGTCGGCCACCCGGATTCGCCTCGCACGGTGGCCGCGGGCGACACTCAATCCATACGTACGTACCCACTCCACGTCGCGAGACGTCGAGAGCAGTGAAGAAACAGGTGACCCATGGCCGGCAACAGCCAGCGCAGGAACCGCCGCACGTCCAACAAGAAGGGCGCGCAGGTCGGCAGCGGCGGTAAGCGGCGCCGGAGCCTGGAGGGCAAGGGCCCGACCCCGCCCGCCTCCGCTCGCAAGGGACACGTCAAGAACCGCGTCGCCAATGCCCAGGCGAGGCAGGCCGCCTCGCGCCGCCCGGCCCCGCGCCGCGGCGGCGCCAAGGGCACCGCCGAGCTGGTCGTCGGCCGTAACCCGGTCTTCGAGGCGCTGCGCGACGGCGTGCCCGCGACCACCCTCTACGTCCAGCAGTTCATCGACACCGATGAGCGGGTGCGCGCCGCACTGCAGCTCGCCTCGGAGCGCGGCGACATCAACCTGATGGAGGCGCCGCGCCCCGAGCTGGACCGGATGACCAACGGCCTCAACCACCAGGGCCTGGTCCTGCAGGTCCCGCCGTACGACTACGCCCACCCCGAGGACCTGGCCGCGGCCGCGTTCGACGTCGGTGACGACCCGCTGATCGTCGCGCTCGACGGCGTCACCGACCCGCGCAACCTCGGCGCCGTGGTCCGCTCCGTGTGTGCCTTCGGCGGCCACGGCGTGGTCGTGCCGGAGCGCCGCGCGGCCGGTATGACGGCCGGCGCGTGGAAGACCTCGGCGGGCACCGCGGCCCGTACGCCGGTCGCGCGCGCCACCAACCTGACCCGGACCCTGGAGTCGTACCAGAAGGCCGGTCTGACGGTCGTCGGGCTGGCCGCGGACGGCGAGCTGGAGCTGCAGGACGTCGAGGCGCTGGACGGCCCGGTCGTCATCGTCGTCGGCAGCGAGGGCAAGGGCCTGTCGCGGCTGGTCGGCGAGACCTGTGACGTGCGGGTGCGGATCCCGATGCCGGGCGGCGCGGAGTCGCTGAACGCCGGTGTCGCGGCCGGTGTCGTCCTGTGGGAAGCGGCGCGCCGCCGCGCCTGAGTCCCCGGTGCCCCGGGGCGGTGCGCACCTGTGCGTCACACCCCGGGGCACGACCTGACCCTCTGTGCGCCCCCCCGTGTCCCGGAGGGCGCCTGTCCAGTCTCCCGGTGAGGCGTCTCTCCCGGCTCTCGTGATCCTTTGACGGGTCTCGGACAGATCGACCCGGTCAAGGCAGTGTCTTAACCGGGGGTCACTCGGTTAGATGAGCGTGGACACCAGAACACCCCGCACGCCTACGGGGGGACGCTCGCCGGGCTTCGATGACGAGCCGGGCCTGAGCTCGGTCAAGGTGCCGTGCGATCCCGCGCAGGTCATCGTCAACCACGCCAGTTTCCGCGTACAGCTCGCCGCGCCCGCGCCCGCGGCGCGCGGCGCCCTGGCCGACGCCGCGCGCATCCCCGCCCTCCGCGGCTCGGCCGCCGGCGCCAGACGCCGGGCGCCCGTGGTGTGGAGCGGCCGCACCGATCCGGGCGGCACGGCCGGCGCCACCACCCAACTCCTGCACGCGGTGCGCAACGCGGGCGTCGGCCTCGACGGCGGCCAGGGCGAGGACGTCGGCACGACCCAGGTCCTGCCCCGGGTCCGCCTCGGCGACGCCGCCCCCGCCGCGACCGTGATCGGCCAGCGCGGCCCCGCCGACTCCGACCGCACCCCGCTGCTGCGCGGCGTACGCCCCGTGGGCAGCGCGTACGGCGACACCTACCACGACCACCCCTACCGCGGTCCCTACGACGGCCGCGGCCACACCGACGACGGTCACGACGACGGCTGCGACGACGGTTACGACGACGACCGGTTCCAGGCACCGGACGGCTACGACCCTGGCGCCAAGCGGCGCGGCACCGACAGCGTGCGGCACGCGTACTACCCGGGCCGCCGGATGAACCTGGGCGTCGTCCTGCTGCCGCTGCGCATCTTCCTCGGACTGATCTCCGTCTACGCCGGGATGGGCAAGCTCTGTGACCCCGTCTACTTCGACGGCGGTGAGCGCGGCTCGATGGTCAAGTGGCTGCAGTCGCTCGATCCCTGGGCGCTGGCCGTGCCACTCCGCGACTTCGCCGTCTCGCACCCCGTCGGCGCCGGCCTGACCGTCGCCTTCCTCCAGGTCGTCGTCGGCGTCCTGACCATCTGCGGACTGTGGCAGCGGGTCGCCGCGTCCATCGGCGGGCTGCTCTCCGCGGTACTGCTGATGACCGTCAGCTGGCGCACCCTCCCCGCCTACGACGCCCCCGACATCATCTACCTCGCCGCCTGGAGCCCGCTGATCATCGCGGGTGCGCCCGTCTACTCCATGGACGGGCGGCTGGCCGGCGAGGCCTGGCGACGCCTCGGCCCCCGCGTCGAGGTCGCCGACCTGCGGCGCCGGGTGCTGCGCCGCGGAGCGGTGATGACCGCGGTGGTGGCCGGACTGACCCTGCTGATCGGCTCACTGCTCGGCGGCGCCGTACGCTCCGCGACGGTCGCGACCGTCCCGCGGCCCGGCGAGCCCGCCATCAACAACCTCCCCGGCTCCCCGCTGCCCCGCCCCGGCAAGCACACCGCCCGGCCCGGCCAGCGCCACAAGGGCAGCGCCGCACCGCGCCCCGGAACCCCTTCGGCAAACGCCTCGCACAAGGCCCGTAAGCCCGGTACCCCGTCCGCGTCGACCTCCGGCACGGGACGGTCGGCGGGCAGCAGCGGCCTCTCCCGGCAGCCGGGAGCGACCACCAGCGCACCCCAGCAGACCGTGCCGACCCGCGACCCGGTACCGACCCATGCGCCGACGTCGGCGGGCGGCACCGGCGGCGGCACCACCGGCACCGGCAGCACCGGCTCCAGCGGCTCCGGCGGCGACTCCGGCGGCGGAAGCCTTGGCGGGCTCCTGGGCTGACCGGGGCCCGCATCTGTCCCTGATCTCGTACCTGTCCCCGAACCCGTACCTGTCCCCGATCTCGTACCTGTCCCCGATCTCGTACCTGTCCCTGATCGTCCCGCTCCTCGTGCGGCCCGGATCCACCGGCTGTGAACGGGGAGGGGGAGCGGTCAGGGACAGGTGTGTGTGGGCGGGCGGGGAGCGGGGCGGGCGCGTGCCGGGTGGGTCAGGGGTGGGTGAGGACCGGGCGAGCGCGACGGGCGCGTGCCGGGTGGGTGAGGGCCGGGGGGAGCGCGGCGGGCGGCAGGGAGGGAGCGCGCCTGGTGCCGGTGGGTGGGGCTTGAGGGGCCCGCGAAAGGGGCTGAGGGGGCCTGCGGGGGCTTAGGGGCCCGGGGGCCTCCCTCCTCAACCTCCGTGCGCGCTCAGCTCCTTGGCGGCCTCGGTGAGGTCCTTGGCGGTATCGATGGCGCGCCAGTACGCGCCCTGGGGGAGCGGGAATCCGGCGAGCCGGCGTTCGCGGGCGAGGCGCGGGAAGGTGGTGCGCTCATGGTCGCCGCGGTCGGGCAGGAGCTCGGTGAACGCGGCGGAGAAGACATAGACGCCGGCGTTGATGAGATACGGCGAGGGCGGCGACTCGATGAAGTCCAGGACGTGTCCGAACGCGTCGGTCTCCACGGCGCCCCAGGGGATACGGGGGCGGGCAAGCGCGAGGGTGGCCTCGGCATCGCGCTCGTGATGGAAGGCGGCCATCTCCCGGAGCGGGAAGCGGGTCCAGATGTCGCCATTGGTGGCGTACCAGGGCTCGTCCGGGCGGGGGAGGGAGCCGGCCGCGTACTTGAGGCCGCCGCCGCGGCCCAGCGGCTCGGTCTCGACAACGGTCGTGACGCGCAACGGCAGTCGGGCCCGGTCCAGCCATTCCTGGAGTACCCCGGCGAGGTGCCCGCAGGAGACGACGGCGTCCGTGACGCCTTCCTCGGCCAGCCAGTTCAGTTGGTGGCCGATGATCGGGGTCCCGGTGCCGGGAATCTCGACCATCGGCTTGGGGCGGTCATCGGTGTACGGGCGGAGACGTGAGCCCTGGCCGCCGGCCAGGACCACGGCCTGCGTGGGGTGAGGATGCTGGGCACCTGTCATGGTTCGCACCCTAGGGGGTGCGAGCTGGGGTCACTGGGCGGCGGCGACGCCGGTGGCGAAGGAGGTGTCGCAGACCGGGCGGGAGAAGGCCTGGGCGCGGTGTGCGGCACCGTACTTGGCGACCGCGGCACGGCCGAGGTCACGGGCGATGGAGACGCAGTGCTTGGCCAGTGAGGGCCGCTTGGTGGTCGCCTCCTGGAGGTGGGTCAGGGCGACGCCCGGGTCCTTCTCCTGGAGCTCGACCAGGAGGCGCTTGCGCAGGGCCTCCTGGGGGGCGAGCGGGCCGGCCTTGGTGGAGGCCCTTCCGGACGACGCGGTCAGCACCTGGGAGTCGGTGGCCGTCGAGGCCCACGGGACGCGGGTGACCGCGAGGGTTCCGGAGAGCACGAGGACGACGGGAAGGACGAGGGCGAGAGTTCTGCCGATGCGGCGGGCTGCGGAGTTCACGGTCGCGATGGTAGCGAGGAGTGATGATTTGGCGACATTTGGTCACCTTATCGAGGGATGCATTGGCTCGTCGGTGCGGTTTCGATGTTGACGCACGGATACGAAAAGCACGGTTATGCCCCTATGGTGCCGTCCTGGCGCGGCCGCACCACACAGCGGCCGCACCACACAGCGGCGGCGGTGCCGGGTAGTACCGGGTACTACCCCCCACCGCCGCCGCCGCTCTCACGCGCGCCAGTCACCCGCTATCAATGGGTCCCGCATCAGCGGGCTGCCGCATCGGCCGGGCCGGGTCCCGCATCGGCCGGTGCGGACGCCCGCATCGGTTGGGTCGGGTCCCGCATCGGTTGGGCCGGGTCGGGCCGGGTCGGGCCGGGCCGGGTCGGGCCGGGCCGGGTCGGGCCGGGTCGCGTCGGCTCCCGAATCAGTCGGTGAGGCGCTCCCCGGACGACGTCGAGAAGACGTGCGTCTCGCCGGGCCGCGGTACGACGTGCAGCCGGGCGCCCTTGTCCGGGACCTGGCGGCCGTTGACCCGTACGACGAGGTCCTTGACCTCGCCGCCGACCTCCGCGGTGCCGTAGACATAGCCGTCGGCGCCCAGTTCCTCGACGACATTGACCGTGACGGCCAGACCGGCCGGTGCGTCGGCGGACTCCTTGGACAGCGACTTCGCGGCGGCGCCGTTCTGCTCGACGATCTCGAAGTGCTCGGGGCGTACGCCCACGGTCACCGTCGTGTCGCCCTTGTCGGCGGCCGCGGTCAGCGCCTCACGGCTGACGGGGACGACGCTGTTGCCGAACTTCACGCCGCCGTCCGTGATCGGCACCTCGACCAGATTCATGGCCGGCGACCCGATGAACCCCGCCACGAAGAGATTCGCCGGCCGGTCGTACATGTTCCGCGGCGAATCGATCTGCTGCAGCAGACCGTCCTTGAGCACGGCCACCCGGTCGCCCATGGTCATGGCCTCGACCTGGTCGTGGGTGACGTACACCGTCGTGATCCCGAGCCGCCGCTGCAGCCCCGCGATCTGCGTGCGGGTCTGGACGCGGAGCTTGGCGTCCAGGTTGGAGAGCGGCTCGTCCATGAGGAAGACCTGCGGTTCCCGGACGATGGCACGCCCCATGGCGACCCGCTGCCGCTGACCGCCGGACAGCGCCTTGGGCTTGCGCCCCAGGTAATCCGTGAGGTCCAGGATCTTGGCCGCGTCCTCGACCTTCTGCCGGATCTCGGCCTTCGGCACCCCGGCGATCTTGAGCGCGAAGCCCATGTTGTCGGCGACCGTCATGTGCGGGTAGAGCGCGTAGTTCTGGAACACCATGGCGATGTCCCGGTCCTTGGGCGGAAGGTGGGTGACATCGCGGTCCCCGATGCGGATGGCGCCTCCGTCGACGTCCTCCAGCCCCGCGAGCATCCGCAGCGAGGTGGACTTGCCACATCCGGAGGGGCCGACCAGGACAAGAAATTCGCCGTCTTCGATGGCGATGTCCAGTTTGTCGACGGCGGGCTTGTCGGAACCCGGGTAGATACGGGTTGCCTGGTCATACGTGACCGTAGCCATGGTGAAAATCCCTTCACCGGCAGGAACGTGCCGGACGATCCGAGTAAAAGGAGGTGGTTTGGCCCACTGACGTGGGCTCGCCGTGACGCTACCCGCAGCCGCCCCCGGTGTCAGTAGCCCTGCACTCACAAATTCGGGAACCCGCACCCGGCCCACCTGGGTACACTGCTTCACGCACGCCTCCTTAGCTCAGCTGGCCAGAGCACCGCTCTTGTAAAGCGAAGGTCGTCGGTTCGAATCCGACAGGGGGCTCTCAGCTTGAACAGGGACGAAGCCCCGGGCCGGAGGTGGCCTGGGGCTTCTGACATCTACGGATGACATCAACGCGGGTGGTCGGTCGAGATCACTGCCGATCGAGCCGCCGTTTCAGCAGCCGGTCCATGTGGCTGATCGCTTCCCGCTGGGTGTCCTGGGCGACGTGGGTGTAGACGTCCATGGTCATGCTGATCTGGCTGTGGCCAAGGGTCTCCATCAGGACGCGAGGGGCGACGCCGGCCGCGGTGAGCAGGGTGGCGCAGCCGTGCCGGGCGTCGTGGAGGCGGATGGGGCGGAGGCCGGCCGAGACGGTGAGCCGGGAGAAGGAGCGGTTCAGGTTCCGCGGCTCGATCGGACGACCGGAGCGGGTGGTGACGACGAGCCGGGGTGGTCAAGCTGGCGCCCCGCATTGCCGCGGCGTCCTGACCGCTGGACCGGAAGGTACCTGAGTTCTGCGGCGAGAAGCGGAAGTCGCCGGCCTGACCGCGTGGGGAGGTGTCCCAGATGCGGCGTTCGGCAGCGTTGAGCTCGGTGGTTCGGTGAGCTCGCCCTCGGGTCAGGGCCCGGACCGCACTCGGCCCCACTGGTGCTGGAGGGGCTCAACTCGCCGACCTCTCAATGGAAAACGGGCGTGCCGGTACCAATGCCCGTTCCGTCATGGGTCGTTATCGCTCCCCGTCATGCACGGTCCGTATGGTCGCGGGCATGACGGGGAACGAGAGCTGGATCGCAAACGCCACACTGGTCAATTGGTTGGCTACCCAGAAGGACGCCTTCGCCGCGTGGGAGGCCGAGGTGGGCGGAGTGTGGGACTTCACCATGGAATCCCTTGACCGGCTGGAAGAGGCGATCCGCGACCGGTTCACCAGCTACGAGGAAATCCAGGACGCCGAGGACAGCCCGTTTGTGCAGGTCGCCTACTGGTACTTCGGCGAAGTCTTCGTCCGCAACCACGCCATGGTTTGGCAACGGCGCCCCACCAACGACCCCAGCGACCGGCCGTTCATCATCGGCCTTGGTGACGAGGGCCTGGAAGAAGGCGACGACCGGCCGGCGACCGCACCGGACACCGAGATCCCCGCACTGTTCCTGCGTGATCCGGGCAACCACCTGCGTGACGCCCTGGAGGGACAGCTATAGCGAACCCGCCGTCCCCGCGCGTGAGGGGCCGGGCCCCTTGCCAGGCGCTGGAGGGCCCCGCAGCATGTGGCGGCAGCGGCAGCGGCAGCGGCAGGGTGGCGGGCGGCGCCCCTGGGGACGATGTCGGCGGCGAGGGGGATGTGCGGCCGAGGTCGCAGACCCTCGCGGTGTGGTGCTGGAGTTGCCACGCGAGGCGGGGGGGCGGCTCCCACACATGCAGGGCTGCGATCGCGAGTCCGATGCCTGCCAGGGATGCGAGCAAGAGCACCAGCCCTTCGTGATGCAGCGTCGGACTGACTGACTTCGCGCTCCCGGCCTCCAGGACCGCCGTCCGGCCGCTGGAAGTCCGTCAGGGGAAGAGCCCGCGGACACGCCCTCGATCCCAGGAACGCCACGCCGGTCACCCCCGGTACCGCGGAGCATGAGCGCAAGCCGTACGGCCCGCACCGGCCCCGCGACCGCCGGCTTCAGGTTGGACAACGCTCTGTGGAAGCAGAGCCAAGGGACTGTGGAACCACAGCTAACGACGCCTGGGTGGCCTCCCGGCATTCTGATGGAGGCAGCCGGATGAATCCGCACCGAAGTCGCCCTACTCCACCGCGCAATCGGGGGTCGGCGGCGTACGGGGAATCGGTTGCGAAGAATGCGGCGCCGGCTTGCGGTCGGCCCGCTCAGAGAGGGGAATCGGATGCGACCAAGTCGAGGATTTCCTAAGCCTTTTCATCAAGAAGGGGGAACAAGAATGACGAAACTCAAGTTTGTTGCCGGAGCGCTGCTCGCCGCCACGCTCGTGGTACCCACCACCACCGCGGTCGCGACGTCCGCGAAGGGGGGCGGTGCCACCGCGTGGACCCCGGCGGCAGGCAGCTCCGGGCGGATCGCCGTCAAGGACGGCAGTCGTGACGGTGACCCGGCGAAGGCGGAGTACCGCCGCAAGGCCAGCCCCGGCACCAAGCGGACCCTGTGGAACAAGAACGGCCCCAACACGACCGCGTACTCCGGGAGCGGGTCCCGCATCATCAGTTTCCAGGCATGCGACGTGAATTACGGGGACGGTGACGACTGCTCAGGCTGGAAGGCGCCCTGACAGCCGGTCTAGTGCCCATCCGCCGGGCCGGCCGCGTGACGTCCGGCCCGGCGGCTATTTTTCGAACCTGTTCCACGCACCCCGAGATGGCCGGGGTGACGACGAGGGAGCCGACCGTGGTGACGGCGGGGGAATCGACCGGCCTTCAAGTGGCCGGTCTTCGCCATCGGCTGGGCGAGCGAGTGCTGTTGGGCGCAGTCGACCTGGATGTCGAGCCGGGCTCGTCGGCCCGGCGGACGCTCCGGCTGGGGGCCGGGGTGCTGACGGAAGCCATGAACGGGGCGAAGGAGGTGGTCATATGAGCACGGTCGCAGGCCAGACACCCGGAGCGGACGCCGCTGCGCCGGAGCGTCGCGGCGTATTGCTGTGGTGGCGGTGGGTCCGCATCGGCTGCGCCGCCGGGCGTGATGGCACCGGCGGGCGCCTGGGGTTCTGGGCACGGTACGCCGCCTCCGCGGCGGTCGCCGTCGTCGCCCTCGCCGCAGTCGCCACGATCGCCACCTACGACGGGCGGGCGGCGCGGAACCAGGCCCGCGGACCCGTGATCACCGAACGGCAGCAGGACGCGGTCGCGCTGTGGCGGGAGGGCTTCGACTCCGTTGGCAAGGTCGCGCACAGCGTGGTCTACCTCCGTCCGCTGAAGCCCGGGGCCCAGCCCCCACCGGGCCTGACCCGCTGGCCGGCGCCCGGCGAGGTGATGCTCTCGCCGGAACTGGTCCGGGCGGGGCAGCACGAGGGGATCACCAACCGGTACGGCCACTACGCGGGCATGATCGGCAGGTCCGGTCTCGTCTCCCCCTCGGAGCGCCTCGCGTATGTCGGGCCCTCCCACGCCCCTGACGCCCGCGAACGGGAATCCTGGTCGTACGCACGAGGGTTCGGGCAGAGCTACCCGATGGGGGAGTCCCTCTACACCCGCCCGCTCACCCATGCGCTGCTCGCCCTGGGGGTGCTGACCGGTGTACCGGCGCTGGCGCTGCTGGTCGTCGCCGCGCGGGCCGGCTCGCGCGGCCGGCGCAGCGGTCCGTCGCCGACGCCGGGAGGGACCCCGTGCCACCGTGCGGCGGTCCGTATCGGCGAGGCTGTGCGGCCCACCGCGGCCGGAACGGCCCTGGCGGCCCTCCCGATGCTCGGCGCGATGACCACCGACCTCCGGATTCCCGCCACCGGCTATCTGCTGAACAGCGGCGACCTGCGGTCGGCATGGCCCATGGCGCTCGCCGCACTGGTCCTGTCCTTCACCGTCACCCTGGTCGCGGTGGCCGTTCTCCCCAGCCCGGCATGCCGGGGTGCCGCAACCGGACGGCGGTCATCGGCCGCCACGGTTCCGCGGTGGCGGCCGGCCGGGTGCGGTTTGGGCCTCGCCGCCGTCGTGTTCAGCCAGTACCTCGTGGGGCCGGCCGGCCTCTGCACCTTCATCGGCGGCACGGTCGTCATGTGGGCACTACTGCCCTCCGTGGCCACTGTGGCGAGCCGCGCGCTCGGGGCGAAGCTCGCCGCACACGGGCTCCGCACCGGCCGTCCCGGTCGACTGGTCGGAGGACGGTGGACGGTCGCGCACCCCGGTGTCGTGGTCCGGCCGGCCGTTGCGCTGATCATCGGGCTCGGGCTCGTCTGCCAGCTCCAGATAGCGAACAGCGACGTGGGCGAGAAGGCGACCGCGGCTCGCGCCACCGAGGCCCGGATCGGCGACGGCGTGCTCAACGTCCAGAGCCGTGACCTCCCCCCATCAGCGATCGAGGCGCTGTCCGGCTCCCTGCCGGCCGGGACCCACGTACTCGGCCTGACCATGGACCTCGACCAGCAGGGGGCGCTACTCCAGGGCTCCTGCCGTACTGTGCGGACGCTCGGCCTCGGGTGCCCCGCCACGCCGAGGGCGGTCACCGGCGGCGACCTACGCGTGACGGAGATCCGCGACTGGTACGGGCGGCTGCGCGTCCAGGCCGCGCCCTCCGGGCTGCGTCTCGACCGGCTGCGCGGCTCACTGCTGGTGATCAGCGACGGCCCGGCCCGGCGTGCCGCGGTGGAGAGAGCCGCGTACTCGCTGGCTCCTGCGGTGAATGTCGAGGCCCCGGGAGAGACCTGGCTGGTCGGCGCCGGCACCAAGACCCGGCTGAACAACTGGGTTCTGCTGTTCGGGTCGCTGGGACTCGCTCTCCTGCTGCTGGCCGGCGGCTTCAGCGCGGCTGCGGAGTTCGCGCGGGTCCGGCACACCCTTGTGCCGCTCGCCGACCCGGCCGGTGGGCACACCGTCCTCCGGGCGGCGGCCGGATGGCATCTGGCCGTCCCCCTGCTGGTGTCGACGATGATCGCCGTCGTCGTCACCGCCTGGCACGCCGGGTTCCTGACCGCCGTGCTGGGGACCGGGACATACTCCTGGTGCTTGCTCGCCGCCGCACTGTGCGGCGGCGGCCTGATGGCCGCCGTGGTCACTGTCCTGGGCGGACGGAGTGCCATCCGCGCGGCTCAGCGAGGGTGACCCGCGGACGGCTGACGCGACCAACTCCCCCTACGCCGACTCTGATTCGCCGCCGACAGCAGGCGGAGGTCCGGGGCCGGCCTACTCAGCAGCCCGGCACACCTCGTTCCGGTAGTCCGTGGGGGGCATGCCGTAGGCGGTGCGGAAGGCGCGGGTGAAGTCCGCGGCGCGGGGGAAGCCCCAGCGGGCGGCGATGGTGTGGACGGGGGTGTGGCGGAGGGCGGTGTCGGCGAGGTCGCGGCGGGCGCGTTCGAGGCGCTGGCGGCGGATCCAGGCGGCTACGGTGGCCTCTTCGTCCTCGAAGACGCGGTAGAGGTAGCTGAGGGATATGTGATGGGCGGCTGCGACCAAGCTGGGCGTCAGGTCGGGATCGGCCAGGCGTTGTTGGATGAACGCCTGGATGCGTAGGAGCAGGGTGCGCCGACGGGTCTCCGGGGCGAGCGTGTCCTCGTCCAGGGTGTGGGCGAGCAGCGTGGAGACCAGGTCGAGCGCCACCGTTCCCAGCCGGGGCCCGTCGGCGGGCCGGTAGGAGCCGCTGTCCCTGCATACCTGGGTGAGGAACTGGGCCAGCAGGGCGCCGACGCCCTCCCGCCCCGACATCGGCCGGTTGATCAGCTTCTCGACGCCCTTCGCCGGCAGGGGCAGCAGCTCCCGGGGGACGAAGAGGCCCGTCCCCCGCACCTGATCCTGGCTCTCACCGCTGTCCATCTCCACGTGATGGGGGCGTGAGGTATCCATGATGATCAGGTCGCCCACGCCGTACCATGCGTCGCCGCCGGGGTCGACGACCTTGGCACTCCCGCTGGTAGCAAGTGACAGGTGGTAGTGCTCCGGGTCGGACCGCCGGACCAGCTGCGCCGTGCGCCGCAGGGTCATCGGCGTGTGCTCAGTCGTACGCAAGCGCACGGCGCCGAGGTCCACGATGCGCTGTGAGACAGCGAAGTCGGTCACGTGGTCACTGAGAACTTCCATGGGCATAAAGCTCCCGACGACCTGCTCACGCCAGTAGTCGAACCGGTCCGCCGGAGCCACGTCGTCGCTCCGGAACACCATCTCTCCGAGCATGAATTCATTCCCCCTTCTTGTCCCCGCGAGTACGCCGGTCCGCCCTCACGGTATGCCTGAAGCGGATGCTCTTCTGCAGCCGGTCACGCGACGTTTCGCGCAGTCGCCACTTCCACGCCGGTCGGCAGGCAGCTTCTTGCGGCCGGCATGGATGAATGTGATGCCATAAGGCCGTGTCCTATGTGGTGAGAAGCTGTTGTCCTTCCGAATGTGATCATTGAGTTTCCGCTGTCCAGGCATGGTTTAGTGCTGCCGCGGGAGAGTTCGGGCGATCAGTTCATTCTCGTTGGTGCGGAGGTGACCGGTGCCTTCGGTGCTGGGGTTATCGGAGGAGCGGGTGGCGACTGCCCGGGTGCGGGAGGCGCCAGACGTGAGCGAGAAGACCCTGGGTCCGGTTGTGGGGTCCGTCGTGCCGCGCCGGCACGAGGCGGCGACATCGGACGCGCTCGCGGTGGACTACCGGCGGATCGTCGAGCTGGTGGAATCCGGTGCGCGCGGCCAGTGAGGGCGGGCAGGAGGCGGTGACCCAGGTCGAGGCGGGACTCCCGCATCCGCCGCCGTCGCGCGGCGGGCAGGTTTTCGCCCCTGGCGAGCGGACCCGCAGCGAGAACGGCAGACGGTTCGACTGGTATGCCCGAGGCCTACGCGTCGCTCCTCAGTGACGACCAGCGGTTACGGGACACCTTTCAGTGCTCCAGCTGTAGATCGTGATGTGCCGGCCGAGTGGCGGAAGATGCGGCTAAGGTCTAGGCGCTCGGCGGTCCTACGTTGCGCCTTCCCACGCGTCGGGCCGTGGCTCACCGGAGCCAGGGGCCCGTGATGTTGGAGGAACACCGGTGATCGGCAGGCTGCAGTGCGTGGTTCTGGACTGTCCGGATGTCCTTGAACTCGCCCGGTTCTACCAATCGCTCCTCGGCGGCGCGGTCAACCAGCCCGATTCCAGGTGGGCGGTCGGTGACGACTTTTCGACCCTTCACACGGGCTCTGGCCTGGTCTTGGCGTTCCAGCGCGTGAAGGATCACCGGGCGCCGCGGTGGCCGGACAGCACGTACCCGCAGCAGTTTCATCTGGACCTCGATGTCCCGGACCTTGACCGGGCCCAGGAACAGGTCCTCGGCTTCGGCGCCACGCTGCTGCACGTCGACACCCGCGGTTGGAGGATCTTCGCAGATCCGGCGGGCCACCCCTTCTGTCTCCTCAGAGGCTGACAGAGAGGCCGGAGCTTCGCTTTCGCTCAGCGATGTCCGTCTTCCGGGGGGAAAGGCAGGTGCGGCCACCGTTGATCATCGGTGTGTGAAGACTAACGATCACGTGGTGGCGCAGGTCACAGCGTAAACCCTGCCCGCTGGCAGGAGGCGTTCGAAGGCCTGATGGGCCGATCGCGGGACGGTTCACACGGGTCGAACCCCGGCGTCGGACAAGACAGTTGGTGCTCGGGCTGCTGTCGGGCCTGCCGCGCAAGAGCCGCTGGACCACCGCCGCATGGGCCGGGGAGACCACCCCGGAGGGCATGCAGCACCTGCGCGGCCGGGCCAAGTGGGACGCCGACCAGGTACGCGACGACGTGCGCGAATACGTGGTGGAGCACCTGCACGACGACCAGGCGGTGCTGGTGGTCGACGAGACCGGGTACGTGAAGAAGGGCACCGGAACGGTCGGCGTCCAGCGCCAGTACACCGTCACCGCGGGCAGGATCGATAATGCCCGGGCGCGGTCTACCTGGTCTACGCCGGCCCGCGCGGGCACGCGGCAGTGGACCGGGAACTGTACGTCCCCCGTTCCTGGAGGGCCGACCCCGACCGCTGCCGGGCCGCCGGACTCGGCGAGGACACCGCCTTCGCGACCAAGCCGGAAGCCGCCCGCGCTTGGCGTACATGCGCGCACGACGTCGAGGACTGCACGGTCGCTTGACACCAGAGGGTCCAGGGTCCCGAGCAACCGCGGCCCGGCGCGTCGAGTGCACCGGACGCGGACCTGCTGAGGGGGACAGAGGGCGGATCGAACCCAGCGGTGTCGCAGCGGCCTCATGACCGCATGGCTCGGTCACGGCCGGCGCGGCGCTCTGCGCGTGAACCGTGTGGTGCGAGTCATCCGTTGGCCGTCGCCAACCCAGCTGGTGAAGCTTGGACGTCTCGAACACCTGCCAGTGGCGTCTGGTGATCAGTGTCCGCAGAAGAGTGGGCCTTTGAGCCAGCAATCCCCCGATGGGTTCCGGTCGGCTCGTCGGTTCGACGGTAGCCCTGCAATGCCGCCATACGGGAGTGAGAGCTGCCGTGTGCGTGCGGAGCCATGGCGGCCGGGGTTGGGGCTTGGCGAGGTGGCCGAGCGGCCCAAGGCCCTCCTGGACCTCGGCGCAGCGGGCGGCCTGGTTCACGGGGCTGGCCCGGCCGCCGGGGCAACGTCTGCCGTCGCGGGTCAGGCCGCGGTCCCAGCGGTGCGCAGCTCGGGCAGGTCGGTCTCGGAACGCTGTTACGAGGTGGCGCCGCGGGTGTGCAGGTCTTCGTTGATGCGCTGGGCTTCTTCGAGTTGGTCTTCGAGAATGATGATGCGGCAGGCGGCTTCGATGGGGGTGCCGGCGTCCACCAGTTCGCGGACGCGGGCGGCGATGCGTAGTTGGTAGCGGGAGTAGCGGCGGTGGCCGCCTTCGGAGCGCAGCGGAGTGATCAGGCGGTGCTCGCCAAGGGCGCGGAGGAAGGCGGGGGCGGCGCCGATCATTTCGGCGGCCCGGCCCATGGTGTAGGCGGGGTAATCGTCGTCGTCGAACTTGTCGGCGGGGCGGGGATCGCGAGGGGGCATAGACCTCTTCTTTCGGGGACGCGTCGAGGGGCCCGAATGCCGTTCCGGCACCCGGGCCCCGAGCTTTCAACACCATCTACCGGCTGACTGCGCCGGCCATTTTGTTCCGCGTGTCCGCCTGGGAGGGCGGAAGTGCGGGGATCGCGGATGCGTGACCGGGGACCACCTTCCAATCCGGGGCCTGCGGTACCCGAGCGGTGTTTCTTCCTCGCCCGGGCGATCCTGATGGCGTCTGCTCCTTACCTCATTCGGTTATTCGGTTGCACTGCTGGATATCGCGGGTACTGCATGCGGCCCCTGGAGCCGCTCGGCCCGGCAGTCAGTGAAGGAACCATCCTTTCCGGCCCCGTCACTCCACTGCCGTTCCGCATCCTGCCTGACCTGCTTGCGCGGCAGTTCATCTCTGCCGTGCCCTCTTCGACTTCTTCGGGTACGAGAAAACACTAACCTCCGCACGCATCCATGTCTACGCTCGCCGTGACAGATTTTCTCAACAGCCAGTGAGTGGAGTTCTGTCTCATGCACCCCCGGAAGAGTGCCATCCGGGGGGACCGGCCCGGCGGGCACAAGCTGAGCCCGGCGGCACCACCGATCCAGGCGGGGTGTGAGCGCATGAACGGCACGATGACAACCCGCACGACAGCTCCGAGGCCCCCTGTCGCCCTCGAAGGCAACAGCCCCGCCGGCATCCCGCGCGCCCGCGGCATCGCCCGTGCTTTCGCCGACAGTCTCGATGCGGCCCTGCCTTCCGGGCCTTCCGGGGCTGCGGGAGCCCTCGCCCCGAGTCTCCGAACTCGCCGCCAGCGCCCTGCGCCACGGAGGGTCATGACACCTCGAACTCAGCGCTACCGCCGATGCAGTGAACGTTGCCGTCAGCGACGCAAGCCCCCCGGCGCGAACGCGCCCGCGACTCACCGGCGGCACCGGCGGCTTCGGATGGCACATGATCCGCCGCCTCACCGGCAACGTCACCACCACCCCAGGCCCCGGACGGGCGACGACCGGGCACGTCTGCCGCGCACGATGACCCTCGCCCACGAGGGCGGCTCAACACGGCGACGGCACCTTCAGCGGGTCCGGTCCACGCGGGACCTCCCGCACCCCTGCTCATACCGGAGAGCGCGCCATCCGGACGCTCCCCAGCCCGATCACCTTGCCCGGCCGGCTTCGGCGGTCAGGACCCCGGATCGCGACCTGCCGCGGAACCGGGCGAGCGCGTCCTGTGCTTCTCGGACGGCTTGATCGAGGAGCGCGAAACCGGCGGGGAGGAGTGCGGTGAGGAACAGCTCATCGACTGGGTGGACCGCCTCGCGCGCACCAGGATCAAAGTACGGCGGGCGGTCCGCTCCTTCTCCCGCCCTGACGCTGCGCCGAACGTTGAGCTGTGCGCTGGTTGGTCGCTGACGGCCGCACCCTCCTTGGCCACCGGTTTGGGCCGCCGCCGTGGCGCAGTGCATTGGTGGCGAGTTCGGAAACCACCAGGAGGAAGGTGTCCGCGCGCTCGGGATCCGGTGCTGGGCTGGGGTGAGGTTGTCGGTGAACGTGCGGGTCGCCTCTCGGGCCCGGTGGATGCTGTCCGGGCTTTCGCCCCGCATCGCGGTCGGTACGGGGTGAGGGGCGCCGCTGGTCTTCATGCCGTTCATGCACGTACACCCCACCCGTGATCTGTTGCACCTTCTTGCCGTGGCAGGCGGTGTGCCCGCCCGCTCGGTTGCCACGCTCCGTCAACGCGCTTCCCGGTGCAGTTTTCACTAGGCGTGGCCGACAGAAGATCGGACACCACCTTCACGGAAAATCTGTCATGTCGGCGATAGACATGCGGTCTCCCAGGGGTTAAGGTTTTTGTCGTAGCCAAGAGATCGAAAAGCGCGGCAGAGGTCGAACTGCCGCGCGTGCAGTACCAGAAGAGGCACGGCAGTGGAGTCGCGGGGCCGAGAGGTATGCAGGTGGGCCCCGCGACTGACTGCCGGGCCGGGCGGCCCCCGGGGTCGCGAGCGGAACAGTGGATCCGCAGGAGTAAGAGCAGGTCGGCAGGAGGATGAGAAGGAGGCAGGCGCCATCAGGATCGCCCGGGCGAGGACGGTAAGTCCGCTCGGGTACCGCAGACCCCGGATTGGAAGGTGGTCCCCGGTCACGCAGCTGCGATCCCCGCACTTCCCGCCCTCTCCCGGGCGACGGTGCGGAAACAGAAGGCCGGCACCGCAGTAAGCCGGCAGATGGTGTTCAAATCCCTGGGGGCCCTGGTGCGTGTTCGGCACCAGGGCCCCGCGGTGCATTCGAGTGCTGCCGCCGCGCCCCGGGACGTTCAGCCGGCGTCGGACAGCGTGACCCCACAGCAGCCATGCGGACGAGCACCGTCGATATCGTCGCCGGAGCTCTTCGCCATCAGCCTGATGGGCACCGCGGTCGAGGTGTCCCCTGATCTCTCGGCGGCGTCCGAGGTTCCGCGCCTCTGATGCATCGGGGCCCGGGAGGGCCATCGGGACATTGAAGGACAAGGCCCACGAGCAGGCACATCGCCGTGGTCAGCGGACGGCGGGGGAGGAGCACGGCCAGGGGGTGCAGGGGCCGGCGCTGATGTGGGCTGCATGTCCATGCCATGCCGCCCGCAGGGAAGTCCCGGACTTCCCGAGACGAGCGGTATGTACCGCGTCGCCATGGGGGATGCCGGCGCCTGGACAGTAGGAGCCTGGCGCTCTTCCGGCCGTTGAGTTGGCTGCTGCGGGGCGGATTCTTTGCCCACAGCGGTCCGGTCAGGCTCGGGCCGGGTGCCCCAGCAAGGCCGACGCCGTCTCCAGTGGTGTGAGACCGGTCGGCGGCACGAGCGTGGCAGCCGGGCGGCACACGAAGCCGAGGCGGCTCAGGGCTCGGGTCACTTCACCGGCGGAGAAGTCACGGCGATCCTGCCGGGTGATGATCTCCCCGACCTGCTTGACGGGGTAATGGCGGCGACCGATGAGCACGGACTCACCCGTGATGGGTTCGGCTTCGATGCCCTTCATCGCATCCTGCACCTCGGTCTTGAGCAGGTCGAACGGGAAGCGGGCGATGACGACGCGCATAGTGCCTCTACAAGGTCGAAGAGAAGCCGGAAACGGATCGCCGGCCTGGACGGAGAGGGGTCAACGGGTGAGGACGACGACGCCCAGGGCGTGCCCGTCCTCACCGATCACGGGTGAGGCCCGCAGCTCGCGCTGACGCATGGCGCGTTCCGCGTCGTGTGCGGACATCACTGACGAAGTGAAAGGCCCACGATCGTAGATGAGGTCCCGCAATCGGGTCTCCTCGGTGTACCAGGAGCCTTGGTCGTGGGCCGCCATCTGGGAACGGGTGATCAGGCCCGTACACCGCCCGTCCTCGTCACGGACGAGGAGATGGTCGGCACGGGACCCGATGAGGACGGACAGGGCCACGTCGACGATCATGTCGTCGCCGACCTGTGGTCCCGGCGACGACATGACGTCGCCGGCTGCCTTGCCGGAGTGGTCCGCCTGGGGGTAGCTCTGCAGCGTCAAACGAAAGCCTCCGTGACGATGGTGATCCGACGGGCCGAGCGTGATCGTCCGGGACAGGGCCTAGGCGGCCGGAGCCGAAGAGGTTTGCCGCGCAGCCGGAATCGCGGTTCGGGCGGATCCGGATCCGGAGGCACGGCGGGCCTGGGCGGGGCGGCTGCGGCGGCCGCGTGTGGAGGAGCCGCCGCGCTTGGCACGTTCGACGACTGGTGCGGCGATGGTGACCGGGGTGCCGGAGGGGGCCTGGGCGCCGGTGATGCGGCTCAGTTCGGCCTCGCCCGAGCGGACCTGGGTGGTCTGCGGGGTGATGCCCGCGTCCGCCATCAGGCGGTTCATGGTGCGGCGCTGGTTGGGCAGTACGAGGGTGACGACGCTGCCGGACTCTCCGGCGCGCGCGGTGCGTCCGCCGCGGTGCAGGTAGTCCTTGTGGTCGCTGGGCGGGTCGACGTTGACGACGAGGTCGAGGTTGTCGACGTGGATGCCGCGGGCGGCGACGTTGGTGGCCACCAGGACGGTGACGTGGCCGGTCTTGAACTGGGCCAGGGTACGGGTGCGCTGGGGCTGGGACTTGCCGCCGTGCAGGGCCGCGGCGCGGACACCGCTGTTCAGCAGGTGTTCGGTGAGGTTGTCCACGGCGTGCTTGGTGTCCAGGAACATGATCGACCGGCCTTCGCGGGCGGCGATCTCCGTGGTGGTGGCGTGCTTGTCCGCGCCGTGAACGTGCAGCACGTGGTGCTCCATCGTCGTGACCGCGCCCGCCGAAGGATCGACGGAGTGGACCACCGGGTCCGTCAGGTAGCGCCGGACCAGCAGGTCGACGTTGCGGTCCAGGGTGGCCGAGAACAGCATCCGCTGGCCCTCGGGCCGGACCTGGTCGAGCAGCGCGGTGACCTGGGGCATGAAGCCCATGTCGGCCATCTGGTCGGCCTCGTCCAGCACGGTGATGCCGACCTGGTTCAGCCGGCAGTCGCCGCGCTCGATGAGGTCCTTGAGCCGGCCCGGCGTGGCGACGACCACCTCGACCCCGCCGCGCAGCGCGCCGGCCTGGCGGCCGATCGACATTCCGCCGACGACGGTGGTCAGCCGCAGCTTGAGCGACCGGGCGTAAGGGGTGAGGGCGTCGGTGACCTGTTGGGCCAGTTCCCGGGTGGGGACCAGGACCAGGGCCAGCGGCTGACGGGGCTCGGCGCGCTGCCCGGCGGTACGGGCCAGCAGGGCCAGACCGAAGGCGAGAGTCTTGCCCGATCCCGTGCGGCCGCGGCCGAGAACGTCGCGTCCGGCCAGCGAGTTCGGCAGCGTGGCGGCCTGGATGGGGAACGGGGCGGACATGCCTTCCGCGCTGAGGGCCGCCAGCAGCGCCGACGGCATGTCCAGCTCGGCGAACGTCTCAGCCGGGGGCAGGGCGGGAGTGTGGGTGACGGGAAGGGCGAACTCTCCCTGCAGTGTCGCGGGGCGCCGTCCTGAGCCCCCGGAGCGACCCGTGCCCGAGCGGTTCGGACCACCGGAGCGGTAGCCGCCGCGGCCTGAGCCGGACGAGCCGGCGGAGCGGGAGTAGCGGTCGTTCGTGCGAGCTGTGCGGTTCATGGAGAACCTTCCTCGATGCGGTACGTCGAGGAATTCCCGGCGGCAATGAGCCGCACACAAAGAATCGCAAGAACGAACCGATGAAATGGGATGGAACGAAGCGGGGAGGAGATGTGCCGACCCGGTACGCCGAGGCGGGACCGGCGCCTCCGCAAAGAAGAGCGAAACAGCTGCCGGACCATAATTCGGGCGGATTGCTGCCGTGTCATAGCGGTCGGGGAGTCGGGATCGCTGCCCGCTTGCCGCGTGTGCGGCCGTGGTGGGGCGCATGGGAACCCCGAAAAGCAACGAGCTGGGGCCCGCACCCAAGGTGCGGGCCCCAGCTACGGTGTGACGCGTCAGGCGGGGACGATGTTCTCGGCCTGCGGGCCCTTCTGGCCCTGCGTGACGTCGAAGTTCACCTTCTGGCCTTCCTGCAGCTCGCGGAAGCCCTGGGCGGCGATGTTCGAGTAGTGGGCGAAGACGTCGGCGCCGCCACCCTCCTGCTCGATGAAGCCGAAGCCCTTTTCCGCATTGAACCACTTCACGGTGCCAGTAGCCATGTCATATCTCCTTCGGGGCAGTGCCCGGAGCCCACGCCGTGCGAGCTCCGTATCGCTGCGTTGATTGCCCGTCCGGAAATAAACACCGGAAATACGAAAGCGCTCCGCCGTGTACGACAGCGGGCACGCTTGAAGTCTTGGGAACCACAACTGCAACTGAGATGGACGGTAGCACGGTATTGGCAGCCATACGCGGCACATGATCCCGACGCTTTCGAGAGCGTCAAAAAACCCTTGCCGCACCGGTGGTCATTTCTGTAGTTGCGGCGTGAGATATTCAGCAGCGGCGCCCGCCCGTATTCGACCGAAAATGCATCGACATCCCCGGCCGCCCGGGCTCTGCAGAGGCGGGCCGGGCACCATCGGTGCCTGGCCGAACCGCACTGCGCAACTGTCGGGCAGGGGGCAGTCTCGTTCTATTGCTGCAGCCTGAGGGAAAACTATGCTGGCAACAGTAAATATTCATAGTCCGTGGGGCCAGTTTTTGTGGCGTCCTTGACCGCCGCGATGCGCGCGAGCCCCGCCAAGGCCCTCGTGGGTGCGGCGGCGTAGAGGACGACGGTGGTGCCGGGAGGCGGCGACGCGCTGCCGGCGTACCTCGACTGCCGTACAGCCACGGCGTCTGGCGGGAGCCCCCGGCCACGACACGTGGTGTCGTGGCCGGGGGCTCTGTGAGCTGTGCGGAGGTGTCTGGTTTTTGGTTCCGGTTCCCTTTCCGGTTCCGGTTCCGGTTCTGGTTCTGGTTGCAGTTCCGGTTCCGGTTTCGGTCTCGGTTCCGGTTTCGGTTTCGGACTGCGTTGATGTGTAGCGCCGGTCAGGGGCCTGGTTTTTCGTGGTGGAGTGCCGCTGCCGCGGATGCCTCCGGCCGGCCGGGGGGCCGCTTGGCTTCCGTGCCCGGCTGCCGCTCGGGTGCCGGGCGTGGTGTGCCTGCCGGTTCCTGTGGTGAGCGTCCCGCAGCGGGGCGCATCAGGACGGCGCAGACCAGCAGCAGGGCGAGAGCGGGCAGTGCGATGGCCACGGCGAGTCCTGGGAACTCCGGGTCACCGCCCAGCCCGGTCACTCCGGTGTAGGCGGCGCCGGATGCCATCTGCAGCGCGAAGAACAAGCCGGAGGCGGCGCCCGCGTGTGGACCGTCGTAGCGCATCATTCCGGCCTGGCAGGTCGGGAACATCGCCCCGACTCCCACCATGCAGAACGCCATGGGGACGACCAGGCTCAGGGGCTCGTCCGGCCAGATCCGCACGCTGACGGACATCACGAGCGCCGCGGCCGCCGCGACGGAGGCAGCAAGCCGGGCGACCAGTTCCAGGGAGCGCACCCGTCCCAGGCGCTTGGCCGCGCTGCTCCCCGTCACGTAACCGGCGATCACCAGCGTGTACAGGGCTCCGTACTCCACGGGGGAGGCGCCGAGGCCGACCTGGATGGCGTGGCTGGAATAGGTGGTGAAGGTGAAGTACGCGCACCAGGCGAGGCTGATGGCGGCGGCGAAGACGGTGAAGTCGCGGTGGGCGAGGATGCGCCGGTATGCGGTGAGCGGTCCTTGGGAGGGGGCCGGTGACGCCGTCGGTGCCGGTTCCGCTGCCTGTGGTGATGACGGTGACGGTGACGTCGTCTGGCGGGTGGCGGGTGTCTGTGGGCTGTTGCGCGGCTTGTCGGGGGGGAGCAGGAGCAGCGCGCCTACGAGGGTGCCGATGCCGAGTGCCGTCATACAGGCGAACAGCACGCGCCAGGAGGCGTACTGCACCAGAAGGCCCGCGAGCGGCGGCGAGACGGCCGGGGTCACCGCGATCACTGTGGTGAGCGCGGTGAGCACATTGAGCCGTTCCCGTTGCGGCAGGTCCTTTTGGACCCAGAGCCGGGCGATGACCGTGCCCGCGCCGGCGCCCAGGGCCTGGAGGACCCGGCCGGCGATGAAGACGGCGACGTTCGGGGCCAGGAGGCAGAGTGCGGAGGCGCCCGCGAACAGGGCGAGGGCCGCCAGCTGGGTGCGCTTCGCCCCGTACCGGTCGGCCAACTGGCCGGTGACCAGCATGGAGATGGCGTACGCCGCCATGTAGCCGACCATCGAGCGGCTGAGGTCCGACTCGCCCGCGCCGAAGTGGGTCCCGATCTGCGGGATGGCCGGAACGAAGGCGGCGAGGGCGAGTTGGGGCACACACACCAGCGACATCAGGCACAGGGTGAGGCCCCGGGAGAGGCGGATGTTGTCGGTCATCAGACCGCCTGCAGGGCGTACCGGTCGTGCTCGTCGACGCTGTAGCGGGCGACTCGTGCCGCCTGCCGGGCGACGTACTCCATGGAGCTGGAATGGAAGTGGACGCCCGAGGCCAGATCGCCGACCACATGGAAGCCCGGCCGGGGGGTGCCGTCCGGACGGAGCGCACGGTTGCTCTCCGGTTCCACCTGGATGCCACCTGCCGGGTGCGCGGCCACCAGGGACCGGCGCGCGAGGTCCCGCAGCAGGGAGCCTTCGGGGGCGGCGGTGAGGTCGTTGGTGCGGCCGACGGCGTTGACGACACGGTCGTACCGCTCGGTGGAGCCGTCGGCGAACGCGGCCGTGAATCCGCCGCTCGGTTCCCTGCGTACCGCGGTGACACCGCGCCGGAAGCTGACGTCCCCTGCCTCGG
This sequence comes from Streptomyces sp. NPDC048516, assembly GCF_043199875.1. Taxonomy (NCBI): domain Bacteria; kingdom Bacillati; phylum Actinomycetota; class Actinomycetes; order Kitasatosporales; family Streptomycetaceae; genus Streptomyces; species Streptomyces sp. NPDC048516. The sequence goes on along the minus strand of NZ_JBICWS010000014.1, from coordinate 109,478 downwards.
CGAGAGTGACCAGCTTGCGTGCGTTCACCGGCGGCATGGGGTTCCGCAGGCAGGCGAAGGCGCGGTGGTGTCTTCGCAGGAAGGCCCGCTGCTCCCCCGGGGGCAGGGCACGCCAGAGCGCGGAGTACGCGGGGGTGAGTGTGGTGACGCAGCGCTGGAGCAGGCCGGCGGGGCCGGGGTCCGCCAGCCGCGACCGCAGCAGCTCCGCCGCGGGCCACCGTTCCGCGTACGGTCGTACCGCGTCCCGCAGGCTGGTGCCGTGGTCACGGAGCGAGGAATCGATGAGGGCGTAGATGTCCCTGAGCGTCACGGCACCCCGGGAGGCGAGTTCCAGGCCGCCGAAGGAGTGTTCCGGATCATCCCAGCGCGATACCGGACTGGACCTGACATCCGGTACGAAGCCGGAGCGGGAGGCCAGGGTGACCCGTACGCCCTGCTCGGTGAGCACGAGCGCGCTGTCGACGGCGGTCAGTCCCGTGCCCAGGACCAGTACCCGGTCCGCGGGGTCCACGCAGGCCAGGGACGGTGCCAGCGGATAGGGCTGGGCGATGAAACCCGGTGCGCCGGCCAGGCCGAAAACGTCGACGGGAGGCAACGTTCCCACCGCCAGGATCACGCTGTCGGCGGTGAATCTCATGCCGTCCGCGGTCGTGATGGTGTAGGCGTCCGGTCCCTCGGTGAGCCCGGCGGTCCCGGTGAGCCCGGCAACCGCGGTGGCCTCGGTGACCTCCGTGACCTCGGCGATCTCCGTGACCGAGCTGCGCACGGTGGTCACCCGGGCGCCGAGGTGTTCCAGGTCGTCGCAGGCCTGGGCGAACACCCCTTCCAGGTAGTGGCCGAAGGCGGTGCGGGGTGCGAAGGCCGAGGCGGCCTTCCAGTCCAGGGGGATGGCGGTGGAACGCAGCTGCTCCGCGGAGCGATTGAGCCATCGACGGAACTGGCCAGGGTCGTTGTAGTCCACGGACATTGCCGACAGCGGACGGTTCAACAGGGCGGCGTGGGTGTCCCGTGCGTAGGCGACGCCCGGACCGAACCGGTCCGTCGGGTCGAAGACATGGATGTCCGCGGCGAACTCCCGGCTGTCCGCGGAGAGTTCACGGGCGCAGGCGGCCAGGAAGGCGGTTCCGGCGGCACCACCGCCTATGACGGCGATGACGGGGCGAGATGTCACAGAAGTCTCCAGCAAATCATGAAAAGCAGCAGGTCGGCGATCGCGACGGCACGCCACGGGCGGCCCTCCCGATCAAGGCCGGTGGGGGCCGGTGGTTCCATGAAGCAAGAAGCAAGGAGTACGGGGCTGTTCGCGGACGATCGCGTCGGCCCGTGGCGGGCCGTTGGCCGGCCCGCTCCTTCCGTACCCAGGTGCCGAGATGACGGCGCACCCCGCCCGCCGTGGTTCTCCGCGCACCTCATGGAGTGCCGCCATTCCAGGAACGGCGGCACCCCGTAGTTCTCCCCCGGAACCGGTGCAACGGCATCGGCCAGGCGGGCGACCGGCCGATGTGGCTGATTCTAGGCTGCTGCTCGTCGATCGCCATCCGAATTTGGCGGTCCAAGTGGCTCAAAAGGGCCATGACAGCGCTTCCGAGCCACTTATGGCCAAATTGCAGTGCACAGCCGGTAGTTGACCATCTGAGTGGAACCTGGGCTTCCGTACGGTCGGGCCTCTCCGGCTGCCGCGGGCCCTTTCGGTGAGGAGTCACGCCCGCTCCCGTCGGTTCTCCGCTCCGCCGGTCCGTCGCTCTCCGTCGCTCTCTGCCGGTTCAGTGGCTTCCGTCGGCCCGATGGCCTCCACCGGCCCGATGGCCCCCGTCAGGCCGGTGGGGGCGTGGGTCCAGCGGAGCGAGTACGCCCAGGCGTTCCTCGATCTGCCGTGCCGCGTCCAGGCACCGGTCCTCGCGGTACATCCCCGCCACGACCTGCACGCCCTGCGGCAGGCCGGCCGCGAGACCGGTGGGCACGGCCACGGCCGGCACCCCCACGTACGTCGTCGCGGTCAGCAGTCGCATCGGCGTCATCATCGCGTCGTGCTCCTCCGCGGTCCGCGGTATCACCGGCTCCGGTGCCGGCTGTGTGGACACCGGCCCGAGCAGCAGCGGGCAGTGCTCGAAGAAGCGGGCCCAGTCGCGCTGGACGCCGAGGCGTACGCCGGTCTGCCGGAGGTATTCCGCCAGGCCTACGGCCGGGTGGCGTTGGGTGTCCAGCTCGATATGGCGGGCGCTGTCGTCGGTGAGCAGCCGCCTGAGCACGGGCCAGGCCAGGGTGAACTCGGTCCGCAGGAGCGCGCCGTAGCCGTCGAGGGCGTCCTGCAGCCGTGGCACCTCGACCTCCTCGACCGGGTGCCCGGCGTCCTCCAGGGCGGCGGCCGCCGCCTCGATCGCCGCGCGCACGTCCGGGTGGACGTCGCCGCGGCCGCCGGGGTCGAACACCACACCGACCCGCACCGGCGTTTCCGGCCGCGGGCCGTAGAGCGGTGCCGGGACCGCCCGCGGGTCCTGCGGGTCCGGGCCCGCCAGCACCTCGTAGGCCGCCCGCAGGTCCGCCACCGACCGGGCCAGCGGCCCGTCCACGGGGAAGAGCTGGTGGCCGAGGACCGGCTCCTGGTCGTTCATCCGGTGATCGGCCGGGAACCGTCCGTAGCTCGGTTTCAGCCCCGCGACGCCGTTGAACGTCGCCGGGTTGCGCACCGACCCGCCGGAGTCGTTGCCCAGGCCCAGCGGCGCCATGCCGGTCGCCACCGCGACCGCATCGCCGCCGCTGGTGCCGCCGGGAGTGCGCCGCGGGTCCCACGGGTTGACGGTGTCCCCGAACAGCTGGCTGACCGTGTGCACTCCGGCGATCGCCAGGTCGGGCATGTTGGTGCGGCCGACCGGAATCGCCCCGGCCGCGCGCAGCCGGCGCACCGGGGGAGCGTCAGACGGTGCCACCCAGTCGCGGAAGTACGGGACGCCGTGCGTGGTCGCCGAACCGGCGACGTGGATGTTCTCCTTCACCGTGAACGGCACCCCGGCCAGCGGGCCCAGCCGCTCCCCGGCCGCCCGGCGCCGGTCGGTCTCCCGTGCCGCCTGCCGGGCGCTGTCCTCCAGCAGCCGGGTCACCGCGTTCACCTGCGGGTTCACCGCGGCGATCCGCTCCAGGTGCGCCTCCACGGCCTCCGCCGCTGACACCTCCCCCCGGGCCACCAGCGCGGCCAGCTCCGACGCCTGCAGCGCCCACAGGTCCGTGAATGTCGTTGTGGTCCCCATCGGACCCTCCTTTCGCTCAGGCGATTAAGATACAGAGCTGTATTTGGATACAGAAATGAATATCGAGCCGGGGTGCGCCGTAGGATGCCGTCGTGACACCCGAACGCAAGCGCCTGACCCGCGAAGAGAGCCGGCAGCAGACCCGTGGCCGACTGCTGGACGCCGCCGCCGAACTGTTCACCGAACGCGGTGTCAACGGCACCTCCGTCGAGCAGATCGCCGAACGCGCCGGCTACACCCGCGGCGCCTTCTACGGGAACTTCGACGACAAGAACGCCCTCGTCGCCGAGCTGCTGCAGCACCGCACCGGCCGCGAACTGGACGAAGTCCGCACCCTCACCCAGGACGCCACCTCCTTCGCCGACGCCCTCGACAAGCTCAGGGCCTGGAACCGCGCCCGCGCCCGGCACCTGCCCGCATGGCTCGCCCTGCGCATGGAGCTCGTCCTGCACGCGCTGCGGAACGAGGAACTGCGGCCGCTGCTCGCCGAACGGGAACTCCTCGCCCGCGACGCCCATGCCTCCGGCCTGCAGCAGGCGTTCGCCGCCCGCGGGGTCGAGTCGCCCGCGGACCCCGCCTTCCTCGCCCTGATCGTCCACGCCCTGGAGGACGGACTGCTCATCCAGCGACTGCTGGCCCCCGCCGGCATCCCGGACGACGTCGTCGTCGACGCCTTCGACCTGCTCCTGCGCTCCTGGACCACGCTGGCGCAGCATCCGGGCGGGTAAAGCCTTTGCTGTTCCGGACGGGAGAAGCTACGTTCCCCGGGCCGCCGGCCGCCCAGGCCGACGCCGTCGCCAAGGAGGTGTGCCGCACATGCGCACGACCGGTCAGCAGTCGACACCAGGCCCCGACAGCTTCCCCCTCTCTCCGACGGAGACACCTTGTCCGTTCGCCTCACCGCGCTGACCGACCCCGACACCGGTGCGGCCCACCGCCGCCTGGCGTGGCTGGCATCCGACTCCGACGGAACCCCCGTCGGGTCGGCGTTCCTGCGCCTTTACACCGAGACCGGCCAGGACCACCTCGCCGCCCTGGAACTCCACGTCCATCCGGCCGAGCGGCGGAACCGTACCGGCTCCCGGCTCCTGGACGCGGCGCTGGCCGCCGCTCGCCGGGACGGCCGGCGCTGCGTCATCACCCAGGCCGAAGCCGGCTCTCCCGCTGACCGGTTCCTGCCGGCCCGGGGCTTTTGCAAGGTCCTCACCCTGATCCACACCCGGCTTGCGCAGGCGGAAGCGGACATCCCCGCTCTCACCGGCATCGCCGAACGGCCGCATCCCGGCTATCGGTTGGCGTCGTGGGAGGGCATGGTCCCCGACGACCTCGCCGAGACGTTCGTGGCCTCGCGCCATGCCATGGACGACATGCCGATGGGCGGCGCCGACTTCGGCACGGTGGCCTGGGACCTGGACCGGGTCAGGGCCGCGGTGGCGACCGTCGAAAAGCGTGGCGACCTGCTGCACACCGTCGTTGCCCTCGACGAGTCGGACGGCTCGATCGCCGGCTTCACCGAGCTGGTCGTTCCCGGTGAGGGCAAGGGCGATGGCCAGCACTACGGCACCGGCGTCCTGCCCGGGCACCGCGGGCACGGCCTCGGCCGGTGGATGAAGGCCGCCTCGATACTGCAGGCCTTCGAGCGCCATCCGGCCCTTGGCGGCCTGCTGACCGACACCGCCGACATCAACGCGCACATGAGGCACATCAACGACGCGCTCGGCCATGCGCCGACGCACACGACATTCGAGTACCAGCGCGGCCTGTAGGAGGGCAGGGCCTCACCCACCGGGCCGCACCTCAAGCCGGGTGGTGCCGAGCTGCACGGACAGCACCACCCGGCGGGAGCCGTGGAGGATTCAGCCCCGCACATCGGAGAGCGAATGGAACGTGCGGACCCGGCCGGGCCGTGAGGTCTCCGCGGCCGGACGCAGATGCCAACGGGCCGCGGGTGCCCGGCCGTCGCGGTCCGGTGACTCGTCGGCCACGGCGACGATGTCGTCCTCGTACACCTCCGCGAACGCATAGCCCATGGCCGGGTCGCCGAGCACGGGGCAGTACTGCACCGCCAGGCGAAGACACGCGGGATGGATGGCGGCGGAGGAGACCACCGCCGACCCCTCCGCGGGCTCCTTGAGCGCCACCCAGGCCGTGCTGTCGAGGTCGTTCCCGCACACCTGGCAGCCCCAGAGACGGCGGCAGAGTTCCGCCTTCACCCGCTCGATCTCACGGAAGAGCGGCTTGCCGTCCGCCATGGGGGTGACCCAGGGAAAGGGCAGCCCGCCCACCACGGGGCGTGGCAGTCCGGCGGGGTTCGGGAACTCCTCGCCCTTGTAGCTGGGCGGATGGACGTAGACGACGTCCTTCATCCGCTGGCCGTCGTCTCGGTCCTGCATATAGACGACTCTCTGCATTTCCTGGTCCGCCCTTCCCCGGGCCCCGCCGCGGAGCCATCTGTGCATTCGTCGAGTCCGCTGTGCACGCCCGGTTCAGCGCGCGACCGTGCCTTCCCGCAGCCGTTCGATCATGCGCTCGGTCGTGGTGAGGGGCGCTTCCCCGGCCGGGGGGCCGGCCGGGGCGACGCCGGGCCGGTCGTTCCACGTCTCATGGCCGGCGAACGGAATGCTTTCGCCGGGGGAGTAACGCGGCAGGTCACGGTAGTTGTTGACGCCCTCGGCACGTGTGCCGCGCACCAGTACGGGGTCCAGGTAGAGCCCGTCGCTCTCGATGCGGGTGGCGGTGGAGATATAGCCGATGTCGAGTCCGCAGCGCCGCTTCGGTGAGGTGTTCGCCTCCGAGCAGTGCAGCAGGTGTGGATGGTGAATCGAGACATCGCCGGGGTTCAGCTCGATGTCGACGATGCCCTGCTGCTCGGCCCACTCGTCCACCAGCCCGCTGTCGGCCTCCGAGAAGAGCATATTGGGCTGGTCCGTGCGCAGGCTCGGTTCGTGCAGCGGCAGCTTGTGGCTGCCGGGGATCATGCGCAGGCAGCCGTTCCGGGTGGTGCTCTCGTCGATGGCCAGCCACACCGTGAGGGCGTTCATCGGCGTCAGTTTCCAGTACGCACCGTCCTGGTGCCACAGCACGGGATGGCCGTCGTAGGGCGGCTTGCAGACGTAATGCGCCGTGAAGCAGGCAAGGTCCGGGCCCAGGAAGTGCTCGCCGATGTCCACAAGCCGCGGGTCCGATATGAGGCGGACCCAGAAGGCGTCATTGCGGATCAGCGGGTGGTGGAAGTGCTCGGGGCGAAGCTCCGGATACTTGGCCGTCAGCCACTCGACATGGGCGCGTGCCTCTGCGAGCAGGTCCTCGGGGATGACATTGCGGATGATGGCGAAGCCGTGCTCCTCATATGCGGCAGCGGCCTGGTCCAGTGCGGTCATACGGGATTCTCCAGGTGAAATATGCGGTGGTGGGGGGAGGGGGAGGGGGGACGCGGCTCGTCGGCGAAGAGGGGGGATCAGACCTCCCACTCGGCGGGGAGCGTGCGATAGCGGCGCAGGGGGGAGAGCAGCAGCAGGAGAAGAGGGAGGCCCATGGCCAGCCCGCCCGCCCACAGGGCCGTACCGGTGGACCACTGGTTGGCGATCAGGCCGCCGGCCAGCGCGCCGAGGGGCGTGGCTCCCTGTACGACGACGCTGTACGCCGCCGTGACCCGGCCCATGTACGCGTTCGGTGTCACCCGGGCCCGCAGTCCGGCCGTGGACACCGACCGGCCCACGAGGGCGAAGCCGATCAGGATCTCCGCCAGCGCGATCAGCGGCACGGCGACCTCTCGGAAGACGCCGGCCAGCGGTGCCGCAAGGACCGCGACCGGGGCCACGGCGGAGAAGACCAGCGTCATCCGTATCTCGCCGAACCGGCGCCGGAACCCGGGGGCCACCAGGGAGGCGGCGAGCCCGGCCAGCGCACCGAGCGTCGACAGCAGCCCGAACTGCCAGGGGGCGACGCCGATCTCCTTGAGGAGGAACACCGGCAGCATCGCCAGGATGATGCCCGCGCCGATGTTGTTCAGGGCCGCTTGGTTGAGCAGCAGGCGGAGCAGCGGCTGCCGGAAGAGGATGCCGATGCCGTCCGCGATCTCACGCCGGAACTTCCGCTCGGACCCCCCCTTGCCGCGGGCGATGTCCCCGTCCGGCCGGATACGGCGCAGCAGCACGACCGACGTCAGGTGACAGACAGCGGCGAAGCAGTAGAGAACGGGGGCCGCGACGCTCTGCGTCAGCACGCCGGCAACGCTGGGGGAGATTGCCTGGAGGGTGCTCTCGGACGTCTGCAGCCGGGCATTGCCGTCCGAGACCCGGCGTCTGGGCAGCACATAGGGCAGCACACTGCTGTGCGCCACGTCGAAGAAGACGCCCGCCAGGCTCACCATCAGTGCCACCACGAGCAGTTGGGCCACGGTGAGGACGTGGAGGAAGTAGGCGGCCGGCACGCTGCCGAAGGCCACGGCGTAGACCACATCCGCCCAGATCAGTACCGGCTTCTTGCGCCAGCGGTCGATCCAGACACCGGCCGGGAGCCCCATCACCAAGAAGCCGGCCCGGCTGCAGACGAAGATCAGACTCATCATCAGCGGCGGTGCACGCAGCACAAGCAGCGCGGTGAGGGGCAGCGCGAACCCGGCAACCTCGGAGGCCGCGTACCGGAAATTGTTCGCGGCCCACAGCAGCCGGAAGTCCACCACCTTGAGGACCTCGACGGTCTCATCGGCGGAGGCACTGACGTCGGCGGAGGGGAGGGTCACAGTTCTGTCTTCCTTCAGTGGACGACCGTCAGCCCGGGGGTCTCACCGAGCTCCGGCCGGGCGGCAAGCTCCGACAGAGCCTTCCGGTCGGCCTTCCCGTTGGAGTTCCTGGGCAGCTCATCCGCGACCAGGACAAGGCGCTCCGGCACCATGTAGTGCGGCAGCCGGGCCCGCAGCACATCGGGCAGCGGCTTGACGTCGTCGAGGTGATCCGCCGTCACGAAGGCAGTGATCACGTTGGAGAAGACGGCGTCCGGTGTCGCCACCACGACACACTCGTGGATGCCGTCGAGCGCGTGGAGGTGCCGTTCTACCTCCCCCAGCTCGACCCGGAAGCCACGCGACTTGATCTGGGTGTCTTCGCGGCCGATGAATTCGAGCTCGCCCGCGGGGTTCTCCCTGACCAGGTCACCGCTGGCGTACCACCGCCGGCCGTCAGCGGTGCGGACAAAGGCGCGGGCGGTCTGCCCGGGGTCCAGGTAGCCCTCCATCAGCATGCTGCCGCGGACCAGGAGCTGGCCCGGGCAGCCGGGCTCCACCCCTTCCAGCCGCTCGTCCACCACAGCGATCTCCGCGCCCGGCAGCACCCGCCCGATCGGGATCACGGCATCGGGCCGCTGACGGCCACGGATCTCGTAGAACGTGCACACGTTGCTCTCGGTCGGTCCGTACACATTGAGCAGCCGGATCCCCGGCAGGGCCGAGAGCAGCACGTTCACCTCGTCCGGCGGCAGCACCTCGCCGCCGACCACGGCCGCACGCAGCCCCCGCAGTTCCGGCAGCAGCTCCTTGCCCCTGCGGGTGAGCCAGGCGAGGGTCGAGGTCACCGCGTACCAGACGGTGCCGCCGACCCGGCGGCAGAAGTCGATGTGCGCGGCGGGGAAGGGCGCGGCCGACGCGGGCATCAGGGCGACCGCGGCACCGACGCGGGCGGCGCCGAAGAGGTGCAGCGTCGTCGGGTCGAAGTGCAGCGGGGCGGAGTTGATGATGACATCGCGCTCCGTGAGCCCCAGCTCCCGGACCGACCAGTCGACGAACGCCGAGGCGCTTGCGTGGGTGTGGACCACGCCCTTGGGGTGACCGGTGCTGCCGGACGTATGGAGCACATACGCGAGGTCTTCCAGCGGGGCGCGTGGCGCATCCGTGGGAACTGCGTACCACAGTTCACCGACCGGTTCGGGGCCCAGGGGCAGCCTTTCCCATACGAGCCCGGGTGCGACCGTGCGCCACTGGTCCCGGGCCGCGGCGTCCGCCACCATGGCGCGGGGGAGGCAGCGGCCGGCGATGAGCTCGGCGCGGGCGATGGGCCCGTCCGGATCGATCGGGACGTAGCCCGCCCCGGAGCGGAGTATGCCGTGGACGGCCGCCACCGCCAGCGAGGATTTCGCCCCGTGCCAGACGACACAATCGCCGGGAGCGACGCCCAGGGCGCGCAGCGCCTGTGCGAGGTGTTCCGCGATGCCGTCCAGTGCGGCATAGCTGAGCGTGAGGGTTCCGTCGATGACGGCGGTACGGTCGCCGTGGCGTGCCGCGGTCGCCCGCAGATCGCCGGCAAGGGATCGGCCGGCCGCCATCAGCAGCCCTTGGACTTCAGGAAGGCCCGGACGGCGAGCGGGCTCTCGAAGTGGGCCGGGAGGATTTCCGAGTCCCTGATGGTGACGGAGAATTCCTTCTCCAGGAGCGAGACCAGGCTGAGCAGGGACAGTGAATCGATGACCCGTTCGGCGATGAGGGCGGTGTCGTCGGAGATCTCGGCTCTCGGAGCCACCTCGCGGACCGCGGCGAGGACGGCCTTGAGTACGGAGTCTTCTGTCATCACAAACCCAGCCCTTCAGCAATGATCTTCATCTGCATATCGGAGGTGCCGGAGTAGTACCGGCTGGCCACCGCGTCGGCCGTCAGCGCGAGGGTGCCCGTCTCCGGTAGCAGCGCGTAGCCGCCGTACAGATCCGGCAGCTCCTGGCAGAACCGGTTGAACTCCGTGCTGACGTGCAGCTTCGTCAGGGACGACCGGCTGTGTTCGAGCCGGTTTCCGTCGGCCGCCCGGGCCGTGGCGTAGAGCAGTTCCCGCGCGCTGGTCAGGCTCATGTGCATCCGGACCAGGCGTTGGCGGATCGTGTCGTACGAGCTGAGCGGGCGGCCGAACTGGTGGCGGGAGCGGGCGTGTTCGACCGCGTGGCGCAGCGCCCCGGCCATCAGTCCCAGGGCAGGCGCCAGGATGAAGGCGCGCTCGTAGCGCATCGCGTGCATGAGGACGGCGAATCCGCCGCCGGCGCCGCCCAGCCGGTCGGCGTCGGCCACCACGCAGTCGTCCATGAGCAGCGAAGACAGCTGCGCGCCCGCCAGCGCGGACTTCTCGATCACCTTGCCGATCCGCAGGCCCGGGGTGTCCCGGGGGACCAGGAAGGCGGTGAGGCCGGAGAGCGAACTGCCCTCGGCGGTGCGGGCGATGATCACGAAGATCTCGGCGGTCGGGCCGTTGGTGACGAAGGTCTTGGCGCCGTTGAGGCGCCAACGCCCCTCGGCGTCCTGCTCGGCGTGGGTCTGCAGGGACAGCAGGTCCGAGCCCGCGTCGTACTCGGTGGCGGCGAAGGCACCCACGGTCGTGCCCGCCATGAGGGGGTGCAGGTACCTCGCGTGCTGGGCCTCGCTGCCGAATTCGAGAAGGGGCTCCTGGCAGGCCCACATCTGTGCCGCCATGGAGAAGGGCAGTCCGCTCAGCCCGCTCTCCTCGGCGAACGCCTCCAGGGCGAGGCAGGCCGCCTCGTAGCCGGTCCCGGTGCCGCCGGCGCCCTCGGGAACGGCCAGGGACAGCAGTCCCTGAGCGCCCGCCGCACGCCAGGCGGTGGCTTCCTCCCGGGCCTTCCCGGCCCAGGATCTCAGTCCCGCGAGCCAGTTGGTGAACTCCGCGCTGTGCAACAGCTCTCGATCCTCCGTCATGTGGGGATGCCTCCGTCCCGGACGGGCCACTTGAACGCCTGGTGGGACTCCGTCAACCCGAACCGCTGGAAGCTGGAGGGCTGCTGGCCCAGCGGCGCCAGCGTGAGCAGTTCCCGCTCGGTGCCCACCCCGAGGCCGGTCGCCAGCCAGCCGAGGATGTCCTCGGCGACGCTGGTGCCCCGGTAGCTGGGCCGGAGTTTGATCTCGTGCAGCATCAGCCGGACCTTGCCACCGGGCCGCAGCCGGCCGAGCGCGGTGAGCGCGAAGGCCGCGACGATCTGGCCGTCCGACTCGACGACGTAGTGCGTGGTGCCGGGCGCCGTGTGCCGGTCCGCCAGCCGGAGGGCGAACTCCTCGGCCTCGCCCGCTCCGTAGAGCTCGCGGACGGCCCCGGCGTCGCCGGCGGCGGCCTGGCGGATGGTCCGCCGGGTTCCGGGACTATCCACCCGCCACCGCCGACATGATCATCACGGTGGTCCGCGGGGGCACCTCGATGTCCGGGCTGCCGAGATCGCGGATGTTGTCCTCACCGACGTAGACGCTGACGAAGGGGAGGAGCGCCCCCGCGCCGTCCGCCAGGCGCAGGCGCAGCGCCGGGTGGCGCTCGTACACCTTGTCGATGACCTCTTGGAAGGTGCCGGCCGGCACCTGGAACTTGGTCTCGCCGTCGGCGAACCGGGCGAGCGGGGTGGAAAGGATGACCTTTACCTCAGACACTGCGTACTCCTCTCTGCGATCCGGCGGATGCGTCATGCCGCGGTGCGTCACTCGGTGGTGCGTCACTCGGCGGTGCTTCACTCGGCGGTGGCTGCCGCGGCGGCGGAGTGACGCGCCCGGTGGGTCTCCCAGCGGTGGATCGCCTCGTCGAGCTGGGAGTCGTAGTCGGCGTCCTTGATGAATCCGTGGCCCCGGCCGTCCCGGAGCATGACCGCCCGGGCGCTCTCGTGACCGTGCAGGCTCCGCATCAGGGGCCGCAGGTGCTCCAGCGCGAAGTAGGAGTCCTTCTCCGACACCAGCGCGTGCAGGAAGCGCGAACTGCCGGGATCGGTCCAGTCCTTGATGATGTCGGTCATGGTCTCCGGCGCGGCCATGCCGGGCAGCCGGCAAAACGGCGCGGCCTCCTGCTCCCACTGGGGAAGAATGGTCGGATCGTTGTGCGGCGAGATGACGAACGCGAGATCGTCGCCGCCCGCCCGCATGCAGTGCTTGAGTGCCGCGTATCCCCCGGACGACAGGCCGTGCCACACGGTGCCCCGGAGCCCGTGGCGCTCCAGCAGGGAGGCACGCAGCTCGTACATCTTCGGTACGAACTCCTCCTCGCCCAGCAGGAACCAGCCGCAGCACGAGTCCCGGGAGAAGCGGTGGACGGGGTCGGAGAAGGAGAGGCACACGGACCGGTCCGCCTGCTTCCACTGCTTGCGCGCGAACACCGGGGGGACGTGCTTCTCGATGCGGCTGAAGCCGTGGAAGAGGATGTGCAGATAAGGGCTGGAGAGAGTCTCGGGTTCGGTCACCTCGTACTCGAGAACGTAGCCTTCCGAGTGCTGGAAGCTGCCCCGCTGAATGTTCACTGGAAACCTCGCATCACTGATCCTGCGCGTCATGGCCCTGGCGGTCAGGGGGAGAGAGTGCGCCCTTCCGCATAGGAGAGCCCGGGGCAGACGACCCGTACGACACTGAACGGATCGGCCGGCCCGGACAGCCGTACCGCGAGGGGGGCGTGGCCGGTCACGTCCGTCAGTCGTTGGGTGACCACCGCCAGCTCCTCCTCCAAGTCGTCGTAGCTGCCGCCGTGTCCGCTCAGCGCCTCGTCGACGCTCACCCCCTCGGCGTGGGGACGGAAGCCGGGGTCCGCGCTGGCGTCCCGCGCCGTGTCCTGGTCCGACGGAATGTCATCGCGGGTGGCGCTGATTTCGGTCAGCCGGCTCTGTACGGCCTCGGTGAGCGCACGGGACAGCGCGACATCGGGGTCCATGTGGCTGCCGGAACCGGCGCACACGATGGGGAAGAGCGGCGACCAGACGAAGGCGGCGAACGTGGGTATCCCCCACCGGTTCGGGATGCAGGTGATCTCGAACGCGACCCCGGCGTCGGTGAGCCGGCGCATCAGGGAGCGCAGATGCGCGTCGCGGACGGTCGCCGGGTCGATGAAGAGGCGTCCGGGGTCGGTACGGGACGGGTGGGCGGCCAGCACGTCCCGTTCGGCCGCTTCATAGAGCCCGTGGAGACATGCCTCGGCGAAGGTGTTTCCGGAGGCGAGGCCGGTGCTGCTCGTCTCGAAGAGGCGGCGGCGCCAGTAGTGCGCTCCGCTGTACGAGAGCCGGACGAGGTCCAGCGGAACCGGCACCGGGCGGTCGTCGGCCAGCGAAGAGGCCTGGACCCAGTCCAGTTCGAGCTGCTGGATCCACTCGCCCGTCGTACGCAGGTTCAGATCGGTCAGGCCATACGGGAGACCGAGGCTTTCGGCCGTGGCGGTGAAGGTGTCGAGCGCCGGCCGCTCGGCGTACCACAGCTCGACGGATTCCATCACGGCGGAGAGCTTCGCGAGGATCGGCGAGGCGCCCTTGCCCTGGGAGACGGCCAGGGTCTCGGACTCGGGCCGTACGGCGAGGAAGACGGGGATGCCGATGTTGTCGAGGCGGGTGACGTCGGCGACCCGGCTGATGCCGTACTGACGCAGCCGGGGTGCGAGCCGGGCCCAGGTGGTCTCCGGCGCCACCGCTCGGTGCGTCCCGGGCAGTCTGACCTTAGACATGGCCGCGCGCTCCGCTCTTCCGGGCCGCTGGGGCTGTTGGGCCCGCTGGGGCTGCTGGGTCTGCTGGTGCCGTCTCGGCCGTCCGGGCGGTGTGGGCGGTCCGGGCCGTCTGGTCGGACACGTAGGCGAGGGCGAACGGACGGAAGGCCCCGGCGGCTTGGCGTGGCGAAGCAAATCCCCTCCGGCCGCACTCCATGGCCAGCTCGCTGCCGGTGTCCACGCCCCAGATCCGCGCGAGCAGGCGAGTGCACACCGCCTCCCGGATCTGGCCGAGGCTGCGTGCTGGACGGGCTTCGAGGTGCTGCCGCATCCGGTCCAGCCAGTCGGCGACCCGGGCCCGGTCCTCGGCCGATTCACGGCGCAGCAGCAGCTTGGCTTCCCGGGGATCCGCGAGGTCGGGAAGCGGGCAGATGACCGCGGTGATCCGGGTCCGCAGCGCGGGGTCGTCGAGCCACTGGACGGCCACCGGGCCCAACTCGTGCCGCACATGGCCCCGGAACCCGTCGGAGTCGGCGGGGGCCCCGGCGGCGGACGAGCCGTTCAGGAAGTCCCACCAGACGTCGGGGAAGCCGGGGTCGAATATTTGCTGGTAGGCGAGCCGGTGGTGCAGGTCGGGGGTGGCCGTCGCGAAGCGGTTGCGCCAGCGCCGGTGGTACTCGGTGCGCCAGTCGCGTTCGCCGCTCGCCACGCCGGGCGGAGAGGGCTGCGCCGGGGAGTCGAGCCGTTCGGCGAGCGCGAAGGCCTCGCGCGCGTCGGCCCGCTTCTGGTCGAAGGCGTCCGGCTCGGCGGCCAGGCGCTGCTCGTACCAGTCGGCGAATGCGGTCTCGCCGCACTGCTTGATCAGGGAGAGCACGCGCTCGGGGGTGCGCAGCGGGTAGTACTCGCGCTCCAGCCGCGCCATCAGGCGGTGGGCCGCGTCCCGTCCCAGGACACGGGCGTCGCAGCCGGCCAGCATCGCGGTGTGGAGGTTGACCAGGGGGGTGTTGAGGCCGGCCGGCGAGCCCGTTTCGCTGTGGGCCACGCTCACCGCGTCATCGCCCTCGAAGACGCCGGTGCGGTACCAGTGGTGGACCCGGCCGACGCCGATCATGCCGAACCCGTCGAGTTCGGCCGCGCGCAAGGCGCCGATGCTGGCAGCCCCGATCACGGTGATGCCCCGCGCCAGGACGTCAAGGATCTCCTTGTGGCGCAGCGCCAGACGATGGTGGTAGATCCCGTCCACGATCACGGCCACATCCCCCTCGGCGAGCGCGGCCGAGAAGAGGTCACCGTGTTTGACCGGCCCGTGCAGGACGAAGCCCGGGTGGTGCAGTACGAGAGGTTCAGGGCACGACGGCCCGACGAACACATGAACCGCCATGCCCTGCCCCCCTTGTTTCAGCGCTGTGCCGGTCGAACCGAATGGGGCGGTTCAATCAGCACGAACCGCCGGGCGTGACGTGATCAGTCACGAACCTCGCTGTCGGTGATCACCAGCGGGGCGTCCGCGAACAGGCCCTCGAAGTCCTCGCCGGAGAGCTCCGCAACGTCACTGGCGGTGTCGAGAATTACCTCAGCCATGTTTTTCTCCCAATCATTAATTGAGGGAAGTGCCGACGCTTCCGTAAGCGCCGACGGCACGCTACCCCGGGCTCTGATCACCCGTCCAGGGATTTATCGGATTCCTGTTCCCGCCTGCTGATGGACGTCAGTATTCCGTTTTCGCGTCCCGTCTTGGTTCGCGCGAATAGCATGCTCAAAGAAAATGGCGACGCAGTTTTGGAGTTATTTGCCGAAGCCGCGGACTCGCCGGTCATCTCTTGGTGGGAATCTTCCATTCCGTGACCAATGGCAGAAGGGAGAAAGGGGCGAATTCGATGAATCTGCAGGTCAGTGGCGCTGCGTAGGCGCGGACGGGTCTCGGTGGGTCTCGGTCGGTCCTCGGCGGGCCGTGGCAGGCCCTCAAACAGGCCCCAAACGGGCCTCGATCGGACCCGCATCGCGGCGCGCCGGCAGCGGCGCGGGCGAGTCCGCGGCGGCCCGCAGGACTCTTGACGGCCGGCATGACTCCATGCAGGATCTTGAATCCGTGGAAGCCGAGCATCAGCCACGCGGGGTTTTCGGCATGCGCGCGCAGCCAAAGGGCTCCGGTGTGCCGTCATGTGGCATCCACCCCGAAGGCGCAAAAGGTAACCCATCGGGGGACTCGGAATGACTTTCCAGATCACACCCATGGCTCTTGTCGTGGCCAGTCTGCTTTTTCACCAGGTCAATAGGCACTGGGAATATGGATTCTCCGGAGTGGGGCACCACTTTGCGCCGGTATTCGGTATAAGACTGCCCCGTGCGGCGGCGGTGTTCGGTCAAGTGGCGGCCCTTCCGCTGGCTCTGGCCACCGTTTTGACCGTCCCTTCGCCCGGCGGGCGCGCCCTCGCTGTCGTACTCGCCTTCTATTGGATGCTCGCGACGCACCGGCGCCTTTCCGACCATTCCTGGCTCGGGGCGGTGGTGGCAGCGGTCATGGCGTTCACCCCGGTGCACCTGCATCCCGCTTTCGCGCAAGACGTCCTTGCCGGCGTCTACCTGACCGCGGCACTGCTCAAGGTCAATGACGAATACCTGTTCACCGAGCGGAGCGCGGGCCGCGTCGTCACCGCCCACTACTTCCGTCTGCTCGGCGTGCCGGTCCACCGACGGCTGCTGAAGGCCGTACCGGTTGGGGTGATCGTGGCGGAGCTCGCCGCCGGCCTCCTGCTGTGCGTCCCGGGCGGGGTGCGCTGGAGTCTGTGGCTGGCGATCCTGATGCACCTGGTCTTCGGAGTCTCGGGCAACTTCCCCTTCTCGGTGGTGGCCATGGCCTTGTGGGTGGTGGCGTTCTCCCCGGACGGCCGGGCCGAGCTGCCCGGTGGCTCCGGTGCCGTCTGGCTCGCGGCGCTGTTCACCGGCCTGCTCGCGCTGGCGACCGGGCGCACGGCCACCGGCCGCCGGTCACACAGCTGGCTGTACAAGGACTTCTACCAGGGGGCGGCCTACGGGGCGCTGTGCGCGGTCGCGGTGTCGTCCCAGGCGCTCGGCCCGGTGTCCTCGGGCGGTGGGAACACGCTCGTCCACGCACTGGTCGCACTGGCCTTCGTCCTGAACTTCCTGCTGGTCGTAGCAGGGGTGAAGCTCGAATGGAGCTTCGCGATGTTCACCAGCCTCCGCCCCTTCGGCCGCTCGTGGCTGGAACGCCACCGGCTGAAGAACTGGCCCCGTTACTACGCTCTGACCCTCCCGGCCCGGATACCGAAGCCCCTGCTGCGCGAGATCGACCCGCAGTTCGTCTATCTGGCGACCCGGGCGGAGAACGTCGTCCACGAGGGCGTCGTCTACCACCTCGAGGCGGCGGCCCGGAAGTTCCACGTCTCCTTCGCGCCGAGGGTGATGACGGTCGACCCCCTCGTCCGTGAACTCGTCCCCGCTCCCACCGAACCGCCTCAGCCCCCACCCCGCCGGCGTTTCCTCGGCTATCCGGCCCTCTCGCCGAAGAGCCTGGACCAGCGCTACCTCGTCTGAGGCGAGGACGCCGCCGGCCGTTCATCGTGGCGCAGGCAGCGTGACGGTGAAGGTGCTGCCCTTGCCCGGCGAGGTGCGGACCGTCACCGTGCCGCCGTGTGCTTCAACGATCGACTTGACGATGCTCAGGCCGAGGCCCGTGCCGCCGGCGGCCGGATCGCGGGACTCCTCGCCGCGGTAGAAGCGTTCGAAGACGCGCTCCGCGGTCTCGGGGGGCATACCGGGGCCCTGATCGCAGACCGTCAGCTCCACCGTGTCGCCGGGCAGCGCACGTGCGCCCACCGATATCGGCGTGCCCGGCGGGGTGTAGCGCAGCGCGTTGCTCAGGAGGTTCTGCAGCACCTGCCGGAGCCGGTCCTCGTCGCCGCAGGCGAAGACCTCGCCCTCGATCTCGACGGTGACCGGCTTGCCGGGGTCGCGGACCCGGGCATCGCCGACGGCGTCCTCGGCGAGCGTGCCGAGGTTCACCGGTGCGCCGGCCAGCGGGCGGCCCTGGTCGAGCCGGGCGAGCAGCAGCAGTTCTTCGACCGTGGCGTGCATCCGGGCCGCCTCACCCTCGATGCGCAGCATCGCCCGTTCGATGAGTTCGGGATCCTGGGCCAGACCGTGCAGATGCAGTTGCGCCCAGCCGCGGATCGTGGTCAGCGGGGTGCGCAGTTCGTGCGAGGCGTTGGCCACGAACTGCCGTAGCTGTTCCTCGGACCGCTGCCGTTCGTCGAACGCCCGGTTGAGGGCGGTGGCGACCTCCCCCACCTCGGAGTGGCGCCGGGCGACCTCGATGCGCTGGTCGATGTCGCCGTCGGCGACGGCCGTCGCGGTGGCGGCCATGTCGCGCAACGGCCGCAGGCCCACCCGGAGTACTCCACGGCTGAGGAGCACGATGCCGCCGAGCGCGGCCAGCGTGGCGGCGGCATCGGCGCCGATCAGCCAGTAGACGACGTCCTCCGCCGGCTGGAGGCTCTTGGCGACCACGACCGTGCTGAACCGCTGGGGCGGTGCGCCGGGCGCGGGCCGGACCGTGGCGGACGGGCCGACGGGGAACCTCAGGGCGCGGTAGCGGGGCACCGGCGCTCCCTTCGCCGACAGGGTCAAAGGCTGGTCGGCGTAGCCGTCCGGGACCGGCGCCGGCAGGTCGGGGCGGGCCCGGAGCTGCCCGTTGAGGTCACGTGACGGGGTCTGGGCGATGACCCGCCCGCGGTCGTCGACCAGCGCGACGTACACGCCGTCGGGGATGAGGGAGTTGAGGCCGGCCGAGTTGACCGGGGCCGCCCGGTCGCTGACCCGGTGCTGCACGGCGGTGCGGGCCTTGGTGAGCGTGGCGTCGGCGACATCGACGAGGTTGAGGCGCAGCCCGATCAGTGACACCGCGTTGACGGCCACCATGCCCCCGGCCGCCAGCAGGACGACCCCGATCATCAGGCGCGCCCGCAAGGAGCCGCGCCAGGCGGCGGCCACCTCAGCCGCCTTTGGGCAGGCGCAGGCTGTAGCCGAAACCGCGCATCGTGTGGATCAGGGCGGGGGACCGGTCGTCCACCTTCGCCCTCAGCCGGGACACCAGCTTCTCGACGACGCCCGCTCCGAAGCGGTGCTGCCAGACGTGGTCCATGATCTGTTCTTTCGACATCACCCGGTCTGCGTTGATCAGCAGGTAACGCAGCAGCTTGTACTCGGTCGGTGACAGCGCGATCAGCCGGTCACCGCGGCGCACCCGCCTGCTGCGCTCGTCCACGCTCAGGTCGGCGAAACGCAGCATCGGGCTCTCCTCCGCGGACCGGCCGGCCCGCCGCAGCAAGGCGTGCACCCTGGCCAGCAGCTCGGGGAGGCTGAAGGGCTTGGTGAGGTAGTCATCCGCGCCCATGGCGAAGCCCGTCACCCGGTCCTCGACGGAATCCCGCGCGGTCAGGAACAGCACCGGCAGCCGCGCTCCGTTCTCCACCAGCCGCCGGCACACGCTGAAGCCGTCCATGTCGGGCAACATGACGTCCAGCACCAGCAGATCCGGGGGCTGCGCCGCGTACGCGCGCAGGGCCTGCGCACCGCAGCCCACGGTCGCCACCGTGTAGCCCGCGAGGCCCAGGGTGGTCTCCAGCAGCTCCGCCATCCGCGGGTCGTCATCCACGACGAGCAGCCGTTGCCCGGCCCCCCGGGGCAAGGGCGCGTCACTCGTCGGCGGGGCGGAGGGCATGGCGGGCACCAATCGGTCACGGAGTCTGCGACGACAACGAGTCGCCGCGACCGGCGGTTCCCTGGCCGGCGGTTCACCGGCTGCCGTTCCCTGGCCGGCGGTTCCGCGGCCGCGGCCCCCGGCTCCGGCCCCTGGCCCCAGGCCCCTGGCCCCTGGCTCCGGCCCCTGGGCGCGGCAGACGTTCCCCCCGGCGCGGCAGACATTCCCCCGGTCCGCGGAGGCTGTCAGGAAACGGTCAGGTTGCTGACCGCGACGGGTCAGCGAGGGCGGTTTCTCTTGAGCCACGACACCGGAAAGAGCACCGTCCGTCGAGAAGCCTGGAGACCCCGTGGACCCTCCCGCACATGAGCAAGCCGGCGGTGTGGATGCCGTCCGGGCCGCCGTGCGGAGCCGGCTGCGCGGCACCGTGACCGATATCGCGCCCGTCTTCGGCTTCACCCTGACCTTCGCCCTCACCCACCGACTCGGCGTCGCGCTGACGCTCGCCTTCACGGCCGGGGCCGCGGGCTTCGTGCACCGGCTGGTGCGCAAGGAGCCCGTGGGGCGTGCGCTGGGGATCCTCGGCTTCGTCTGCGTCCAGGGCGCGTTGGCCGCACGGACCGGGCAGGCCACCTCCTTCTTCCTCCCGCACCTGGTGCTGCACTGCGTGATGGCCGTGTCGGCGCCGGTGCTGATCCTTCTCGGGTGGCCGCCGCTGGGGGTGTTGGTGGGGCTGCTCACGGGCGAGCGGACCGCGTGGCGCCGCTGCGCGGTGCGCCGCCGGGCCTTCACCAAGGGCAGCCTCGTCCTCTTCGCGGGGAACGTCCTGATGCTGACCATCCAGCTCCCGCTGTACCTGTCCGGGCAGGCCGTCGCCCTCGGCTCGGTCGATGTCTTCGGGCCGCTCGTCTTCGCGCTCGGCGCACTGCTGGGCTGGCGCGTCTACCGGCGCGCCCTCGGTGACCACCGCTGCGACGCTCCGCTTCCCGCGAACGCTCCCGCGAACGCTCCCGCGAACGCCGACCTGAGCAACGGCCCGGCTCGCGCCACCGGCCCCGCACGTGCCACCGGCCCCGCCCGCCCCGCCGACCCGGCACACGCCACCGACCCGGTACGCACGCCCGACTGACCCCGCTCGCTCCACCGACCCCGCACATCCCACCGACCCGGCACACCCCATGGAAAGGACCGTCCGATGACCGACACCCAGCCCACCACCCGGCCCCGGCCCGACGCCCGGCCCCAGCCCACCGAGCGGACCTGCCCGTTCAGCCCGCCGGACGGGTACCGGACGCTGCGCGAAGAGGCCCCGATCACGCCGGCGACCTTCTCGGACGGTACGGAAGGCTGGATGGTCACCCGGCACGAGGACGTCAGGGCGGTGCTCGCCGACCCACGGTTCGGCGCGAACCGCAGGCCCGCGCGGGCCGATGCCTTCGCGCCCACCGGCACACCGGTGCCGCCGCCCCCGCCGGGGATGTTCATCATGATGGACGCCCCGGAGCACACCCGGATCCGCCGGCTGCTCACCGGCCAGTTCACGGTGCGCCGGATGCGGCAGCTGGCGCCCGCGGTGGAGCGGATCGTCGCCGGGCACCTGGACGCCATGGCGTCCGCCGAGCAGCCGGTCGACCTCGTCCAGGACTTCGCCCTGCCCATTCCGTCGCTGGTGATCTGCGAGCTGCTGGGGGTGCCGTACGAGGACCGTGCCGACTTCCAGCGGAATTCGAGCGCCATGCTCCGGCTGGACGCGAGCCAGGAGCAGGTCCAGCAGGCGCACCTGGCGATGAACCAGCACATCCACGAATTGGTCCTCGCCAAGCGCGCCCGCCCCACCGACGACATCCTCAGCGGCCTGGTGCAGGACGGCCGGCTCAGCGACGAGGAGATGGCCGGCGTCGGGGCGCTGTTGCTGCTCGCCGGGCACGAAACGACGGCGAACATGATCGCGCTGGGCACCATGTGCCTGCTGCACCACCCCGACCAGCTGGCGGCGCTGCGCGCGGACGCCTCGCTCTGGGACAACGCCGTCGAGGAACTCCTCCGCTACTTGACGATCATTCAGTTCGGTCTGCGCCGTGTGGTGCGGGAGGACCTGGAGCTGGACGGCCACCGCATCGAGGCCGGCACCACGGTGCTCGCCTCCCTGACGTCGGGCAACCGTGACGCCGCGCAGTTCCCCGGCGACCCCGACCAGTTGGACGTGCGCCGGCCCCACAGCCCGCACCTGGCCTTCGGACACGGTGCCCACCAGTGCATCGGCCAGCAACTGGCCCGCGTGGAGATGAAGGCCGCGCTCTCCGCCCTCTTCGACCGGTTCCCCTCGCTGCGGCTGGCCGTACCGGCAAAGGAGGTGCCCATGCGCAACGACATGCTCATCTACGGCGTCCACGCACTGCCCGTGACCTGGTAGCCGGCGCCACGGCTGCCGCCCGGGACCGCAACCACCCGAGAAAGGGAATCTTGATGAAGGTCGTCATCGACGAGGACAAGTGCGTCGGCGCAGGACAGTGTGTGCTGGCCGCCGAAGAGGTCTTCGACCAGCGGGAGGACGACGGCATCGTCGTCCTCCTGGACGCCCTCCCGCCCGAGGGGCAGCACTCCTCGGTGGAGGACGCCGCCGCCCGTTGCCCGGCGCTGGCCATCGAGGTGCTGAAGTAGTGCCTGAGAAGGAACGGATCGTCGTGGTGGGCGCCTCGGCCGCGGGGCTCACCGCGGCCGAGGCCCTGCGCCGCGAGGGTTTCGCCGGGACGCTGACCATGGTCGGGGAGGAACCCCGGGCGCCCTACGACCGGCCGCCGCTGTCCAAGCAGGTCCTGGCCGGTGCGCGGGAACCGGAGACGACCGTGCTGCGCCAGGACGCGGACCTCGGGCGCCTGCACGCCGAGCTGCGCCTGGGCTGCCGGGCGACCGGCGTGGACACGACGGCGCGCACCGTCACCCTTGAGGACGGGGACCGGCTGCGCTACGACGGCCTGGTCATCGCGACCGGGCTGCGGCCCCGCGAACTGCCCTTCGGCCACGACCTGGCCGGGGTGCACGTCCTGCGCACGCTCGATGAGGCCCTGACGCTGCGTGCGCAGTTGCTGGGCGGCCCGCGGGTCGTCGTGATCGGCGCCGGATTCCTCGGCAGCGAGATCGCCGCGACCGCACGGGGGCTGGGCCTGGACGTCACCCTCGTCGATATCGCGCCCACCCCGCTGGCCGCGCAAGTCGGCCCCCGGGTGGGGAACTTGGTGGCCACTCTGCACCAGGACCACGGGGTCCGGCTGCGGATGGGCCGCGGCGTCGCGGGCCTGACCGGCGGACACGGCCGGGTCACCGAGGTGGTGCTCGACGACGGCGACCGGCTCCCCGCCGAGGTGGTGGTGGTCGCGATCGGCTCGGTGCCGGCCACCGACTGGCTGGCGGATTCCACGATCCCCCTGGGGGACGGGGTGCTCTGCGACAGCCACTGCCGCGCCGCGCCCGGGGTCTATGCGGCAGGAGACGTCGCCAACCGGCCGGACCCGGTCACCGGCGGCCGCGTCCGCCTCGAACAACGCGCCAACGCCACCACCCAGGCCCTCGCCGTCGCCAGGAACCTCCTCGCCGGGCCCGGGGAGGAGGTGCCCTACGCGCCGGTGCCGTTCGGCTGGACCGACCAGTACGACGCCAAGATCCAGTTCCACGGCCGGTGCCCCGTGGACGCCCGGGTCACCTGTGCCGAGGGCGATCCGCAGACGGGCAAGTTCGTCGCGCTCTACCAGGAGGGCGGCCGCGTGGTGGGCGTCCTCGGCTGGAACAGCGCACGCGCCCTGCACGCGTACCGCGGCCGCATCGGCGAGCGGGTGCCGGAGTAACGGATGCCGGAGTAACGGATGCAGGCGTCCGCCGGCGACGCGCCCGTCGGGGCCAGGGGCGGACGGCCGGGTGAACCGGAGGGAGAAGGGGCCGACGGGAGAGGGATTTTGACGAGCCGGAGGGGACGTACCGGCGTAAGTTCACCGGCATGGTGACTTCGATGACGCACGAGGACTACGAGCGGCGGATGGACCGGGCGGGCCGGGCCGCCGCCGATGCCGGGCTGGCCGGGCTGATCGTGACGCCGGGTCCGGATCTGGTGTGGCTGTGCGGCTACCGCCCGCCCGCCGCCACCGAGCGGCTGACCGCCCTGGTGATCGAGCCGGGGCGGCGCCCGCGGCTGCTGGTGCCCGTCTTGGAGTATCCGGACGCGGAGGGCTCGCCCGGCGCCCCGGCGATGGTGGTGTCGGGGTGGACCGACGGCTCGGAACCGTATGCGGAGGTCGCCAAGTGGGTGGATCCGCAAGGGCGTTACGGGGTGTCCGACGCGACGTGGGCGTTGCATCTGCTGGGACTGCAGCGGTGGCTGCCGGGGACCGCCTACACCGCGCTGACGGAGGCGCTGCCGATGCTGCGCGCGGTCAAGGACGCCCATGAGGTGGCGCGGCTGGCCGCGGCCGGCGCCGCGGCGGACGCGACGTACGAGGAGATCCTGGGGGTGCGCTTCGGCGGCCGGCGGGAGCAGGAGGTGGCGGCGGACCTGGCGCGGCTGCTGATCGAGCACGGGCACAGCCAGGTGGACTTCACGGTCGTCGGGTCGGGCCCCAACGGCGCCAATCCGCACCACGAGGCCGGGGAACGGGTCATCGAGGACGGCGACATGGTCGTGCTCGACTTCGGCGGCCTCAAGGACGGGTACGGGTCGGACACCTCGCGGACCGTGCACGTCGGGGAGCCGGGCGCCGAGGAGCGCAAGGTGCACGACATCGTGCGGGAGGCGCAGCAGGCGGCGTTCGAGGCGGTGCGGCCGGGCGTCGCCTGCCAGGACATCGACCGGGTGGCCAGGAAGATCATCAAGGCTGCCGGGTACGGCGAGTACTTCATCCACCGCACCGGCCACGGCATCGGGGTCACCACGCACGAGCCGCCGTATCTGGTGGAGGGCGAGCATCTGCCGCTGGTGCCCGGGATGTGCTTCTCGATCGAGCCGGGGATCTATCTGCCGGGGCGGTTCGGGGTCCGTATCGAGGACATCGTGACGTGTACGGAGTCGGGCGGGCGGCGGCTGAACGCGACGGCCAGGGAGATGGCTGTGGTGCGGTAGAGACCCGGCCGCTCCGGCCCCGCCCGCCGCCCCCCCCCCCGGGGGCCGGGCCGCCCGGGGAACCGGCGGGGGGGGGGCAGCCGCCCCGCCGCCGCCGCGGCTTCTGCCCGGGACGGGCCCGGGTCCCGGGG
>NZ_JBICWS010000014.1:0-84848 GCF_043199875.1 Streptomyces sp. NPDC048516 | reverse complement strand
GATCTCCGGCCGCTCCGGCCGCCCCGGCCGGGGCGGCCGGAGCGGCCGGAGATCGCGGCGGCAGGGGGCCTGCCGCCGCGATCCGCCGGCTATTTCTGCAGGTCAGGGCACGTTGTCAGTGGGGTGGTTCACGATGGGCTGTGCAGGCGTGGACCGGAAGCCGGGCGCGGACCGGAGCGGTGGGCATGGACCGAGCGGTGGGCATGGACCGGAATCCAGGTTCTCGGCCGGAACGGCGGCGTGGGCGTCGGAACGGCGGACGGGCTCGGACGGCAGGAAGGCGGTGGCCCGGTGGCAGGGCGCGGTAAGGAGACGCTGCGGGCGGTGCGGCGGCCGGAGGTGCGGCTGACGGAGCTGGCGGCGTACGACGGCGGTGAGCTGGAGGCCGAGGGGGATTACGACGGGCTGGAGTTCGCGGACGCCGACTGGGCCGGGCAGTCGGCCCGCGGCGCGCGCTTCCTGGACTGCGCACTGCGGCGCTGCGCGCTCGACGAGACCGTGCTCAGCCGGGCGCGGATCATCGACTCCGTGCTGAGCGGCGTACGCGGCGTCGGCACGGACCTCTCCCAGGCGTCCCTGCGCGATGTCGAGGTGTCGGACGCCCGGCTCGGCGGGACACAGCTGCACGGGGCGGTGCTGCAGCGCGTCGTGGTGCGCGGCGGGAAGATCGATTTCCCGAATCTGCGGAAGGCGAAGCTGCGGGATGTCGCCTTCGAGGGCTGTGTGCTGGTCGAGGCGGACTTCGCGGGGGCGGAGCTGGAGCGGGTGACGTTCGACGACTGCACGCTGGCGCGGGCGGACTTCACCGAGGCGCGGATGAAGGACGTCGATCTGCGGGGTGCGGCCGCGCTGGATATCGCCCGGGGGATCGACCGGCTGTCGGGCGCGGTGATCAGCGCGTCCCAACTGCTCGATCTGGCCCCGGCGTTCGCGGCCCAGCTGGGGGTGCGGGTGGAGTGAGCCGCCCGGCCGGCCGGGCGCTCAGACGCGGGGGAAGCGGGCCTGGAGGTCCCAGATGGCCGGGTTGTCGCCGAGGCCGTCGTGCATATCGGTGAGGTCGGCGATCAGGTCGTGCAGGAAGTCGCGGGCCTCGCGGCGCAGTGCGGAGTGGTTGAAGGTGAGCGGGGCCTCGTCGGCCTGCATCCAGTCGGCGTCCACGTCCACCCATCCGAAGCGGCGCTCGAAGAAGATCCGGTCCGCGGATTCGGTGAAGTCCAGCTCGGCGTGGACGGGGCGGGCGGAGCGGTTGCCCCGGGGGTCGGTGTCGAGCTGTTCGACGATGTCGCACAGCGCCCAGGCGAAGTCGAGGACCGGTACCCAGCCCCAGGCCGTGGACAGCTCGCGGTCCGTCTTCGTGTCGGCGAGGTAGACATCGCCGCAGAAGAGGTCGTGGCGCAGCGTGCGCACGTCCGCGGTCCGGTAGTCCGTCTGCGGCGGGTCCGGAAAGCGGCGGGAGAGGGAGTAGCCGACGTCGATCACGTCTTGATGGTGTCACGCCGGTGCGGAGCGGAGACGTCCGCACCGGTCGCACGGAGAGACGGCCCGGCCCGCCCGTGCGGTGCCCGCCCCGGCCCGTCCGTGCTCCGCCCACGGCTCCCCGGCCCCCGGAACGCGCCGAGGGCCGGCCCCCATGGGGAACCGGCCCTCCGTTTGCGCTGACCCGGCCGCGCCGGGTGCTGGTGTGGCTCAGACGTCGGATCAGACGTTGACGCCGAAGTCCTGCGCGATGCCGACGAGGCCCGAGGCGTAGCCCTGGCCCACGGCGCGGAACTTCCACTCCGCGCCGTTGCGGTACAGCTCGCCGAAGACCATGGCGGTCTCGGTGGCCGCGTCCTCGCTGAGGTCGTAGCGGGCGATCTCGGTGCCACCGGCCTGGTTGACGATGCGGATGAACGCGTTGCGCACCTGGCCGAAGTTCTGGCTGCGGTTCTCGGCGTCGTAGATCGAGACCGGGAAGACGATCTTGTCGACGTCGGCCGGCAGCGCCGCCAGGTTGACGTTGATCTGCTCGTCGTCGCCCTCGCCCTGGCCGGTGACGTTGTCGCCGGTGTGCACGATCGACTGGTCGGGCGTCGCCTTGTTGTTGAAGAAGACGAAGTGCTGGTCGGAGTAGACCTTGCCGCTCGGGTTGACCGCGATGGCGCTCGCGTCGAGGTCGAAGTCCGTGCCGGTGGTGGTCCGGACGTCCCAGCCGAGGCCCACCGTGACGGCGGTCAGGCCCGGTGCCTCCTTGGTGAGGGAGACGTTGCCGCCCTTGGACAGGCTTACAGCCATGGGATGTCCCTTTCCTTGTCGACTCGTCGAAGCGTCGGGCTCCGTACTGCGGACGAAGCTACCGTCACCCACCACAACGCCATCAGGGGACCGGGAGGTTCCAGCACTCTTTACTTTCTTTGCCGAATCCTGATGGTGGATGTGCCGCAATGGACCAGGAAAAGCGGGTGACGGGTCCCGTGGCGCGCGAGATCATAGGACGCATGTCCGGGCCCCATGTCATCCGCGGTGCGGTCGTCCTTCCCGAGGCCGAGCTCGTCTGGCGGTTCTCGCGTTCCTCGGGTCCGGGCGGCCAGCACGTCAACACCAGCGACAGCCAGGTCGAGCTGCGCTTCGACCTCGGCAAGACGCAGGCGCTGCCGCCGGTGTGGAAGGAGCGCGCCCTGGAGCGGCTGGCAGGCCGGCTGACCGACGGAGTGCTGTCCGTACGGGCCTCGGAGCACCGCTCCCAGTGGCGCAACCGCGAGACCGCCGCCGTCCGGCTGGCCGCGCTGCTGGCCGAGGCCACCGCGCCACCGCCCAAGCCGCGCCGTAAGTCGCGGATCCCACGGGGCATCAACGAGCGGCGGCTGCGGGAGAAGAAGCAGCGCGGCGACACGAAGCGCGGCCGCTCGGGCCGCGACTGGGGCTGACCGTCCCCGATTGGGGCTGACCGGCCTCGAGCCGGGGCTGACCGGTCCGCAGGCGCCGCCCCCGGCAGTCCCGCTTTCGCGTCCCGCCTCCGCGTCCCCGCCGGCGACTCGGTCCCTCAGCCCAACTGCCGGTACTTCCCGCGGAAGTACGTCAGCGGCCCGTCGTCCTCGACGGGAAGCGACGTGGCCAGGACCCGTGCGATGACGAGCGTGTGATCGCCGGCCACGACCCGCCGCTCGGTACGGCACTCCATGGTGGCGAGCGCCCCGCCGATGAGCGGGGCACCGGACACCTCGCCCCGTACGAACGGAAGGTCCTCGAAGAGCAGCCGGTCGCTGATCCGCCCCTTCATCGCGAACCGCCCGGCAACCTGCCGCTGATGTCCCGAGAGCACCGACACGGCCCAGAGCGGCTGCAGCTCCAGCAGGTCGTCCATCCGTGAATCGTTGCGAACGCTCACCATGACGAGCGGCGGGTCGAGGGAGACCGACAGGAATGCCGTGGCGGTCATACCGACGTCCTCGCCGTGCGGCCCGTAGTCCGGGTCGCGGGCAGTGATCAGCACCACGCCCGCGGCGAGGCGGGACAGGGCGGCACGGAATTCGTCGTCACTCACTCCAACAGAATGCGGGATGGGCGCCCCGTCCGGCGTGGAAGTGAGGCTGACGACGGGTGCGGAAGGGGCGGTGGGCCCGGAGGTCGCCGTATCGGCAGCGCTTTTCGTGAACACGCCATAAACGCTAACTTCGTCGGCCCCCGCCGCGCATCGGGCCCGGGGACCAGCCGCGTCCTAGGTCTGACGACGGAAGTCCGGAACACTCGGAAATTTGCGTTCAGCAAGTGTAGAAAGAGTGAAGGCACGCTCTCGTGGCGGGTTTATGGAAGATCGCCAAACACCCATCCGGCTTTGTGACTTGAGTCACAGGAGGCGCTAATTGTTGACCCTGTGTACCGAGTGAACAGCTCACTGTGATTCAGTGAGCGTGGAATCGGACGACAAAGAATCGTGGAGTTTGCTGTCGAGGTCTCAGGGAGAGCGAGCGATGGAGACCGAGTCGGAGCCATACGTCCGTCTTGCGACCCTGCGGCAGCTGCACCAAGTGGTCGCCGAGCTGAATACCGCGCGTAGCCTCGCGGACACCCTGCAGACGGTCGCCGACGGCGCGATCAACGGGCTCGGCTACGAGCTGGCCGCGGTCAATCTCGTCCGCCCCGACGGCGATCTCGTGGTCGCCGCGGTCGCCGGCAGTGCGGGCGCCGAGGCGCTGATGGCCGGACGGGCCGGCTCCCGCACCTCCTGGGAGCGCCGGCTGTCCATGGGCGAGCGCTGGGGCGACCTGGTCTTCATCCCGCACACCGAGGGCTGGGTGCTCGATGACGACGACGTACCGCAGTGGCACACGGCCGGGCCCGCGCCCCGCTTCCCCGACGAGTGGCATCCCATGGACCGCCTGCTCGCGCCCATGTACACCGCGTCCAACGGCGGCGGCGAACTGCTGGGAGTGATCTCCGTCGACCGGCCGCGCAACGGCCGGCGGCCCGGCCCCTGGGGCCAGGAAGCCCTGCAGATGTATGCCTTCCAGTCCGCCATCGCGATCAGCAACGCCCGGCTGCGGGCGAACATGCAGCGCGCCCTGGTCCGGCTGGAGCGCGAGCAGCAGGCGCTGCGCGCCAGCGAGGAGAGCTTCCGGCAGGCCTTCGAGTACGCGCCGAGCGGGATGGCCGTGGCCGAAATGGGCGGGGACCAGCACGGGCGGCTGCTACGCACCAACGACGCGCTGTGCCGGCTGCTGGGCCGCCCGGCCTCCGGGATGCGCCGCTACTCCTTCTCCGACCTGGTCCATCCCGAGGACATCGGTACGCTGCTGCGCACCTCCGCCGAGGGCGGCCGCGCCGAGCTGCGGCTGGCCCGCCGGGACGGCACCTACGTGTGGGTCTCGCTGCGCAACTCCGTCGTCGCCGACACCACCGACGGGCCCCGCTTCCTGCTCACCCACGTCGAGGACATCGAGGAGCGCAAGCGCCACGAGCTCCAGCTCGCGCACCGCGCCAGCCACGATTCGCTGACCGGACTGCCCAACAGCGCGGAGCTGCGGGCCCGGCTCGGTGCCCGGCTGTGCTCCCGCGCGCCCGGCTCGATGGCGGACGCCTACGCCTCCTCGCGCGTCCTGCACACCGATCCCCACGAGGCCCCCGGCTTCCGGCCGGACGGCAAGGAGCCCTTCGACGGGCTCGACGGCTTCGAGGGCGGGCCCCCGGCCCCGTTCGACCACCACGTCCATCTCGTCGCCCCCGCGGACGGGCCGGCCGACGACGGCTCCAAGGGGCTCGCGGTCCTCTTCTGCGATCTCGACGGCTTCAAGTCGATCAACGA
The DNA here is from genome assembly GCF_043199875.1 of Streptomyces sp. NPDC048516. Taxonomy (NCBI): domain Bacteria; kingdom Bacillati; phylum Actinomycetota; class Actinomycetes; order Kitasatosporales; family Streptomycetaceae; genus Streptomyces; species Streptomyces sp. NPDC048516. The sequence continues at coordinate 79,567 of NZ_JBICWS010000014.1, read as the reverse complement.
CCGCTTCGGGCACAACACCGGCGATGCGGTGCTGATCGAGGTCGCCCGCCGGCTGACCAGCGGCGTCCGGGACGGCGACACGGTCGCCCGGCTCGGCGGCGACGAGTTCGTGGTGCTCGCCGACGGTCTCGGCACCGCCGACGCCCAGGATCTCGCGGTCCGGCTGCGGAACGCGATCATCCCGCCGATCCGGGTGGAGGGCCGGGCGGTCCGGGTGGGCGCCAGCTTCGGCATCGGCTGGGCGAGCTGCGGGATGACGGCCGAGGAAGTGCTGGAGTCGGCCGATCAGCGGATGTACGTCGAAAAGCGCTCCCGCTCGAAGGCGAACCGGCGGGCGGCGGGATGATCCGCGGGCGGAGCGGCCGGCACCGGCGGGCGGCCGGGTCGCTCCCGTCGCCCGGGGTGCTCGGGTCGCTCCCGTCGCACGGAGCGCTCCTGTCACTCGCGTCACCCCGAGCGCCCCTGTCGCCCGGGGTGCCCGCCTCGCCCGGGCCGGGTGCCGCGTATCTCACACCCGGCACCCCGCGGCCCCCACACCAGCAGTTCACCGATCCGTAGCGATCTTGTGGCCCTTCGGGCTCGGTGTGCGCAGGCCTTGAGGGGGTAGGCTGCGCCGATGCGGCGCGGCGCCGCCGGGGGCCCGCCAGACAGTTCGCGCAGCAGACGACAGCGCACGCGGGAAGACGCGTCCAGACGCGCACAGATCGCTTGGGAGTGACACGGAATGACGGCCGGCAACAACGGCGCGGACACGCCGGAGAACGACGACCCGTTCGCCTATCTCTACCGCTCGGAAGGCGGCGAGGGCGGCGCACCGGGCCCGTCGGGCGACGGTGCGGCAGCGCGGCAGCCCGGTGTCCCGCGTACCTCCTACAACCAGGTGCGGGCGGTCGGCCAGCGCCAGTACGGGCAGCAGGCCCCGCAGCAGGTGACCTACGGGCAGCAGAACGCCCACTACGCCGCGCCGGAAACGCTGCCCGGCGGGGACCGCGCCCGTCCGGGCACGGCCCCGGGCAACGGTGGCGGCGGCCAGGAGCCGCGCCGCGGTCGCAACGGCCTGCTGATAGGTGCCGTCGCCGTGGTCGCGGTGGTCTGCATAGGCATCGGCGTCGCGATGCTCACCAACGGCAAGGACTCCCAGGACGACACCGCGGGCAAGTCGGAGCCGTCGGCCGGTGGCAAGGTGCACCCCGGTGACAAGCCCAAGAAGCCCGGTCCCGGCAAGCTGCCCGAACAGGACGCGGGCAGCCTGCGGCTCGACGGCGGGGCCAGCACGGCCAAGGACGTGCCCGGCGCCCGCTCGGACGGCGGGACGTATGTGGCCGGTATGAACGCCCCCGGTGCGTCGGCCACGTGGAGCGTCGATGTGCCCCGCTCCGGCGACTACACGCTCTTCGTCGGCTACGGCGTCCCGGGCAAGGACGCCGACTCCTCGCTGACCATCAACGGCCAGCCGCGCTCGACCAAGCTGAACATGGAGAACTTCGCCGGGGCGAAGGAGGGCGAGTGGGACAAGGGCTGGACCCGCACCTTCGCCTGGATCCAGCTGAACAAGGGCACGAACACCATAAAGATCTCGTGCGAGCAGGGAAACAAGTGCGACTTCAACCTGGACAAGGTCAGCCTCAAGGCGGGCCACGTCAAGCGCTGACGGCGGGGCGGGCGAAGGCCCGGTAGACACCGGCGGTGTGCCGCGGGGAGGACGATCCCCGCGGCACACCGTTTGTCATGGGGCGCGTGGCCTGCTGCTCAGAGGGCAGGACCGGAGGTGGAGTGAGCGCTCGTCACCACCACCCGCGCCAGCAGCTCTTCATACGTCGTCGCGTCGAACTCGCCCGCCGCCGGGGCCCGTACGGTCGCGGCGGACAGAGCCACCGCACGGGCCAGCCGGTCCGGCCAGGGCAGCTCCTCCACCAGCCCCGACAGCAGACCGGCCACCGCCGAGTCGCCTGCGCCCGTCGGGTTGCCGGCGATCCGCTGTGGCGGCGCGGCCTGCCAGGCGCCGTCGGCGGTCACCGCGAGCATGCCGTCCGGGCCCAGGGAGGCGGCGACCGCATGCGCACCGCGGCGGCGGGCGTCGCGGGCGGCGCGCAGCGGTTCGGTGCTGCCGGTGAGGGCGGCGAGTTCATCGGCGTTGGGCTTGGCGAGGTCGGGGCGGGCGGCCAGGCCCCGGCGCAGCGGCTCGCCGCTGGTGTCCAGCAGGACCGGGACACCGGCGCTGCGCGCGGCCCGGGTGAGCCGGGCGTAGACGTCGACCGGAACGCCCGGCGGCAGGCTGCCGCACAGCGCCACCGCCCGTGCCTCGCCCAGCAGTTCGCGGTAGGTGCCGAGGAAGGTGTCCCATTCGGCGGGGGAGACGGTCGGGCCCGGCTCGTTGAGCTGGGTGGTGTCCCCGCTGCTCGCGTCGGCGACGGCGACGGTGCGGCGGGTGGCGCCGCCGACCGGGACCAGTGCGTCGGTGACGTCGGTCTCGGCGAGCAGCGCGCGCAGCGCCTCGCCGGTGCCGCCGCCCGCGAAGCCGGTGGCGACCGTGCGGTGGCCGAGGGCGGCCAGCACCCGGGCGACGTTCAGGCCCTTGCCGCCGGGGCGTTCGGACACTTCGGTGATCCGGTTCGTGGCGTGGGGTTGGAGCCGGGGAACGCGGTAGGTGATGTCCAGGGCGGCGTTCAGCGTGACCGTGAGGATCATGGTCGCCCCTCCGGGCAGTCATGGCCGGGCGGCCGGGCGTCGGGCCACCGCGCGCGGCGGTGGCATACGGACAAGTGCGCGAGCGATCATGCCATCGCTGGTGGTCGTTGGCCCAGACCCGGGCCCGCTCCCGGGTGCACCTGAGCCGTCCCCGAAGGCCTCTGGCCCGCCTCCGGTCCGTGCCGCCGCCCCCGGTCCTGCCCCTGCCCGCCGTCCTTCGCCCCGCCGGGCGTCAGACGCCCTTCGGGCGCACCACCCACTCGCCCCGCCGCATGACCCCCGCCGGCTCGTACGCCGCATCCAGCACCACCAGGTCGGCGTCCTTGCCGGTCTGCAGGGAGCCGGTCCGGTCGTCGATGCCCAGGAGGCGGGCCGGGGTGGCCGAAAGTGCCTGTACGGCCTGGTCGATGGTGAGGCCGTCGAGGGTGACCGCGCGCCGGAAGGCCCGGTCCAGGGTGAGGGTGGAGCCGGCGATCGAACCGGCCGTGGGGCCGGAGCTGATCCGCGCGACGCCGTCCTTGACCTCGACCTGCATCGGGCCGAGCGGATACATCCCGTCGTTCATCCCGGCCGCGCCCATGGCGTCGGTGATGAACGCGACCCGTCCCGCGCCGGCCTCACGGACCGCCAGCTGCAGGATCGCCGGGTGCAGATGGGTGCCGTCGTTGATGAGCTCGACGGTGATCCGTTCGTCCTCCAGGAGGGCCGCGACCGGGCCCGGCGTGCGGTGGCCCAGCGGGGGCATCGCGTTGAAGAGGTGGGTGGCGACGGTGGCGCCGGCCTCGATGGCCCGGCGCGTGGCGTCGTAGTCGGAATCGGTGTGGCCGAGGGCGGCGATCACCCCGGCGTCGGCGAGCAGTCGTACGGACTCCAGGCCGCCGGGCAGTTCGGGCGCGACGGTCATCATCGACGCGGTGCCGTGCGCGGCGTCGATCAGCTTGCGGACGTCGGCCGGGTCCGGGTCGCGCAGCAGCTCCGGCTGGTGGGCGCCGCAGCGGTGCGCGGAGATGAACGGGCCCTCGAAGTGGATGCCGGCCAGCTCGCCCTGCTGGACCAGCTCGGCGAGCACCGCGGCCTGCCGGGCGAGGTCGGTCAGTTCGCCGGTGACGGTGGAGGCGACCATCGAGGTGGTGCCGTGCCTGCGGTGGGTCTCGGCCACCGTCATGCACTCCTCGGGGTCGGCGGACGAGAACGAGCCGCCGCCTCCGCCGTGGACGTGCATATCGACGAAGCCGGGGACGATGAGGTGGCCCGTCAGGTCCACCACCCGTCCGGCGACCGCCTCGTCCAGGTCGAGGTCCCGGCTGTGGACATCGCCGATCAGGCCGCCCTCGACGGTGATCCGGCCGCGCTCGACGACGCCGGAAGGGCGGGCGATCCGGGCGCCGGTCAAAACGGTGCGCCCGGGGTCCGAGGGCCGCTGCGCAAACTGTTGCCGTGCCATCAGGCGGTTACCTCCGTGGAGAGAAGATCCCAGGCGAGCAGGCCTGCGCCCAGGCACCCGGCGGCGTCCCCGAGGGCCGCCGGAACGATCGAGGGGAGCCGCTGGAACGTAACGCGGCGGCGGACCGCTTCCCGCAGAGGCGTGAACAGCGTGTCGCCCGCCTCGGCGAGTCCGCCGCCGATGATCAGCGTCTGCGGGTCCAGCAGGGTCAGCCCGGTGACCAGGCCGTCGGCGAGGGCGTCCACCGCGCTGTGCCAGACGGCGCGGGCCCGCTCGTCGCCGGACTCCACGGCCTTGGCCGCGTCCGCCGCGCCGGCCTGCGGATCCTTGCAGACCGCCGCCCAGTCACGGCCGACCGCGGCGGCCGAGGCCACCGTCTCCAGACAGCCGCGCTGACCGCAGCCGCAGACGCGTCCGCCGGGCCGTACGACGATGTGGCCGATCTCCCCCGCGCTGCCGTGCGCACCGGCCTCGATCCGGCCGCCGATGCCGATGGCGCCCGCGATCCCGGTGCCCAGCGGGACGAACAGGAACCGGTCTGCGCCCCGTCCGGCGCCGATCCGGCCCTCGGCCAGGCCGCCGGTGCGGACATCGTGGCCGAGGGCGACCGGCAGCCCGCCGAGCCGTTCGGACAGCAGCGCCCGCATCGGTACGTCCCGCCAGCCGAGGTTCGCGGCGTAGACGGCGGTGCCGGAGCGCTCGTCGACGATCCCGGGGACGGCGACGCCGGCCGCCTCGGCGGGGACGCCGAAGCGGGCCGTTCCGAGGTCACGCAGCTCGGCGGCGAAGCCGAGGATGGCCTCGACCACCGCGTCGGGGCCGCGCTCGCGGCCCGTGGGGCGCCGCGCCTCGTACAGCAGCACGGGAGGACCGGTGGAGGTCCCCCCGGAAGGCGCCGTGTCCACCCCTACGAGGGCGGCCTTCATTCCGGTGCCGCCCACATCAAGGGCGATGACGTGTCTCACGGGAACAGTTTCGCGCGATCCGGCCTGAAAGGTCTAGTCCACTCACCGGTCGGATCACTCGGAGGGACTGCGCGAAGGGGCTGCTTGAGGGAGCCGCCCGAGGGGCTGGGGAGAGCGCCCGGAGTCCTGGACCTCCGCGAAACGGGGGGTGGTGTAGACCTTGTAAAGCCCGCGGGGGAGACTCGGTAACGGACGGCGGGCCGGGCCCGGCTGTCCATGCCGTTGGAGGGGGACCCCACAGACGGCGGGGCGGATGCCCCGGCAAGCACGGACTTTCAGGACAAAGGGCGGTAAACAGCGGTGCAGCGGCGGTACTTGAGCCTGGCGGCGGTCATCACCACCACCATGACGCTGACTCTTGCCGGCTGCGGCAGCGGCTCCGGTAGCGGCGACGACGTCACTCTCAAACTGATCGCGGCGGACTACGGCGACGGCCGATCCAACAGCTCCCAGGACTACTGGAACGAGCTCGCCCGCGCCTACGAGAAGAAGAACCCCGGCACCAAGGTCGATGTCGACGTCTACAGCTGGACGGATGTCGACAAGAAGGTCGAGGACCTGGTCAAGGCCGGCCACGCCCCCGACCTCGCCCAGATCGGCGCTTACGCCGACTACGCCGCCAAGGGCCAGCTCTACGGCGTCGACAAGCTGCTCAACGTCACCACCCAGGCCGACTTCACCCCCTCCCTCGCGGAGGCCGGCGAATACAAGCGCATCCAGTACGGCATGCCCTTCGGCGCCAGCACCCGGCGGCTCTTCTACAACAAGAAGCTGTTCGCCCAGGCCGGCATCACCGCTCCGCCGAAGACGTGGGACGACATAGCCCACGACGCCCAGCTGCTGAAAGCCCATGGCGTCAAGATGCCCTTCGCGCTGCCCCTCGGCCCGGAGGAGACCCAGGCCGAGACGATGCAGTGGATGCTCAGCGGTGGCGGCGGCTACACCGACAGCATCGGCAAGTACACGATCGACTCGCCGGAGAACGTCAAGACGTTCAAGTGGCTGAAGGACAACCTCGTCGGCAAGGGCCTGACCGGTACCGACCCGGCCAAGCTCAACCGCAAGGACGCCTTCCAGGGCTTCGCCGACGGCGACGTCGGCATGCTCAACGGCCACCCCACCCTGATGAAGCAGGCCGCGGCCAAGGGCATCGACTACGGCACCGTCGAACTGCCCGGCACCAACGGCAAGGCCAAGGCCACCATGGGCGTCGCCGACTGGATGATGGCGTTCAAGCAGGGCGGTCACCGCGCCCAGGTCGGCAAGTTCCTCGACTTCGTCTACAGCGACAAGAACGTCGAGAAGTTCTCCGGGGAGTACGGCCTGCTGCCGGTCACCACCTCGGCCTCCGAGGCGATGCGGGCCGACGACAAGTACACCAAGCTGCACGGCTTCCTCGACCAGCTCCCCAACGCCGAGTTCTACCCGGCGAACAAGACCTCCTGGCCGCTGATCTCCAAGACGGTCAAGGCGAAGATGGGCGCCGCGGTCGACCCCCGGGGCAACCCGGACGGGGTGCTCACCGACATCCAGAACACCGCGGACGCGGCGGACAACACGGGCGAATGACGGTGGGGGCGCGGGCGCGCGGACCGGCGGCGGGGGCGCGCGGGCAGGCTGACGGGCCCGGGCCGGCGGGCCGCGGTCCCGGTCCGGCCGGGGCGCGGGGCCGGTCCCGGTCCGACCGTGCGCTTATCGTGGAAGCGTGATGACAGGCGGCACGGAAGGCACGGGCGGCCCGGAGGGCTCGGGCGCCACAAGCGCCATGAGTGCCACCGGCGGGCCGGAAGACACGAGCGCCAGGGGCGGCCCGGCCAATGCCCCCGGCTCGGCCGCTGCTCCCGGGACGGCCAATGCCCCCGGGACGGCGAATGCCTCCGGGACGGCGAATGCCTCCGGGACGGCCGGTGCTCCCGGGACGGGCGAGAGCGCCGCGGGGCTGACCGCCCAGGACGAGGCGGTGCTCGCCGTCGAGCGCCGTTCCTGGCCGGGCCCCGGCCCCAAGGAGCGCGCCATCCGCGAACAGCTCGGCATCTCCCCGACCCGCTACTACCAACTCCTCAACGCCCTGTTGGACGACCCCCGGGCGCTCGCCCACGACCCCGTCACGGTCAACCGCCTGCGCCGCGTCCGGGAGGCGCGCCGCGCCCGCCGCTGACACGGACGCCTGCCGCTGATGCGCGGCCCTGCTGACACGGACGCCTGCCGCTGATGCGCGGCCCCGCCGCTGACACGGCGCCTGCCGCCGGCGAGGGCGCCCACCGCGCCATCCTGGTGCGCCCGTGCCCCCTCCCCGGCCCTCGCGGAGGTGCCCCCGCTGCCTGCCGCCCGCCGGTAGGGTCGGCGCCATGGGCAGCCCCCCGAACGCCGCGCCGCACTCCCAGCCGACACCCGGATCCGTACCGACTCCGCGCACCGCTGCCGGCCGCGACGGCCTCGCCGCGCTGCTGGACCACCCGGAACGCGCCGTCATCGCCCTCGACTTCGACGGCACCCTCGCCGATATCGTCCCCGACCCGGAGAAGGCCCGCGCCCATGACGGCGCCGTCGCCGCCCTCGGTCGCCTGGCGCCCCGGTTGCGCGCCGCCGCGGTGATCACCGGTCGCCCGGCCACCGTCGCGGTCCGCCTCGGCGGCTTCGCCGAGGCACCGGGCCTGGACCATCTCACCGTCCTCGGTCACTACGGCGCCGAGCGCTGGGAAGCCGCCGGCGGCACCGTCCACGCGCCCGCCCCGCCCCCCGGCATCGCCGCCATACAGGCCGAGCTCCCCGGCGTCCTGGATGCCTCCGGCGTCTGGCACGGCACCTGGGTCGAGACCGCCATCGAACGCAAGGGCGGCCGCGCCATCGCCGTCCACACCCGCCGCGCCACCGACCCCCAGGGCGCCTTCGACCAACTGCGCGGCCCGCTCACCGCGCTCGCCGAACGCCATGGCCTGATCGTCGAGCCGGGCCGCCTCGTCCTGGAACTCCGCCCGCCGGGCATGGACAAGGGCGTCGCCCTGGCCGACTGGGTCCGCGAGACCGGTGCCACCACCGTCCTGTACGCCGGTGACGACCTGGGTGACCTGGCCGCCTTCGCCGCCGTGGAGAAGCTGCGCTCCGACGGCCTGGGCGGCGTCCTGGTGTGCAGCGGCAGCAACGAGGTCGCCGAGCTGGCCGACCGCGCCGATCTGGTGGTCGACGGCCCGACCGGAATCGTCGGTCTGCTCGCCGCCCTGGCCGACCGGCTGGACGAGGGACGGGGGACAGGGCAGTAGGACGGGTCCGCAAGGCCCCGCCGGCCGCGGCCCGCCCGCCCGGCCCGGACCACGGGCCCCGTGCCGTACGTCCGGAGGCACGGGCCCTGTGACGTACGTCCTGTCGTCGCGCGGAGGGCCGCCCTACGCTGGCCGGCCACCCGCGCCCCGAGTGCCCGCGACCGGATCACGCCCAGGTGACACCACCGAGGCGGGCACGTGGGAAGGACGGTTTCACCATGCCCGCCGATCTCTCGCCCGTCATCGCCGCCTCCACCCGCTGGCTGCTGTCCGCCTTCCCGTCGACTGGCGGCCCGCTGGACCATGCCCTGGCCGAGGCCCAGGCGTGTCACGCGGTCACCCTCGCCGCGGCCCTCCGCCACCCCACCGAGCTCGACGCCGAACTGCTCGACCTGCTCGGCCCCGGCGGCTCCGCCCGGCTGGACGCCGTCACCGGCGCCGATGCCCACCCGCGGGAGGGCGCCGCCGACGCCTGGCGCACCTCGGTGGACGAAACCGTCGTCAGCTGGGCGGCCTGCCTGCTGGCCGACGCGGATCTCGCCGTCGTGGCGGCGGCCTGCCTGCCCGCCACCCACCACGGTGCGCACACCGTCGGCGAGGCCCGTCGGCTGACGCTTCCCGGCCCCCGCGACCACCGCGCGGCGCCGCTGCTGCGCCACCCGGACCTGCTCGCCCCCATCGCCGACCTCCACCGCGCATCCCTGCAGGCTCTCCTCGGCACCGCCCCGGCCGCCGGCAGCTGATCGGCGCGCACCTCACCACCGGCCCGCCCGTAAGGACGGCCGTCGCCGCGGACGACTCAGGGGGCGTCCCGCTTCGGGCTCTCCTCCCTCAGCGCCCGCAACTGCTCCAGGAACCACTGCGCCGGCGGCAGCGCAGTGGCGGCGGCGGCCAGCCGCGCGGTGCGCTCGCCGCGTTCCCCGGCCTCCATCGACAGCGCCTCGTGCAGCACCCGTGCGGTGTCGCTGACGTCGTACGGATTGACCGTGAGGGCGTCCTCGCCCAGCTCCTCGTGCGCCCCCGCCTCCCGGGAGAGCACCAGCACACAGCCCTGGTCGGAGACCACCGGGATCTCCTTCGCGACCAGGTTCATCCCGTCCCGGATCGGGTTGACCAGCGCCACGTCCGCCAGCCGGTACGCGGCCAGCGAGCGCGCGAAGTCATCCTTCACGTGCAGCACGACCGGTCGCCAACTCTCCGTTCCGTACTCGGAGTTGATCTCCTCGGCGAGCCGTCCGACCTGCGCCGTGTACTCCCGGTAGACGGCCAGGTCCTGGCGCGACGGATAGGCGAAGGCGACATGCACGACCCGCCCGTGCCACGACGGGTGCTCCGCCAGGAGCTCCCGGTAGGCGAGCAGCCCTCGCACGATGTTCTTCGACAGCTCGGTCCGGTCCACCCGGACGACGGCCTTGCGTGCCATCCCGTCGGGCCCGGTGCCGATCTGCTCCCGCAGGGCTGCCAGCCGCTCGTGGACGTCGGCCTGCTGCGACCGCTCCCGCAGGAACCCGGCGTCCGCCCCGAGCCCGTGCACACCGATCAGGGTGCCCTCGGTGCCGCCGGTCACCTCGGCGCAGCACGCGCGGAACGCATTCGCCCAGCGGTGGGTGAGGAACCCCAGCCGGTCGGCGCCGAGCATCCCCCGCAGCAACTGCTCGGCGATGTCGTCCGGCAGCATCCGGAAGTACTCCGGCGGCGCCCACGGCGTGTGCGAGAAATGGGCGATGCGTACGTCGGGCCGCAGCGCCCGCAGCATCCCCGGGACCAGGGAGAGGTGGTAGTCCTGCACCAGCACCGCCGCACCTTCGGCGGCCTCGTCGGCGAGCGCCTGGGCGAAGGCGCGGTTGTAGGCCTCGTACGACGCCCACTGGGCCCGGAGCTCCGCGTCGAAGACCGGCTCCAGCGGTGTCTGGTACAGCATGTGGTGGACGAACCACAGCACCGAGTTCGCGATGCCGTTGTAGGCGGCGGCGTGCATCTCGGCCGGAATGTCCAGCATCCGGACGCGCTGTCCACCGGTGTCGGCCGGATCCAGCGCACCACCCGTCCGCCGCACGGCCTCCCGGTCGCCGGCACCGAGCGCGGCACACACCCACACCGCGTCGGTCCCGGGACCGATGGCCGACAGCCCGGACACCAGCCCGCCCCCGCCCCGCTTGGCGGTGAGCGTGTCGTCCTCCGCCAGGCCGTAGGAGACCGGCCCGCGATTGGACGCGACAAGAACCTCGGCACCCGCTGGTGCCGCACTGCGCTCGGAGACCATGTCGCGACAGTAACCCGCGACACATCCGCGCAAACGTACGGAAGTGGCCAAGGGGGCGGCCGGGACGGCCCGTCAGGCGCGGCCCGGCCGGACAGCGTTGAGGTCTTACGGCTTCACCTTCGGCAGGCTCAGGGCGTTCGCAGCCGAGACGGTCGCCCCGGCTGACGGCGATGCGCACGGCGTCGTCGAGGGTGTCCGTCAAACAGCAGGCCAGGAAGTGCAGTTCGGGTGCGGTGGTCCGGTTCTCACGGAGGAGGGCACGGGCGTGCCCCAGGAGAACTTCGGAGGAGGTGAGCTGAGCGCGCTCCATGGCATCGGCCTGCCGGGTGACGGGGCCGTCCTCTTCGGAGAGGAGATAGCACGGCTTTCCCTCCGGGCTTGGCCAGGGAAGCAGGCGCGGGCGGGCAGGGAGCATCATGGCGGCTCCAGTTCTCTGGAGAAGTTGGATCGCTACCCATTGAAGCGAAGCGAGCGCACAGCATCAACGAGATCTCTAGAGATGTCTGACTGTCGGGGGAGGCGGAGGGGCGCTCGAACAGATCTCTAGGATGTCTAGAGATCGCCAGGAGGGATGCTTCGTCATGGCCGCACAGGAGAGCTCGTCGCCCAAGTACCGCCGGATCGCCGACGCGCTGAAGCAGGCGATCTCCGCGGGGGAGTTCCGGCCCGGCGACCGGCTGCCCGGCGAGAACGAGCTGATGGAGCGGCACGGCGTGGCGCGGATGACGGCACGTCAAGCGCTCGGCGTCCTGGCCTCCGAGGGGATCGCCGAGGCGCGCAAGGGCGCCGGTGTGTTCGTGCGGGACTTCCGGCCCATCCGGCGCCGCGGCGTTCCGCGCCTGGCCAGGGAGCAGTGGGGCGACGGGAGGTCGGTCTGGGCGGCCGATGTGCCGGACCGGGATCTGGTGGTCGACGAGATCACCGTCGGCGAGGAGCGGGCGGCCGACGACATTGCGCGGCGGCTGGATCTCGCGCCGGGCGACGCCGTCACCGTGCGCCGCCGCCGGTTCGTGCTCGACGACAAGCCGGTACTGCTCGCCACCTCGTGCCTCCCCGCAGCTCTTGTCGCGGGCTCGGCGATCACCCGGCCGGAGACCGGGGCCGGCGGCGTGTACGCCCGACTCGCCGAGCTGGGCGCGGCTCCTGCCCGTTTCCGGGAAGAGGTCCGCTCGCGCATGCCGTCGGCCGAGGAGGCCGACCGGCTGCGCCTGCCCGCGGGCACGCCCGTCGTCCTCATCAGCCGTACGGCCGTGACCGCCGAAGGGCGCGTGGTGGAGGTCAACGAGATGATCCTCGACTCGTCCGCCTACGTGCTGGAGTACGACTTCGACGCCTGAGCCTCACGCCGCCCGCCGGGCCGCGTACTCCGGGATTTCCGCCATCGGGGGACGTTCCTCGGTGTCGACGTCCGTCGTTCGGGGGACGAAGCCCTGTTCCCCCCGGTCGAACTGGGTGAGCCGGGGGCGCACCAAGTGGCCGCGGGTCAGGCGGAGTTGAGCGGTGCGGTAGATCGCGGCGGCCATCCGGCCGAGAGCCTGGCCGTCCTGGTGGCGGTGTTTGCGGACGCCGACGTCCACCTGGGCGAGGGCATCGAGGCCGACGGTGTGCAGGGCGTCGACGAGCAGGCCGAGCTCGACGCCGTAGCCGACGGGGAAGGGGAGGCGTTCCAGGAGGGAGCGGCGGGCCGCGTACTCGCCGCCGAGGGGCTGGACGAAGCCGGCCAGCTGCGGCCAGTGCAGGTTCAGCAGCGGACGGGCGACCAGCTCCGTCACCCGGCCGCCCTGGCCGGCCCCGGCGCCCTCGGTGCCGGTCTCCAGCGGGCGGTCGTACATCGCCTTCACGAACTGGATGTCCGGATCCGTCAGCAGCGGGCCGACGATCCCGGAGACGAAGGCGGAGGAGAATTCGCGCAGGTCGGCATCGATGAAGCAGACGATGTCGCCGGTGGTGGCCAGCAGGGAACGCCACAGCACCTCGCCCTTGCCGGGGACGGCGGGCAGCCGCGGCAGGACGCTGTCGCGGGGGACGACCCGGGCGCCGGCCGCCGCGGCGACCTCGGCGGTGCGGTCGGTGGAGCCGGAGTCCAGCACGATCAGCTCATCGACGAGCGGGACCGGGCCGGTCATCAGCTCGGCGCGGATCACCGCCACGATCGCCCCGACCGTGGCCTCCTCGTCGAGGGCGGGCAGTACGACGCTGACCGTGCGGCCCGTCTGGTGTTTCGCCTCCAGCAGCTGCCCCGGCGGTCGGTCCGCGGCGGACCAGGAGCGGCTGCTCAGCCAGCGCTCCACCTCTTCCAGCACGTCTACGACTCCTCGGTCGCCGCCGGTGGGCGGCCTCTGTGATCCATCTCGCGGTTCGGACGACTATCTCAACCGTCAGTGCCTTCGGTTACAGTCTTGAACAACGCGGATGACCGTCGCATGTCGGGGTCCGCGCCACAAACGCCTGGGTTTCGGCCCAGCGCCATACCGCTCATCCAGAGGGGCAGAGGGATACGGCCCGTTGAAGCCCCGGCAACCCTCCAGCCGGTCTTGCCGCAAGGACGCTGACGTCCCGCGCGCGAGGCTCCCGGCTAGGGAAGGTGCCAAATCCGTCTCGTGGCGAGATTCGTCGCGAGGAAGATGAGGAGAAAGGGCCTCGCCTCCATGGCTGTGCAAGTCACCGAAAACACCCCCACCGTCGCTCTGGGCCCCGCCGCAGCCCTGTCCTGCCGCGAGTGCGGACAGCGCTTCGCGCTCGGCCCGATCTTCGCGTGCCAGGAATGTTTCGGGCCGCTCGAAGTCGCGTACGACCTGCCGAGCGGCGACCCCGAGGGCCTGAAGAAGCAGATCGAGGCCGGTCCGGACAACATCTGGCGCTACGCCCCGCTGCTGCCCGTCCCCGCCGACGTGGCCGACAAGCCCAACCTGAACCCCGGCTTCACCAAGCTCGTCCAGGCCGACCGGCTCGCCGCCGAGCTGGGTGTCACCGGCGGTCTGTACGTCAAGGACGACTCCGGCAACCCGACGCACTCCTTCAAGGACCGCGTCGTGGCGATCGCCGTCGAGGCCGCCCGCGCCTTCGGCTTCACCACCCTGTCCTGCTCCTCGACCGGCAACCTCGCCGGCGCGGTCGGCGCCGCGGCGCGCCGGGCCGGTTTCCAGTCCTGCGTGTTCATCCCGCACGACCTGGAGGCCGGCAAGGTCGTCATGGCCGCGGTCTACGGCGGTGACCTGGTCGGCATCGAGGGCAACTACGACGACGTCAACCGCTTCTGCTCCGAGCTCATCGGCGACCCGCTGGGCGAGGGCTGGGGCTTCGTCAACGTCAATCTGCGTCCCTACTACGGCGAGGGTTCCAAGACCCTCGCGTACGAGATCTGTGAGCAGCTGGGCTGGCGGCTCCCGGACCAGATCGTCATCCCGATCGCGTCCGGCTCGCAGCTCACGAAGATCGACAAGGGGCTCAAGGAGCTGATCGCCCTCGGCCTGGTCGAGGACAAGCCGTACAAGATCTTCGGCGCCCAGGCGGAGGGCTGCTCGCCGGTGTCCACGGCCTTCAAGGCCGGGCACGACGTGGTGCGCCCGCAGAAGCCGAAGACCATCGCCAAGTCGCTGGCGATCGGCAACCCGGCCGACGGCCCGTATGTGCTCGACATCGCCCGCCGTACGGGCGGCGCGGTCGAGGACGTCAACGACGAGCAGGTCGTGGACGCGATCAAGCTGCTGGCCAGGACGGAAGGAATCTTCGCGGAGACCGCGGGCGGAGTGACCGTCGGCGTGACCAAGAAGCTGATCGAGGACGGTGTGCTCGACCCGTCCCTGACGACCGTCGTCCTGAACACCGGTGACGGGCTCAAGACGCTGGACGCGGTCGCCCCGACCTCCGGGCCCACGGCCACGATCCGTCCGGACCTGGACGCGTTCCGCGCGGCCGGTCTGGCCCGCTGACGCTGCCGGCCCCGTCCGCGCACGAGCCGCCACCCTCCGCCACGAGGTCGCCGGCCCGTCCGCCACGAGGCCGGGCCACCGTCCCCGAACTCGTACTCCGCAATACCCGGAAGGCAGAACCATGAGCGTGAAGGTCCGCATCCCCACCATCCTCCGCACGTACACCGGCGGCCAGGCCGAGGTCGCCGCCGAGGGCGCGACCCTCTCCGAGGTGATCGCCGACCTGGAGCAGAACCACCAGGGCATCGCGGCCCGTGTGCTGGACGACGCCGGCAAGCTGCGCCGCTTCGTGAACGTGTACGTCAACGACGACGATGTGCGCTTCGAGCAGGGCCTTGAGACGCCGACCCCGGACGGTGCGGGCGTCTCGATCATTCCGGCGGTGGCCGGAGGCTGCTGATTTGCGCCAATTCCTGGCCTGCTTGACCGGAATTGCCCCGTCCGCCGGAAAGCGGACGGGGCAATTCCATGTTGTGAAAGGAGATATCATTGGGGTGATACCCCTCCCCTATAGCGCGTGCGTGTGCCGAACGCATATGAGACCGCGATCAGTTGTGCCCAAAGTGTGGGCAAGATTTGTCGCTTAGGTGAGCTATGCCCGGCCCGACTTGCCCGGGAGAACTGGGATTTCACCGCATATTGCCGATTTTCCGGCCCCAGATTTCTCGTCCGATTGACCTGTTGCGCTGGGCATCTGTGCAGATACATTCAGCGGCGGTCGACGCGTTCCGGCGCACACCCCACAGGGCTTTCACGGGGTGAGGTCTGACCCGGGTCCGCGGAGTGCGGTCCTGCGCAAGGGCCAGTAATAGGGGAGTTAGGCATGGCTCAGGGCACCGTCAAGTGGTTCAACGCGGAGAAGGGGTACGGCTTCATCGCGGTCGACGGTGGTGCGGATGTTTTCGTCCACTACAGCGCGATCCAGATGGACGGTTACCGCACCCTTGAGGAGGGTCAGCGGGTCGAGTTCGAGATCTCGCAGGGCCAGAAGGGGCCGCAGGCGGACATGGTCCGGGTGGCCGGCTGAGGCGCCGACCGACTGCTGCGTAGTGAAGGCCCGTACCCCCCCGAGGGGTGCGGGCCTTCTGCTGTCCGTAGTGGCCTGCCGGCAGCCCCTCGTTCGCGGCCCCTCGTTGGCGGCCTCTCGTTCGCTGCCCCCGTGCTACTCCTCGTCCGCTGTCCGCTGTCCGCTGTCCGCTGTCCGCTGTCGGCTGTCGGCTGTCGGCTGTCGGCTGTCGGCTGTCCGCTCTCCGCTGTCCGCTGTCGGCGGACGGGGAGGTGCTGAGTGCGGGCGGACCCCGGGGGACCTGCGCTCACCCGTCATTGACCCGTCACCCGGGCGCCGCCCCGATGGGAGGCATCTTCGAAGCCGCCTTGCACTCAAGGGGTGCGAGTGCTAATCATTGCGTTAGCACTCTCCCAGTGAGAGTGACAAAGAAGGACCGGGTCGGTGAGGCCCGTAGGCCGGGTGGGGCAAGGAACCACGCAGGTCTGCAGGTCGTCCGTCGCGGGCGCCAGCGCGGTCCGGAGCAATCCACCCCAGTCCGGGAGGACCACTTCACATGGCCAAGATCATCGCGTTCGACGAGGAGGCACGGCGCGGTCTCGAGCGCGGGATGAACCAGCTCGCCGACGCCGTCAAGGTCACCCTCGGCCCCAAGGGCCGCAACGTCGTCCTCGAGAAGAAGTGGGGCGCCCCCACGATCACCAACGATGGTGTATCCATCGCCAAGGAGATCGAGCTCGAGGACCCGTACGAGAAGATCGGCGCCGAGCTGGTCAAGGAGGTCGCGAAGAAGACGGACGACGTCGCCGGTGACGGCACGACGACCGCGACCGTCCTGGCCCAGGCTCTGGTCCGCGAGGGCCTGCGCAACGTCGCCGCCGGCGCCAACCCGATGGCCCTCAAGCGCGGTATCGAGCGTGCCGTCGAGGCCGTCTCCGCCGCCCTGCTGGAGCAGGCCAAGGACGTGGAGACCAAGGAGCAGATCGCTTCGACCGCCTCCATCTCCGCCGCTGACACCCAGATCGGCGAGCTGATCGCCGAGGCCATGGACAAGGTCGGCAAGGAAGGCGTCATCACCGTCGAGGAGTCCCAGACCTTCGGTCTGGAGCTGGAGCTCACCGAGGGTATGCGCTTCGACAAGGGCTACATCTCGGCGTACTTCGCGACCGACATGGAGCGCATGGAAGCCGCGCTCGACGACCCGTACATCCTGATCGTCAACTCCAAGATCAGCAACGTGAAGGACCTGCTCCCGCTCCTGGAGAAGGTCATGCAGTCGGGCAAGCCGCTGCTGATCATCGCCGAGGACGTCGAGGGCGAGGCCCTGTCGACCCTGGTCGTCAACAAGATCCGTGGCACCTTCAAGTCCGTCGCCGTCAAGGCCCCGGGCTTCGGTGACCGCCGCAAGGCCATGCTCGGCGACATCGCCATCCTCACCGGTGGCACCGTCATCTCCGAGGAGGTCGGCCTCAAGCTGGAGAACGCCGGTCTCGAACTGCTCGGCCGCGCCCGCAAGGTCGTCATCACCAAGGACGAGACCACCATCGTCGACGGTGCCGGCGACAGCGAGCAGGTCCAGGGCCGGGTCAACCAGATCCGCGCCGAGATCGAGAACAGCGACTCGGACTACGACCGCGAGAAGCTGCAGGAGCGCCTGGCGAAGCTGGCCGGCGGCGTGGCCGTCATCAAGGCCGGTGCCGCCACCGAGGTCGAGCTCAAGGAGCGCAAGCACCGCATCGAGGACGCCGTTCGCAACGCGAAGGCGGCCGTCGAAGAGGGCATCGTCGCCGGCGGTGGCGTGGCCCTGCTCCAGGCTTCCTCGGTCTTCGAGAAGCTGGACCTCGACGGCGACGAGGCGACCGGCGCCAACGCCGTGAAGCTCGCGCTGGAGGCCCCGCTCAAGCAGATCTCCGTCAACGGCGGCCTCGAGGGCGGCGTTGTGGTGGAGAAGGTGCGCAACCTGCCCGTGGGTCACGGCCTCAACGCCGCGACCGGCGACTACGTCGACATGATCGCCGAGGGCATCATCGACCCGGCGAAGGTCACGCGCTCCGCGCTGCAGAACGCCGCCTCCATCGCGGCGCTGTTCCTCACCACCGAGGCCGTCATCGCCGACAAGCCGGAGAAGGCCGCCGCGGCGGGCGCTCCGGGCGGCATGCCGGGCGGTGACATGGACTTCTGATCCCTCGCGGATCAGACACCGGTCCTCCCGGACCGCAGGTCCAGACGTACGTCGGGGCGGCACCCTCCTCCCAGGGGGTGCCGCCCCGGCGGCGTTTTCGGCCTCGGTACTGGTGAGGTCGCGTAGGCGACTGTCGTCAGTTCTCCCCGGGACCCGTCCTGCTGCTGACCGTGCGTAGTCGCCGAAGGGCTCCAACTCCTTGCCGCCGCGCCTGCGGGTGGCGGTTGAGTCCGCGATGTACGTCTGAAAATCGTTCGCCTGTGACAACTGAGGCTTGGCAACATTGGGCCATGCTGACTGATGACCAGGTCACCCGATTCATCGAGGACGGTTTCGTCAAGGTCGAGCAGGCTTTCCCCGAGGAGACGGCTGCTGAGTGCCGGACGATCCTCTGGAGGGAGACCGGCTGCGCCCCCGACGACCCGGCCACCTGGACCGAGCCGGTGATCAGGATCAACGGGCATACCGAAGAGCCGTTCCGGGATGCCGCCAACAACCCACGGCTGACGGCCGCGTTCGACCGGCTGGTCGGGCCGGGCCACTGGGCGCCGCGCGGTGGCCTCGGAACGTTTCCGATCCGGTTCCCCAGCGCCGCGCCGCCTGGCGACGATGGATGGCACCTCGACGCGAGCTTCCAAGGTGACGCCGACCCGGGCGACTACTTCAGATACCGCGTCAACGTGGCATCCAAGGGACGGGCCCTGCTCATGCTCTTCCTCTTCTCCGAGATCGACGAAAACGACGCGCCCACGCGCATCCGGGTTGGCTCGCACCTCGACGTGGCACCTCTGCTGGCGCCCTACGGCGAGGACGGCCTCACGATGATGGAGATCTCGACGCGGGCGACACCGGCGACCGAGCATCGTCCGATCACCTTGGCCACCGGCCGGCCCGGCGATGTCTACCTGTGCCACCCGTTCTTGGTCCACTCCGCCCAAGCGCACCACGGCACCCGGCCACGGTTCCTCGCCCAGCCGCCCCTGGACCCGGTCAAGCCGTACGACGTGGACCACGGGACATCGCCGGTCGAGCAGGCGATCCGCCGAAGCCTCGGCCGGTAGCCACGGCTACGGGGCAGTTCGCGTCATGACGGCGGCAGTTGACTGGTAGGTCCGCATGGTGAGGTGCCGCGTATTCCTCGTTGAGGCCGTGCCTGGTGTCACCGTGTGGGGTCGCCGGAGGTGTACCGGCTCCAGATTCCTCATCGACGATCAGGCGCCGGCGCTCCGCGCGGCTGCCCGCGCGGAGCGGCACCTCCACCCCGATGCTCCTGCCCGCTCCCGCCACGCCTCCGTCCCCTCGCTGGAGCGGTACGCCCGCCCCGGCGTCGACGCGGTCGCCCGGCACGTCGCCCATCGCGACCCCGCCGCCCGACGGAAGCGCTGACGCCTCAAGATCATTACATTGCCGGGAATGTCTGTGCCCGGCACAGCGTCATCCACCGGACGGGTGCGGGGCTCGACGCGCCGCGAGTCGCACTGACACAGATGGTCAACTGATTGATTCTCACGGGTCTGGTCGCTGTCCCGGTCCTGCGTAAGGGTTCCAAGAAGGCGGCATTGCGGCATTCGCGCACTCGATCTGCTGCCGCGCCGAGTCTTCAGGCGCACCCACGAGAGAAGGAAACACACCCCTTATGCGCGCCCTTGTGGTCGATCACAGTGACGCCGGGCCCATCCGGTTCGCCGATGTCGATGAGCCCGTACCGTCCGCCGGTGAGGCGTTGGTGGAGATACGGCACATCGGTCTCAACTTCGGAGAGCTGAATTACGTGCACCAGTGGCCAGCCGGCGCTGTGCACGGTCACGACGCGGCCGGCGTCGTGGTGCGCGCCGCATCCGACGGCTCGGGGCCGCCCGAAGGTACGCGCGTCGCGGTGGGAATGGCTCCCCACGCGTGGGCGGAGCGGGTGGCAGTCAGCCCCGCCTCGCTCGGCACCGTCCCCGAGGGCGTGGACCTGGCCGACGCCGCCGCGCTGGGGATCGCCGGAGTCACCCCGTTCCGGGTGCTGCGCAAGCGTTCCCTGCTGGCGCGCAACGTCCTGATCACCGGCGCCAGCGGGGGCGTGGGGCACTTCGCCGTCCAACTGGCGGCGCTGGCGGGCGCCCGGGTGACGGCACTCGTCGGTTCGCCGGAGCGGGCCGCCGGCCTCCGTGAACTCGGCGCCGCCAAGGTCCTGACCGACCTGGCCGGGACCGGGGACCGGTTCGACCTCGTCCTGGACACGGTCGGCGGGCCGCTGGTGGCGCAGGCGTGGAGTTCCCTCGCCGAGGGCGGCACCCTTCACCTGGTCGGTTACTCCTCGGGGCAGGAAACCACGTTCCCGTCAGGGACCTTGTTCGGCTTCGGTGAGCCCCGCAGCATCGCCACCTACGGCGACATGACGCCGACCGGCGGGGAGCTGACGGACCTGCTGGGCCTCATGGCCGCCGGGAGGCTCGCGGCACCGGTCGGGCTGCGAGGCGACTGGCAGGACGTGGGCGACGCCGTCCAGGCGCTGTTCGCGCGGAAGGTGCACGGAAAGGTCGTTCTTGACGTGGCCTGAAGCTGTGCACGAGGACACATGCGCCTCGCCCGCCGGTGGGCGGTTCGCGGCGGTGGACGAGGATGGACCCATGGATGTGCTGGCGGAGGTCTTGCGTGTTTCGGGTGCGCGTGGGGCGCTCGGGGTCATGCTGAAGGCCGGAGGAACCTGGGGCCTGTATCTGGACTCCTCTCCAGGAGCGGCACTTCACGTGGTGTCCCGCGGCACCATGTGGCTCCACGTCCCAGGCGAGAAACCTCTTCAGGCGCAGGCCGGAGACGCCGTGCTGGTGCCGCCGGGCACCGCACACGGGATAGCCGGCGGCGCCGGCGTGACGATGGGTTCCTGCGACCGTGAGGCGGCGGCCCGGTCTTTTGGCGATGGCCGAGCCCTGCGGCTGGGCTCGGCGCCGGTGCGGACGGAAGTGATCGTCCTGCGCTATGAGCAGGACCCGGAGGTGCGTACCCCGGTGCTTACCTCCCTCGCTCGGCCGATGCACGTCACAGCCTGGGAGAACGCGCAGCTCAGAAGGACCGTCGAACTTCTCGCTGCGGAGCTCGCACAGCCGCAGATCGGTACCACCGCCGCCGTCAACAGCATCGTCGACCTTCTGCTCGTTCAGTTCGTACGCGCCTGGCTGGCCCGCCGCCCGCAGGAGCAGTCCGGCTCATGGCTGGGAGCGATGCGTGATCCGGTCGTGCGCGACGCTCTGGCATGTGTCCACGCCCGACCGGGACATCCCTGGACCACGGAGACCCTGGCCGCCGCGACGAGCGTCTCCCGGGCGACGCTGTCCAGGCGTTTCCGGTCCGCCCTCGGACAGACGCCGGGCGCGTACGTGACGCAGTGGCGCATCGACCTGGCGTCCGTCCGGCTCCGCGATACCGATGAGCCGGTCGAGTCGATCTCCGGCGCGGTCGGATACGGCTCCCCGCACGCTTTCAGCCGGGCCTTCAGACGTGCCCGAGGCGCGGCCCCGGGCGAGTACCGTTCGCGACTTCGCAAGTGATCCGGCCTCGGGACTGAGGGGTTCGCATGTTGCGGTGTCGCGTATTCCTCTTCCTTGGTGAGGCGGCCGGTCTTGACGTCACCGTGTGCGGTCGCCGGGGGCGTATCGGGCCCAGGTGCCTCCGGCTTCGGTGACCAGTCGGGTGGCGGTCCCGGGCGACGGCCTCGTCCCATGCGGCGGCGCTCAGATCGGCAGGCATGGCGACGACGGGCCGCACGGGTCGCTCGGTCACCCACCAGCGCACGGCCCTCGGCACGCTGGTTGCGGGCGCCGGGCCCCTGCCGTCAGCCCGTGGGCCCCTGCTGCCGGCGGCGGACGATGAGGCAGCCCGCGAGGCACAGGGCCCCTGCCGCGGCCAGCATCGCGGCGCCGCAGAGGGTGGCCGGTGCGGGCGGGGTGTCGCGGTTGATGGTGCTTTCGTAGGCGACGTGGATCGAGAGGTGCGGCCCGTGCAGCTGGGGAAGTGGCGGGTAGGAGGGCGGTGTCTCGCCCCACAGGAGCAGTGCCACCCCGCCGGCGGTCAGTACGAGAACCGTGAGGGCCACGATCAGCCTGGCGCGCCAGGGGCGGCGTAATCGGATCAGCATGGCGCCGACCCTACTTACTGCCCGCAGAGCGGCAGTGCCGCTCTGCCGGACGCCCGCTTTGCCGCTTTGCCGCGCTGCCGCTCTGCGCGCTGTCGTACTTGCTGCCGGGCTGACTGCCGCGCCATGGGAATGCGGGGTCACGATCGGTGGGCGGCGGCCGTACGGAAGAGGGCCGGTGACCGGCCTCCGAGAGGCGGCGGAGCGCGGTCCGCAGGGCGCACCGCCCGTAGTCCGGCAACACCTTGGCCAGCGTCTTCACGGAGATGTCGGCACCCTCGGGCAGCCGGTCGAGGTAGGCGGCGATGGACGCCTCACGACGGGGGAGGTGCGCGAAGTCGCCGGGGCGGGAGGGGTGTTGGGCGGACACTTCGCGCTTGCCGTAGCCGGGGCGGGCGGAGGGGTGGTTGCCGTGGGGGAGTGCGGGGGCGCAGGGGACGGCGTTAAAGTTGTCGTCAGCCATGAGATCGGTCCTGGTTCGATCTTGGTGGTCAGACCCCGGTCGGTGTTGGTAGCACCTGCCGGGGTTGTTTTGTTGCTGCGCACGCCAGACCGACGCGACGTGATGTCCAAGCCGGTCACGGAAGGTCATCCTCGCTGGTACGCGCGGGAGTTGGCGGCGCGTTGGCGGCGAGCTGGCGGCTCGGGGGAGGGCGGGTGGGTTTCTTCCGACCGCCCTTTCCTTGGAAAGAGGGCTCGGGGGCCGCGGCTTGAGCCCCGGGCCCCGCGTGGTGCGTCAGGCGGTGTGCGGGGAACCTGCCTTGACGCCCTCGATGAACGCGGCCCACGCCGGCGCCCGGAACGCGAGCGCCGGACCGTGCGGGTCCTTGGAGTCCCGGACGGGCACGATGCCGGGGTGGTCGTCGGAGACTTCGAGGCAGTTTCCGCCGTCGCCGCCGCTGTGGGTGGACTTGCGCCAGGTGGCGACCTCAAGACAGTTGCCACCCTCGCCGCCGCTGTAGCTGGACTTACGCCAGGTGGCTGTGCTCAGGTCGTACTCAGGGCTGATCTTCATGCGCGTAATCCTCCGCCACTGATTCGATCAGGGCCAGGGAATCTTGGGGTGACAGTGCGCTGGCCCCGAGCAGATCGTAAGTCAGTTCGTGACGGGCGACGGTTGCTGGGTCGTCCTCCAACTTGCTTGCGCTCAACACTTCGAGATGGGCGAGCGTGGGGGCGCCCTCGAAGCTCATCAACTTGAGCGCGCCATTCATCGACGCTTGGGCGCCGGCCGTGAGTGGCAACACCTGCACGATGACCCGATGCTTCCGGATCAGCTCCACCGCATGCCACAGTGCCTCCGCCATCACCACCGGTCCACCGGTCTTGCGGCGCAGCACGGACTCGTCCAGCACCACCCACAACAACGGGGTCGTTGGATGGTCGAGAAGGCGTGTGCGTTCGAGTCGGGCCGTGACCGTTTCCTCGATCACGTCCTCGGGTGCCGTCGGCTGGTACGCGCGGCACACCGCCCATGCGTAGGCCTTCGTCTGGAGCAGCCCTGGAATCAGCTGCGGCGCGTACTCCCTGATCGACGTGGCGACGGCTTCCGCCTCCGCCGCCTCCGCGAAGTGATCCGGATACTTGGACTTCGTCGCGGCCTCGCAGTTGCGGGCGAAGTAGCCGGCCGTGCCAAGGATCTCGTCGATCTTCACGGCGTATTCCAGCTGCATCCGCCGCGTCCCGGCCTCCAGCTGGCCGATGAACGAGCCGCTGACGAAGAGGGGCCTGCCGAGTTCTTCCTGGGTGAGACCGGCCTCTTCGCGCTTGTGGCGTAACTCCGCGCCGAGCATGGCGCGGGGCGACGAGGACGGGTCGAGGGGTTGGGGTCCGGGGGTTGGTCGAGCTGGGGCGCTGCAATCTGGACACGGCCCGGCGGCTCGCCGGCGTACTGGCGGGCTACGCCCGGACCGCCGTGCCGGGACACGGTGAGGAGGAGCCGCGGCCGTGATGCCGGCCCCCGGGAGCTACGCGGCGGACGGACGGGACGGTCGCGTCGGCTTGGTCATCGGTGTGGTCGTCGGCCACGAGGGGGCGCTGGTGCAGCTCCGTCCGCCCGGGGGTGGCGTGCCGTGGGACTGCCCGCCTCACGTGCTGTGCGCCGCCCCGTCGTCCGCCGTATTGGCGGCCCGCGTCAGGGAACTGAACTGGCAGAGCCGGATGCCGTGAGGGGCGGGCGGCGCGTGGTGGGTGCCGGGGCTGTGACCCGTGCGGATGTACGGCTGACGGTCGTACGGTCGGCTGCCGGTGTGGGGGCGGATTCCGGGGCGCGGGCCGCGGGGGTGTGGGGGTGGGGGCGTAGGCGGCGTGCGGGGGTGTTGCTTTGCGTAAGTGCTGCACACGGGCGGGAACGGAGTGGACGGCTCGGGGGCGCGCGGCTTGAGCCGCGGGGCACGGGTGGACATGCGCCGGCGCGACAGCCCGGCCCCGAGCATGGCGCGGGGTGACGAGGGTGGGGGGTGAGATGCCGGGGCGCGGGCCTCTTGGCAACTCCCTGTTACACACGATCGGTTGTTGGATATGCGTCTCTCTGCAGGCTGGGCCGGTAGCCGCCACGCTGTGTGCACGACGGGGATACTCAGCGTGGAAGGCGATGAGGCGAAATGTTGACGGCGCGTGATCGAGTACGCCAGGCCGAAGGCGTCATGGCGGAACTGCACACCGCACTCCAGGCGGTCGGGATCACCCTTCCCTCCCTCTGCGTCGACCCGGTGTCCTGCGCGAGCAGCGTCATGGCGCCGCTGGTCGAATTGGGGCGCTGCAACCTCGACACCGCCCAACGGCTGGCCGAGGTCTTGGTGGACTACGCCAAGACCGCAGCCCCCGGGCACGGCCCGGAGGAGGGACAGCCGTGAAGTTGTCGCCCGGCAGCTATGCGGTGGACGGGCGGGACGGGCGCGTCGGCCGGGTCGTGGGTCACCAGGGGCCGTTGGTGCGGCTCCGCGAGTCCGGCGGCGGCCGGCCGTGGACCTGCCCGCCGCACTTACTGCGCCCCGCCCCGCCGTCCGCCGTACTGGCGGCCCGCCTCAGAGAGCTGAACTGGGGGAGCCGGATGATCCCTTGAGGAAGGGCCGGGGCAGCCTCCTGCCGGCGACGGTTCAGGCCGGACGCGGTCTGGGGTCCGCGGGCGATGAGCGGCCCTGGCCGCCACAGGCCGTCGGTGGAAGGGAAGGCGCCGGCATCTACGTGCTCAGCGCCGGTGGCGGCCTCAGGACCCCACCAGATCAGAGCTGACTCAGGGCGTCCTGCACCGCGTCCGGAGGAACGAATCCGAGTTGCTCCTGCCGGCGCTGGAATAGCAACGTTCACGCCGACGCTTGGGAAGGTCGAGCGGCCGCGCCGGGAACAGCCGGTCCGGCCGGCACTGTTGCATCGACCGAGGGACCGGTGTCGCACGGGCGGGGAGCACGGAGACCACAAGGTCGTCCGCCCCGGCAGGATCCGGGCCCCGGGATCGCGGTACGCCCGCCGCGCACTCAGACCAGGATGTATTTCCGCAGGAGGACTTGTTCATGACTGACCGGCCCTTGACGCTCATGGCAGTGCACGCCCACCCCGACGACGAGGCCACCGGAACCGGAGGGGTCCTGGCGCGGTATGCGGCGGAGGGAATTCGTACGGTTCTTGTGACGTGTACCGACGGCGGTTGCGGTGACGGACCGGGGGGCGCCAAGCCGGGCGATCCCGGGCACGATCCGGCGGCCGTCGCCTTGATGCGCCGTCAGGAACTGGCGGCGAGCTGTGAGGCCCTGAAGATCAGCGATCTGGAAATGCTGGACTACGCCGACTCCGGGATGATCGGCTGGCCGAGTAACGACGCCCCCGGATCCTTCTGGCAGACCCCCGTGGAGGAAGGCGCCGCCCGCCTCGCGGAACTCATGCGGCACTACCGACCCGATGTGGTCGTCACCTACGACGAGAACGGCTTCTACGGCCACCCCGACCACATCCAGGCCCACCGCATCACGATGGCGGCGCTGGAGATGACCGAACTGACACCGAAGGTGTACTGGACGACGATGCCCCGCTCGATGATGCAGCGGTTCGCGGAGACCATGCGCGAGTTCCAGGAGGACATGCCGGAGCCGGATCCTGCCGAGGCCGCCGCGATAGCCGAGATCGGTCTCCCCGACGAGGAGATCACCACGTGGGTGGACACCGCCGCATTCAGCGGTCAGAAGTTCGACGCGCTGGCCGCACACGCCAGTCAGGGCGAGAACATCTTCTTCCTCAAGATGGGCAAGGAGAGGTTCGGCGAGTTGATGGGCATGGAGACCTTCGTACGTGTCCAGGACGCCACCGGCGCGGCCGTACCGGAGAACGATCTCTTCGCCGGACTGCGCTGACTCGACGGTCCGGCCGGGGGCGCCCGATTCGAGTTGATCGCCAGGCTGCTCGGTGCTCCCTCGGCACCCTGGGCACTCCCCGACTTGCGTGAACTGCGCGCTGCCCGGGTCCCGGAACAGTTGCCGGCCTGTACCCGGTGTTCCTCGGCCCGCACCAAGCGCGGCGCACTCCGGCTCGGTCCCCGAACCGCGGGAGGGTGACGATCACCGGTCGACCGGCGCGGGCGGCGCTCCCGGCGACCGGTGATCAGGGTCGGTTGGCGGGAGCGCCGGTGGTTCAGCCGGTGCCTTCCTCGGTGGCGGTCCGTGCTTGCGTTTCGTCGCTGTCGCTGTCGCTGTCGCTGTCGCTGTCGCTGTCGCTGTCGGTGCCGGTGCCGGTGCCGGTGCCGGCGGCGCGCTTGCCCCCCACGTCAATGCCCTCAACTGACCTCTGGCCTCCGGCGCCGCGCCGAGCCACGGTCTTCTTCCGGGCGGGTCCGCTTCCACTGGCGCTCCTGGCCATTCCTGGCCGTTCCTGGCCGTTCCTGGCCGTTCCTGGCTGATCAGTGGGTGGTGTTGCCCTCGGCAGGGGGCATTCGGGCATTCGGGCATTCGGGCATGGTGCAGGGGGTGCCGGGAGCCCGGCAGCGCAATGACAGGCCGGGGCCTGGCCTCAGCGTGTCCCCAGGCCGGCGGGCGTGCCCGGTGTGTTCGGCGTGCCCGGTGTGGCTGTTGGCGGGGTCGGGGCTCCGGTGGTTGCGGGATCGGTGGTCTGCGGGGGGTGGGGAGCGGTGGCGGTGGCAGCGGCGTCGGGGTCTTCGGGGTCCGTGTTCAGGTCCGCCCGCAGTTGTTTGCTGAAGCCGAAGAAGTAGGTGGCGAGGAAGCCGGTGAGGTAGCCGACGGCCAGGCCCAGGGCGTAGACGACGAGGGTGGTGGTGACGGGTTGGTTGCCCTTGACCAGGGGGAAGAGGGCCCAGCCTGAAGGGCCGATGGCGGTGGAGCCGACGGCGTCGCCGAGCTGGTTGAAGAGGCCGATGAAGCCGCCGCCGCACGCGCCGCCGATGCAGGCGGTGATGAAGGGGCGGCCCAGGGGGAGCGAGACGCCGTAGATGAGGGGTTCGCCGACGCCCAGGAAGCCTGCGGGGAGGGCGGACTTGATGGTCGTACGGATCGAGCGGTTGCGGGGGAGCCGGAGGTAGACGGCGAGGGCGGCGCCGACCTGGCCTGCGCCCGCCATGGCGAGGATCGGCAGCAGGACGGTATAGCCCTGCTGCTCGATGAGGGTGGTGTGGATCGGGATCAGGGCCTGGTGGAGGCCCAGCATCACGAGGGGGAGGAAGAGACCGCCCAGGACGAAACCGGCGAAGGCCCCGCCGTGGGCCAGCAGCCAGGTGGCGAACGTCCCGATGGCGGTGGAGACCTCGCCCGCGACGAACATCAGGCCGAAGATCGTGACCAGCCCCGTGACCAGGACGGTCAGGGTGGGAGTGAGAAGCACATCCAGCGCGTCGGGGACCTTTCCCCACGCTCTCGGCTTCGCCCGGCCGGGGAAGACCCCGTTGCGGCAGCACTTCTCCACCTGGACGGCGAGCAGTGCCGCGGCGAGTGCGCCGAGTACTCCGCCCTGGCCCGGGGCGAGTTTCTGGCCGAAGGCCGTGACGTGGGCGATGCCAGGGAAGACGATGATCGCGGCGACCGCGCCGCCGAGGATCGGTGTGCCGCCGAACTCCTTCGCGGTCTGGTAGCCGACGAAGACGGCGATGAGGGACATGAAGCCGGAGGCGATGGCGGCCAGCGCCGGGACGACGGACGGCAGCCAGCCGAGGTTGGCCAGCAGGCCGTTGATACCGGCGACGATGCCGCAGCCGATCAGGGCCGGGATCAGCGGGACGAAGATATTGGCGATCCGGCGCAGGAACAGCTTTACGGGAGTGGCGTTCCGGGACTTCTGCCGGGCCTTGAGGGCGGCGCCCTGGGCGGCCAGCTCCTCGGCGGTGGTGGCGGTGAGGGCGCCGGTCGGGGTGCAGGTCGGGGCGCCGGTGGAGGTAGCGGCCTCGGGTGTGGATTCCGGTGCGGAGGGTGGTGTGGCGGCCCCGGGGGCGGCGGTCTGCGCGAGGGCCTCCGGCGCTCCGGCATCCGGTGCTCCGGCATCCGGTGCTCCGGCCTCCGGTGCTCCGGCTCCTGGCGCTCCGGCCCCCGGCGCTCCGGCCTTCGGTTCCGGGGGCGGGGCCGTGGTGCGGGCCTGCTCGACCAGGCGCTCGAACTCGGGGGTGACCCGGGCAACCGTTCCGGGGCCCAGCACGATCTGGTACGTGTCGTCCTCGACCACGCCCATGACGGCCGGGAGCGCCTTGAGGGCTTCGTCCTGGACCAGGGAGCGGTCCTGGACGCCGAGGCGGAGGCGGGTCATGCAGTGGGCGATGGAGGTGAGGTTCTTGGCACCGCCGACGAGAGGGAGGATCGCGGCGGCGGTGGCGCGGTTCTTGTCTTCGGGCATATGCGGTGCCTTGCTGTGGAGACAAACCAGGAGCAGGGGTCGGGGAACGGGGGGCGGGGAACGGGGGCGAGGTCCGGGGGCAGGGGATCCCGCGGGCCTCAGGGGTTCTTGGCGGCCTGGAGGGCTTCGCGCAGATGGCCGTTGGAGGCATCGAGAAGGCGGGCGGCGGTGGGGCCGTCGACATCGCCGAGGAGGGTGAGGATGGCGTTCTTCACCTCGCCGTCCGTGATCCTGAGCGCCGTCTCGATCTCCGGGTCGGTGGCGCCGGTGGCGAGCGCGACGATACGGCGCGAGCGGGCCCGCAGCTTTTCGTTGGAGGCGCGGACGTCCACCATCAGATTCCCGTAGGTCTTGCCCAGGCGGATCATGGTGAGGGTCGAGAGCATGTTGAGCACCAGCTTTTGGGCGGTGCCCGCCTTGAGCCGGGTGGAGCCGGTCAGCAGCTCCGGGCCGACCACGATCTCGATGCCGTGCTCGGCGGCCGCGGCCAGCGCCGAATCGGCGTTGCAGGACAGGCCGATGGTCAGCGCGCCCAGCTCGCGGGCGTACTCGACGGCCCCGATCGCGTACGGCGTGCGGCCCGAGGCGGAGATGCCAACGACGGTGTCCAGGTCGGTCAGGCCGATGCCGGTCAGATCCTCGACGGCGAATTTTGTGCTGTCCTCGGCGCCCTCGACGGCGGTGACCATCGCGGACGGCCCACCCGCGATCAGCCCGAGGACCTGGGAGGGGTCGGTGTTGAAGGTCGGCGGGCATTCGCTGGCGTCCAGCACCCCGAGGCGGCCGGCCGTGCCGGCGCCCGCGTAGATCAGGCGGCCGCCGCTCGCCATGCGCGCGGCGGTGGCGTCGATGGCGGCGGCGATCTCGGGGAGCCGCCGGGCGACGGCGGCGGGGACGGTGGCGTCCTCGTCGTTCATCGTGCGGGCGATGTCCAGGGTGGAGCGGCGGTCGATGTCCGCGAGGTCGGGCCGGAACGCTTCGGTGGTGAGGGTGTCCAACTGGGCGCGCAGATGGGCGTAGTCGGCGGTGGAGGTCATGGCAACGATGGCTCTTTTCGGGTCGGGCTCGCGGGGAGGCCGGTGCTTTCTTCGGCTGTGCTGCCTCGTCTCGGGGTTGCTGCCGCCCTCGCCGACGTCGCGGGCACGGGCCCGGCATGGGCACGGGCCCGCACAGTGGCGGGCGGCGCGAGGTCAGCGCTGGTTGTGGCGTGGTGAGTGGCGGTGGGCAAGGGCCTCGTAGGAGGCGGAGAGCGCCGGGGCCGCGGTCTCGTACGTACGCTGCGCGACCCCTATGAACAGGCAGTCCACGACCAGCAGCTGGCTCGTCCTGGACGACATCGCGGCCGGGCGCAGCTCGCTCTCGCGGGCCGTGGACGTGGTGAGGATGTAGTCGGCGTAGGAGGCGATCTCGCCGTCCGGACGGCCGGTGATGGCGAGGGTGGTCGCGCCGTGATCGAAGGCCACCCGCAGCGGCTCTATGACATCGGTGGTCCGCCCGGAGTGCGTGATCGCGATGGCGACGTCACCGGTCCGCATCTGCACCGCGTTCGTCACGGCCAGATGCGGGTCCGCGTGCGCATGCGCGATCAGGCCGATGCGCAGCAGCTTCTGGACGAGGTCCTGGCCGACGAGGTTGGAGGCCCCGATGCCGTACACATCGATGCGGCGGGCCCCGGCGAGCGCGGCGACGGCCGCTTCGAGCTGGGTGACGTCCAGTGCCGCGGCGGTGTCGGCCAGGCACTGCTGTTCCTCCTGCGCGAGCTTCGCGACGACCTCGACGAGGGAGTCGTCGACCGCTATGTCGGCGGTCACCGCGGGCGCGCCGCCGGCCGCCTGCTGCGCGGCGAGCGCGGCGAGGGCGAGCCGCAGGTCGCGATAGCCCGGGTAGCCGAGCAGCCGGGACGTCCGTACGACGGTGGCTTCGCTGGTGCCCGTGCGCTCCGCGAGGCCGGTGACGGTGAGGGCGGCACAGCCGGCCGGGTCGCTCGCCACGGTCTCGGCGACCCGCTGCATGGAGCGGGTCATCGTCGGGGCGAGGGTGCGGACCTTGGCGGCCAGTGCGGCGGGGGCGGGTGGGGCCGGGGCCGGTCGGGTCTCGACGGCCGCGTCCTTGAAAGTTTCCTTCACGCTGCTGCTCACGATTGAAAAGTAATTTCATCGCCGCGCGGCGTCAATACCCTCGGTGAGTGCTGTGGACAGAGCGCAGGATCCGCACGGGGCGAGCGCGGGATGTGTGCCGGGGCTGTGGACAACGTCTTCGCCGGTGGGTGGCCGGGGGACAATGGGCAGCATGGAGCTGGAACAGGCATTGCACGCCGCGCGGGCGCTGGTGCTCGCCGACCTGATGGCGGATGAGGTGGCCGACGCCGACATCGTCTCGCTCGTGGAGGACGCGGTCGTCCACCGCCGGTGGTGGGTGGAGCAATGGCCTGAAGGCGCGGCATTCGTCGCGGGACTGATAGCGCAGGACGTCCAGGATGCCCTGCTGGACCGGTACGGCCGCTGGCCGCTGTGCCCCGTGTGCACGGAGTCGGGCGATCCCCATGCGCTCGACGTCGAGCCGGAGTTGGGACCCGACCCGCATTGGGTCTGCCCCAAGACGGCGGTCGCCGTGGCCCGGGTCGGGCGGCTCGGCACTTCCCTGGAGGGGTGAGGTGGTGGATGGCGCGAGGTGGTGCATGGAGCGAGGCGAGGCGGTGGACGGTGCGGCGGGCTGACCCAGTGACCCGGCCGGAGGACTGACGTGGCGATCTATATCGATCCCCCCACCTGGCCCGGGCACGGCCGGATGTGGTCGCACCTGGTCAGCGACCACTCCTTCGACGAACTGCACGTCTTCGCGGCGGGGATCGGCGCGCCCCGGCGGGCGTTCGAGCGCGACCACTACGACCTGCCGGCGGAGCGGTACGGCGATGCGGTGCGGGCCGGCGCCGTGGAGGTCGGCAGCAAGGAGCTGCTGCGCCGCCTGACGGCCGCGGGGCTGCGCCGCCCCAAGAACCGGCCGGCGCCGCGCGTGTGAGCGCCGGCCGGTGGATGGCCCGCCGGATGGAGCCGGCCCCCCGGATGGAGCCGCACTCGTAGAGCCCCCCCCGGTGGCCCCCTGCGGCGCGTCGTAGCGGGGGCGGGACGGGGGGCCGCCGGACGATGGGCCTGACCGTGCGCCGTACGGAAGCCGTATGGGAAGGGGACAGCCATGTCCGTCAGCGAACCGGGCCGGGAGCCGGCCACCGATCTCGACCCCGACTACAGCAGTGAGGACGCCACGGCGACCGGATGGCCCACGGCCGTCGGCGGCATGACCGAGGCGGAGATCTTCTGGCTCACCACCGTCCGGCCCGACGGCCGCCCGCATGTCACCCCGCTGCTCGCCGTCTGGTCGGACGGCGCCCTCCACTTCTGCACCGGCCCCGGCGAACGCAAGGCCAAGAACCTCGAAACCAACGCGCACTGCGTGCTGACCACCTCGACGGCCGGCGGCAACGATCTGCACGCCGGGCTCGATGTGGTGGTCGAGGGCGACGCGGTGCAGGTCAGGGACGAGCCGACGCTGCGCCGACTGGCCGGTCTGTACACCGAGAAGTACGGGAGCGACTGGCATTTCGACGTCCGCGACGGCGCGTTCCAAGGGCAGGGCGGCCGGGCCGTGGTCTTCCGCGTCGAGCCGGTCACGGCCTTCGGATTCGGGCGGGGAGAGACCTACAGCCAGACGCGGTGGAGGTTTGACGGCGGGGCGTAGGACGCTGCGGTGGGGGCACGGGGGCGGGCGCCGGCTCAGGGACTCAGGAGCTCAGGGACTCAGGAGCTCAGGGACTCAGGAGCTCAGGAGCTCAGCGCCGTCCCGTCGCATCCCCGGCCGCCGCTGTCTTTGATGCTGTCGCCGCCGTGGGCGCCCCCGTGGGTGCCGTCGTGGTCTGCATTGCCTCCGCTGCCGCCACTGCCTCCGCTGCCTCCGCTGCCTTCATTGCCCCCACTGCCGCTGCTGTCTTGTGTGCCGCCGTTGCGGCATTGGCGCCAGTGGCGGCTGCCGAGGAGGCGATCAGCCGGGAGCGGCTTGTCGCGCGGTGCAGCCGGAAGGCGAGGGCGGTGGTGACGACGGCCGCCGCGGCCAGCGCGGCACCGGTCCAGGCGACGGACGGGTAGCCCCAGCCCGCGCCGATGGCCAGGCCGCCGAGCCAGGGGCCGAGGGTGTTGCCGATGTTGAAGGCGGCGGTGGTGGTGGCGCCGGCCAGCGTCGGCGCGGCGTTCGCCACGTTGAACATCCGGGCGTTGAGTGCCGGGGCCGTGGTGAACGCGGTCACCCCGAGCATCAGCGAGAGCGCGATGGCGGCGACCGGGCTGTGCGCGGTCAGCGCCAGGACGGCCAGCACGACCGTGGAGGCGCTGATGCCGCCGAAGAGCGTCCCGAAGAGGTGCGCGTCGGCGATCCGGCCGCCGATGAACGTACCGATCAGTGCGCCGACGCCGAACAGCGCAAGCACCGTCGGCACCCAGCTCTCGGCGAGGCCGGCGGTGCCGGTCAGCAGCGGTGACAGGTAGGAGAAGAGCGCGAAGACCGCGGCGCCGTTCAGCGCCGTGGCGGTCAGCGCCAGCCAGACCTGCTTGTCCTTGTAGATGGCCAGCTCGCGGCGGAGCTGCGGGCGGTCGTCGCCGGTGGGCACGGCCGTACGCGGCACCAGCGCGACCACGCCGATCAGGCCGATCGCGGCCAGGCCGGCCACCGCCCAGAACGCGGCGCGCCAGCCCGCGTGCTGGCCGAGCAGCGCGCCGGCCGGGACGCCCGCGATATTGGCGATGCTCAGGCCGCCGACCATCACTGCCATCGCGCGGGCCCGTGCGGTCACCGGTACCAGCGAGACGGCGACGGCCGCGCCGACGGCCCAGAAGCCGGCGCAGGCCAGCGCGCTCACGACGCGTGAGACGAACAGCACGCCGTAGGAGGGTGCCAGCGCGCCTTCCACCTGGCCCAGGCCGAAGGCGGCGAGCAGCGCGATCAGGGTGGTCCGGCGCGGGAGGCGGAGCGTTGCGGCGGCGAGGACCGGTGCGCCGACCACCATGCCGATCGCGAAGGCGGAGACCAGGAGCCCGGCCTGCGGAATCGAGACGTGCAGGTCGCGGGCGAGCGGCTGGAGGATGCCGGAGAGCATGAACTCGGACGTGCCGAGTGCGAAGACGGACAGGCCGAGGACGTACACGGCTATGGGCAGGCGGGCGCGGTCGGACGGTGCTGGCATGTCAGCTACTAACAGCGGTAGGACGGCTTACATTCCCGGGCGCATTCCCGGTCCCTTTCCTGGTTCGCGTCCCCGGCTCGCCTTCCCGGTTCGCCTTCTCGGTCACATCCCGGCTCGCTTCGCCGGTCACATCCCCGGGCGCATTCCCGGTCAGGTTCCTGATCGCATTCCCGGTAGCTGGTGATAGGGGAGGCACCCCCTCTGGCGTCAGCGGAAGCACCTCCTGAAGCCCTACGCCCCGCGCAGCAGATCCAGCTCCGTGGCGAGGTTGCGGCGGGCGAGGTGTTCCCAGCGGTCGTAGCCGCGGGGGGTCCGGAACAGGCGGGGGAGGGAGAGGAGTTGGGACAGTATGGCGGAGCGGCCGGCGAGGAAGTCGGGGTCGGGCACGAAGGAGTACTCGGCGCGGACCGCGGCGGCGTAGGCCGCGTACTCGTCGGGGGAGCCGGCGAGCACGGCGAGGTCGGCGTCGCACAGGACCTCGCCGTCGGGGTCGTCGGGCGCCGGGTCATGGGTGACGGTGAGCCGCACCAGGCGGGCGACCTCGGCCGTGCGGGCCGGGCCGATGCCCAGCTCGGGCAGCGCGCGCTCGGCGAGGGCCGCGCTGCGCTCCTCGTTCTCGGAGCGGTCCGGGCGGTAGACGGCGTCGTGGAACCAGGCCGCCAACTGGACGGTGGGCAAGTCGTCGGCGTGCTGTGCCAGTTCGTCGATGCGGTAGAGGACCGCGGTCAGATGCTCGACGGTGTGGTAGCGGCGTTGCGGTTCGCGCCAACGGGACAGGAGGTTGTCCGCGTACGGGGCGGGGTCGGGTGCCGTGGGGTTCTTGGTGCCGCGGGCCTTGGCGACGGTCACGGCCCATCGCTGCCGCAGCTCCTGCGCCGGGTCGGTGGTGTCTGCCGTACGGGACACGGAGGTCATGCCCGCCATTGTGCCTCGCGCGCCGGGAAACCGGGGCGGAGGGCGATGCGGCGGTCAGGTCTGGGGCTCGTCGTGGCACGAGAGGGCGTCGATCATCTCGACGCTCGGCTTGTAGTTGTTCTCCCACCTGGGGTCGGCCTTGGGAATGGACCAGAGGGACGTGGAGAAGTCCTGGTTCCAGGTGTTGTCGGTGACGTAGTCCCGCAGGGCGTCACGCAGCTTCAGGCAGTCCTGGCGGTGGCCCTTGGCCATGGCGATGCCGTAGTGGTTGGCGGAGCCGTAGGTGAGGCCCGGGACGACCTTGAGGTCCCGGTTCTCCTGCGTGAAGCCGTAGAGGATCATCTGGTCGGTGGAGACCGCGTCGGCGAACTTCGTTTCCTTGAGGTCCCTGATGCAGCTGGAGGCATCCGGGGCCTGGTAGAGCTGGATCCGGCTGTATGCCGGGCCGTCCAGTGTCGTGAAGGAGGTGGTCCCGGGCCAGGCGCAGACGCGCTTACCGACGAGGTCTTGGGGCTTGCGGATGCGGTGGTCGTTCTTGCGGACCATGATGCCCTGGTAGGTGGAGGCGTACGGTCCGGCGAAGTCCAGCTTCTTCATACGGTCGGCGGTGATCGAGAACGTCGCGGCGACCAGGTCCTTCTTCTTTTCGGTGAGCACCGTGCCGCGGTCCTCCGACGGCACGATCCCGAAGTCGGGCTCGGCCCCGACGGCTTTGAGGATCTGTCGGGTGACGGTGATGTCGAAGCCGGAGAACTTGTAGACGTGGACGACGCCGGTGCCCGGCTGGTCGTTCTTCGTGCCGACCGATGTCCTGCCGCTCGCGAAGAGTGAGGGCGGCTGCGAGGCGCCGCAGGCGGTGGCGGTCAGGGCGGCGAGGCCGAGGAGTGCCGCGAGCGGGACGGTGCGGCTGCTCCTGCTCCTGCTCCTGCTCCCGCTCCTGCTGCTGCTCCTGCTGCTGTTGCCGCGGCGGAGGCGGCCTGTGCTTCCGGGTGCGTGCGTGGTCATGAAGGTCATCAGAGTCATCAAGGTCATCAAGGGCCCCCGTTCGTGTCGGTTGTCGTCGGTGCTTCCACGGCCGGCTTCGGGCCGCCGGATCACCTGTCGTGCAGCACCGCGTCCGTCGCGCTGATGTCCATCCGGCAGCCGCGGTCGGTGTGCAGGGTGACGTTGATCCGTACGGTCCTGGCCCCCGCGCCCAGGGCGAAGTCGACAGTGCCGCGGGAGCTGATCCGCTGTGGCTGGGCCGCGACGCCCGAGGTGAGCACGGAGACGGTGGCGGAGTCCGGGAGGCAGGTCGGGCCGGCCGGGTCGTGGTCCTTGATGGCCAGCGTCAGGCGCAGGGCGTCACGTGCCTCCTTCAGGGCGGGGGTGTCGAGGAGGAGCGTGAGCGTCCGGTTCGTGTCCCCGTTCAGCGGCTGTGTGCCCCGGATACGGACGGCCCCGGTCACATCGATCTCGCCGTGCGTGACGACGTGCTGGAATGCCAGCCAGCTCCCGACCGTCGCCAGGACGGAGGCGAGGGACAGGGTGCCGACGACGCGGGCGTCGCGGGGTCGTCGGTTGAGGACGCGGGCGGCGCCGGTGAGGAGCGCCAGCCCGGAGAGTGTGCCCCAGAGGGTGTACTGGCCGGCCGGTCCGCCCGGCTGGGTGCTTCCGGCGATGACCACGGCGGCGCAGGCCAGCAGGAGCGGCAGCCAGCGTGCGCTGGGGTGCATCACCCACTTGACGATCACGTTCTTGATGTCATTGGCCGCGATGGAGTGGTCGCCGTGTGCCGTCGGACTGTTGTGGACGTTGCCACCGTCTCCGAGGCGGGTCATGAGCCGTTCCGGGGGGCCGGGCCGCCCCCCATGTGGATGTCGCCGTGGATCTCGATGGCCGCGATGGAGCCCTGGCCGGTCGCGGTCGGGGTGTTGTGGACGGTGTGTGTGCCCGCGGCTGGGGCGAGCCGGGTGACGTGTTCCAGGAAGTGGGGGGCGTCGCGGCGGTCGGCGGGGGACCTCAGCCAGGCGGTCACGGCGGCGGACAGCAGGTGCCGCTCCTGATCGTCGAGGCTTGCGAGCAGTTCGTCGAGGGTGTCCGCGCGCCGGGTGTCCAGGAGCGGCCGGGCGGTGCCCTCGCCGGGGCCGGGGGCGGCGCCTTCGCCGAGGCCGGAGCCGGTCCCGTCGCCGCGGCGCAGCAGCCGTCGGAAGAAGCCCTCGCCGGCGGTCACGGTGCGTTCGGCGATCCGCTGCTGGGCGGCGGTGATCACGGAGGTGCCCATACTGTTCGCCGCCAGGGCGAGATAGGGGGCGATTTCCGCGGACACATTCGCTAATTCGGACATCCGATCTCCCCCTGCGCCTGGATGGGCGCCATGCCGTAACGCCCTTACGAGGAGGGCGTGTTACCCCCGCGAGGGGTGGTTCAAACTCGCGTCAATGGGGCGTTTCGGGCTGGGGTGTCGTGGTCGGCCGGCCAGCCGGCTGGTCGGTCGGTCGCCTGGCCGGCTGGTCGGTGGCCGGTGGCCGGTCGCCCGGCCGGGCGTACGGGTAAGGCGTATGGGCGGACTCCGGTCGTGGCGGTGCGGGGGTGGCCCCGGGGCGCCGGGTGGCCCGTAGTCTGGGATATTGGACTAGACCTGTTGCCCGGTCGAGGCGGTCCGTCTCGACACGTCGTCATCGAAGGATGAGGTCATATGAGCAAGCGCGCGCTCCTGGAGGTGATCGCGCTCGGCCCGCGGGACGCGGTCGCCGCCCAGGCCGGCGGGGCCGACCGCCTGGAGCTGGTCACGGACATGGCGGCCGACGGGCTCACCCCGCCCCGCGCGGCGTTCGCGGCGATCCGGGCGGCCGTCGACCTTCCGCTGCGGGTGATGCTGCGGTCCGCCGCAGGTTTCGCGGCCGGCGAGGTGACGGCGCTGTGCGAGGAGGCCGCGGCGCTGCGGGCGGAGGGCGCCGAGGAGTTCGTCCTCGGGTTTCTGACGCCGGACGGGCGGCCGGATCTCGATGCGGTGGCGGCGCTGGCCGAGGTGATCGACGGCTGCCGGTGGACCTTCCACCGGGCCATCGACCGGGCCGCCGACCGGGACGCGCTGCGCAAGGAGCTGTCGGCGGCGGCCGGCACCGCCGGGCTCGACACCTATCTGACGGCCGGTGCCGCGCAGGGCGTCGGCGCGGGGGTGCCGACGCTGCTGGCCGAGCAGGCACGTACCGCAGCGGGTGAGCCCGGGTACGTGCCGCGGATCCTGGTCGGCGGCGGGCTCGGGCTCGGTCATCTGCCGAAGCTGCGTGCGGCCGGTCTCGACGCGTTCCACATCGGGAGCGCGGCCCGGTCCGCCGGCTGGTCGGCACCCGTGGACGCGGCGGCGGTACGGACGTGGCGGGAGGCGCTGGACCGGCCGGTCGCGCAGGGGGCTGAGTAATCGACCGCCGGGTCTGCGGCGTCGACCGGCGGGGCTGAGGCGTTGACCGGGGGGCGGGGCGGGCTCGCCGGGCGTCCCCGCCCTCCGTCTCAGCGTCCGGTCCTCAGCGTCCGGTCCTCAGCGTCCGGTCCTCAGCGTCCGTCCCTCAGCGTCCGGTCCTCGGCGTCCGTCCCTCAGCGGTCGGCCAGCGCTTCCGGCAGCGGCGCCCCATGGACCACCGTCAGGCCGGACACCGGCCGGGTCAGGCAGACGTACAGGCGGCGCAGGCCGGTGCGTTCGTCCGGTTCGCCGTCGACGATCGCGGCGGGTTCCTCCAGGACGACGTAGTCGTACTCCAGCCCCTTGGCGAGGGTGGCGGGTACCAGCGTCAGCCGGGCCTCGGCCGAGGTCTCCTCGCCGGGGGCCAGGCAGGTCATGCCCGCTGCCGCCAGGGCCGTGCGCAGCGTCGGAATACGGGCCTCCGCGGCGATCAGGCCGATCGAGCCCTCCTTCGTCAGCGCATCGTTGCAGGCCGCGAGGGTGGCGGCGGTCAGGTCCGCCGGTTCGACCGGGCGGATCTCGAAGTCACCCGCCGACTCGCGGATGGAGGTGGCCTCCGTCAGGTCCGGGGCGATGGCGGGCAGCAGCCGGGACGCGTAGGCGATGACCTCGCGCGGTACGCGGAAGCCCTGGGTGAGTTCCTCGACGGCCGAACCGGGCTTGCCCAGGTGGGCCAGCGCCTCTTCCCAGGTGTGGGTTGCCCAGGGGGTGGTGCCCTGGGCGATATCGCCGAGGATGGTCGCGGAACCCGTCGTGCAGCGGCGGCCGACCGCGCGGTACTGCATGGGGGAGAGGTCCTGTGCCTCGTCGAGGACCACATGGCCGAGGGAGTGGGTGCGCGCGACCAGGTCCATCGCCTCGTCGATCAACACCGCGTCCGCGGACGACCACTTGGCGCTCTTCACGCTGCGGGGCGGCTTGGTCCACAGGATCGCCTTCTGCTCCTCGGCCGTCAGGATCCCCTCGGCCTGCTCGGCCAGGAACTCCGCGTCGCCCAGCAGCCTCAGCACCAGCTTTGCCGGGTCGACCGGCGGCCAGACCGCCTTGACGGCGGCTTTCACGGCGGGGTTACGGGCCACCGCGTCCTGTACCCGGTCGTCCGGGGCCTCGCCCGCCTGCTCCATCCGGACCAGTACGGCGTGCGCGATCCGCTGCGGCAACGCCTCGCGGGCGGCACCGTAACGGATGTCCCGGTCCATCAACTCCTGTACGAGCTCTTCGAGTTCGTAGGCCGGTACGCGCCAGCGGCGGGAGCCGCGGACGACCACGCAGGGCTCCTTCGGCATGGTGATGTGCGAGCGGACCGCCCGCCGCAGCACCTCAGCCATGCGTGCGTCGCCCTTGACCGTCGCGGCGGCCGCCTCGTCCGTGCCGCGTACGTCCACGTGACCGACCAGGTCGTCGACGGTGGCCTGCTTGACCTCCAGCTCACCGAGGGCCGGCAGCACCTGTTCGATGTAGTGGAGGAACGAGCGGTTCGGGCCGATGACGAGGGTGCCGGCACGGGCCAGCCGCTCGCGGTGCGCGTACAGCAGATACGCGACACGGTGCAGGCCGACCGCCGTCTTACCGGTGCCCGGCGCACCCTGTACGCAGACCGAGCCGCCGATGCCGGCGCGCACGATCTCGTCCTGCTCCGGCTGGATCGTGGCAACGATGTCCCGCATGGGGCCGACGCGCGGGCGCTCGATCTCGGTCTGGAGGAGCCGGCTGGTCCGTTCCGCCTCCGCGGGGTCGGTGAGGTGTTCGTCCTCGTAAGCGGTCAACTCGCCGGCCGTGTAACCGAAACGGCGGCGCAGCCTGAGGTCCATCGGGTCCTTCTTGGAGGCCCGGTAGAACGGCTGGGAGACGGGCGCGCGCCAGTCGATGACCATGGGGTCGCCGTCGGTGTCGTGGACGTGCCGCCGCCCCACGTAGAAGTTCTCTCCCGTGGCGCCTTCGGCAAGGTCGAGGCCGGGGGCGTGGAGATAGTCGAGGCGGCCGAAGAAGAGCGGGGTGTGGGAGAGGTCGGCGAGAGCCTTGATCCGGGCGTCGACCTCGCCCTGGAGGACTTCGGCGTTGACCCAGTTCGCGGTGACATCGGCGATGTTCAGCGCCTCGGCGTCCTCGCGCATGGCACGCAGGGCCGCGCGGGAGGCGGCCAGGTGGGACTTTTCGCGCTGGAGGGGGTCGGGGGCGGAGTCGGGGTTGGGAGTGGGGGTGGGGGTGGGTGACGGGGGATGGTTTTCGGTGCGTAGCGCCGGCGTTGAGGGGTGGTGGTCGGGTGACGGGGGATGGTTTTCGGTGCGTAGCGCCGGCGTTGAGGGGTGGTGGTCGGGTGACGGGGGATGGCTTTCGGTGCGTAGCGCCGGCGTTGAGGGGTGGTGGTCGGGTGACGGGTGGGCGTGCGAGGACACGGCGTTGCCTCCGGTGGCGGGTACTTCGGCGGGCGCGCCAGGGTGAGCGGGCGCGGCGGACCGGTGTCGGTGCGTAGCGCGGGTCAGGCGGTGCGCGGGTCAGCGGTGTGAAGCGAAGGACCGTCCGGTTTCCGACCGGTCGGCGGCACTCCTCGACGGGAGGCAGGCAGACGCGCGATTGTAGTCAGCGGCTCAGGACGGCGCCAACGGATTTCCTGCGGCATCGCGGCGGTCGTTTCGGAGCGAACGAACCCCGAGGGCGCCGTAGGCCCCCCGTAGGGGGCCGGGTGGGTCTGGAGACTGACGTCCGGCCCCAGGGATGGAACTATGGACCGATGTGCTGCAATCGCGTGAATTTCATCATGGAGACATGAGCAGCGCAGCGATTCCCCCAGGTCCTGTCCACCCGATCTCTGTCCACCCGGTCAAGGGCGCCACCGCCCTCGGCGCGGACCCCGGAAGCGGGGCGGCGGTCGTCCACGAGCACCGCTATGTCATGGGCAACGTACTCCGCGCGATCAAGGTCTTCGCCACGGCCGCGTTCAGCGTCGCCGTCATGGGTGAGTACGCGGACGACGCACGAACGCCCGACACCACGAACGGCCGGCACGACCACGACCACGGCCACCCCGCGCACGCCTGAGTCCGCGAACAACCCCGCACCGCACCGCCCGACCCCGCACCGCCCCGTCGCCATCCGGTTGTCCGGAAACCGTTACGGCCCGTCGGCCTCGATCCATTAGCGTCGCCGAAAGAGAGCGCACTCAGGGCTACGGGGAGGGGACAACGGGTGTCTGCCGCCGACGGGACGCGGACGCGGACGTGGAGACGGAGCTGGGGGCAGGGTGCCGCCCGCCCCGGCCGCTTGGTGATCGCAGCGGCGCTGCTCATCGCCTCACTCGCCGGACTATGGCTGCTGTACCAAGTCCTGCCGCTGCCGATGTCCGACATAGCGGTCTACCGTGCCGAGGGGCAGGCGGCCTCGTCGGGCGGTGATCTCTACGGCTTCACGGTCACCAAGTGGGCACTTCCGGCCACCTATCCGCCCTTCGCGGCCGTGCTCTTCATACCGACCACCTGGCTCTCGCTCGGCACGCTGATAGTCGTGGGCGTGCTCGTCAACGCGGCGCTTCTCGCGCTGCTGATCCATCTCTCCTGCAAGGCGGCCGGCCTGCGCAAGGCTTCCCGCACCGCACCGGTCATCCTCGTCACCACCGCGCTCGGCCTCTGGCTGGAGCCGGTCTTCCAGACCTTTGTCTTCGGTCAGGTCAACCTCGCACTGACCTGCCTGGTCCTGTGGGACCTCTCCCGTCCGGACGGCGCCCGCTTCAAGGGGTTCGCCACCGGCATCGCGGCGGGCATCAAACTCACGCCCGCGATCTTCGGCGTCTACCTCCTCGTCACCGGCCGGGTGAAGGCCGCCTTCACCGTCCTCGGCGGGTTCCTGGCCTCGGCGCTGCTGGGCTGGCTGGTCCTGCCCGATGCCAGCATCGAGTACTGGACGCGGCGGATGTTCGAGACCGGCCGGGTCGGCAAGGCCTGGATCGTCGACAACCAGTCGCTCCAGGGCCTGATCACCCGCGTGCTGCACCAGCCCGAGCCCCGCCTCCTGTGGGCGGTGCCCGCGCTGCTGACCGCCGCGGCGGGGCTCTACACCGCCCGCCGGGTGTATCTGCGGCGCGGTCTGGACAGCTGGGGTGTGCTGTGTACGGCGATCACGGCGCTGCTGGTCTCGCCGATCAGCTGGTCCCACCACTGGGTCTGGTGTGTGCCGCTGCTCGTCGCGCTCGCCGCCCGTACCCGGCGCCGCCCGTGGCGCCGGGTGCTGCTGGCCGCCGTCACCCTCGCCTTCGCCGCCCGCACGATGTGGATCATCCCGCACACCGGTGATCTCGACCTGCACTTCGCATGGTGGCAGCAGCCGTTCGCGGCCCCGTATCCGCTGCTGGGTCTCGCCCTGCTGGCGGCCGTGGTCCGGTGGACGCGGAAGCCCCCCGGCGTCCCCGGCGCGGCGGTCGGCCGCTTCCCGGCACCGCGCGCCGAGCAGCGGGTGCCCAGCGGGGCCCGGGCGGTCTGAGCGGACCCCACCCACCGGGGCAGCGATGCCCACCGCGGCGCCGCCGCCCCTCCGACGTTCGCGTTCGCCGCGGCGCCGCCGCCCTCAGGCCGACGTCCACCCAGGCGCCGCCGCCCTCAGGCGCCCGCGCCCACCGTGGCGCCCCCGGCTCAGACGTCCTCGTCCGCCGCCAGGAGCTCATTCGCATCCACGATGCGGTACGCATAGCCCTGCTCGGCCAGGAAGCGCTGGCGGTGTGCCGCAAAGTCCTGGTCGATGGTGTCGCGCGCGACGACCGAATAGAACCGCGCCTCGTGCCCGTCCGCCTTGGGGCGCAGCACCCGGCCCAGCCGCTGGGCCTCCTCCTGGCGCGAGCCGAACGTGCCGGACACCTGGATCGCGACCGTGGCCTCCGGAAGGTCGACCGAGAAGTTCGCGACCTTCGAGACGACGAGCACCGAGATCTCGCCCTCCCGGAAGGCGCCGAAAAGCTTCTCGCGCTGTGCGTTGGTGGTCTCGCCCTTGATCACCGGCGCGTTC
Organism: Streptomyces sp. NPDC048516; assembly: GCF_043199875.1. Classification (NCBI taxonomy): domain Bacteria; kingdom Bacillati; phylum Actinomycetota; class Actinomycetes; order Kitasatosporales; family Streptomycetaceae; genus Streptomyces; species Streptomyces sp. NPDC048516. Next base: position 36,309 of record NZ_JBICWS010000014.1, on the reverse strand, counting down.
AGATGCTCGCCCAGCTCGTCCAGCTGGTCGATGTACTGCCCGATGACCAGCGTCTGTTCGCCCTGGTGGCGGCGGACCAGCGCCTCGGTCACATGCTGCTTGCTGGCGGTGGTCGCACAGAAGCGGTACTTCTCCTCGGTCTCGGCGGTCGCGTACGCCAGCCGCTCCGAGTCGGTCAGGTTGACCCGTACCTCGACACAGTCCGCGGGGGCGATGTACCCCTGCGCCTCGATCTCCTTCCAGGGCGCGTCGAAGCGCTTGGGCCCGATGAGGGAGAACACATCCGACTCCCGGCCGTCCTCGCGCACCAGCGTCGCGGTCAGCCCCAGCCGCCGCCGCGCCTGCAGATCGGCGGTGAACTTGAAGACCGGCGCGGGCAGCAGATGCACCTCGTCATAGACGACCAGACCCCAGTCGCGGGAGTCGAACAGCTCCAGGTGCGGGTAGACGCCCTTCCGCTTGGTCGTCAGCACCTGGTACGTGGCGATGGTGACCGGCCGGATCTCCTTCTTCGTCCCGCTGTACTCGCCGATCTCGTCCTCGGTGAGCGAGGTCCGCTTCACCAGCTCGTGCTTCCACTGCCGGGCCGAGACCGTATTCGTCACCAGGATCAGCGTGGTCGCCTTGGCCTGCGCCATCGCGCCCGCCCCGACCAGCGTCTTGCCCGCGCCGCAGGGCAGCACGACCACACCCGAGCCGCCGTGCCAGAAGCCCTCGACCGCCTGCTGCTGATACGGCCGCAGCGCCCAGCCGTTCTCGTCCAGCTCGATCGGATGCGCCTCGCCGTCCACGTAGCCGGCCAGGTCCTCGGCCGGCCAGCCCAGCTTGAGCAGCGTCTGCTTGATCTGTCCGCGCTCCGAGGGGTGCACCACGACCGAATCCGGGTCCAGCCGCGCTCCGACCAGCGGCTGCACCTTCTTCGAGCGCAGGATCTCCTCCAGCACCGGGCGGTCGGTGCTGGTCAGCACCAGACCATGTGCGGGGTGTTTGGTGAGCGTCAGCCGCCCGTAGCGGGACATCGTCTCGGCGATGTCGACGAGCAGCGCATGCGGCACCGGGTACCGCGAGAACTGCACCAGCGCGTCGACGACCTGCTCGGCGTCGTGCCCGGCGGCCCGGGCGTTCCACAGCCCCAGCGGTGTCACCCGGTAGGTATGGATGTGCTCCGGCGCCCGCTCCAGCTCGGCAAAGGGCGCGATGGCCCGCCGGCAGGCGTCCGCCAGTTCGTGGTCCACCTCCAGCAGCAGCGTTTTGTCGCTCTGGACGATGAGGGGTCCGTTCACGCGCCTCGCCTTTCACTTCCCGGCATTCGCCGCCGGTACCGGCCGCAAGACCTCGACCGTTGATCACGGCCACAGCCCTCGGCTGCGGACCTCGACCGCACATACGGCCAAACGTCCAGTGTGCCGCATTGCGCAGCGGGCGTCAGCGAGGGAATGACAGGCCCTCCTCAAGGGCCCCGGAGCACGGGGGCCGCCCACCGCTCAGACCGAGTCGTCCGCCAGCTCCGCGACTCCGGTGATCCGGTGCAGCGGGTAGGTCCGGACCTCGTCGGAGGTGTGGTCGTAGGCCGTCACGAAGCCGCCTTCGACGCGTACCGGGGCGATGACGCGCTGGCTGGCGGCGCCGTCGGCGTTGACGTACCCGATCCACAGGGCGGAGTGGGTCAGCACCGCGGCCTGCATGGTGGCAAGGGTCTCGGCGGAGGTGGTGCGGGGAAGGGCGCCGGGGGCGGCCGGAGCGGGGGCGTGGACCGGCTTGCGTTCCGCGGTGGCGGCGAGGTCGCCGGCCCGGATGGCGCGTACCGCCGCGGTGAGCAGGGTCGCGTCGGGGGTCGGCGGGCCGTCGGGCACCGGGGTGGGGGCGGTGCGCGGCGGGGTGCGGTGGGTGTCGGCGCGGGCGATCAGTACGTCGCCTGCGGTGGACTCGGCGGCCGGGGCGTAGCCCATCGCCCGGAGGCCGTCGAGGAGTTGGTCGGGGGCGGTCTGGGCGGCGAGCACGGTCGGGGCGAGCCGGCGCAGCCGGAGGGTGGCGGCGCGGCGGTCGGCAAGGATCTCGGAGAGCAGCGCGTCATCGTCGCAGCGGACGTAGGCGGTGGCCGCACCGATCCGCAGCCGGCCGTGCTTACGGGCCACATCGTCGATGAGGTAGGCGAGTGGCTGGGGGACCGGGGTGCGGGAGTGGGCGGTGAGGAATTCCTGCAGCTCGGCGGCGGAGCGGCCGGCGTCCAGGGCACGGCGTACCGAGGCGGGGGTGAAGCGGTAGACCGTCGCGCCGCCCTTGGACTCGATGTCGGCGAGGATGCCGAGCGCGTCGGAGAGCGGGCGGTGCAGCGGGCCGGGGGCGACGGCGGTCAGGTCCGCCTGGAGGAGGACGTGGTCGACGGGCTCGGGGAGGAGGGGGGCGAGGAGCGCGGCGGCGCGGGCCGCGGCGGCTTCGGTGTCCGCGGGGGAGGGGGCCGCGGCGGGCGCGGGGGAGGGAGCCGCGGTGGACTGCGGGGTGGTGTCGGTCAGTGCGCGGCCGTGGGTGGAGAGGGCGCCGCGGCCGGTCACCCCCAGCAACTCGGCCTCGGTCAGCGTCCATTGAGCGAGCCGCGAGCGGAGGTCGTCGGCGGGGACGGGGCCGGCGGGGGCGTGGGCGGAGCCGGCGAGGCCGGGAGCGGAACCGGACGGGCCGGGCGACGGCGCGCCGCCGTCGACGGCCCCCGCCCCGGCCGGAGTCCGGCCGGTGGCCGGTGCCGGGACCTGGCCCGCGGCCCCGGCGCTGCGCAGCGGACGCTCCCACTGCAGCCGGGAGCGGACCGCCGCCGCCGGCACGGAGGTGCCGGGCGGCAGGCCGGCGAGGAGGGCGAGGGTGCGGCGGCGGACCTCGGGGGCGGGGGAGCGGTCGAGGTGCGGGCCGAGGGCGGCCAGCGCGCGGCCCTTGGCATCGGCGCTGCCGACGACGCCCGCGGTGCGGGTCGCGGAGAGCCAGCCGGCCGCCAGCACGGCCCAGCGCTCGTGGTCGGGCAGCTGCAGCCACTCCTCGGCGGCCGGGGTGGCCGCGAACCGCTCGTCGGCCTCGCCGTCGGAGGCGATCAGCCCGGCTCCGTAGGCGAGTTCGAGCCAGAAGGCGGCGAGCTGTTCGGTGGTGTCCAGGGCGGCGGCGGTGCGCTTGAGGTCGCGGACGCTCATCCCGCCGGCGCGCAGGACGCCCGGCCCGCCCAGGTCCCACTCCTTGAGCAGTTCCTCGACGGTCGCCAGCGCGGTGAAGGCCTGGCTCGCGGCGGCGTTGTCCACAAGCTGTGGATCACGTTCGGTGGCGGGGGAGAGCGCGGGCGGGACCGGCTCGGGGGTGTGATGGGCGCGCCCGGCGCGCAGGTGGAGCGCCGCTTCGCGCGGCAGGACGACATTGCGGGCGCCCGCCGGGAGCAGCAGCCCCCGGTCCAGCAGCCACTGCAGATGCGGGGCCGGACGGTCGGTGACCCCGCCGTACGGCGGGCCCCACAGCAGCTTGTCGAGGACGGCGACGGATTCGGCGGGCGCGGTGTCGAGCAGCGCCGTCATCCGGGCGCGGTCGGAGAAGAGCGCGGTGAGCGCGGCGGCCGCGGTGACCGGATCATGGGTGGTGGGCAGCCCGGCCGCGGCGATGATCTCCTGCAGCCGCCCCGGCGACATACCGGCCGCGGCCTCGGTGACGGTCGGCCCCAACCCGGTCGGCGACGGATGCGCGGGGCTGGGACTGAGTAGTTCACGGGCCGTACGCACCAGCCGCAGCCGGTCGTCCGGGCCCCACACCAGCGCCTGCGCCCGCAGCTCGGCCACCGCCCTGGGCAGCTCGGCGGCGACCGCCGCGTCCCCGGTGTCCCCGCCCATCAGCGCGCCCAGCGTGTCGTACGGGCACGGGTCGGGCGCCACCGCCAGCGCCTCGGCGGTCTGCAGCACGAACCGGTCGAGCCGTTCCACCGCGCGGACGACCGACGCGCGGGTCCCGGCCCGGGTGGCGAGCTGGGTGACGTCACCCGGCACCGGATTGAGCAGGTCGGGGCGTGCCCGCAGCAGCCCGACGAGCCCGCGGTCGGTGCGGGTCCTGAGCTCCTCGGCGAGGGTGCGGGGTGTACCGGTCATTCGTCCTACGTTAGCGGGGCGGGGGCGGACGGGGGACCGAGCGGCGGCACGGTATCGACGGAACGCCGCCACACCAGGGGTACGCCACCCCGGCCCACCCCGCCTCCGGACCCCCACGCCCCGCCTGCAGCGCTCCGCCACGCCACGCGTACAGCCACCCGCCCGGCCGCGTACTCCACCCCGGCGCCCCGCGTACTCCGCTCCGGCACGTCCCGAGTACGCCACCTCGCCCCGGCCCCCGCGGCCTCCGGCCCGCCGGGCGGCCGAGGCGGTACCGTCGGGGCAGCAACCAGCGGACGCCGCAGGGGATTTCGTGGGGATCGAGAGCGATCAGCTCGTCTATGACTATCTGAGCCGGGTGGGTGACCTGGCCCAGCAGCGGGGACTGCCCTCCGCCACGCGGATGCGGCTGGTCACCGGGCTCCGGGCCGAGATAGACGGACAGCAAGCCGATTCGGTATCCGGTGTGAAGCGGGTGCTGGCGCGGCTGGGGACGCCGGAGGCGGTGGTCGCGGCCGCGGGGAGAACGGACGACCGGGTGCCGGGCGCGTCCTGGGGCGGATCGGAGCCGGGGCGCGGGCCGGAGTCGCGGCAGGGACCGGAGGCCGGGAGCGCCCCGGGAGCCGGCCCTTCCGGGCCCCTCGGCCCGACGCCGACCGCGGACCCGTCGCGGCCCGCCGGGCCCCCGCGCCCGTGGAGCGCGGCACGCGAAAAGCTCACCGGCCTGGCCTGGCGCGGCGGGCTGACGGGCAAGCCGCCGGGGAACGGCAAGGACGCCCCGCACGGCAAGGACGGTCCGTACGGTGCGGTGCCCGCCCCGCGCGACGGCGGGCCGGAGACCGCGCCGTCCGTCGGCCTGCCACCGCATCTGGCCGGCGCGGACGAGCTGGGCGACGACGGTGACGCGCCCGACTGGTGGCGGGTGGAGCCGGCGCCGTTCGGGCCGGGCGAGACCGTTCCGGGGTTCGTCGGCGGGATCGAGATCCCGGAGATATGGGACCGGCCGGAGAACGACCCGGTGTCCTCGGTGTCGATGAAGAAGGACGGGGCCGGGGGAGCCGGGCAGCAGGGCGCGGACGAGGAAGCGGAGGCGGGTGGCGCGGCGCCGGGGGAACGTCCGCTGCGGCGGATGGTCCGGCGGGTGCTCGACCGGAGGCGCGGTGACCGGCCCGGTGCGGCGCCCGCGGCCGGGGCCGGGGCCGGGGAAGACACCGTGGTGGTGCCGGCGCGGGCACCACTCAGCCCGGTGCTGACGCTGGCCGTGCTGCTGCTGGTGGCCGGTGCGGCGCTGGGGTCGTGGCTCGCGCTGGCGGGGGGCTGGGGGCTCGCCTACGTCTCGCGGCGGCTGAGCCGGACGGAGGCCAAGTTCGCGGCGCTCGGCGTGCCGGGGACCGTCGTCGGCGGGCTGGTGGTGTGGCTGTGGGGCCGGTTCGACGGGCGCTGGGGCGAGCCGATCGCGCAGGGGCGGCTGGGGCAGGAAATGATCGACGGGCTGCCGGGAGTGGTCCGGGTGGCGGCGGTCGCGTCGGCGCTGTTCCTGGTGTGGCGGATGCGGCGGGTGCCGCGCTGAGGAGGCGGGACCACGGGGGGCTGCCCCTCCGGCCGGGGACCCATTCCTCCGGCAGGCCCCCGGCCGGAGGAGCCAGGGGCCTCCCTCCGGCCGCAACGCGCCCGCAGGCACAATGGCAGGCATGGCTGCGCACTCTCTGACGGTCGGCTTTGACCTCGACATGACGCTGATCGACTCCCGCCCGGGCATCAAGGCCGCGTACCAGGAGCTCTCGGCCAGGACCGGCACCGTGATCGACGCCGACCTCGCGGTGAGCCGGCTGGGGCCCCCGCTGGAGGAGGAGATCCGCCAGTGGTTCCCCGCGGCGCGGGTGGCGGAGATCGCCGAGCTCTACCGCGCGCTGTACCCGGAGTACGCGATCGCCGCGTCGCCCGCCCTGCCGGGCGCCCGGGAGGCCATCGAGGCGGTGCACTCGGCGGGCGGCCGGGCGATCGTGGTGACGGCGAAGTACGAGCCCAACGCCAAGCTCCACCTGGAACACCTCGGCCTCGACGTGGACGCCCTGTTCGGTTCCCTGTGGGCCGAGCGCAAGGCCGAGGCGCTGCGCACGCACCGCGCGCCGGTCTACGTCGGCGATCACACCGGCGACGTCGTGGGGGCGCACACCGCGGGCGCGCTGTCCGTCGCGGTCGCCACCGGCCCGTGCGACGCCACGGAGTTGCGCGACGCCGGTGCCGAGGTGGTGCTCGCGGACCTGACGGAGTTTCCGTCCTGGCTGGCGCGCTATGTGGCCGAGGGCGCGGACGGGGGCGACTGCGCCGCCACCTGACGGCGCTGAGCCGTGGCGGAACGGATCACTCCGGCTGCCGCGACGAGAAAACCGAGCCCCATCAGCATGCACAGCCAGTAGAAGACGGACGGCAGCGTTTCGGTCCCCAGGAACAGCGGCGCCACGGTGGCGAGAGTGGCCACTGCGCCAACTAGGAACATGATCGCGCCGATTCGGACCAGTAGATCCCCGGCCTGGGGAGTTTCGTCAGACACCTGACCAGGGTAAGTCGGGGCGAGAGGCACCGAGGATCCACCCGGCTGCGTCTTGTCACCGGCCTTGGGACCATTAGCCTGGGTGATGGCGGGTCCTGCGGCCCGCTGCACTGCTTTCCAGCCCCTCCCCGCTCTCGGCACCGCTCGAGCGGGGGACACCCACCCCGCAGTCTCCGCAGTAGACCCGGCCCAGTTATTTCCGTTTTTTCCGACGAGTACGAGGACGAGGACAGACGTGCCTACCGGCAAGGTCAAGTGGTTCAACAGCGAGAAGGGCTTCGGCTTTCTCTCCCGCGATGACGGCGGTGACGTCTTCGTGCACTCGTCGGTGCTGCCCGACGGCGTAGCCGCACTCAAGCCTGGCCAGCGCGTCGAATTCGGCGTCGTCGCGGGCCAGCGCGGCGATCAGGCGCTGACCGTGACGCTCCTCGACCCCGCACCCTCGGTGGCCGCGGCGCAGCGCCGCAAGCCCGATGAACTCGCCTCGATCGTCCAGGATCTGACCACGCTGCTGGAGAACGTCACCCAGCAACTGGAGCGCGGCCGGTACCCGGACAAGGTGCACGGCGCGAAGATCGCCGGCATGCTGCGCGCCGTCGCCGACCAATTGGACGTCTGAGCACGCCTGCCCGCGGGCAGCCGACCCCGGCCGTCACACGCAGCACACCTCACACGAAGCGCAACGCATCGCGGCCGAGGGGCGGAACCAGCCCCTCGGCCGCGGCGCGGGTGAGCAGTCCGCGCACCGCGGCATAGCCGTCCTCGCCGAGGTCGGCGGTGAATTCGTTGACGTACAGCCCGATGTGCTGGTCGGCGACCTTCGGATCCATCTCCTGGGCATGCTCCAGGACGTACGGCCGGGAGGCCTCGGGGTCGTCCCAGGCCATCAGCACGGAGCTGCGGACCGCCGCCGCGAGCTCGCGCAACGCCTGCCCGCCCAGCGACCGCTTGGCGATGATCGCGCCGAGCGGGATCGGCAGCCCGGTGGTGAGCTCCCAGTGCTCGCCCATGTCGGCGAGCCGGACCAGGCCGTAGTTCTGGTACGTGAAGCGCGCCTCGTGAATGACCAGACCCGCGTCGACCTTGCCGTCGCGCACGGCCGGCATGATCTCGTGGAACGGCAGCACCACGATCTCCCCGACGCCGCCCGGTACCTCGGCCGCCGCCCACAGCCGGAACAGCAGATACGCGGTGGAGCGCTCGCTGGGCACCGCGACCGTCTTGCCCGCCAGATCCGCGGCCGGCCCCTGCTCCCTGGTCAGTACCAGCGGCCCGCAGCCGCGCCCCAGCGCCCCGCCGCAGGGCAGCAGCGCATAGTCGTCGAGCACCCACGGCAGCACCGCGTACGACACCTTCAGCACATCGAACTCACCGCGCTCGGCCATGCCGTTGGTGATGTCGATATCGGCGAAGGTGACCGCCAGCTCCGGCGCGTCCGCGACCCGGCCGTGCGCCAGCGCGTCGAAGACGAAGGTGTCGTTCGGGCACGGCGAGTACGCGATGTTCAGCGGCCGGGTCACGGGGGCCTCCTCAGGGATGGTGGGGATCCGGAGCGGGCGCCGGAGCCGGTGCGGTGGCGGCCGTCAGGGCTCCGGGAAGCGTACGGAAGGCACCGGTCAGGGCGGTGAGCGCGGGGCCGATGCGCCAGGCGGCGCGGTCGCGCGGGCCGACGGCGTTGGAGACCGTACGGACCTCCAGCACCGGCACCCCGTGTGCGGCGGCCGCCTCGGCGACCCCGAAGCCCTCCATCGCCTCGGCCAGCACCCCGGGGTGACGCTCCGCCAGCTCGGCGGCGCGGGCCGCGCTGCCGGTGACCGTGGAGACGGTCACGACGGTGCCGGATGCCGCACCGGCCGCCGCGGCGACGGCCGTGACCAGCGCCGGGTCGGGGCGGTGCGCCACCGTCCCGAAGCCGAGGTCGGTGACCGGGAGGAAGCCGTCGGCGGTCTCGGCGCCCAGATCGGCCGCGACGATCGCGTCCGCGACCACCACGGAGCCCAGGGCTGCGCCGGACGCGGCGAAGCCGCCGCCGATACCGGCCGAGACGACCAGGTCGTACGGCGCCGTGGCGAGCGCGGCGGCGGTCAGCGCCGTGGCCGTACCGGCGGCCGCGGCGGCCGGGCCGACACCGGCGGCCAGCACGTCGAGCGCCACCGGCGAAGCCGCCCCTGCCACCGGCGTAGCCGCCGCGCGTCGCAGCGCGTACCCGCCGGGCAGCGCCGTCTCGTCGCAGGGCCCTGCCGCGGCGGCCACCGCGTCGCGTTCGGCGGCCACCGCCGTGACGACCAGGACCCGCATCGAACGGCCCTCCCGCCCTAGTCCTTCTGCTTCAGCGTGAAGTGCCACAGGGTCTTGGGGCCGTCGCTGCCGCCCAGCTCCGCGACCTGGAGGGTGACGTCCTTGCTGTAGGAGGTCTGGCCGGTCTGCGGGTTCTGCTGCATGAAGAGGGTGTCCGCGTCGAAGCTGCGGTACGTCTGCTTGCTGGGGGCGCGCATGACGGGGCCGGCACCGATGACGATCCAGCCGGACTTGGCGACCTCGGGGTCGACGCCGACGCGCACCTTCTCACCGGGGTGGACGGTGATCGTCTTGCCGCCCTTCTTGGTGATGCAGGCGGCAACGGCCTTCTTGGAGAGGACCTTGCCCTCGCCGTCGCAGCCGGGGGTGGCCTCGGCCTGCACCGTCGTCGAACCGACGGACACGGTCGCGAGCGACGTCGGCTTCTCGCAGGCGGAGAGGGTGAGGAGACCCAGGGACACGGCACCGATGGCGGCAGCGGCACGGCGGCCCTTGCCCCAGGAGATCAACGCAGCGGTCATACGGGCAGGCTATCTGGCGCCCCAGCTCACGCCACGCCCGGGTACGGCGTGCCGCGTTGCCCTTCGGATCTCAGGCCACCCGGGGGGCCGGCGTACCGCCCCGCCGGGCCGCGCTCAGCAGTCCCCGTACGGCCAGCACCACGCCCAGCGCCACCAGCGCCGCGGCCACCGCCATCCCCAGCGGGCCGATCAGCGGCAGCGAGATCCCGATCGCGCCGCCCACCACCCAGGACATCTGCAGCGCCGTCTCGGACCGGGCGAACGCGGAGGTGCGCACCCCCTCCGGCACATCGCGCTGGATCATCGCGTCCAGCGACAGCTTCGCCAGCGCCTGGCACAGCCCCGCGACGGCCGCCGCGGCAGGGACCACGACCACCGCCAGCACCGGGTAGAACACCGCGGCGAGCACCGTCGCGCACAGCGCCACCCCCAGCATCGCCGCGACGATCGGCTCGGGACCGCGGGCCTTGAGCCAGGCGCCGACCGCCGTCCCCAGCGCGTTTCCGGTACCGGCCGCCACCACCACCAGCCCCAGCGAGGCCGCCGCGCCCAGCCCGCCCAGCGGATGCTCGCGCAGCATGAAGGCCAGGAAGAACGTCAGGAAACCGGAGAGCGCCCGCAGCGCGGCATTGGCCTGCAGGCCGTGCAGCACCGACGGGCCGACCGTACGCAGCCCCGGCTTCCGCCTCTCGCCCCCCGCCTGCCGCGCCGATGCCTCTCTGGACGCCAGCCGGGCCCGGACCTCGCCCTTCGCCGAGTCGACCTTGTGCGGCAGGGAGAACGACAGGACCGTCCCGGCGGCGAAGACGGCACATGCCCCGTACAGCGGCCAGCCGGGCCCGAGCAGTTGCAGCCCGGCCCCCATCGGCGCCGCCACCCCGGTTGCCAGCAGCCCCGCGAGCGTCACCCGTGAATTGGCCTTGACCAGCGAGATCCGCGGGGGCAGCAGCCGCGGCACCACCGCGCTGCGGACCACGCCGTAGGCCTTCGACGCGACCAGCACCCCCAGCGCCGCCGGGTACAGCTGCAGTCCGCCGGTCGCCACCGCGCCCGACATCGTCAGCGCCAGCAGCGCCCGCGCCAGCATCGCGCCCGCCATCGCCGCCCTGCGGCCGTGCGGCACCCGGTCCAGCAGGGGCCCGACCACCGGCGCGAGCAGGGCGAACGGGGCCATCGTCACGGCCAGATACAGCGCCACCCGGCCCCGCGCCTGATCCGTCGGCACCGCGAAGAACACCGTCGAGGCCAGCGCGATGGTGATCATTACGTCGCCCGCGGAGTTCACCGCGTGCAGTTCGATCAGCTTGCCCAGACCCGATTCGCCCGCGCCGTGCGCATGCGTGGCACGCCGCAGCCCCCGCGCCGCGCCGGTGACGGGTCTGCGCAGCGCGCGCCCCAGCACCCGGCCCGCCCGGCGGGCCCGTCCGGCCCCGTACCCGCCCCGGGTCGAGGCGCGCGACACCTGTGACGACTTCCCTGAGGTCCTGGACACCCTCGACACCTTCGACGCCCTTGCGGCAGCCACCTGGTCATAGTGCCCCAACTCGCCCAGGAGAGGGCACTTTCTCCGCATTGGCGCGCGAGGCGCAGCGGCCCGTGGTCGCCGGCGCTGACATTTGCCCTCCCACCGAGGGGTCGTACACCGTTGAAGGGGTAGCGTGTGTAGCGCGCCACCGGCGGTCGTTCTTGGCCGCGTGCCTCCGCGCGATCCCGCAGAATGGGATGCAAGAGGTGCGCTCGACCGAAACGACCGGGCGCGGACGTCGACGCGGTCCCCTGGTCCGCTCCGCCCGCCCCGGTACCGCCGGTCGTCCGGACAGGACAAGGACAGCTCCGGCTGGCGCACTCGTGAGACGGCGTAGAAGAGAGAATCGATTCTTGTGAGTGCTGCGATGCGAAGCCGTACCCCTGACCGCCTGTGCGCCGAGGCGGTCGACCTTGCGCGGGAGGCGGCGGAGGAAGCCGCACTGCCCGGCATGGTCGGCGAGCACATCGATGCGGTGGCCGACGGAGACCGCGTCGTCACCCACCTCTTCGCCTGCAATGAGCCCGGCTACCGCGGCTGGCGCTGGGCCGTGACGGTCGCCAGGGCCTCCCGCGCCAAGCTCGTCACGCTCGACGAGGCGGCCCTGCTGCCCGGCCCCGACGCGCTGCTCGCACCGGAGTGGGTGCCGTGGAGCGAGCGGCTGCGCCCCGGCGACATGGGACCCGGCGACCTGCTGCCCACCGAGGCCGACGACCTGCGCCTGGAGCCCGGTTACACCGGTGAGGACGCCCCGCCGCCGAATTCCCCCCTCGCCGAGGGCATGGCGGCCGAGGTCGCCGATGCCGAGGAAGCGGACGTCGTCCCCGGCTCGCCCGCGATCCAGCCCGCCCCCGAGCGCGGCAGCATCGCCGCGGTCGCCGAGGAGCTGGGCATGCGCCGCGCCCGGGTGCTCTCCCGCTACGGCCTGCACACTGCCGCCGACCGCTGGGAAGAGGCCTTCGGAGCCAAGGCCCCGATGGCCCAGGCGGCCCCCGCCACCTGCGTGACCTGCGGCTTCCTCACCCTGCTCCCCGGCTCCCTGGGCCAGGCCTTCGGCGTCTGCGCCAATGAGTTCTCCCCGGCGGACGGCCGGGTCGTCTCCCTCGCGTACGGGTGCGGAGCGCACTCCGAGGCTGCCGTGATGCCGAAACCGCCGCGGCCGGCCGCGCCGGTTATTGACGAGACGGTTGTCGAGCCGTTGTCGCTTCGTCCCGAGCGGGACGGGGGGTCGGTCGAGGAGACCGGACCGGCCGAGGAGCTCGGCCACAGCTAGGCGCGCTGGTGCGCTGGCGCGCTGGCGCGTTGGTGCGCTGCTGCGCTGGCGCGCTGGGCCTCCCGCCCCACGTTGATTTCTGCGGCGCCGTGTCGCCTCTCGTCTTTCGCCTCCGGCGGGTGGGGTGGTGGTGGGGCGGGGGCCGCGTTTGCTGTGTGGTGGGTGACGGTGGCGGGCCTCCGGGGCCTGTGTTGTGGACTGCTTCGCTTTACGTCCACAACACAGGCCCCTCCGGCCCACCCCCTCCCGCCAGGATGGCGACCCCCGCCCGGCGGGGGTGAAGGATTCCAAAGACCAGAAGCTCGCCGGCGCCGTGGCGTAGCTGATGCTTGGGGCTGGTGTCTTTCCCTGCTCCCCCACCGGGGCGGGGCCCCACAAACGGCGGGAGGGGGCGGGGCCGGAGGGGTGGGGGGGGGGGGGGGGGGAGGACCCCGCCGCCCCACCCCCCCACCCCCGCCCCCCCCCCCCCCCCCCCCCCCCCCCCCCCCCCGCCGCGGGGGGGGCCCCCCCCCCCGGGGGGGGGGGGGGGGGGCCGGAGGGGTGGGTTGTCGGACGTAAAGCGAAGCAGTCCGACAACCCACCCCGGAGGCCCCGGACCCGGCACCCACCACCCAGCCCGGGCCCCGCCCGAACACCCCCTCCCGCCGAAGGCGGACACCCCCCCGCCGGGGGCGGGCGCAGACACGGCGGGGCACCCGCATACGTGGGGCGATACCGTCGGCCCACCGACACACGCTTTAGGGAGACGGACAGTGACAGCTACGTCGTTGGTGCGAGGCGCAGCCGGAGACCCGTTCGGGACGGCGCGGCTGCGGCGTGGCGTGCTGGATGCCTGGGCCACCTCGCCGGCCCGGTTCCGGGAGGATGCCAACGCCGAGGAGGACCTGGCGCTCGGCGGCTACCGCGACCGGCTCGCCGTGGAGCTGGCGCAGAACGCGGCCGATGCGGCGGCCCGGGCCGGCGTCCCCGGCCGGCTGCGGCTGACCCTGCACCCGGCGAACGGTGAAGCGCCCGCCGTACTGGTCGCGTCCAACACCGGCGCCCCCCTGGACGCCACCGGTGTCGAGTCGCTGTCGACGCTGCGGGCCTCCGCGAAGCGGGAGCCCAGCGTGGCGGCCGGGGCGGTCGGCCGCTTCGGCGTGGGCTTCGCCGCGGTGCTGTCCGTGAGCGATGAGCCGGCGCTGGTGGGCCGCACCGGCGGCGTCCGCTGGTCGCTGGCCGAGGCGCGGGCGATGGCGGAGGAGGTCGCGGCGCACAGCCCCGGTCTGGGCGGTGAGTTGCGCCGGCGCGACGGCCATGTACCGCTGCTGCGGCTGCCGCTGCCCGCGGAGGGCGGGGCGCCCGAGGGGTACGACACGGCCGTCGTGCTGCCGCTGCGGGACGTCGCGGCGCAGGATCTCGCCGAGCGGCTGCTGGACGCGGTCGACGCGGCGCTGCTGCTGACCCTGCCGGGGCTGTCCGAGGTCGTGATCGAGACCCCGGAGCACGTACGGGAGTTGAGGCGGAGCCTGGACGGTCCCTACGTCCTGATCGAGGACAGCGAGCGCGGTGCCACCCGCTGGCGGGTGGCGAGCGACGGCGGTCCGCTGGACCCGGCACTGCTGGCGGACCGGCCGGTCGAGGAGCGGCTGCGGCCGGCCTGGTCGGTGACCTGGGCGGTGCCGGTGGACGGCGAGGGCGCACCGGCGCAGCCGGGAACCGCGGCGGTGGTGCATGCGCCGACGCCCACGGACGAGCCCCTGGGGCTGCCCGCGCTGCTGATCGCCTCCTTCCCGCTGGAGCCGACCCGGCGGCATGTCGCGCCGGGCCCGCTGGCGGACTTCCTGGTGGAGCGGGCGGCCGCGACCTACGCGGCGCTGCTGGGCGACTGGCAGCCGGTGTCCGTCGGCACGCTCGACCTGGTGCCCGGGCCGCTGGGCAAGGGCGGCCTGGACGGTGAGCTGCGCCGGCGGGCGCTGGAGCTGCTGCCGCGGGTGCGGTTCCTGCCGAGCGCGGCCGCGCCCGGTGGCCGGCCCGCCGAGCCGGGGGCGCCGGCGGCGGGCGAGTGGGACGAGGACGACGGCGGGGTGGACCGCTTCGTCCTGCGCCCGGTGGACGCCGAGCTGGTGGAGGGCGCGGGCGCGGCGACGGTCGGCGTCCTGGCCGAACTGTTCCCGAGCCTGCTGCCGGCCGGCCTCGAACGCCGTCCGGAGCTGCGGGCGCTGGGTGTGGCCCGGGTGGGGCTCGGCGAGATGGTGGACCGGCTGGCCGGCGTCGAACGCTCGCCCGGCTGGTGGTGGCGGCTCTATGACGCGCTGGCCGGCACCGACCCGGACCGGCTCAGCGGGCTGCCGGTCCCGCTGGCGGGCACCGCGGGCCGGGGGCCCGGCGGGGGCGGCGGCGTACGGACCACGATCGGGCCGCGTCAGGTGCTGCTGCCGCTGCCCGGCGGCGGTGACGAGGACGCCGCGGCCCGGCACCGTACGCTGGCGCGGCTCGGACTGAAGGTCGCCCACCCCGACGCGGTGCACCCGCTGCTGGAGAAGCTGGGCGCCACCCCTGCCGCCCCGCGCGCCGTACTGACCACGCCCCAGGTGCGCGCGGCCGTGGCGAACTCGCTGGACGCGGACGAGGACGCCTACGACGTCTTCGCCGACGAGATCGGGGGCGGTCCTGGAGCCCCGCTGGGCGCCGAGGAGCTGGCGGAGACCGTGCTCGGGCTGGTCAGGGACGCCAACCTCGCACCGGGCGACGAGGCCTGGCTCGGGGCGCTGGCCCTGCCCGACGAGGACGGCGAGCTGGCGCCCGCGGGTGAGCTGGTGTACCCGGGCAGCGCCTTCGAGCGGGTCATCCGGGAGGGTGAACTCGCCGCCTGTGAGGGTGAGTTGGCCGAACGCTGGGGTGAGCAGCCGCTGACGGCCGTGGGCGTCATGGCCGACTTCGCGCTCGTCCGGGCCACCGATGTCGTACTCGATCCGGACGAATTGGAGCCCCGGGAAGGGGACTTCGCCGAGCCGGATGACGTCGGGCTGCTGGACGCGGTCGACGTGTGGTGCGAGGACATCCTCGACGCCCTGCCGGAGACCCCCGTACCCCCGGTGGTGACCGAACTCGTGGCGGTGCGCGACCTCGACCTGGTCGACGACGACGCCTGGCCGGACGTGCTGGCCATGCTCTCCCGCCCGCCGCTGCGCGACGCCCTGACCGCACCGGTGCGGGTGCTGCTCCCCGACGGCACCACCGAATCCGTCCGCCCGTACACCGCCTGGTGGCTGCGCGGGCACCCGGTCCTCGACGGCCGCCGCCCCGCCGGCCTGCGTTCGGCGGGCGGCGATCCGCTGCTGGCCGGTCTGTACGAGTCCGCGGACGCGGGCGAGGTCGATGCGCAGGTGCTGCGGGCGCTCGGCGTGCGCACGTCCGTCGCCGCGCTCCTGGACGAGCCGGGCGGCGCGGCGGAGCTGCTGACCCGCCTGGCGGACCCGGAGCTGCCCGTCGGTGCCGCCCAACTCCACGCGATCTACGGCCTGCTGGCGGACCTGGACCCCGAACAGGTGACGCTGCCCGACGAGCTGCGGGCCGTGCGCGACGAAGAGGTGCGGGTCGTGGACGCGGCGCACGCGGTGGTCGCCGACGCACCGGACCTGGTGCCGCTGGCGGCCGGCCGCGCGCTGCTGCCGGTGCGCCCCGCCCGCGCCGCCGAGCTGGCGGAGCTGCTGCAGGTCACGCGGCTGAGCGAGGCGGTCGGCGCCGAGGTCCGCTCCGCGGGCGTACGCCACGAGGTGCCGGACGCCGTCCGCGTACTGCTCGGCGCCACCACCCCCGCGGCGTACGTGGAACACGAGGAGTTGCTGGTCGACGGTCCCGACGGCCCCACCGAGCTGGACTGGCGCCGGACCCCGGACGGCACCGTGCACGCCGCGACCCTGGAGGGTGTGGCGGCGGGCCTGGCCTGGGCGGCGGGCCAGTGGCCGCGCCGCTTCGAGGTCGCCGCTCTCCTGGAGGACCCGGAGCGGGGCGAGGAGCTGGCGCGGGCGCGGTGGTTCGACTGACCGTCCTGGGCCGGCCCCCGTCGCGGCGGGTGTGACGGGGGCCGCCCGGACGTGATCCGTGGTGCGTGCTGCGCCGGTTCGGTTGGTGGATCAGTGGGCGAACTCGCCACGCTTGACGGCATCGACGAAGGACGACCAGCCCGCCTCGGGAAAGACGCAGGCGGGCCCGTGCGGGTTCTTGGAGTCACGGACGGGGACGGCGCCCGGGTGGCCGTCGGCGATCTCGATGCACTCGGCTCCCTGGCCGTTGCTGTAGCTGGACTTGCGCCAGCGGGTCAGAGTGGACGCGTCAGGAATCGTCTTCATCCTCGTACTTTCTCAGGTATCCGCGAATCAGGTCGAGAGATTCCCGCTCCGGAAGTGCCTTGGAGCGAGCGACGTCAAACATGTGCGTGAGCTCAAGAACCTTTGCCGGTGACTCCACCGACTCCCCGGAAAAGAAGCTCTCGACGTATCCGATCGTGGCCCCGTTGGGGAGGGTGAGCAGGCTCAGGCTGCCACCCAGCATGGGGTGCTCTCCCTGTGCGAAGGGCAGCACCTGAGCCGCGACCTGGGACGACGCAACTGCCGCGAGTACATGGCGGAGTTGATCGCTCATACATGCCGAGCCCCCGATGGGGCGCCTTAACGCTGCTTCATCCATGATTGCCCAGTAATAGGGTGCTTGCTCCTTCTCGAAGACCCGCTTGCGGCGCATTCGCGTGGCGACCCGCTCGTTTATGCGTTCCTCGGATTCACCGGGAAGCGACTCGCGGAAGAGCGCGTGGGCATAGCCCTCGGTCTGCAGAAGTCCCGGGATCAGGCTGCTGCCGAATACCTGAATACGGGCCGCCTTGCTCTCGCCGTCGACAACGACCCGGCCGTAATCGGGAATCGAGGCGTCCTGTGCCAGGGAAAGCAACTCGACGAAGAGGCCGTCCGTGGCGAAATGCGCGTCCAGGGCCTCGGCGAGTGCTTCCGACGGCAACTGCTCGCCCCGTTCCACCCGGCTGAGGTACGTGTGCGGGTAACCGACCTTGTCGGCGAGGGCTCGTTGGGACAGGCCGGCCGACTCCCTGAGGCGGCGCAGGCGCCGTCCCAGCACCGTGCGCGGGGTGGCCCTGCCGTCGTCCTCGTTGTTCAGCTCCATTGCTCGAACACACCTTCAACTCGCTGTCCACGTATGGACTTTGGTGACACCTGCGGCGTGCGCCCAGCGTATTTCTTCGGCAATGCTGAGTAAGGACGGAAGGCCCCCGCGACCGCGGCAACGGTCCGGGGGTGTGGTCATCAGCCCCATGAGGTCGACGACATGCATCACGCTATCGCGAAGTATTTCGAGCGTTCGCCCGGAGACGGCGACGCGGCCGGACATTCCGGCTCCGCACGCCTGCTGCCCTGGGCGAACGCGGACGGCAACCCCTGCTATCTGATGGGCGACGGCACGGGGTACGTCTCCCGTATCGCCGACAGTGTCGAGTGCATGCAGCTCGACATGGCGGACGGGCTCCTCGGGCATGCGGAGGACATGCTCGCCTGCCAGCGGGTCACGCCCCCGGAACTGCGCTTCCTCGCCCGCGGCTTGACCGACGCGCTGCGGGACGTACGGCGCATCGCGGAGAGCCGGGGTGCGCGGCTCCCCGTGCCGGATACGGGCCTCGGCGAAGGTGAGGGCTAGGCCGTCTTCGGGGGCCCGGCCCCCGCCCGCGGCGTCTGCTCAGTTCGAGCGGAATCTGTTGACCAGGCTCCAGATGACGACGATCGCGGAGAGGGCGAGGAGCGGCCACACCCACCAGTCGAGGGTGCCGTCGCCGGTGCCGCCGTAGTGGCTGCCGGTGTGGTGGTAGTGGCGATGCGAGCTCGCCAGCGCCTTGTACGCCAGGTCCCCGTGGAGTGTCATGAGGCCGGAGCGTAGTACGGCTGCGGCGCCCGGGGTATCGGCCGGGCAGGTTCTCTTCGGCCCTTCGCGCCGCGCGGGGCAGGGGTGCGTGTGCCTCCTGGGGCCGGTCGCGGCGACGGCCGGCCCGGACGGGTGAGGCCCTCGCCGGGCTTCGCCGTCCAGGCCGCCGCGCCGTCCGCCACCGTCGTTCCGTCCGCGGGCGAGGCGCCGTGGTGCTCGGTCACCCGGAGCGGAACCGCCGCTTCACGAACACCCAGGCGACCCCGAGCACGGTGCCGAGCGGGATCATCCACCACGCGCCGCCGAACGAGACGCCGGGGGAGTGGTTGCTGTAGTGGCCGCCGTAATGGCTGGTGTAGTGGCTGATGCTGTGGTGCGAGCGGGCCAGGATGTCGAAGGTGCGGGGCCCCGGGGCGAATGTCATGGACATGGACTCTAGGGGAGGCGGGGCGGGCTGAAGCGACGGGCCCACGGTGTCAGGTGGCGCGCCCGCCCGTTCGTCACGCCGGGAAGCGCCGGCCCACCCGCCGCCAGGTGATCTCCAGCAGCACCGCCGCCACCACCGCGAGGGCGACGGCCGTCCACGGCATCGTCGTGCCGACCAGGCGCAGGTCGAAGAACCTCTGCAGCCAGGGGGTGGCGAGGACCGCGAGGAAGGCCAGGCCCATCGCCAGGACCAGGCCGATCCGCCACCAGGTGTAGGGGCGGGCGATGATCGCCAGTACCCACATCGCGGCGAGGAAGAGCGTCAGGGTGGCCGCGCTGGTCTCGGCGGACAGGGAGCCCGGGCCGGTGTAGTAGGCGCGGGCGAGCAGGTAGGTGGTGAAGGCGGCGAGGCCGGTGATCAGGCCGGAGGGCACGGCGTAGCGCATCACCCGGCGGACGAAGTGCGGCTGGGCGCGCTCCTTGTTGGGGGCCAGGGCGAGGAAGAACGCCGGGATGCCGATGGTCAGGGTGGAGAGCAGGGTCAGGTGCCGCGGCAGGTACGGGTAGGGAATCTGGCAGCAGGCCACCAGGATCGCCAGCAGGACGGAGTAGACGGTCTTGGTGAGGAAGAGGGTGGCGACGCGGGTGATGTTGCCGATCACCCGGCGGCCCTCGGCGACGACCGAGGGGAGCGCGGCGAAGCTGTTGTCGAGCAGGACGATCTGGGCGACGGCGCGGGTGGCCTCGGAGCCGGAGCCCATGGCGACGCCGATGTCGGCGTCCTTGAGGGCGAGGACGTCATTGACGCCGTCGCCGGTCATCGCGACGGTGTGACCGCGCACCTGCAGGGCGGCGACCAGCTCACGCTTCTGCTGCGGGGTGACCCGGCCGAAGACCGCGGACCTTTCGACCGCGGCCGCCATGGCGTCGCGGTCGCCGGGCAGTTCGCGCGCGTCCACCGCTCCGCCCGCGCCCGGCAGCCCCAGTTTGCCGGCCACCGCGCCCACCGACACCGCGTTGTCGCCGGAGATCACCTTGGCCGCGACGCCCTGCCCCGCGAAGTAGCGCAGGGTGTCGGGGGCGTCCGGGCGCAGCCGCTGCTCCAGGATGACCAGCGCGGCGGGCCGCAGGCCCCGGGTGACCTCGGGGTCGTCCAGCTCCCGTGCGGCGCGGGCCAGCAGCAGGACGCGCAGGCCCTGGGCGTTGAGGCCGTCGGTCTCGGTGAGGTGCTGGTCGCCGGGCGGCAGCAGCACGTCCGGGGCGCCGAGCAGCCAGGTGCTGCTCTCGCCGTCCGGGCCGTTGAGGGCGGCGCCGCTGTATTTGCGGGCGGAGGAGAACGGCAGCGCCCTGGTGCAGCGCCAGGCGGCGTCCGCCGGATACGCCTCGATGATCGCCTGGAGGGAGGCATTGGGCCGTGGATCGCATTCACCCAGTGCGCCCAGCACCTTCTCGACGTGCGGCTCGTCGCCGTCGAGGGACCGCAGCCCGTGGACGTCCATCCCGCCCTCGGTCAGCGTGCCCGTCTTGTCCAGGCACACCACATCGACCCGGGCCAGCCCCTCGATCGCGGGCAGCTCCTGGACCAGGCACTTCTTGCGGCCGAGCCGGATGACACCGATCGCGAAGGCGACGGAGGTGAGCAGCACCAGGCCCTCGGGGATCATCGGCACGATGCCGGCGACCATCCGGCGGATGGCCGCGTCGCCCGGCAGGCCGAGGGTGAGCAGATGGCTGAGGATGAGGCCGATCGCGGTCGGGATCATCATCCAGGTCACGTACTTGAGGATCCGGCTGATGCCGCTGCGCAGTTCGGAGTGGACCAGGGTGAAGCGGCTGGCCTCCTCCGCGAGCCGGGCCGCGTACGCCTGCCGCCCGACCTTGGTGGCGGTGAAGGCGCCGCTGCCCGCGACGACGAAGCTGCCGGACTTCGCCGGGTCGCCGGGCTTCTTGAGGACCGGATCGGCCTCGCCGGTCAGCAGCGACTCGTCGATCTCCAGGCCGTCGCTCTCCCACACCTCGCCGTCGACGATGACCTTGTCGCCGGGCCCCAGTTCGATGACGTCGTCGAGGACCACCGCGGAGGTGGGGATCTCGGTGGCGATCCCGTCGCGCCGGACGGTCGGCCGCGCCTCGCCGATGACCGCCAGGCTGTCCAGGGTCCTCTTGGCACGCAGTTCCTGGATGATGCCGATGCCGGTGTTGGCGACGATGACGAAGCCGAACAGGCCGTCCTGGATCGGGCCGACGATCAGGATGATCACGAAGAGCACGCCGATGATGGCGTTGAAGCGGGTGAAGACGTTGGCGCGGACGATCTCGGCGGCCGAGCGGGAGGACCGTACGGGGACGTCGTTGACCTCACCCCGGGCGACCCGCTCCGCGACCTCGGCGGCGGTCAGTCCGGGGTCGAACGGTGCCTGAGCGGTCCGCCGGGCCGGCGCGCGGCCCGGTCCGGAGTGCTCGGGTCCGGCGCTCGCCCGCTCCGTCATGCCCTCGACGTTACGGGCGGACGGGGCAATGCACCCGTTGTCGTGCGCTGTGCCGGGGGCGGGCGCTCAGTGCTGGTCGGCGGGCTGCCCGGCCGTCGCGGCGGAGCGCTTGATCGCGGCGTCCCGGGCCCGTACGTACCAGATGCCCACCAGCCCGAGGCCGCCGCCGGCCAGGCAGGTCCACACCCACCAGCTGTGGCCGTGGTCGGCGAACCAGCCGTAGAAGGGGAGCTGGCCGAGGAAGAGCACGAACCAGATGATGGTGCCGCCGGTGATCGTGCCGACGACGGGGCCCTCAAGAGGCGCCGGGGCCTCGCGCAGTTCGGACTTCTTCCACATGACGGCCAGCTTACGGGGAGCGGGCCCGGGGGCCGCGGGCGGCGGTGGGCAGGGCCCGGAACCCGGTGGGGCGGCCTGCCCGGCCGTTGCGGCACAAGGCTCTACGCGCGGAGATAGCGATCAGCGGATTGTTTATTCATACTGAACCTTTCTGGATACGGCCGGTTCTGCTCGTCTCTTCGTCCAAGCCGATCCGGTTGTTCCTGTTTCTGTATGTGTTCCGGGCCCCCGGGCCCCCACGCCTGCCCAGGCCCGTCCGACTGAGGTCCCCGCATGCCCCCCTCGGCCACCACGCCGGTCGACCCCCTCAAGAGCCCAGGTCCGAAGGGCCCCGAGAACGGCTTCGACCGCTTCTTCAAGATTTCCGAGCGGGGGTCGACGGTCGGTCGTGAGCTCCGCGGCGGCCTGGCGACGTTCTTCGCGATGGCCTACATCATCGTGCTGAACCCGATCATTCTCGGCTCCGGAGTCGATAAGTTCGGCCACCATCTCGACAACGCCCAGCTGGTCACCGCCACCGCGCTGATGGCCGGTCTGAGCACGGTGCTGATGGGCGTCGTCGGCAATGTCCCGATCGCCATCGCCGCGGGCCTGGGCATCAACGCCGTGGTGTCCCTGCAGCTCGCGCCCAAGATGAGCTGGCCGGACGCGATGGGCATGGTCGTGCTCGCCGGTCTGGTGCTGATGGTCCTGGTCGCCTCGGGCCTGCGGCAGCGGGTGATGGATGCGATCCCGGGCGGGCTGCGGCGGGCCATCGCCATCGGCATCGGCCTGTTCATCTCGCTGATCGGCCTGGTCGACGCCGGCTTCGTGACGCGCAACCCGGACGCCGCGCACACCACCGTGCCGATGAGCCTGGGGCAGGGCGGACAGCTCAAGGGCTGGCCGGTGCTGGTCTTCGTCCTCGGCCTGGTGCTGATGTTCGTGCTGGTCGTGCGGAAGGTCAGGGGCGCGATCCTGATCGGCATGGTCAGCATGGCCGTGGTCGCGATCGTCATCAACGCGCTGGTGCAGATCCCGGACGCGTCCTGGGGCCTGGCGGTCCCCAACCTGCCGGACAAGATCATCGACACCCCGGACTTCGGTCTGATCGGTCAGATCAGTCTCTTCGGCGGCTTCAAGGAAGTCGGTGTGCTGACCGGCTGCCTGTTCGTCTTCACCGTGCTGCTGTCCGGCTTCTTCGACGCGATGGGCACCATCATCGGCGTTGGCGAGGAGGCCGGTCTGCTGAACAACGAGACCGGCCAGCTGCCGAACATGGGCCGGATCCTCATGGTCGACGGCATCGCGGTCGCGGGCGGCGGCTTCGGCTCCGCCTCCGCCAACACCTGCTTCGTGGAGTCCACGGCCGGTGTCGGCGAGGGCGCCCGCACCGGTCTGGCGAACCTGATGACCGGTGGCCTCTTCCTGCTCGCGCTGGTCTTCACGCCGGTGGCGACCGTCGTCCCCTCGCAGGCCGCGACGCCCGCCCTGCTGGTCGTCGGCTTCCTGATCATGGCCTCGAACGTCCGGGACATCGACTGGGGCGACTTCACCATCGGCATTCCCGCGTTCCTGACGATGGTCTCGATGCCGTTCACCTACAGCATCACCAACGGCATCGGCATCGGCGTGCTGGCCTTCGTCCTGCTGCGCACGGCGACCGGCCGCTTCAGGGAGATCCCCTGGCTGCTGAACGTGGTCGGCCTGTGCTTCCTGGTCTACTTCCTGCTCGACCCGATCGAGCAGGCACTCGGGGTCAAGTAGCGGGCCGGCGCGCCCTCAGCTTCTCCGTCAGCTTCTCCGTCTCGTCGAGAGACGACTGGAAGCGCTCGTCGAAATCCTCGCGGATGAGCGTCCGGACCACATAGTCCTGGACGCTCATTCCGCGTTTTGCGGCGTGCTGCCGTATCCGGTCCAGCAGCTCCCCGTCCACGCGCAGGCTGAGCACTTGCGATCCCATGCGGACACGGTCCCGTCCGTACGCGGTCAGGTGCGTCGCATTCGGCCGCGTCCTCACCCGTATGGGTGAAGCCCGATGGGCGGCGCCCCCTGGCTTTCCTTAGAAAGGGTAATGAGTTATGCTAAAGACCATGCCGGAACTGTCCCGCCCCCTGCCTGACGGCCTGGAGGCGCCCCCAGACGACGCGGCCGCGGTGAACGCTCTGCGGTCCGCCGTGATGCGCCTGTCGCGCCGACTCAAGCACCAGCGGGTCGACGAATCGCTGAGCCCCACCGAGATGTCGGTGCTCGGCACCCTGTTCCGCTGCGGCAGCGCCACCCCCGGTGAGCTGGCCCGCAAGGAGCATGTGCAGCCGCCGTCGATGACCCGCATCGTGGCCATGCTGGAGGCCAAGGGGCTGGTCCGGCTCGAACCGCACCCCGACGACCGCCGCCAGAAGGTCGTCACGCAGACCGAACAGGCCGAGGCGATGCTTGAGGAGAGCCGCCGTAAGCGCAACGCCTGGCTCGCCGAGCTGGCCTCCGGGCTGGACGAGGACGAGTGGGCGAAGGTGCGGGCCGCCGCGCCCGTGCTGGAGAAGCTCGCACAGCTGTAGAACCCGAGGCCGAGGAGGCGAACCGACTTTGAGTACGGGATCCGGAGCACACTCCGCCCCCGCACCGAACTCCCCACACGACACGGTTTCCGACGACGCGACCGCGACCCCCCAGGGCCCCGCCCGGGACGTCGCCACAGGCCCCGCCGCCACACCGCGCAAGGGCACGTTCAGCTCGCTCCGCATACGTAACTACCGCCTCTTCGCCACCGGCCAGATGGTGTCCAACACGGGCACCTGGATGCAGCGCATCGCCCAGGACTGGCTGGTGCTCAGCCTCACCGGCTCGTCCGGCGCGGTAGGCATCACCACCGCGCTGCAGTTCCTGCCGATGCTGCTCTTCGGGCTCTACGGCGGCGTCATCGCCGACCGTTTCGCCAAGCGCAAGCTGCTCCTGTTCACCCAGTCCGCCATGGGCCTGACCGGCCTCGCCCTCGCCGTGCTCACACTGAGCGGCCAGGTCCAGGTCTGGCACGTCTACCTGGTCGCCTTCGTCCTCGGCCTGGTCACCGTCGTCGACAACCCCTCCCGGCAGGCCTTCGTCTCCGAGATGGTCGGCCAGGACGAGCTGCGCAACGCCGTCAGCCTCAACTCCGCCAACTTCCAGTCCGCGCGGCTGATCGGGCCGGCCGTCGCCGGTGTCCTGATCACCGCCTTCGGCAGCGGCTGGGCCTTCCTGCTCAACGGCCTCTCGTTCATCGCCCCGCTCACCGGGCTGCTGATGATGCGGACCGCCGAACTCCACAAGGTCGACCGGATCCCGCGCAGCAAGGGCCAGCTGCGGGAGGGGCTGCGGTATGTCTCGGGGCGCCCCGATCTGCTGTGGCCCATCGTCCTGGTCGGCTTCATCGGGACCTTCGGCTTCAACTTCCCGATCTGGCTGACCGCGTTCGACTACCACGTCTACCACCAGGGCGCCGGCACCTACTCGCTGTTCAACGGGCTGATGGCGGCGGGCTCACTGATCGGCGCGCTGCTTGCCGCCCGCCGCGCCGGCTCCCGGCTGCGGCTGCTCGTCGGCGCGGCGATCCTCTTCGGCGCCCTGGAGATCGCCGCCGCGCTCGCCCCGTCGTTCTGGGTCTTCGCGGCGCTTCTCGCCCCGATCGGCATGGTCGGCCTGACGGTCAATGTCACCGCCAATTCGAGCATCCAGATGGCCACCGATCCGCTGATGCGCGGCCGGGTGATGAGCCTGTTCATGATGGTCTTCGTGGGCGGCACCCCGCTGGGCGCACCGGTGGTCGGCTGGATCACCGACGCCTTCGGCGCCCGGATCGGCTTCCTGGCCGGCGGTCTGGTCTCCATGGTGTCCGCGGTCGTCATCGGCCTGATCCTCGCCAGGATGGGCGGCTTGCGCCTGAAGATCGATCTGCGCCGGGGCCGTCAGCACGTGGCGTTCGTGCCGCGGGTCTCCGCCGCTGCCGCTGCCGCTGCCTCCGCCTCCGCCTCCGCGGAGAGGAGCCTGACTCCGGCGGCGTAGGGACGGGACGGGTGGCGTGGGGCGGCGCGCTTCCGGGCCGCGATCTGCCGGACGGCACGAGCCCTGCGCCACACTGCCGCGATCTGCGGACGGCACGAGCCCTGCGCCACACTGGCCGCATGAGACTCTTCGCCGCCGTCCTGCCGCCCGCTCCCGCGATCGAGGAACTGGCCGCCGAGGTGGCGCAGTTGAAGAAGCTGCCGGCCGCCGAACGGCTGCGGTGGACGGGCCGGGACAGCTGGCATTTCACCCTTGCCTTCTACGGCGAGGTGCCCGAGGAGATCGTCCCCGACCTGCGGGAACGCCTGGGCCGCGCCGCCGCTCGCCGCGATTCCTACCCCCTGCGGATCGCCGGCGGCGGCCGCTTCTCGGACCGGGTGGTGTGGGCCGGGGCCGACGGCGACCGGCCCGCCATGCGCACGCTCGCGGGCGCGGCGTCGGCAGCGGGCCGCCGGGCGGGCGTGGCCATGGAGGAGGAGCACCGCCCGTACACCCCCCATCTCACCCTCGCCCGGAACCGCGTCCCCGACCTGGACCTGCGCCCGTACGCGGCCGCCCTCAAGGATTTCGCCGGTTCGCCCTGGACGGTCGACGCCCTGGCCCTGGTGCGCAGCCATCCGCCCGTCCCCGGGGTGGCCGGCAAGCAGCCCCACTACGAAACAGTGGGGTCCTGGCCGCTGGGCCACTGAAGTCTGCTGGGTGCTGATGGGGCGCCGGGCCGCTGGACGGCCGCTGGAGGGCCGCCGGATCACGGATCGGCCGCCGCCCCCTCTGTCCGGCCGCCGGGCCGCCGAAACGTGCGGACCGGTCCCGGTTACGCTCAAGGGGTGGACCCCAAAACCCGTAACCGGATCATGTCCGGCCTGCTCGCCGTCCTGCTCATCGTCGTGGTCGTGGCGGCGGCGTTGCACTGAGCGATGCTGTCGCGGCGGCGCCGCACCGAGTGCTGCCGTGGCCGCTGCCGCGCGCCAGGCAGCCGATCAGACCGGCCGCCGGGCGCGCGGACCGTTCACCAGGCGAAGGCCTCCGGGCTCGGGCCGGGGCCGGGGAAGATCTCGTCGAGCGAGGCGAGGAGATCGTCCGGGAGGGTCAGTTCGACGGCGCGCAGCGCGGAGGCGAGCTGGTCCGTCGTACGGGGGCCGACGATCGGCCCGGTGACGCCGGGCCGGGTCAAAAGCCAGGCCAGCGCGACCTCGCCGGGCGCCAGGCCGTGCTTGTCGAGCAGGTCCTCATAGGACTCGATCTTGGCGCGGATCGCGGAGTTGGCGAGGGCGTCGGCCGAACGCCCGATGCCCGAGCGGCCCGCGCCGCCCTCGCGCTCCTTGCGCAGGGCCCCGCCCAGCAGCCCGCCGTGCAGCGGGGACCAGGGGATGACGCCCAGGCCGTAGCCCCGGGCGGCCGGGATGACCTCCATCTCGGCGCGCCGCTCGGCGAGGTTGTAGAGGCACTGCTCGCTGACCAGGCCCAGCGAACCGCGGCGGGCGGCCGCCTCGTTCGCACGGGCGATGTGCCAGCCGGCGTGGTTGGACGAGCCGGCGTAGAGGATCTTGCCCTGCTGGACGAGGACGTCGATGGCCTGCCAGATCTCGTCCCAGGGGGTGTCCCGGTCGACGTGGTGGAACTGGTAGAGATCGATGTAGTCGGTGCCCAGCCGCTTCAGGCTGGCCTCCACCGAGCGCCGGATGTTGACCGCGGAGAGCTTGTCGTGGTTGGGCCAGACCTTGTCGCCCTCCGTCCCCATGTTGGCGTAGACCTTGGTGCCCAGCACGGTCTTGTCCCGCCGGCCGCCGCCCTTGGCGAACCAACTGCCGACGATTTCCTCGGTACGGCCCTTGTCGGCGCCGAATCCGTAGACGTTGGCGGTGTCGAAGAAGTTGACGCCCGCGCCCTGCGCCGCGTCCATGATGGTGTGACTGGCGGCCTCGTCCGTCTGAGGCCCGAAGTTCATCGTCCCGAGGACGAGTCGGCTGACCTTGAGTCCGGTGCGTCCGAGCTGCGTGTACTTCATGGTGGTCCAGCCAACGCCCTGGAGTGCGCTCGAAGCAAGGACCGTTCGGGCGTCAGGGCGTGTCCGAGGGTGGTGTGGTGGGTGGGACGAAGTCCCGTACCGGTGGAGCGGTGGCGCGGCCGGCCGCCCGGTGCCCGGCGGCGGTGAAGAGCGGCAGCGCGACGGGTGCGCAGCAGGCCGCCGCCACCGGCAGGGCGCCGGGGCCGTACGTACCGAGCGGCCGGCCGCCGAGTGCGCCGCCGAGAGGCGCCGACATAGACCGCGCTGCTGGTGAGCGCGAGCACCTGTGGCCCGTGCGCGGGACCGGCCAGTGCCAGTACCCGGGTCTGTACGGCGGGCGGCACCGCCCAGGCCGCGGCCGCCCAGACCACGAGCAGGGGAACGACGAGGGCGAGCGGGGCGGGATCCGGCACCGGCAACTGCCCCACCGAGGGCTGGGACGACACCACCCGCGGCATCGGGGCTATCGTGCGGGACTCCTGGCGGCGCCATCTGGAACCGGAGAACATCGGCGCGTCCCGGCTCATCCCCGAGATCGAGGGCCTGGCGGCGGCAGGCCGGCTCGGCGGCCGGGTCCCCGCATTCCTCGCGGACCGCGCCGAGTTCGTGGCCGGCACCGGGCCAGTGAGCGGACCGGCCCGCGCGCCGGGTAGCTCACCCGGCCGGCACCGCCGCCCCGGATGCCACCTCGGCGCGGTACGGCCCGCCGACTCCCCACGCCTGATGCATCGCCCCGGCGAACGCCCCCGCGAGCAGCCGCTCCCCCCGCTCCGACGGATGCGTCCCGTCGTAGGTGGCGCGATCGATCTCCCAGCCGTCCGGCACGGAGGCCAGCAGCAACGGCGAGGCGGGGGTGGAGAGGTCGGCGACGGCCTTGGCCAGCAGCTCGTTGAAGCGCTCGCACTCCGCGCCGAACGCGGTGTCCGCCACCGCCCGCACATTGGGTATCACCGGCATCAGCACCGCCCGCACGTGCGGCGCCGCCGCCCGGGCCCGCGCCACGAACTCCCGCACGTTCTCCGCGGTCTGCCCGGCGTTCGTATAGAAGCCGAGGTCGATCAGGCCGAGCGAGACCAGCAGGGTGTCGGCCTCGTACCGGCGCACCACGTCGCCGATCAGCGGCGCCATGTGCAGCCAGCCCTCGCCCCAGCCGGCGAGGTGGCGGCGGGCCCCCTCGGGGAAGCCGGGGTCGGCGTAGGCGGTGGAGGCGGGGGCGCCGGTGGCCGGGTCGTGGAGCGTATGGCGTGGTCCGACGATGCGGTACGGGCCGTCGAACGTCGCGTTCAGGTGCTGCCACATCCGGTAGCGCCAGGTGAACTCGCCGGTGCTCCCAATGGTCATCGAGTCACCGACGAACATGATCCTCATCCGGCCATGATGGCCGAGATCCCCTACCGCTCGGTACGTGACGCTGGACACGCCCCGGCCCGTGGTGCGGTGACGGCGTGACCGGCCAGGCGCGGGTGGCGGCGGGGAAGTGCGGGTGGCGGCGTGGAGGCCGGTGGCTTGCGCCCCCGCCCGGTGGTCCCAGATGGCAGTCTGTGCCCATGCGTTCGCTTCTGTGCGCGGCCGGTGCCGCGGGAATCCTGTGGTCGGCGGCCGTGGTGCCCGCCGCCGCCGACGAGCCCGACGGCTTCACCATCGGCGATCCCCGGATCACCGAGTCCAGCGGCCTGGCCGCCAGCCGGGCGCACCCCGGGATCTACTGGACCCACAACGACAGCGACGACGGCCCCTACGTCTACGCCGTCGACGGCCGCACCGGCCGCACGGTCGCCCGGATCACCCTGCGCGGCATCGGCAGGCCGCGCGATGTCGAGGCCATCTCGACCGGCCCGGACGGCAACATCTACGTCGGCGACATCGGCGACAACCTCGGCGGCAGCTGGAGCCACGTCTGGATCTACCGCTTCCCCGAACCGAAGAAGCTGCGCGACGCGACGGTCACGGCGACCCAGTTCGACGTGAAGTACGCGGACGGGCCACGGGACGCCGAAGCGCTGATGGTGCACCCCAAGACCGGCCGGGTCTATATCGCCAGCAAGAAGCAGGACGGCGGTGGCGCCCTCTACGCGGGCCCGCAGCGGCTCACCACCTCCGGCACCAACGTCTTCCGCAAGGTCGCGCCCATCGATCTGTGGGTGACCGACGGTGCGTTCTCCCCCGACGGCACCCGTCTGGTGCTGCGCAGCTACTTCGGCGCCCGGATCTACCGCTGGCAGGACGGCCGTCCCAAGGACCTCGGCAGCGTGGGCGTACCGATCCAGCAGCAGGGCGAATCGGTCACCTTCACCCCCGACGGCCGCACCCTCATGTACGGCTCGGAGGGCAACGACAGCGAGGTCAAACCGGTCGGCCTGAGCGACGCGCAGCTGCCGGACTCGGCGAAGGACGACCCGGCGAACGGCGACGGCGCGGGCGGCCGGGGCGGCAAGGGGAGTGCGGGGACGGACCTGGACCCCGGCTTCATCAAGGGGGCGGTGGTTCTCGCGGTGGCCACGGCGCTGGTCGTCGGGCTGCGCAGGCTGGTGCGACGGCGGTAGGGCGGGGCCTTTGCGGCAGCGGCAGCGGCAGCGGCAGCGATGAGTCTGCCCGGCCCCGGCGGTCTCACCGATACCGATACGGAGATCGATACGGAGATCGATACCGACAGGTACAGATACAGACACCGATATCGACCTCGGTACCGACAACGGCAGGAGGAAACACGTGGCTCAGCTGCTGAGGGTCCAGAACTTCAATGTCTCGCGTGACGGATTCGGTGCCGGCGAGCACCAGAGCCTGGAGCGGCCGTTCGGCCACGCGGATCCCGGGGAGCTGTTCGCCTGGGCCGGCGCCACGGCGAGCTGGCCCATGCGCACCGACCCCGGAGGCAGCCGCGGCCTCGACGACTACTTCACGCGGGACTTCGCACGCAACATCGGCGCCGAGATCATGGGCCGCAACAAGTTCGGGCCCTATCGCGGGCCCTGGAGCGACCACGAGTGGAACGGCTGGTGGGGTGACGAGCCCCCGTTTCACACCCCGGTGTTCGTCATGACCCACCACGAGCGTCCTTCGCTCACCCTCTCCGACACCACGTTCCACTTCGTCGGCGGCGACCCGGCCACGGTCCTCGCGCAGGCACGGGAGGCCGCGCAGGGCAAGGACGTCCGACTCGGTGGCGGGGCCACGACCATCCGGCAGTTCCTCGACGCCGACCTCGTGGACACCCTGCACGTAGCCGTCTCGCAGGTGGAGCTCGGATCCGGGGTACGGCTCTGGGAGTCCCCCGAGGAACTGCTCGACCGGTTCCACCTCGACGTCGTGCCCAGCCCCAGCGGCGTGACGCACCACCTGTTCTGGCGAAGGTGACACACGGGCCCACTCGGGACGCCGGCGCGGTGGCCGCGACCGTCTCAGTGGGCCCCGGCCCCGGCCGGTGCCATGGGTTAGCCCTCTTCCCTGACCCAGCCCTGCTCCCCGGCCCCGCCCTCGACCAGCCGCAGCTCGTAATGCAGGGTCCGCTCCTTCTTCAGCCGGTGCAGCAGCGGCACGAAGAGCCCGTGGATCAGGGGGTACTTCCGGGTCAGTGAACGCTCGGCCCGCCGGTACTCCCGGGTCTGCGGATCCAGCAGCCGCACCCGCGCCGGGACGGTGGGCCCGGTGGGACGCCCCCGCCAGGTGGAGGCGCAGATCTCCACCTCGGGAAAGTTCCGCATCCGCTTCGCCTTCCAGGCGCTGCCGTACGTCCGCAGATAGGCGTGATCGCCGTCGACCGCGAGGTTCATCGGCGTGCCGACACCGGTGCCGTCCCGCTTGTACGTGGTCAGCAGGATCGCCCCTTGCCGTTCGAAGGGGGCGAGGCCGGGGCTCGGGGGGTTCGTCATGGCTCCCATACAGGCATATCCGGCCTGTTTCGTCACTTCATGGTGCGTCCGTTCGGGCGGTGCGGTTGGCGATAAGCGCCTCGAATCCGTCCAGGAGCGCGGTCAGGCCCAGTTCGAAGACCGGGGTGTCGTCACCGGTGAACGTGTCCTGGTCCAGGCCGGCGAGGGCGGGGTAGCGGCCGCTCAGCATCGCCTTGGACAGGGCCGGCTCCTGTGCCTGCCAGAAGTCCGCGTTGCTGATGCCGGTCCGCTTCTCTGCGAGGGCGGAGTTGAGCTCGGTACGGGCGGTGCCGGTGATGAAGCCGCCGAAGGACACCATCACGTGGATCTTCTCGCGGTCGGTCAGGCCGGTGCCGGCCAGGGCGCGCAGCGCGTACTCCAGTGAGTCCAGGGCGTTGGGGCCGAGCAGTGGGCGGGCCTGGTCGACCTGGAGCAGCCAGGGGTGCCGCTGGTGCAGCTGCCAGTTGTCGCGGGCGAGGGCTTCGAGCGCGGGGCGCCAGCCGGCGGCGGGGTCGGGGTGGGCCTCGGCGTCGAACGCGGAGACCTTGTCGAGCATCAGGTCGAGGAGTTCGGCCTTGCCCGGCACATAGCGGTAGAGGGACATGGTGCCGACGCCGAGTTCGGTGGCGACGCGGCGCATGGACAGTGCGCCGAGCCCGTCGGAATCGGCGACCGCCACCGCTGTGGTGACGATGCGGTCGAGGGTGAGGCCCGGCTTGGGGCCACGGCTGGGCCGGTCGCCGAGACCCCAGAGCAGTTCCAGGCTGCGCGGGATATCGCCGCCGCCGCTGTGTTCTGTCGTCGTCATCGTGCGGTCATCCTATGCCGCCCGGGCAAAAACTGAGTACGACGTACGCGTAATCGAGTACGGTGTACCCAGTTTCCGACCGGAGGGGGTCCGACGATGACCGGCAAGACGAACGGGGCACGGCGCGGGGCAAGGGGAGGGGCGGGGCCGGCTGCTGCCGCGCCGGCGCCACCACCGCCGGATGCGGCGGATGTGACGGATGCGGCCGTCCTCGCGGAGGGCCTGGAGAAGCGGTACGGCGACAAGCGGGCACTGGACGGCCTCGACCTCACCGTCCGGCGCGGCACGGTGCACGGCCTGCTCGGGCCGAACGGCTCGGGCAAGACCACCGCCGTCCGCATCCTGGCCACCCTGCTGCGACCGGACGGCGGACGGGCGACGGTCGCCGGACACGAGGTGACGCGGTCGCCGCAGCAGGTGCGCGCCAGGATCGGACTGGCGGGCCAATACGCCGCCGTGGACCAGATATTGACCGGGCGGCAGAACCTGGAAATGTTCGGCAGGCTCTTTCATCTCGGCGCACACCGGGCGCGGACGCGGGCGGCGGAGCTGCTGGATCAGTTCGGGCTGGGCGACGCGGCCGGGAAACCGGCGGGGGGTTACAGCGGCGGGATGCGCCGCCGTCTCGACCTCGCCGCGAGCCTGATCCTCGCACCCCAGGTGCTCTTCCTGGACGAGCCGACCACCGGCCTCGACCCGCGCGGCCGCAATGAGGTCTGGGCGGCGCTGCGCCGGCTCGCCGAGACCGGCACCACCGTGCTGCTGACCACCCAGTACCTCGACGAGGCGGACCGGCTGGCCGACCGCATCTCCGTCATCGAGCACGGGCGGACGATCGCCGACGGGACGCCCGCCGAACTGAAACGGCAGGTGGGCGGGGACAGCCTCCAGGTGGTGCTGAGCGACCCCGCCGACCTGCCACACGCGGCGCGCACCATGGCCCGGGTCGCCGCGGACGGTGTGCCGCCCACCCGGGACGAGGCCGAGCGGCGGGTGGGGGTGCCGGTGAACGACGGTGTGGCGGCGCTGACCGAGGTCGCCCGCACCCTCCAGGACGACGGCATCGGTGTCGAGGACATCGCCCTGCGCCGGCCCACGCTGGACGAGGTCTTCCTGCGGCTCACGGGACACCGTTCGGCCACCACCGGACAGGAGGCGGCCGCATGAGCGCCGGCACTTTGCCCCACACCCCGGACGCCGGCTCTCCGGGCCCGGCCGGCGGCCGGGGCCACGGCCCCGCGCGCCGTCTCCACTGGGCCCTCGCCGACTGCTGGACCATCGTCCGCCGGGACTTGACCCACCTGGTCCGGCAGCCCGTCAACATCGCCTGGCAGCTGGGCTTCCCGGTCGTCTCCGTTCTGCTCTTCGTCTATGTCTTCGGCAGTGCGATGGATGTCGGCAGCGGTGTGGACTACCCGACGTTCGCGATGCCCGGCATCTTCGCGATGACCATGTCCTTCGGCTTCATGAACACCGCACTGCTCGTCGTCATCGACCGGGACCGTGGTGTCACCGACCGCTTCCGCTCCATGCCGATGGCGCCCTCGGCCGTGGTCAGCGGGCGCGGGGTCTCCGATGTGGTCAGTGCCGGCATCGACCTCGCGGCGCTGGCCGTGATCGCCGTGCTCGTCGGCTGGCGCTCCCACGGCGATCCGGCCGCCACCCTGGCCGCATTCGGGCTGTTGCTGCTGCTGCGCTTCGCGCTCACCTGGATCGGCGTCTTCCTCGGCCTCTGGGTGCGCAACCAGGAAATGGCCGGTGGGCTCTACGCCCTCGCCTTCCCGTTCGGCATGATCTCCAGTGTCTTCACGCCGCCGTCGATGATGCCGGACTGGCTGGGCGCGATCGCCATGTGGAACCCGGTCTCCTCGACGGCCGGTGCCATCCGCACCCTCTTCGGAAACCCGGCCACCACGGGAAGCAGTTGGGTCGAGGCGCATGCGGTGCTGATGGCGGTGCTCTGGCCGCTCGCCATCACGGCCGTCTTCCTGCCGCTGGCGGTACGGCGCTTCCAGCGGCTGAACCGCTAGGTGTACTGACCGGGCACGTTGATCAATCGTGAGAACGGCGGCAGGCTCCCGCATGCCGTATGGGGTCTGTGGTGGTTGTAGTAGTGCAACCAGCTTTCCCACTCACTTCGGCGTTCGGCCTCGGAGGCGTGGCAGCGGGCGTAGGCCCAGCCGTCTGCCATGGTGCGGTGGAAGCGTTCGACCTTCCCGTTGGTCTGCGGACGGTAAGGGCGGGTGTACTTCGGCGTGATCGAGAGGGCGTCGCACGTGTCGCGCCACAGAATAGGAGCGATAGGCGCCTCCATTGTCCGAGAGCACCCTCGCGATGACGACGCCGCGCTCGGCAGAACCACTCCGCCGCGCGATGCAGTACGCCGACTGCGGTCACGGCAGTTTCGTCATCGTGGACCTCGGTGAAGGCGACGCGGGAGTGGTCGTCGATGACCGTGTGCACGAACGCATAACCGAGCTTCGGGCTGCCGTAGGCATTGCGGGACTTGCCCGGTGCGCTCCTGGACAGGCTGAAGGGCCGGCCATCGTGTGTGGCCGGCCCTTCGACAACGTGAGGTGTGGAGAGGGGACGTACAGCTCAGTCGACCGGGGAGACCCGGATGAGGTTTCCATCGGGGTCAGTGATCACGAACGTGCGGCCGAAGACAGCGTCGTGCGGCTCCTCGACGACATGGACCCCCTTCGAGACCCAACTCGTGAAGACCTCGTCAACTGCGGACGATGGTCCCGGCATCATCAGTCCGACTTCGCTCGTGCGAGGAGTGCTCGGGACAGCGTGCTCGTTGTATCCCGTCCACAGCGCGAACAGGACGCCGGGGGCAACCTCGAAGGCCACGTAGTGGGGACTGGTGAAGGTCGGTTCGAGCTCGAACAGGTCGCTGTAGAAGGCGGTAGCGGCCTGGGCGTCGCGAACGCCGATCAGGAACAGGTTCGGTGCGGCCATGGAGCGCTCCTCAACTAGTTGATTTCTTGGTACTGCTCCAGCGGATCGTGTGATCGCGACAGAACCTGTCACCTTTTCTGCGAACATTGGCGAGCATGAAGGCTTCGCGGCTCTTGCACCTACTGCTGCTCCTGCAGACCCGTCAGCGCATCACCACCAGCGAGCTCGCCAAGCGGCTGGAGGTGTCTCGGCGGACTGTGCTGCGGGATGTGGAGGCACTCTCAACTGCGGGTGTGCCTGTTTATGCAGAACGGGGGCGGAACGGCGGGATCATCTTGCTCCCCGGTGCGCGGCTCAACGCATCCCATCTGGACCCACCAGAGCTGGAGGCGCTCTCCGTGGCTGGCTTGGACAGCGCGCAGCTTGAGGGCATGGGCCTGTCTGGGGTGTGGGAATCGGCCGCGCGCAAGATCGCTGCCCGCCAGGCTGGATCACCTGAGCCACCGAACTTGCTGCGATTGGCGGACCTGGTGCTGGTGGAAAGCACCTCGTGGTTCGCTGGCTCAGAGGCGGCGATCGACGTAGCGGATCTGGCTACGGCACTGCGGCACCGCCGTCGGCTGCGCATCCGGTACCGGCGCAGCGCCGAGAATCGGGCCTCGACGCGAGTGGTCGACCCGTACGGGATCGTGGCGAAGTCAGGCCGCTGGTATCTCGTCGCCGACGACCAGGGGGACGGTCGGCTGTTCGCTCTGGAACGACTCTCGGCCTACGAACAGCTCAACGCGCCGGCTGTTCTTCGACCTGGTGAGACCCTTCACACCAGGTGGGCCGCGTTGAAGGCACGCACCGAGGCGCAAGGCCGCGTGAGCGTGACCATCCGCCTGCCAGAAACTGGCATCGACCTGGCGCGGCGCATACTCGGCAACCGCATCCACGAAGTTTCCGACCCAGAAGATGGTTGTTGCACCGTCGTCGTGCGCTATCCCAACATCGAGTCAGTGCGCCAGCTCCTCCAATTCGGTGACCATATCGAGGTGCTCGCCCCAGAGAGGGCCCGCGAACGCATCAGTCAGCTCGCCGGAGACCTGCTTGAACGCCACTCGGCCCCCACCTCGTAACTGCTGATCGGAGCGCCGTGCTTTCAATCAACGTCTCCGGTCAGTACAGCTAGATGAATGAGTCCGATGTTCTCAGTGGTCGAAGGCGATCAGGGATCGTTTGATCTTGGCGCCGGTGGTCCAGTTGTGCCAGATGCCGGCGGC
>NZ_JBICWS010000013.1:0-259268 GCF_043199875.1 Streptomyces sp. NPDC048516 | reverse complement strand
AGAAGGGCGTCCAGGTTTGTCGTCACACACGAGCCAACGGGCGCCCTTCGCCATGGTCGCGGCCAGCACAAACATCGGACTCATTCATCTAGGGGGCACCCGTCCAGCAGGTGCCTCCCCCTGGACGGCCGGGGCCGTCAGTGGCCCCAGGCGTGCCGGAGGCCCCGTTTCCGCCGATGCGGAGCCGGGGCCTCAGTGGGCGAGCGAGGAGTACGGCAGATCCGCCCAGACGACCCGGCCCCGACCGCTGTCGGCGGGCCGCGACCCCCAGCTGTCGGAGAGCGCGCCGACGAGGAACAGCCCTCGTCCGCACTCCTTGTCCACGCTCCCGGGCTGGACGTGCGGCGCCGAATCCTCCGGGCCGCCCTGGTCCGTGATCTCTATGTGTATGTGCGCCCCGAAGAGGGCGAGTTCGCAGCCGACCTTCTCGCTGTCGGTGTGCCGCACCGCGTTGGTGAACAGCTCGGAGACCACCAACTCCACGTCGTCGCGAACGTGTTGAGCCGCGCCCCACTCGTGCAGCAGCGCACTGACGCGTCTGCGCGCCTCGGGAACGGACGTGCGTCGCGCCGGCAAGTGGAACGCGTCCTGCGGGTACTGGGCGACGAAGCCGCCACAGCGCCCTAACGAGGGAGCGTTGTTGGAGGAAGCCACACCGTAACTATGTGCGATGCCGGTCACCGATGGCAAGGATCACTCTGCAATTTGCAGAATCGTAAGGCGCAGTCTGTTCGTGCTGTTGACGGCATGACACACTGCTGAACACTGAAGTCAGTTGGAGGCGATCGGACGTGGCGGACCCACGGTCGGCAGGTGCACCGACCGTCCTGCGGGTGGTGCTCGGCAAGCGACTGCAGGACCTGCGCGAGAAGGCGGGGATCTCCTTCGAACGGGCCGCCACGGCCCTCGATGTGACCCACGCCACTATACGACGCATGGAAAAGGCCGAGGTCGGCCTCAAGCTCCCCTACGTCGAGAAGCTGCTGGCGACCTACGGCGTCACCGACGAGGACGAGATCGAGGGCTTTCTCTCCCTCGCGCGCGAGGCCAACAAGCCCGGCTGGTGGCACCGGTTCCGGGACGTCCTTCCCGAGTGGTTCAGCGCATTCGTCAGCCTGGAGAGCGAAGCCAACCTCATCCGGGCCTATCAACCGCACTACGTCCCCGGCCTGTTGCAGACCGAGGACTACGCCGCCGCCGTCCTGCGGGCCGGAATGCCGCACGCCTCCGCGGCGGACATCGACCGCATCGTGGCCCTGCGGATGGAGCGGCAGTCGCTCCTGACCCGTGAGGGCGCACCGATGCTGTGGGTGGTCATGGACGAGACCGTGCTGCGGCGGCCGATCGGCGGGGCCCAGGTGATGCGCGACCAGCTCACCCGGCTGATGGAGGCCACCGCACTGCCGAGCGTCCGGCTGCAGGTCATGCCCTTCGCCGCGGGCCCGCACCCCGCCATGTACGGCCCCTTTCACATTTTCCGCTTCCCGATTCCGGAACTCCCGGACATCGCCTACGCGGAAAGCCTCGTCGGAGCCGTGTACTTCGACCAGCGCAACGACGTCTCGCAGTTCCTGGAGGCCCTGGACCGGATGTGTGCGCAGGCCGCGCCGGCACACACCACCGAGGCCATTCTGGGTGGCTTTCGCAAGGAGATCTGAACCATGGATCGCATACGCATCTACAACGGCATGCCCGCCAAGGAACTGGGCACTGAGGGCTGGCACAAGCCGTGGAGCGGCGGAAACGGCGGCGAGTGCGTCGAGGCCATGCGGCTGGGCGACGGCCGGATCGCGCTGCGCCAGTCGACCGATCCGGACGGCCCGGCGCTGATCTACACCCACCACGAAATGGTGAGTTTCATCGAGGGCGCGAAGGCCGGTCACGCCGACTTCCTGCTCTCGGCGGCGCCGGGCCGGCGCACCGAGCGGAGGACGGCATGAGCGAGCAGGACATACCCCCGGGAGCGCCGGAGGGCACGGTCCACGAGATCGGACCGTACGTCCAGGGGCCCGAGTCCTCGGGCTTCCCGGCCGAGGAGATCGACACCAGCCGGCCGCATCCGGCCCGGATGTACGACTACTACCTCGGCGGCTGGGACAACTACGAGGTCGACCGGGTGGCCGCGGAGCGCGTCATCGAGGTCCACCCGCAGGTCCGGCTCAGCGCCCGCGCCAACCGCGCCTTCATGCGCCGGGCGGTGCGCGAACTGACGGCCTGCGGCATCCGCCAGATCATCGATATCGGCACCGGCATCCCCACCTCCCCCAACACCCATGAGGTGGCCAGGGAGACCGCTGCCGACACCCGCGTCGTCTACGTCGACAACGACCCGATCGTCGCCACCCACGCCGGGGCCCGGCTGACCAACACCGAACACACCGGATTCGTGCTCGGCGACGTCCGCGACCCCAAGGCGCTGCTCGACCACCCCACCGTCCGGGAGCTGATCGACTTCGACCGGCCGGTGGCGGTGCTGCTGGTCGCCGTACTCCACTTCATCCGGGACGACGAGGATCCCGCCGGCCTCATCGCCACCCTTGCCGAGGCGCTACCCGCGGGCAGCCACCTCGTCCTGTCGCATGCGACCGGTGAGCCCTACGAGGCCTATACGGCGGGCCGCACCGACGAGCAGGCGCGCGACGGTGTCGTGAACGTCTACAAGAGCGCCACCGCCTCCCTCAACCTGCGGTCGAAGACCGAGATCGCGCCCCTCTTCGGGCCGTTCGCCCTGCTGGATCCGGGAGTGGTACGGGTGCCGCTGTGGCGTCCTGACGGGCCTGTGCCCGGTGCGCAGGAGCTCAACAACACCATTTTCTACGGTGGGGTGGGCCGCAAGGGCTGACCGGCCGGGCCCGCGGGCCCGGCCGGAGGTTCCCGGCCGGCGACCTACGCGCCCGCGGGGGAGACCCGGGCGTCCGGCGGACCCGCAAGCCGCTGCCCGTCGCCGGGCGGTGCGGCGGCGGGCGGTGCGGTGGCGGTGGCCGGTGCCGTCGAGGTGAGGGGCGGCGCCGTCGTGGTGAGAGCCGGGCGCAGCTCCTCCGGTCCGGCGAGGCGGGTGTGGGTGCCCGGCGACGTGCAGGCGTACGCCCCCGCGACCGCACCCAGGCGCGCGCACTCGTCGAGGTCCCGGCCCGCCAGCCGGCCGTAGAGGAACCCGCAGGTGAAGGCGTCGCCCGCGCCATTGCTGTCCACGACCGGGCCGGGCGGGACCGCGGGCGGGATCAGGCGTGGGGTGCGGTCGTCGGTGGTGAGGAGGTAGGCGCCGCCCGCCCCTGCCGTCGCGATCACCGCCTCGGCGCGTCCCTCGTGCAGGATCTCCCGCATGACGGAGCCGATCCGTTCTCCCGCGCCCGCCGTGCTGAGAAACACCAGGTCCGAGCGGAGCGCGAACTCGCGATGATGGTCCGTCAGGCCGTCCCAGTCGTGCAGATCCGTGGAGACGGGGATGCCCAGAGCCTCGATGTCGTCGTAGAGGAACCGGGCGAAGTGCATGATCGACAGATGGACGTGCCGGGCGCGGCGCAGCGGGGGGAGGTAGTGCTCGGGCGGCATCCGCAGATCGACCGGGTCACGGCCGTCGTAGAACGACATCCGGCGGCCGTCCGAGGCCACGAGGTTGACCGCCCGCCGGGTGCCGTGCGGCGAGAGCAGCGGCCGGAAGTCGACGCCGGTACCGGCCAGCCGCTCACGGACCAGGCTGCCCGGATGGTCGTCGCCGAGGAAATCCACGAACCCCGTGGTGAGCCCGAGCGCCGCACAGCCGAGCGCGACGCCGGTGCCGGTGTGTCCCGCCCCTTCGTGAAGAGGGGGGACCGCATAGGAGTCGGCGAGCGGTACGGGCAGCGCGGCGACCGACACGACGGTGTCCACGCCCGACCCGCCGACGACGAGTACGTCGTATGCGTCATACGGCTCAGAAACCTGCTGGAATGTCACAAGCGTCCCTGAATCCCTTGCTGGTGAGACGAATCCCTTGCTGGTGGAACCGTTTGCGGACGACGTGCGTCCGCTGCCGGGAGTCTAGACGCACACTCGGCTCATCACGGGATGTCAGGGACTCCGGTGACACGAGGGAGAAAAGGGGCAGCAAGAAGCCGCGCCGATGTTCGCCCATGACGGCCGAAGCGATCGAACCGATCCGAACGGAGGCTCGCACGGGACCCGTCGGACAGGACCTGGCAGTCCCCTTGATTCGGCTGGAGGAAAGGGCGGTTGACAGGATGATGGTGAGGGGATGAAGCCTGAGGTCCCTCGGTGATCAGGTTCCGTGGACGGCGTGGACGGCGCGGGCGGCGCGGGTGTCGAGGCCGGCGCGGGCGGCGATCGCGGGGGAATGAGGGGGAAATGGTGAACAGGGCGGACAGGGCGGACAGGGCGGACAGGGCGGAGACGGCAGAGCGTTCCGAGGGCGGGCGCACCGCGATCGTGATCGGTGGCGGGCTGGCCGGGATGCTGGCCGTCACCGCCCTGATCGGACAGGTCGACGCGATCACCGTCGTCGAGCGCGACCGCTACCCGGCGGGGCGGGCCTTCCGCAAGGGCGTCCCGCAGGCCCGCCATCTGCACGTTCTCCTCAGCGGCGGCCAGCGCGCACTGGAGGAGTTGCTGCCCGGGACGGTCACCGCGCTCAGCGAGGCGGGCGCGCGCAGCCTGTATCTGCCGCGCGATCTGCTCACCCGTACCCCCACGGGCTGGCAGCGCCGCTTCGACGAGCGCCGGCACCTCACGCTGAGCGTCACCCGTCCGGTGCTGGACTCGGTGGTCCGGGAGCGGGCGCTGCGGGCCGCGGCGGGTTCGGCCACCCAAGTGGAGGTCCTGGAGGCGACCGAGGCCATCGGGCTGACCGGGGACGCCGGCCGGGTGACCGGGGTATGCGTCCGGTCACGGGAGGGTGAGCCGGGTGCGCGGTCCGAGCGGGAGCTGCCGGCCGCGCTCGTGGTGGACGCCTCGGGCCGTGGCTCCCGCACCCCTCAGTGGTTCGCCGGACTGGGCCGGGCCGCGCCGCAGGAAGAAACCGTGGACGCGGGGCTGGCCTACGCCACCCGGATGTACCGCCCCAAGGACCCGGCCACCGCGCCCGACGCGGGCGTCAACGTGCCCGGCTGGCCGGAGTGCCCGCGCGGCGCCGCGTATGTGCCGGTCGAGGACGGCAACTGGCTGCTGACGCTGTCCGGTGTACGGGGGCACCATCCGCCGACGGACGCGGCGGAGTTCACCGCCTTCACCGCCACCATCGGCGACCCCTACGTGCATGAACTGCTCGCCCGGGCCGAACCGCTCTCGCCGGTCCACGGCTTCCGCGACACCTGCAACCGCCGCCGGCACTACGAGCGGCCCGGCGCCCTCCCCGAGGGATTCCTCGTCCTCGGGGACGCCGGCTGCACCTTCAACCCCGTATACGGCCAGGGCATGTCGGTCGCCGCACTCGGCGCGCTGGCCATGCGCACCACGTTCGCCGACGGCGGCGGTCCGCGCCCCGGGATCACCGCCGAGGCGCAGCGTGCGGTGGCCCGCGCGGTGGAACCCGCCTGGCTCGCCGCGGTCGGCTCGGACCGCCCGTACGCGGGTACCACCGACACCACGGCGGGTCTCGGGGAGCGGCTGGCCACGTGGTACCTCGACCGGCTCGGCGCCCGTGCCGCCATCGACCCCGTCGTCGGGGCGGCCTTCCGGGACGTCTTCTGCCTCACGGCGCCACCCACCCGCCTGGTCGCCCCGCAGATCTTCCTGCGCACGGTCTTTCTGCCCCGCCGCCCCGGGCTCCCCGGCCCGCCAGCGGTCGTCGAAGGGGCGTGAGGGGCGTGAGGGGCGTGAGGGGCGTGAGGGGCGTGCGGGGAGGGAGGGGTGTGCGGGACGTGAGGGTGTGAGGGCCGCCTGCCCGGGAGAGGAATGGGGGCGGCTGGGGGGGCGGCTGCGTTCGTGCTCCGGCAGCTGCTACTGGCCTTTCCGCGGGCCGGCCCGCCGGATGCCCGTGCGGTGCACGTCGGCCGCCGTAACCGGTGCCCGGTCCTCCGCGAGGCCGCCCGTGCCCGGTCCTCCCGTGGGGTCGACCCGTGCCCGGTCCTCCGCCCGGCCGCCCGTGTCCGGCCCCGCCCCCATGGCCGTGTTCGAGTTGCCGGGCCGGCCGGCATCTGCGCTGACGCCCGGGAAGGTCACACCCTTACTCCGGAATGTCACGGCCGGTCGCGCCGTTGCTGTCTGCGGGTGATGGTGTGGAGAGTCCGGGTGTCGTGGTGCGGAAACCGTACGGCGGCGCCGTGTGACGTGGCGTACCGGAACCCGCCGCTCACGCGGCCCGTTCTCTTCGCGACTGCCCCGACCATGGAGGTGCCGTGACCGGTTCCAGACCCCGTCATACCCGACTCTCCGCGCTGCGGCCGGCGGCTTTCGGCGCCGTGCCCACCGGGGAGCGGCTGGCCAGGCTGCGCAGGTCGCCCCAGTTCGTGGACGGCCAGTTCCGCAATCCGGTGGAGACCAGGCAGCTGCTCAACGGCTCCGCGCTGCCGATGGTGCGTACCCAGCTGAGCCGGGAGGGGCGGCGGCGCCGGGCGCCGGTCGGCCGGATCCCGGTCTACCGTCCGACCGCCGCGGACGGGACGGAGCCGCCCGCCTCCGGGCTGCGGCTCACCTGGATGGGTCATTCGAGCGTGCTGGCCGAAATAGACGGGCAGCGGGTGCTCTTCGACCCCGTCTGGAGCGAGCGCTGTTCACCGTTCACCTGGGCGGGCCCCAAGCGGATGCATCCGGTTCCCATCGAGCTGGACGAGCTGGAGCCGGTCGATGTCGTGGTGATCTCCCACGACCACTACGACCATCTCGACATGCCGACGGTCCAGGGCCTGACCGGCGCCGGCGCGGCCTTCGTCGTCCCGCTCGGCGTCGGTGCCGACCTGGAATTCTGGGGTGTGCCCGCGGAGCGGATCACCGAGCTCGACTGGCACGAGTCCACCCGCATCGGCGGGCTGACCCTCACCGCCACCCCCGCACAGCACTTCTGCGGCCGCGGTCTGCGCGGCCCGCAGCACACCCTGTGGGCCTCCTGGGTGGTCGCAGGACCCGATCACCGGATCTACCACAGCGGCGACACCGGCTACTTCTCCGGCTTCGCGGAGATCGGCGCGTCGTACGGCCCGTTCGATGCGACGATGATCCAGATCGGCGCTTACAGCGACTTCTGGCCGGACATCCACATGGACCCCGAGCAGGGGGTGCAGTCCCACCTCGACCTGCAGGGCCGAGAGCCCGGCGGCGTGCTGCTGCCGATCCACTGGGGCACGTTCAACCTCGCACCGCACCCGTGGGCGGAGCCTGCCGAGTGGACCTTGACCGCTGCCCAGAAGGCCGGGGTCACCAGCGCCCACCCCCGGCCGGGCGAGCCGTTCGAGCCCGCCGACCCTCCGGCCGTCTATCCGTGGTGGCGGGCGATTGCCGCGCCCCCCGTCCATGGATGGCCCGCCTGGCCGCCGGCCGTTTCCCCCGCCGACGTGGATCTCGTCGCGGACCGCTGAGGCGGCAGCGGGATGCCGCCCTGTGGCCCCTGTGGAGCGTGGCTCCGTACGCCTCGTGGGGCGGCCCGGCGAGCCTCGCGGCCCGGCGTCCCGCCTCCCGGCGTGCGGTGGACGTCCCGGTATCCGATTGCGGTGGCAATTGCCCTTCCAACTGACCCTCTATGAACGAGAGTTCGGATTGGCTCGCACTGGTGTGCGCAAGGCGCCCTCTCAAGGAGGTGGCGAGGGGTAGCGAAACCCCGAAGTGGGCCCGGACCCCACCCGTGCAACAACTAGCGTGCGTGCTCCGCGAACTGCCA
The DNA here is from genome assembly GCF_043199875.1 of Streptomyces sp. NPDC048516. NCBI lineage: Bacteria > Bacillati > Actinomycetota > Actinomycetes > Kitasatosporales > Streptomycetaceae > Streptomyces > Streptomyces sp. NPDC048516. Next base: position 251,461 of record NZ_JBICWS010000013.1, on the reverse strand, counting down.
ACGGCCGATCCGGAGGGCGCCGATGCCTACCGCATTCCCCCAGGGGAACCAGACGTTCCAGGAGGCTCACAGATCCCCAGGGCCCCAGGGTTCCCCGGGGGTCGTCCCCGTCCCCGCCTCCGCCCGGCGGAGGGAGCGTGAGGGCGGACGACACGGCCGGGCCTCGTTCCCCGAATCCGCTGCCGACTCGGCGATACGGGCCCGTCTGGTCCGGCTCGCCGCCGTCCCCTGCCTCCTCGTCGCCGTCGTCTGCACGGCCGCCGCCGCCTTCGTGGTGCAAACCGGCGGCGCCCGGCTCACCGGCCGCGAGTGGGTGGTGCTGTGCGGCGGTCTCGCGCTGGTCTGCGTCATCGTGCTCACCGCGAGCGCCGCCGCCAACGCCGAGGCCCGCGCCACCGTCACCCGCTACGCCCGGCTGCGCCAGGTCTGCGCCCGCAGCCAGTCCGACCTGTACGACCTGCTGGACCGCGTACGGCAGGGCGAATGGATCCAGCGCCGCGAGCCCGAACAGGGCGTGGTGCCCACCGGTGACACGCTCGACCTGCTCGCCCACGAGGTGGCCGCCGCGGGCCGGGCCGCCGAGTCCGCCGTCATCGACGCGGTCGCCATCGCCCGCAGCAACGCCAGCGGCAGCGAGCAGAAGGTCGAGGTGTTCGTGAACCTCGCCCGCCGTCTGCAGTCCCTCGTGCACCGGGAGATCGAGCTGCTGGACGAGCTGGAGAACCAGGTCGAGGACCCGGACCTGCTCAAGGGCCTGTTCCACGTCGACCACCTGGCCACCCGGATCCGCCGGCACGCCGAGAACCTGGCGGTGCTCGGCGGCGCCATCTCGCGCCGCCAGTGGAGCCGCCCGGTGTCCATGACCGAGGTGCTGCGCTCCTCGATCGCCGAGGTCGAGCAGTACCCGAGGGTCAAGCTGGTGCCGCCGATCGAGGGCACCCTGCACGGACACGCCGTCGCCGACGTCATCCACCTGCTCGCCGAACTCGTCGAGAACGCCTCGATCTACTCCGCCCCGCAGACCCCGGTCCTGCTGCGCGCCCAGCTCGTCACCGCGGGGCTCGCGGTCGAGGTCGAGGACCGCGGCCTGGGCATGTCGGCGGACGAGCAGTCGCGGATGAACGCCCTGCTGGCCGACCCCGAACACATCGATGTCGCCGAGCTGTTGAGCGACGGCCGGATCGGACTGTTCGTGGTCTCCTCGCTCGCCCGGCGGCACGGCATCGTGGTGCGGCTGCAGAGCAATATCTACGGCGGCGTACAGGCCGTGCTGATCGTGCCCCAGGAACTGCTCGGCGACGAACCGGCCGACGGGGACACGGAGGGAGCGGACGGAGCGGAGGGGGCGCGCACCGGATCGCCGGACACCGACCCGGCGCGCGAGCACGACGGGGGCTACACCGGCGGATTCGCCGACGACCCCGACTACCCCGACGGGAGCCCTGCGCGTCACGAACGCCCCCGGCACCACGGCGCCGTGGAACCTCCCGAGCGCCATGACCCGGGCCTCAGCCCCGGCCGCCCGACCGTGGCCATCCCCAGCCCCGCTCCCGCCCCCGACGCGCTCGACGTGACACCGCGCGGATACGGCGACCGTACGGCTCCGGCTCCGGTTCCGCCCTCGAGCCCGCTCCCCACGGACACCGATCCCCTCTCCGGTCCCGACTCCGGTGCGGCTCGCCGCCGGCTGGTCCGCGCAACGGGCGTCTACACTCCCGACGTCCGTCCGCCCGGCGCGCGGCTGCCCGAGCCGCACATCCCTGACGCCGCTCCCGCCGACCGCCCCGCCGATCCCGGCCCGGTCGTGCTCCCGCCCGCGCCGCCTGCCGTGGACAACAGTGCCCGCCCGCGGCTGCCACGGCGGCGCAAGCAGACGCACCTCGTGCCCGAGCTGCGCGGCGACCCGATCCTGCCGTCCGCGACCCCGCGTACGGGGCCCGAGCCCGAGCACGACCCCGGCCTGATGGCCGCCTTCCGCCGCGGCTTCAGCCTCGCCGACGACACCTACGCCGACGACACCTACGCCGACGACACCTACGCCGGCGACACCGCCGGCGGTAACGGCACCACCCCGGCCCCGGGCGGCGACACCAGCAGCCCGGCCGGCAACGACCTGCACTACGACCGTGACCGCGATGCCACGATGGCCAGCCCCCGAGGAGACGACCGCAACCATGGTGAGTGATGTGCGTGCGCAGGCGCATTCGCAGCTGCAGGGAGGCCAGCACACCGACCTGTCCTGGCTGCTGACCGGGCTCGTACAGCGGGTGCCGCACGCCCGGAGCGCGCTGCTGCTGTCCTCGGACGGCCTGGTGAAGGCCGCCCACGGCTTCGACCCGGACAGCGCCGACCACATGGCCGCCCTGTCTTCCGGCCTCTACTCCCTCGCCCGCAGCGCCGGTGTGCGCTTCGGGGAGGGGGACGAGGTGCTGCAGGTGGTCGTCGAGCTGGAGTCCACCTTCCTGTTCGTCTCCACCGCCGGATCGGGCGCGTGCCTGGCCGTGCTTGCCGGCCGCGAAGCCGATGTGGCGGTGCTGGGCTACGAGATGTCGATGCTGGTCAAGAGCGTCCGGCCCTATCTGTCCACCCCCGCACGCCATCAGACGCCCGCGGGCGGTCGTTGACCATGACCGTGCGTCGCCGACGGCGGCAGGGCGGAGAGCCGTGGTATGACGACGCGGCGGGCCGGCTGGTCCGCCCGTACACCGTCAGCAACGGCCGGACCCGTCCGACGGCGCACTTCGACCTGCTGACCATGGTGATGGCCACCGGCCGACGGCCCGTTTCCTGCCAGGGCCCCGACTATGCCCAGGTGTTGGGGCTGTGCGGCGGTCCGGTCTCCGTCGCGGAGATCGCCGCCCACATACGGCTGCCCGCCGTGGTCACCAAAGTGCTCCTCGCCGACCTCGTCGACTGCGGGGCGCTCACCGCGCGGGCCCCCGCAGCCGTTTCGGCAGGGCCCGCGTCCCGTACCGACCGAGCCCTGCTGGAGGCGGTGCTGAATGGACTTCGCAAACGACTGTGACCCCCACACCCCGGGGGACCCCTCGACCGACCTCTTCCCCACCGCGCTCAAAGTCCTGGTTGCGGGGGGCTTCGGGGTCGGCAAGACGACCTTTGTCGGAGCGGTGAGCGAGATCGAGCCGCTGAGCACGGAAGAGCTCCTGACCCAGATCAGCGTCGGCACCGACGATCTGGCGGGTGTCGAGAACAAGGACACCACCACCGTCGCCATGGACTTCGGCCGGATCACGCTCAGCCCCGCGCACATCCTCTATCTCTTCGGGACGCCGGGGCAGCAGCGCTTCTGGTTCATGTGGGACGAGCTGTCCAACGGTGCGCTCGGCGCGGTCATCCTCGCCGACACCCGGCGCCTGGACCAGTGCTTCGCGGCCGTCGACTTCTTCGAACGGCGCGGAATCCAGTTCATCGTCGCCGTCAACGAATTCGACGGCTCCTACCACTACGACCCGGACGAGGTCCGTACCGCCATGGACATCCCTCCCCACATCCCCGTCGTGCTCTGCGACGCCCGCCGGTGCAGCTCGGCCACCCATGTCCTGGTCTCGCTCGTCCAGCATCTGCTCACCCCCGCCCTCGCCGCGACCCCGGAGCTGCCGTGAACCACCCCGCCTCCCGCGTCCCGTACCTCTCCTACGATCCGACGCGTCATCTGCTGCTCACCCCGCAGGACGACGAGGCCCCGGCGCGGGTCGCCCGGCTGCGCGCCCTGGGGATCGGGGAGTCCCCGCTGCCCGCCTTCGACGAGTTCGCCCGCAAGCTCGCCCGGACCACCCGGGCTCCGTACTCGATGGTCAACTTCATCGACGAGCGGCGGCAGTACTTCGCCGGCCTCTACACCCCCGCGCAGGACCGGGCCGTCGAGCTGGGACCGGCCCCCGCCAGCGCCCAGCCGGGCCGGGTGATGGACCGTGACCACGGGTACTGCCCGCATGTCATCGTCCGCCGGAAGGCCCTGGTGCTGGAGGACGTCTGCGACTATCCCCGGTTCGCCGGCAACCCCGTCGTGGACGAGATCGGCATCCGCTCCTACCTCGGTGCGCCGCTGATCGACCGTACGGGGATGGCGCTGGGCACCGTCTGCGTGGTGGACCTCGAACCGCGCCCCTGGGGCCGGGAGGGGCTGGAGACCATCAAGTCGATGGCCGCCGAACTCGTCGAGCAGATCCACCGTATGGAGAAGCAGCAGAGCGACGCCTGAGGAGGCGTCCGGGGAGGCCTCCCCTCAGGGGGCCTCCCCGAGGCACCTCCCCGGTCCGGAATCCGGCCCCGGTGCCCGGCGCGGACTGCCCCAGGGGGTATCTCTCCCCCCTGCCGTCCGCCCGGCCCGGGGCCGCGGCATCGGCAGGCTGCCGATGACCGCGTACCCCGTGACGGAGGCTGCCGCTCATCTCGGCCGGGCGCACCACGAGCGCCCGGACGGCGGGCCGGTGCGCTGGCCGGGCACCGTGGCCGTGGTGTCCTCGCTCCGCCCGGCGGGAGCCGGTACCTCGGCCGGGGCACCGCCCTCCTCCGGCCACTCCGAGGGCTCCAGCCGCAGCAGATCCGCGAGCCGGCTGGACCACTCGCCCCGCGCCCGTCCCAGGGCCAGCTCGCCCAGGCGCAGCAACTGGATGTCGGAGGTGCCGGCCGGCGCGAAGATGTGGTGGGCGTCGCGCAGGAAGCGTTCCACCGGCCGGTCGGTGAACAGCCCGCACGCGGCGTGGATGTCCATCGCGTCGCGCGCCGACTCCAGCGCCGACTCCACATTGACCAGCTTGCCGTTCATCAGCTCCGCATCGCACGGCAGCCCCTGGTCGAGCAGGTGCACCGCGTGGTACGCGGACAGCCGGGCCAGCAGCAGCCGGGACTGGATCCGGCCGAGCTTGAGCTTGATGTTGCCGAGGTCGGCCAGGGGTTTGCCGTAGCGCTGCCGCTCGGCGCAGAACGCCGTGGTCTCGTCCAGCACCGCCTGATGGATGCCCAGCGATACGGCGGTCAGATTCGGCCGTCCGTACAGCACGCTGGAGGAGTAGGCGACCGACAGACCGTCGCCCTCCCGGCCCAGCAGATTCGCCGCCGGAATCCGGCAGTTGTCGAAGAACAGCTCGCCGAAGCTGAAGCCGTGCAGCCCCATCGCGGGCTTCTGCGGCCCGACCCGGAAGCCCGGGCTGTCGGACTCGACGAGGAACGCCGACAGGCCCTTGGAGCCCTCGCCGGTGCGGGCCACCACGCCGTGGAGATCGCCGACATGGCTGTTGCCGACGTAGATCTTCCGGCCGTTGAGGACGTAGTCGTCGCCGTCGCGGACGGCGGTGGTGGCCATGCCCAGCACATGGCCGCCGGACTGCGGTTCGGTGACCGCGATGGTCGGCAGGCACTCGCCGGAGGCTATGGCCGGCAGCCAGGTCTTCTTCTGCTCCTCGCTGCCGAAGTGGACGATCTTCGCGACGCCCAGCTGCGACGCCTGCACCATGGCGCCCATCGCGGCGCTCACCCGGGAGAGCTCTTCGATGATCAGGGTCTTGGCGACATGACCGGCCCCCATTCCGCCGTAGGCGCGGTGCACGGTCGCGCCTATCCAGCCCTGCCGTGCGATCAGGCGAGAGAGGTCATGGCACACGGAACGGTTCGCCTCCATTTCCGCCACCCGGGGGCGGACCTCCCTCTCGGCGAACTCCCGCACCTGGAGCCGGAGTACCTCATGCCGCTGGTCCGTGAAGTAGCGATGCAAGACGAGCCCCTCCTTCGCGATCTCCCCCGTGCTGGTCGCATCACGCCTCGGACGGCACCCGGTGGCGCCGTCTCAGCGAACGTTCCGGAAAGTGATCTTTCGCTTACCCCGTGCAATACCCGTTGGCATACCTACTCCGGGGCGCATAAAACATCAACTGGGTGCATTTAAGTAAAGAGTTGAAGCACGAAGCAGATGCACACCACCCCCGGACTCCAGGACGGCTGTGGCGCGGTTCCGAGGGCTCCGGAACCGCGCCACCCCACGCCTCCCACCCCGCTTCGGCGGGGTGCCGTGCATCAGTGTGAGACGCCGCAGCAGGACTCGCGGCGCTGCTGCCGGCCCACCTCCAGCCAGTCGGTGCCGGCCGACCGCAGCGAACGGGTGGCGGGCGCCGGGAAGGAGTCGGTCAACTCCCGCTGCACGAACAGCCGTCCGCCGCGCAGGACCGCCGACGTCCGCACCAGCGAGTCGAAGTCCCGGAACGGATCGCCGTCCACCAGCGTCATATCGCCGAGCTTGCCGACCTCCAGCGTCCCCAGATCCCGTTCCGCGCCGAACACCCGGGCGGGCAGTGCGGTCGCCGTGCGCAGCGTCCGGCTCACGCTGAGGCCGCCGCGGTGCAGCGCCCGCAGGCACAGATGCAGGCCCAGCCCCACCGGCACCAGGGGCTGGTCCGTACCCAGCGCGACCAGCCCGCCGCCCTCCAGCACCCGCCGGTAGACGCCGACCTCGGTGTCGATATCGGCCAGCTGTGCCGGGGTGGGGCGATGCCCGGCGTTCTCCCGTACGAGCGCGGTGTCCCACGGCGGCATCAGCCGGGTGACCCGCACGTCCTCGGCCAGCGCAGGATCGTCGCCCAGCAGCGCGGCCGCGGAGAACGGCGTGGCGAGGAGGTGGAAGCCGGTGCCGGTGTAGACCTCCTCGACATCCTGGTAGGCGTGCCCGGACCCGCTGACGGCATGACCGAACTCCAGGCGCTGGGTGGCCTGCAGATGAGTCGTCAGGTCCTGTCCGAGCTGGACTCCCGGGGAGAGCAGATGGCTCCCGGTCCGGACCCCCAGCCGCTGGTGGGCGAAGCGCGCGGCCTCCTCCATCACCCAGCCCGGCGCCCGTACATAGGTCTTGACGAAGTCCCAGTCCAGGGCCGCGCCGCGCTCCAGCGAGCGGCGCAGCCCCGCACGGGTGCGGTGCGCCCGCCCCATGCTGTACGCGACCCGTGCGCCGTCCAGCAGCTCTCCGCAGGTCAGCAGACGGGGCCCGGCCAGCACACCGGCCGCCACGGCTTCCCGGAGGCGGGCCTGTTCATAGGAGAAGCCCCCGCAGGAGACCGCGGTGGTGATGCCGTAGGCGAGCTGCAGCGCGGTCTGCCGCCCGCCGTAGGTCGTCTGCCAGGGGTGGGTGTGGGCGTCCCACAGGCCGGGCAGCACGGTCTGGCGGGAGGCGTCGACCCGGCGGGCCGCGCCGGAGCGGGCCGGGCGGTGCGCCTCCACCGCGGTGATCCGTCCGTCCCGCACCACCACATCGACGTCCTCCCGCACCTCATCGCCCGTGCCGTCCCAGAACCGGCCCGCGTGCACCACGGTGTCCCGGGCGCGTGCACGACGGTGCCCGAGGGACAGCGGGACGGTCCGCGCAGCGCCGCCGGACACCCCGATCAGCCGCAGTTTCCCGGCCGAGAGATACAGCAGGGTGCCGGAGTCACCGGACCACGACGGATGGTCGGCGCTCTCCTCCGTGAGCTGCCGCGGCGCACCGTCCGGCGTGCCGTCGGGCCGCACCGGCAGCACCCACAGCGCGGACTCGACGATCAGGGCCAGCCAGTGCCCGTCGGGCGACCAGACCGGCCCGGAGTCGTAGCGGTCGGCGATCGAAACGTGCTCGGCGACCGGGTGCAGCCGGTCCTTGCCCGTCTCGGTGTCGACGATCCGGATGACGTTGTAACCCTCGCGGAAGCGGCGGTTGAGGCGGGTTCGGTCGCAGTACGCCAGGAAGCGCCCGTCCGGTGACCAGCTGGGACGGCCGGGCAGCCCACCGGCGCCCATCGGTGCGGCCAGTACCTTCTCCTGGCCGCCGGACAGCGTTCGTACGACCAGGTTCCCCGACATGTCCAGTGCGGCCAGCCGTCCGCCGTCCGGCGACAGCGCGGGCTGCACCCGGCCGCCGGTGGCCAGCACCGTCTCCTGGCCGGAGGCGAGATCGCGGCGCCGCACCGCGAACAGTCCGTCCCGGTCGTCGGCGTAGAGCAGTGCCCGCCCGTCCCGTGACCAGCTCGGCGCCAGGACGTAGCGGGTGGCGTCGGCCCGGACGATCCTGCGCGGGGCGCCGCCGCCCGATGCCGGCGCAATCCAGAGGCCGTTGAGCGCGGCGAAGGCGACCCTGCGGCCGTCGGGCGACAGTGCGGGCAGATGCACCCCGCGCACCCGACCGGCCGCCGTCCGCTCGAAGCCGTAGTCCTTGACGCGGTAGCGGGGGCGGTCCAGCGGCAGCCGCGCGGTGAACGGGACGGTCTCGGCGTGCTGCGGGGCGTCGGCCCGGACGATCCGGAACTGTCCGCCGACCGTCAGCAGCAGCTCGTCCCGCGAGACCCAGCGCGGCGGCACCGGCTCCACATCGCCGTCGACCGCGACCCTCCCGCCGTCCACCACCAGCGCGCAGGTGGGTCCCGGGTAGTCCGTGGTCCGCAGATAGGCGAGCCGCCCCGTGGGGGACAGCGCCGGCGCCATCACCTGCGCGGTGGCCGTCTCGGTGTGCTCGGTGCGCACCGCGCCCCGCCCGTCGGCCGGCACGGAGGCGACGGTGCGCGAGACCAGCGCCGTGCCCGCCACCCGCCCCCGTACGAACACGATCCGCTTGCCGTCCGGAGACCAGCAGGGGTCGAAGTCCTCCCAGGCGGCGTCCTGGTGAGGGCCCTCCTGACCGGACAGGCCGGTCACCCGGGTCAGCCTCCGCGTCGTCACCTCCAGCACCCAGATCCGGTACGGGCTGCCGGCCACCGCGTCCCCGCCCCGCTCGGAGGCGAAGGCGATCCGGGTGCCGTCGGGTGACCAGGCGGGACCGCGGTCGTCCCACGGGCCGTCGGTCAGCTGCTGGAGTCCGGAGCCGTCGGCGGCGAGCGTCCACAGATGGAAAGTGCCGCCCCGGTAGGCGCAGACGGCGATCCGCCGGCCGTCGGGGGAGTACACCGGACGGGTGGGCTCCAGGTCGGGCGGGGTCAGCGCCACCGCGTCGCCGCCGGCCCGCGGCAGCGACCACAGGACGTTCTGAACCTCGGCGACCAGCCGGTCACCGGCCGGGGAGAGCGAGGCGGCGCCGTTGGTCGCGGCCGTGAAGGACAGGGCGGCGCCGCGCGCGCCGGCGTCCTGCGCCCAGGCGCCCGTGCCCGTGACGCCGGCCAGACCCGCCGCCGCGGCGGCCGTGGCGGTGCCCTGCAGAAATCTGCGGCGGGACAGCGGCGCGGGGGGAAGGGGGGAGTTCTCGAAATGATCCTCGAAACGGTCCTCGAAACGGTCCGTGGTGTCCAACGTTCCTCCTGCGAAGGGGGGTTGCGGCACAAAGTCATCAAAGAACCGGCTGATCGTGTCACGCCGCCCGGGGGCCGGGGCAACCACGCCCACGCGCGCCCCATGGCGCACCGCCGCCTCGCGCGCAAGAGTGGGCGCCGACGACTCGTCAGCCACCGCCCGTCAGCTATCGCCCGTCAGCCACCGCCCCGGCAGTCAGGAGACGACGCCATGCAGGCCATGCAGCAGGACTTCCACCAGGCCCCGGACGGTGCCCGTATCGCCACCTACACCTGGCTCCCGCAGTCCGGTCACCCGCGCGCCCTGGTCCAGATCGCCCACGGCGCCGCGGAACACGGCCGGCGCTACGACCGCTTCGCACGCTTCCTGACCGGCCACGGCTATGCCGTCCTCGCCTCCGACCACCGGGGCCACGGTGCCACCGCCGCCTCCACCGGCGGCCGCGGGGTGGTCGGCGAGGACGCCTGGCGGGCGATCGTCAGCGACCTCAAGGGCATCGGCAACCATGCGGCGGCCGCCCACCCCGGCGTCCCACTGGTGCTGCTCGGCCACAGCATGGGTGCGATGCTGGCCCGCGACTACGCCCAGGAGTACGGCGCCGACCTCGCCGGACTGATTCTCACCGGCGCCTTCCGCACCCTGCCCGGCCTGGACCTCGACGGCGCCGTCGGCGAACTGGACCAGGAGATCGCCCGGCACGGCCGCGGCGCGCTCTCCTCCTTCATCCCGCGCACCTTCAGCTCCTTCAACGACGCCTTCGCCCACCGCACCGGCTACGAATGGCTCTCCCGCGACGCCGCCGAGGTGGACACCTACGTTGCCGACGAGGACTGCGGCTTCCCGTTCTGCGCCGGTCTCGCCGCCGACTGGGTACGCGCCATCCGCAAGATCAACGACCCGGCGCATCTGTCCCGCATCCCGCGCGGACTGCCCGTCCACCTCGCCGTCGGCGACCAGGACCCCTGCCATCAGCGGATGACCCTGATCCATGAACTCCTGGAGGACTTCCGCTACCTGGGCACCCGCGATCTGACCTGGCGGGCCTATCCGGACGCCCGTCACGAGATCCTTAACGAGACCAACCGTGACGAGGTCCAGGACGACCTGCTGGCCTGGCTCGACAAGCGCGTCTGAGCCGCCGCCGCGCTCCGGGCAAGGCGCCACGCCCACCGTCAGGGCCGTGCCCCCAGGAACCCGGTGAACCGTGCGTGCAGGCCGTGCGGGTCGAGGCTGTGCGCCGCCACGTGCCCGTCGGGCCGCCCGTACCGGCGCGGCTCCTGGCGGCCGACGCCGAGCCCCAGCAGCCGGTGCGGTAGGAGGCGCCCGCGGTGCCCCGCCCCGCCGACGCCCTGGTGGCCGAAGCCCAGCTTCACCTGTTCGAAGGGGCGCTCCACGGAGAGCCGGCGAAGGTGTGCAGGAACGGGCGGAGCCCGGTGAGCGCCATCCCGCCGCCCACGCCGCTCAGTACCTGCTCGCGGACGCCGACATGCGCCACCGGTCCGGATCCGTTGCGCGGCCTCGGCGAAGCGCTCACGCATGGTGCCCGTCGCGAAGACCCTCGCGAAGTCCTGGTGGGCAGGGGTGCGGGGGCGGGCCGCTCGGCCGCCCTCGGGCTCGGCGCAGGCGGTCACCGCATGCGGACGGCCCGGGTGCGGCGCGCCGCAGGCCTCGTGGAGGGCCTGGTGGTCGCGGCCGTCGTCAGTGGCGGCGGACCAGCCGGCGGCCGAGCGGGGAGTCGTACGCGCCGAAGCCCGGCAGCCACTCGACGGGGAAGACGCCCTTGGCGGCCAGCACGGCGTAATAGGCCATCGGGCTGCCTTTTGGAGAGCAGAAAACGGTCCGGGCCGGGGTCCTCGGCGGTGCCGGGGGACACCCGCAGCACCCGGTCGTGGCGCGCCCAGAGGGCGTCCAGCGGGGAGGTGGCGGCCGGGAGTGCCGCGGCCCGAGGGGTGCCTCCCCCGGAGGGCGGGGAGGCACCCCCTGGGTGCGGGGATCAGACCTGCCCCGGCTTGAAGACGTCCTGCTCGATGAGGATCTTGTCGATCCGGGCCTTGTCCACCCGGTTCGTCACCTCCTCGACCTCCTGACGGTCGCGGATGCACTTGGCCAGCGTGAACGCCGAGGACACCACGAAGACCAGGCCGATGGCGAGGAAGCCGCGCTCCCAGGGCCCCACCGGCAGTTTGATGATCCCGATCACCAGCGCCGCCAGCGACAGTCCGAAGGAGATCGCGGCCTGCACGAAGAAGGCCGTGGTCGTCGGCCGCTGAATCGATGGAGTAGTCATGCGCGTAGCGTGACGGCGCGGTGACGACGGTGCATGAGTACGGGTACTCATCTCTCCTGTCGGCCGTACGTGTGCCGACCCGGGATATGTGGCAGCACCCACCCTCTGACATGCGGTATTGTTCTCGTGCGCGGTCAGCCGGGGATTCCCGGCCGAAACGGGCACCGGGACGTGGCGCAGCTTGGTAGCGCACTTGACTGGGGGTCAAGGGGTCGCAGGTTCAAATCCTGTCGTCCCGACTGGAGTTCTCTCCATTGTCGCAGGTCAGAGCCTTGTTTCACGAGAGTGAAGCAGGGCTCTTGACCGTTTTCGGATCCCTCTCGGACTTCCCCTACCGGTGATGATCATGGTTGGCGGGGCGGCCTGCCTGGCCGCACGTCCGGCACGGCGTCCTCCGGTCACCGGTACCGGCTGCGCCCCACCACCGCCGCGAGGGTCAGCGGAACCGTCAGCAACAGGGCGGTCAGGAAGAGCTGCCCGTACCTGTGGTCGGCCGCCGTGGTGGCCGTCAGGCTGCCGGCGAGGGCGCTGCCGCCGTAGAGGCTGACCCCGAACATCGCCACGCCGGTGGCCCTGGCCGTCGGGGCGACGGCGATCGCCCACGACTGCAAGGTGGTGTGCATGAACGACCAACTGCCGCCCAGCAGCAGTGCGGTGACCGCCAGTGCCGGGATGGACCGGCTCGTCGCTGCGACGGCGTAGGCCGCGGCCGCCGCCGTCCCGCCGGCCAGGATCAGCACCGCCGGGCTCCACCGCCCCACCAGCCTCTTGACCACCTGCGCGAAACCCATGGCCCCCGCGCCGTACAGCGCGGACACCGCACCGGCCACGGCGGTCGGCACGCCCCGGGCTTCCAGCGCGGGCGCCAGGTACGTCAAGAAGCCCAGCAGCACGGCCCCTTCGGCCAGGGCGAGCGCCATGACGTACCACATCCACCGCGACCCCAGCACGATACGGAAGGGCGCCAGCAGGGAACCGGCGGGCTCCCGCTCGGGTTCGGGCAGGTGCCGCAGCGCCCGGGCCAGGTAGGCCGCGACCAGGCCCGGCAGCAGGAACACCGTGCGCCAGCCGGCGTAGTGCGCCAGTGCCCCGGCCACCACGGTGCCCAGCGCGGTCCCCAGGGAGAACGCGGTCATCAGGTCGCTGAGCGGGCGCTGGCGGACCTCGGCGGGCACGACGTCACCGACGTAGCTCAGCGAGGCCGGTACGCAGGCGGCGAAGCAGGCCCCGGCGAGGGCGCGAGCCACGATCAGGAACGTGAGATCGGGGGCGAGGGCGGACAGCAGTGAGGAGAGCGCGCCCGCCGCCAACGAGAGCCGCATCACCCGCACCCGGCCCAGCCGGTCACTGGCCGGCCCCCACACCGGCTGCATCAGGCCGTAGCACAGGAAGTAGACACTGGCCGTGAGCACCACCGTGGCCATGCCGGCACCGAGTTGGGCTGCGATGAGCACCAGCATGGGGGTGATGCAGAAGCGGTCGAAGTTGCTGACGAATCCGGCCGAACGCAGCAGCCGGAGTGAAGGGGCGGATAAGACGACGGAGTTGGGGAGCGCGGTGGTGGGCGCGGTGGCGGGGGCGGTGGACATGGGCGGTCGGCTCCTTTCGGTGCCCGGGGTGTACCGGGGTCCCCTCAAGATCACCACCCTGGCCGTCCGGATGGTCGTCCCAAGCGATTACGATCACTCACACCCTGCCGTGCGCCGCTGTGTGGGCACCGTGGCTCGGCGGACAGGGGAAGGGAGTGCGTGGTGGGCGGGGCGGAGCGGCCGTACGGTGAGGGCGGCACGGCGCAGGCCCTGCGCCGGGAGCTCGGCGCGTTCCTGCGCTCGCGCCGGGAGCGGCTTTCCCCGGCGGAGCTGGGCCTGCCGGTGGCGCCGCGGCGCCGCACCCCGGGGCTGCGCCGCGGCGAGGTGGCCGACCTGGCCGGCATCAGCAGCTCCTGGTACGCGTGGCTGGAGCAGGGGCGGGTGCGCACCTCCGAGCAGGTGCTGCGGTCGGTGGCGCGGGCCCTGCGGCTGGATGAGGCGGAGACCGCGCACGTCCTGTCGTTCACCGAGGACGCGGCAGCGGCCGGGGAGCCGCCGGGCTGGGTCTCGCGCAACCTGTTGTCGCTGGTGGAGTCGGTCTCGCCGAACCCGGCCGCGGTCATCGACCCGCACTGGGACCTGCTGGCCTGGAACGCCGGTTACGCGGCGCTGCTGACCGACCCCGCGCGACTGCCGCCCGAGCGGCGCAATCTGCCGTGGCTGGTCTTCCGCTGGGCTCCCGCTCGCAGCCTGATCGTCAACTGGGAGGCCGAGGCGCGCTATCTGCTGGGGCAGTTCCGCGCCAACGCCGCCCGCCACCCCGCGGACCGGCGGTACGGCGAGATCGTCGCCGAGATCACCCAGGACGCGGACGCGGCCCGCTGGTACGGCGGGCGGGAGACGGCGCTCTACCGTCCCGCGGTGCGGCACTTCAGGCATCCCACGGCAGGCGAACTCCGCCTGCGCTACGTCAAGTTGGCAGCCGTCGACGAGCCCGGTCATCACCTGCTGTGCTACCTGCCCGATGACCGGGACGCCGAAGCGGCCGTGCGCAGACTCGCCGGGGACGGGTGAACGCCCGGTCGGGCCGGGCCGCGTAGCGGCGCCGGCCGTACAGCGGCGGCGCGGGGCGGAGGCCGTGCCCCGCACACCTGTGTCCCGGCCGGCTGAGGGCGCAATGATCGCCCTCGACCTCGGCCGGGGGAGATCCGCTCCGACACCGGGGTGCTCGCCGCCTTCGTGCCGCCAGCGGCCTTCCTGCTTGACATGATCACCGGAGGCGGCCTGCTGTCCCGGATCCGCCCCGAACCAGCCGAGGCCCGGTGGCGCCGGCCGCTGCCGGTCGAGGAGTTCGTCACCATGAGCGCTTCCTCCGCCCAGGCGCAGCCTGCCATCGCCGCCGTCGGCCCGGAGTTCCTGAACCGCGTGCGCGAGCTGTGCGGGCGTCACGCGGACGGCGGGCGGGTCGAAGTCCCCTATGTCAGCGAGGCGTTCTACGGAGTCGCCGCTCCATGACCGGGGTCCGCATCGTGCCCGGGTGCGATGCGACGCGGCAGCCGTGGGTCGGGGCTGATCCGCGGGGTCCACCAGCCCTTCGCGGCGGACTTCCGGCCGGCCGCCCTGAAGGGGGCCGGCGAGGCGGAGGCCGGCTCACGAACGGGAAGCGGGCGTGATGTTGCCCTGGGGACCGGGACCGGGACCGGGACCGGGACCGGAACCGGGGCCGGGGACCGACACCTTTTCCGGCATCTCTGGTTCGTGCAGGGTGCGCAGCAGCAGCCATCCCACGGCGGGCAGGGCGATGAGCGGGGTGAGTGCGGTGTGCAGGGAGGTGGCGTCGGCGGCGGCGCCGATGAGCGGGCCGGCGAGGCCGCCGATGCTGACGGTCAGGCCCAGGGTGACGCCGCCGGCGGTGCCCACGCGCCGCGGGAGGTAGTCCTGGCCGAGGGTGACGTGCAGGGAGAACGGCACGTACAGGCCGGCCGAGGTCAGGGCGGTGAACAGGTACAGGAGCGGGCCGGGGACCAGGACCACGCCGGCGACGGCGGGGACGGTCAGGGCGTAGGACCAACGGACCACCGTGATACGGCCGTAACGGGTGGCGAGCCGGCCTCCGGCGACGGTGCCGATCGCGCCGCCGAGGTAGAGCACGAACAGGGCCGCGGTGCCCGCGAACTCCCCTCCTCCGGTGCGCTGGCGGGCATACAGGGAGAGGAAGGCGCTCAGGCCGACGAAGACGATCGAGCGGCACACGACGGCGCCGGACATCCTGAGGAAGGCCGGCCAGTCGTCCCTGGCCGCCGGACGGCCTCCGGTGGAGGCGGTGGTTGCGGCCGTGGCGGGGAGGCCGGCGGTCCGCAGTGCGGCCACGCACAGGGCGGCGCCCGCCAGGGCCGGGACGACCAGCAGGGGCGAGGCGCGCAGACCACCGGTGGCGATCACGGCGGAGACCATCAGCGGCGCGGTCGCGAAGCCGATGTTGCCGCCGAGGGAGAACAGGCCCATCGCGGTGTGGCTGCCGCGGCTCGCGATACGGGCGACGCGGGCGGACTCGGGGTGGTAGGCCGCAACCCCCATACCGGCGACGGCGACGACGGCCAGGGTCAGCGCGTAGGAACCGCCGATGCCGCTGAGGGCGACACCGACGCCCGCGGTCAGGGCGCTCACGGGCAGCAGCCAGGGCATCGCCCGCCGGTCGGTCAGCGCGCCGAACAGCGGCTGCGCCACCGAGGAGAGCAGGGAGGCGGCCAGGACGATGCCGGAGGCCGCGGCGTAGGTGTACGCCCGCTCGGAGAGGAAGAACGGCACGAGCGCGGCCACGGCGCCCTGGTAGACGTCCACGCAGGCGTGGCTCAGTGACAGCAGTTTGAGGGATGTGGTGGAGCGAGCCCGTGGCTGGATGGTGGACATTTCCCGATCGTCACCGCCGCGCCGGCTGTCCCGCTTCCGATAAAGTGCCAAGGTATGCCGAATATCCGCCACACGCCTGCCGCGCCGACCCACACGCTGGCGCTGGCGGCCGGTGAACGCATCGACGCCCACCGCCATGACAACCACCAGATCGTCTACGCGGGCTCCGGCGTCCTGGCCGTCACCACCGACGCCGGCACCTGGTTCGCCCCCGGTACCCGCGCCATCTGGGTCCCCGCCGGTACCGTCCACGCCCACCGCGCCTACGGCCACCTCGATCTGCACACCCTCGGCCTGCCCGTCGGCGACAACCCCCTGCGTCTGGACGCGCCCACCGTCCTGGCCGTCAGCCCCCTCCTGCGCGAGCTGATCCTCGCCTACACCTGCGAGCCCACCGGGAGCGGCCCGGAGCGCCGCCGACTGCGCGCCGTTCTCCTCGATCAGCTCCGCGCCTCACCGCAGCAGCCCGTTCAGCTCCCCTCGCCGGCCGATCCGCGGCTGGCCGCGGCCT
The DNA here is from genome assembly GCF_043199875.1 of Streptomyces sp. NPDC048516. Taxonomy (NCBI): domain Bacteria; kingdom Bacillati; phylum Actinomycetota; class Actinomycetes; order Kitasatosporales; family Streptomycetaceae; genus Streptomyces; species Streptomyces sp. NPDC048516. The sequence goes on along the minus strand of NZ_JBICWS010000013.1, from coordinate 234,966 downwards.
GCGCCCTCCTGCACGACAACCCCGCCGACCCCCGCACCCTCACCGAGCTCGGTGCCCACACGCATACCGGGGAACGCACTCTCAGCCGCCTCTTCCGCTCCGAACTCGGGATGACCTTCCCCCAGTGGCGCACCCAACTGCGCCTGTATCACGCCCTCAGGATGCTCGCCGACGGCACACCCGTCACCACCGTCGCCCGTCGCTGCGGCTGGTCCTCCACCAGTGCCTTCATCGATGTCTTCCGCCGTGCCTACGGATACACCCCGGGCACTCACCACCGCCGGGGGTAGCCACGCGGTCCGGCCGGCCCTGCCGCCGGCGAACCTCAAATCCAGCTCAACTCCCGGTTAAGCCGGTGCGGTCCCTACTGTCCGTAAGTGGACTGGTGCGCCGCGTACCCCCCGTGCCAGGATGAGAGCGGCGGTGACGGGGCCTTAACTGTTCGTTGGGGCCGATCGATGGGGGACGGTGGGCATGAGCGTGGGGGACGACGGCCGGTCCGACGAGGCGGGCAGCACGCTCGCGGAGCGGCTGAGCCACCTCTTCGCGAATATGCATCCGCCGGGGGCCCCGTATACCAACGCCTTTGTGGCCGAGGAGATCAGCGCCGGGGACGGGGAGTACGGCGGCGTCAAGGTCACCGAGCAGTATCTGTCGATGCTGCGCAACGGCCGGCGTACGAACCCGAGCCCTGAGCTGCTGCGCGCGCTGTCCAAGTTCTTTGCCGTGCCGGTCGGTTATCTGCTGGGGGACCTCTCGCAGCCGCAGGCCGCACGGGTGGAGGAAGAGGTCCGCTTCCTCGCCGCCATGCGGGACCAGCGGGTGCGCGCCATCGCGCTGCGCTCCGTGGGGCTGCCGCCGGAGGTGCAGGACAGCCTGACGACGATCATCTCGCAGTTCCGGCAGCAGATGAACCTGCCGGCCGATCCGCCGGAGCAGGGCGGTGACCAAAACGGTGAGTGATCCGACGCGGACCGCTGAGCGCGGCCGGATTTTCGCTTCCTGGCAGCGGGCCGGACACGAGGACGGGACGAGCATGCGAGTGGGGCAGATACGCAGGCGGTGCAAGCGGCTCATCAAGGAGCTGGCGCTGCCCGCCACAACCGACCTACGGGGGATGTGCGAGATCGTCGCCGCACGGGTGGCGCGGCCCGTCCATCTGGTGCCGATGAGCCTGGGCGGGGTGGTCTCGGGGATGACGGCCGTCACCGACGACGGCTACTGGGTCTTCTACGAACTGAAGACCTCCCCCTGGCACCAGGCCCACATCGTGCTGCACGAACTGAGCCATCTCCTTCTGGGGCACGGCCAGGACCCCGCGGTCACCGAGGACGCGCTGAAGCTGTGGACGCCCTCGGTCGATGTGGCCACCGCCATGCGGCGCATGGGACTGACCATGGGCTTCGCGCGGCACCACGGCTATGACAACCTCGCCGAGCGGGAGACCGAAGTGCTCGGCACGCTGCTGATGGAACGGGTGGCGCCGTCCGCCGACGAGCACGAACTCCCCCTGGAGGGGCAGGCGGCCGAGCTCGCGGCGGCGCTCGGGCCCGCGCTGCAGCACCTCAGGCGGCGGGAGGAAGCGCCGTCCGGCGGTGCGGGCCACGACGGTGTCGGTGCGGACGCGGCGGGGGACGGGGGTCCGCGTGTTTGACGTCATCTATCTGTCGTTCGGCGTGGCGGCCTGGGCGATCGTCGGGTACAAGTCCCTGGCCTGGTTCCGCGACCGCAGCAATGCCGACCTGGGACTGGCCTGTGTGATGACCGGTGGCGTGGCCACGGTCTTCCTCTTCTCCGCGCCGAGCCTCTACCGCGCCTTCGACCGGCTGGCCGGCGTCGCCAACCTCGCCATGGTCTTCCTGTACTCCTCCGTCGTGGTGTTCGCCGCGGGCGCGCTGGTACTGCTGCTGCGCTGGACGGCGGGCGAGGGCGCGGCCGCGCGGGCCCGTGCGCGCACCAGAGCGCGCGCCGCCGTCGGGGCCGTGGCCGCGCTGTGGGCGGTGGCGGTCACCGGATTCGCGGTCGGCAGGCCGGACGCCGTCGAGCACCCCCGCGACTTCAGCACCGCCTACACCGACTCACCCGGAGTCATGCTCTTCCTGGTGCTGTATCTGGCCATCTTCGGCCTGAGCTCGGCAGCCCTGGGGACGCTCTGCCCGCGGCTCGCCGCCCGGCTCGGCACGACGTATCTGGCCCGCGGTCTGCGGTTGCTGGCCGCCGGCTGCTGGCTCGGCCTGGGCTACTGCGGCTGCAAGGTCATCGGCTTCGTCCTGTCCTGGACGGGCCACCCGGCGCTGTGGCTCTCCAACGGGGTGGCCCCGCTCAGCGCCTCGGTCGCGGCGCTCATGGTCCTCGCCGGATTCGCGCTGCCGGCGGCCGGCCCCCGGGTCGCCGCCTGGCGCCGGCTGCGCCGGCTCTCCCCGCTCTGGCGGACCGTCACCGCCCGCTCCCCGGAGGTCACGATGGAGGCCTCGGCGTGGGCCGTACGGTGGCCGTTCGCGGACCTGGAGTGGCGGGCCAACCGCCAGATGGCCGAGATCCGGGACGTACAGCGCGGCATCCGCCGCCATGTGGAGTCCGACGCCCTCGACATCGCCCGTGAACGCGCCCGGGCGGTCGCCCTGGACGACCGGCAGCTGGCCGCCGTCGCGGAGGCCGCCGCACTCCGCCGTGGTCTGGAGAACCGCGCGGTGGGCCATGTCCCCGCCCACGGGGCCGACAGCGTGGTGGTCTCCAGCGGCACGGAACCCGTCGAACTCGCGGCGGAGTACGAGCACTTGGCCCTGGTCGCGGACGTCTACCATTCGCCGTTGATCGAGACCGTGCTCACCGAGTTGAGGCAGCGGAGCGCACTGGCGCGCAACTGAGGAAGCACCACACAGACGGGGTGGCCCGGTACGGGGGTCCGGGCCGCCCGAACCACCCAGGCGGCACCGGTCCGGCGGATCGGTGCCGCCGCCGTCAGCCGGCGTGCGGGGGAGGGGACTTGGGCGGGCCGGCCCCGGCCTGCCGCAAGACGCAGGGCGGTAAGGGCCTAAGGTCGGGATCATGCCGAACACCGCCGATACCGGACCCGATGCCCCCCTCGACGTGACGCCGCTCCTCGACGATCCGTACGCCACCTACGCCGCGCTGCGCGAAGCCGGGCCGGTCCACCGGATCACCGGCCCCGACGGCAACCCCGCCTGGCTGGTGACCCGCTACGACGACGTCCGCCGGGGTCTCGCCGACCCCCGGCTCTCCCTGGACAAGCGCCACGCCGCGCCCGGCGGCTACCGCGGGTTCTCGCTGCCGCCCGCGCTGGACGCCAACATGGCGAACATGGACCCCCCGGACCACACACGGATCCGGCGTCTGGTGGCCAAGGCCTTCACCCCGCGCCGGATCGAGGCGCTGCGGGCGCCCGTACGGAAAATCGCCGACGAACTGCTGGACGCGATGGCGGAGCGGGGCCGTGCGGAGCTGATCGCCGACTATGCGGGGCCGCTGCCGATCACCGTGATCTGCGATCTGCTCGGCATTCCGCACCGTGACCGCCGCGACTTCCTGGCCTGGTCGGACGCGCTCATCACACCGGATCCGAACCGCCCGGAGGCGATGAAGGAGGCGGTCGGGGCGATGCTGGAGTTCTACACCGGCCTGATCGCCGCCAAGCGCGCGGAGCCGGGCGACGATCTGCTCTCGGACCTGATCGCGGTACGCGATGAGCCGGGCGCCGGGGAAGCGGGCGGGGAGGGGAGCGAGCGGCTCAGCGAGGACGAACTGACCTCGCTCGCCTTCCTCATCCTCTTCGGCGGATACGAGAACACCGTCCACCTCATCGGCAATGCCGTGCTCACCCTGCTCGACCACCCCGACCAGCTCCGCCGGCTGCAGCACCATCCGGCCGAACTGCCCGCCGCCGTGGAGGAGTTCCTTCGCTACGACGGGCCCGGCCCGCTGGCGCTCCGCCGCTTTCCCAAGGAGGACGTGGAGATCGGTGGCGTACGGATCGCGGCCGGGGAGAGCGTGTTGCTGTCGATAGCGTCCGCGAACCGCGACCCGGCGCGCTTTGCGGATCCGGACACTTTCGACCGCGGCCGGGACCTCTCGGGGCACCTCGCGCTGGGACACGGCATCCACTACTGCCTCGGTGCCCCGCTGGCCCGTATGGAGGCGGCCATTGCCCTGGAAGCGCTCCTCGACCGCTTCCCTGGGCTGCGTCTGGACGTCCCGCGTGGCGATTTGCGGCATCGGCGGTCCCTGCGGTCACGTGGCCTGATTTCGCTCCCCGTCGCCTTCTGAACGGCGAACGAACAAGTTTTTGAGGCATAACCGTTCGCTCATGAGGTAGAAAGGTCTCTGAGACCCGCCCGGTGTGCATCCCCCGTCGCACCGGGCGGGTCCTTCTTTGCAGCCGTTGCAGTTGCGACACGCCGGGTGCGCGGTACACCGCGTGGTCCGTCTGGCTCAACTGTGCTGCGGGCCGCGGCACCGCTTCTTAGCGTGTCGGCATGGCAATTGACGCGCGAGTGTCCCAGAAGGCAGCGGCGATGACACTGATCGCCGTCGCCGGTGTATCGCTGACGTCCATACCGGCCACGGCACACGGCTCGACGGCGCGTCAGCCCGCCGCGGCCGGTGCCGGGGTGCAGGCCGTCGCCGCCCCCGGCGCACCGAGGCTGCCCGGTGGTCTGTCCGCCCTGTCCTGGATGGTGGCCGACGCGGACACCGGCAGCGTGCTGGCCGCGAAGAACGCCCACCGCAAGCTCCCCCCGGCCAGCACCCTCAAGACGCTGTTCGCGGTCACCGTCCTGCCGAAGTTCCCGTCCGGCTCCGTACGCCGGGTCAGCTCGGCGGACCTGAAGGGCATCGGGGCCGGCAGCAGTGTCGTCGGCGTCAGGGAGGGGCGCCGCTACACCGTCGCCGACCTGTGGCGCGGGGTCTTCCTGCGCTCCGGCAACGACGCGGTGCACGTGCTGGCCGCGATGAACGGCGGCTGGCGGACCACTGCACAGGAGATGCAGGAGACCGCCCGCAAACTCGGAGCGCGCGACACCACCGTCAAGTCCCCGGACGGCTATGACGCACCCGGCCAGGTGTCCTCGGCGTACGACCTGACCGTCTTCGCCCGCGCCGGACTCGCCAACGACGACTTCGCCCGCTACTGCGCCACCAGCCGTGCTGCCTTCCCCGGCCCCGGCGGCACCTCGATGATCGAGAACACCAACCGGATACTGGTGGGCTCGCACGGGCTGTCCCGCTACCCCGGCATCATCGGCGTCAAGAACGGCTACACCAGCAAGGCCGGCAACACCCTGATCGCCGCCGCCCGGCGGAACGGCCGCACCCTGCTGGTCACCGTGCTGAACCCGCAGTCGAACGTGAGCAACGCCGTCTACAAGGAGGCCGGTTCGCTGCTGGACTGGGGCTTCGACACCGCAGGAAAGGCCCAGCCGGTGGGCACCCTGCACGCCGTGCGCACCCCCGACGACGGCGGTGCGCCGCTTCGCCCGGTGGCCGCCGACATCACCGGGGCCGCGGCACACGGCGGTCAGCCCAGGCGCTCCACCCTCGTCCTGGGCGCGGGCGGCGCCGGCGTCGCGGCCCTCGGGCTGGGCGCTCTGCTCGGCCGGTGGCGCCAGGCTCGCGGGCGCCGCAGGCAACGGGCGGCGTAGACCCTTTGGGCCGGTGGCCGGTGGCCGGTGGCCGGTAGCGGGTAGCGGCCGGCCCGGGCCCGTGGCTCCGCTCGTCCCGGCGGAGCCCGGCGTCAGCCGCCCGCGCCGGGGCGGTCGCCGGTCCTGTTGCCGGTGGGGCGGTTCCCGGTGTCGTTCCCGGTGCCCTGCCCGGTGGCGCACAGCCGGGGCGCGGTCCGTGCCGCCGGTACGGCCTCCCCGGTGCCGGTCAGCCGTCCGGTCAGCTCCCCGGCCCACGACACCAGTCCCGCGATATCGATCCCGTAGGGGGCGGCGTCCGCATACGGCGCGATGGCCGCCGCACCCCGGTCGAGCAGTGCCGTGCCGCCCACGGCATTGCCACGCGCCGCATGGGTGAGGCCCACCGCGAGCTGGGCGAGCCCCCGCCACAGCTCCCGCTCCGCCTCCGGAGCCGCCTTCCAGGCGTCCTCCAGTACCTCATGGGCGTGGAACGGCATCCCCTCGTCGAGCAGTCGCTGAGCCTCGGCCAGCGACTGCGCGGGCGTACGGGGCACCCCCTCCGGCTGCCGTGCCACGCCCGGGGAGCCGTACGGCAACGGCCGGCCGAGGCCGTCGCGCGGGCGGGCGTTGCGGGCCCGGCCCTCCTCGTCGCGATCCCGGCGGGGGGCCCGCCGGCCGGCGGCGGATGGGCCCGCCGCGCTCGGCGCCGCCTCCGTCGTCGTGCCGTCGGGCCCGGCCCCGCAGTGTTCGCAGACCGCGCTGCGGGGCCGTTCGCGGATCCGGCCGCAGGCGTCGCACACCTGGTCCAGCCAGCAGGCCGGGTCGCCGCCCTCGTGCGGCGCAAGCGCGCCGGGCTCGCGGGAGGTGCCGGGCTCGCGGGAGGTGCCGGGCTCGTCGTGGGGTCGCTCCGCGTCATTCACCCTTCGATTGTGCGCCGTGCGCGGGTCCCGCGGCGCGGGAGGGGTGCCCGACCCGCTCCCGGCTCAGTCCGGGTCGACCTCGTAGAAGCAGAAGTGATCTTTGATCCGCGCCACCTCGGGGCGTGGTTCCGGGTAGGCCCATGCGATGTCCTCCGGCCCGTCGGGAAGCGACCAGTAGAAGGCGGTGCCCTTGAAGGGGCAGACGGTGTGCGTCTCGGACGGCGTCAGCAGGTCGGTGCGGACGTCCTCGGGCGGGAGGTAGTAGCGCACGGGGTAGCCGGTCTCCTGGAGGAGGAGCGGGCGGCGGCTGTCGGCCAGCAACCGGCCGTCGACCGTGACGCGGACTCGGTCGGTGCCCTGCCTGACCTCGATGTGATGGCCCTTGGTGGCGGTCATGGTGGCTTCCCCTCGGTGAGTGGTGAAGATCCTCGCTCCTTCCAGGATGGCACCGCAACGATGGGGCGGGCCCGGCCGGCGGAGGCACGTGGCGGAGGGGCATGGCGGCGGGGTGCGGCGGAGGTAGATGACGGAGGTGTGTGGCGGAGGCACGGCCGGGGGGCCACGGCGTCGTCCCGGCCGTGCCTGCGGTCGTCCTCACCGGCGCGGCTGCACCGCGCGGATCCCGTTGCCCGCCCATGGGGGCGCCGGAGCCAGGAGCCCGGCGAAGTACTCCCGGCTCGCGTCGGGCAGGGGTGCCGCGCTCCCGGCGGCCTGGTCGACATGCAGGGCGAACAGCTCCTCGGTGGCCACCGCCGAGCCCGACGGCGCACCGGTGAACATCTCGTGGACGAGGCGCAGTTTCCCGTCGTCCACGCCCAGCACGGTCGTACGGACGGTGAGTTCGCTGCCGCGGGCGACCTCGTGGAGATACCGGACGTGGGCCTCGACCGTGTACAGGGAGCAGCCGGTACGGCCCCGGTAGGCCGCGTCGAGGCCGGCCGCGTCCATCAGGGCATCGGTGGCGAAGCCGAAGACCAGGACGTAGTAGGCCTCGCTGAGGTGGCCGTTGTAGTCGATCCAGTCGTCCCGGACGGTCTGGTGGAAGAGCGGGAGGCCGCCCGCGGTGTCGGCGGTCATCGGCGGGTGCTCCCCAGCCGGCCCGTGGCGCGCAGGACGTCGATGACGCCCTGGTCGCGTTCGGCGACCAGGTCCGCGTACGTACGGCCGCCCGCCGCCTCCGCACACCCGCCGACCATGGCGCCGCGCAGCTCGCGGTCCAGCTCGGGAGCCGCCAGCCGGGTCCACGGCGACTTCAGGGACGGGCCGAAGTGGTCGAGCATATGGGCCATCCCGCCCTCGCCGCCGGCCAGCGCGAAGGTCAGACAGGGGCCCATGAAGGCCCAGCGCAGCCCCGGGCCCTCGGTGATCGAGGCGTCGATGTCCTCGACCGAGGCCTCGCCGTTCGCGACCATGTGCAGCGCCTCGCGCCAGAGTGCTTCCTGGAGGCGGTTGGCGATGAAACCGGGCAGCTCGCGGTCCATGGTGATCACGGACTTGCCCGCCAGGTCGTAGAAGCGCGAGGCCCAGGCGACGGCCTCCTGGTCGGTCCGCTCGCCGCCGACGACCTCGACCAGCGGGATGAGGTACGGCGGGTTGAAGGGGTGGCCGACGACCAGGCGGCCGGCGTCCTCGGCCGCCGTCTGCATATCGGTCATCGGGTAGCCGGAGGTGGAGGAGGCGATGACCACGCCGGGCCGGGTCGCGGCGGCGAGCTCGGCGAGCAGGGAACGCTTCAACTCCAGGTTCTCGGGGGCGCTTTCCTGGACGAAGTCGGCGTCGGCGACCGCCTCGGTGAGGGTGGGGGCGAGGGTCAGCCGGTCCGGCGAGGCGCCGTCGGCCAGGCCTATCTGTTCCAGCGCGGGCCAGGCGGCGGCAACCAGGCGGCGGAGCTTGTCCTCGGCGTCGTCGGCCGGGTCCCAGGCGGCGACGTCGTAGCCGCGGGCGAGGAAGTGGGCGACCCAGCCGCCGCCGATCACTCCGGCGCCGATACAGGCGATACGGCGTACGTCCTCGGGGGCACAGGGGGCACAGGGGGCACAGGCTGCGGGGGTGGTTTCGGGCATGGGGAAGCGACTCCTGGTGGAGAGGAGGGGAGAAGGGGAGAGACGCAGAGGCGGAGCGAGGAAGGCAAGGCGAGGAAGGGAAGGCGAGGGAAGGGAAGGCGAGGGGCGCTCAGCCGCGCGGCTTGAGGCCCAGGCGGGCACGTGCCCGGTCGGGGGTGGCGACCGTGGCTCCCAGCAACTCGGTGATCCGGACGGCGCGTTCGACGAGCTGGCCGTTGGTGGCCTTGACGCCCTTGCTGAGGTAGAGGTTGTCCTCCAGGCCGACCCGTACATGGCCGCCGAGGAGGATCGACTGGGCGACCCACGGCATCTGCATGCGGCCGAGCGCGAAGCTCGCCCACTGGGCGCCCTCGGGCAGCAGGTTCACCATCGACTGCAGGACGCCCGGGTCGGCCGGCGCGCCCCACGGGATGCCCATGCACAGCTGGAAGACCGTCGGGTCGTCCAGCAGCCCCTCGGCCAGCAGCCGCTTGGCGAACCAGAGCTGACCGGTGTCGAAGATCTCCAACTCGGGCCGTACCCCGAGCTCCTGGATGCGCCGGGCGCCCGCCCGCAGCATGTCGGGGGTGGAGACGTAGAGGTTGGAGCCGTCGCCGAAGTTGAGGGAGCCGCAGTCCAAGGTGCAGATGTCGGGCAGCAGTTCCTCGACGTGCGGCAGCCGCTCCAGGCCGCTCACCAGGTCCGTACCGGGCAGTTGCCGGAGCGGCCGGGCGGGGTCGATCACCAGGTCGCCGCCCATACCCGCGGTGAGGTTGATGACGACGTCGGTGCCGGTCTCCTTGATCCGCTCGACCACCTCGGCGTACAGCCGCGGGTCGCGCGACGGGGCGCCGGTCCCGGGGTCGCGTACGTGGATGTGCACCACCGCGGCGCCCGCGGAGGCCGCCTCGACGGCCGACGCGGCGATCTGCTCGGGCGTCACGGGGACGTGCGGGGAGCGGTGGACGGTGTCGCCGGCGCCGGTGAGCGCGCAGGTGATGATGACCTCGTTGTTCACGGGGGTCCCTTCGATGGGGTGTCGTGCCTCGTGTCGTGCCTTGTGGTGTGTCTCGGGGCCCGGTCCGGTGGGCGGCGGGTGAGCGGTAGGGGATCGGCGGGTGGGCGGCGGGGGAGCGGCGCCCTCAGCCGGCGGGGGCGGCGGTGAGTTCGCTGTCGACGAAGGCGAGCAGGGCGGCGTGCATGGTGTCGGGGCCGGTGCTGTCCGGCGCGGTGGCGAGCACCTGGGTGGCCAGGCCGTCGATCAGGGCGGTCAGCCGCAGCGCGGCGAACTCCGGATCGACGGCGCGGAAGACGCCCTGGCCGACGCCGCGGCGCACGACGTCGGCGACGGTGGTGCGCCACTGCCGGTAGTAGTGCTCGTGCAGCCGCCCCACGGCGGTGGAGCGGGCGGCCTGGGCCCACAGATCGAGCCAGACCAGCCACTGCCGGCGCTGCTGCTCGGAGCGCGGCGTCTGCAGCGCGATCAGATGCAGCAGCTCGCCGCGGGCGTCGGGGGCCGCGGCCAGGCCCGCGGCGCGGCGTTCGGTGTCCTCGTCCATGCACCAGCGCACGGCCGCCTCCAGCAGCTCGTCACGGCCGGGGAAGTGGTAGTGCACCGCGGCCGGGCTGGTACCGCAGGCGGCGGCGATATCGGCGACCCGTACGCCGTGGAAGCCGTGCTCGGCGATCAGCCGGACGGTCTCCCGCACGATCTGCAGCGGCCGGCCGCCCTCGGGGACGGCCGCCGGCGCGCGGTCCGGCGCTGCCGAGGGCCGCTCGGGGGCGCCGAGCAGCCAGCCCGTGCCGACCTCGCCGATGTCGGCGATACGGACGATCTCGGCCAGGGTGAAACGCCGGGTGCCCCCCAGTGACCTGGACAGTTTCGACGGGTCCATCACGATCCGGCGGGCGAATTCGCGGTGGCTGCAGCCGATCCGGCCGATCACCTCACGGACACGGTCCGTGACCTCTCCGGCGTCGTCGGTGACCCGGGTTCCGGCGGTGTCCTTCATGGTCAGGGACCGTAACAGCGCGTTGAGAACATCGCAACGGATCGGCGAGAGCGAAGTCCCGGGAATGTGCGGGCCCAGTGGGCTTCGAGGGAAGGTGTTGCGGGAGAACTGATGGATGAGTCAGTGCGATGGCCGAGGCCGCCGAAGCGGGGGAGGGGGAAGCGGCCGGACCCGCCGCAATCCGGGTGAATGTGGCAAAGTGACGACATGGCTGACCGGGGAGCGAAGAGGCCCACCGTGTCGGTGCCGGACGACTGGCCCGCCCACCCGGACCTGACCCTGGCCCTCAACGGCATGGGCGGCTTCGACTGGGACCTCGACAGCGGGCTGATGCACATGGACGCGCCCGCCCTCGAGGTGTTCGACATGCTGCCGGAGGAGTACGACGACCGTCCGGCCACGCTCGGCTGCCGCGTCCCGGCCCATGAGGCGGCCCGCCTGGACGCCCTGGTCGCACGGGCGCTCAAGGACGGCAGCGACTCCTACGGCGCCTACTTCCGGGTCCGGCTGCGCGACGGCGAGCTGCGCTGGACCCACAGTCAGGGCAGCATCCGCCGGGACGGCACCGGCAGGCCACGCCGCATCATCGGCGTGGTCCGCGACGCCAGCCACGAATACACCCATGCGGCGGAGCGGCTCGCCGTCGACGAGGAGCGCCGCCGGCACACCAGCGTCGTCGAGCGCACCACCGCCGCCCTGGCACACGCCAGAACGGTCGGCGAAGTGATCGCCGTGCTCGCCGACGAGCAGGGGCTGAGCCGGCTGGGTGCCGAGAACGTGATCCTCGGGCTGGTCGAGGCGGGGCGCATCCGGCTGGTCTCCGAGGGCAAGGCGGGCAGCTTCGTACCCGATCTCGAGTACACCCGGGTGGGGGACGAATTCCCGATGAGCGAAGTGGTCCGCACCCTCACTCCGCGTTATGTGGGCAGCCGCGCGGAATTCAAGCGCAACTACCCACGGCTGTGGCCGGCCATCGAGCCGCTCAACGTCCACTCGGCGGCCTACCTGCCACTGATCGCACAGGGCCGCCCGATCGGCGTGATCGGCCTCTTCTTCGAGCGGGAGAGCGACTTCCGTGACCAGGAGCGCAACGTCCTGGTGGCGCTCGGCAGCAGCATCGCGCAGAGCCTGGCCCGCGCCATGCTCTACGACCAGGAACACGATCTCGCCGCCGGTCTCCAGCAGGCCATGCTGCCGCGCCGGATCCCCGGCGTCGCCGGTGCGCAGATCGCCGTCCGCTACCGCTCCGCCCGGATGGGCCGGGACATCGGCGGCGACTGGTACGACGTGATTCCGCTGCCCGACGGCCGGGTCGCCGCCGTCATCGGCGACGTCCAGGGCCACGACACCCAGGCCGCCGCGCTCATGGGCCAGCTGCGCATCGTGCTGCGCGCCTACGCCTCCGAAGGGCACGCCCCGGCCACCGTCATGGCCCGCGCCTCCGCCTTCCTCAACGAGCTCGACACCGACCGCTTCGCGACCTGCATCTACGTCGACGCGGATCTGAGCACCGGCGCTGCCCGGATCGTCCGGGCCGGCCATATCGACCCGCTGCTGCGGCACGCCGAAGGGATCTGCCGCAGGCTGCCGGTGGCCGGCGGGCTGCCGCTCGGTATCGCCTCCGAATTCCGGCGGCTCGACTACCCGGTCACCACCGTCCTGCTCGCCCCCGGCGACACCCTGCTGCTGTGCACCGACGGCATCGTCGAACAGCCCGGCACCGACCTCGACGACGGGATGCGCCACCTGGCCCGCGAGGTCCGCCAGGGCCCCCATGACGTCCAGCAACTCGCCGACCGGCTGTGCGAGTCGGCGGACGAGCGGACCGGCGAGGACGATATGGCGCTGCTTCTGCTCCGCCGCCTCGGTGCCCCCGAACACGACATCGTCGGACGCTTCCGCCAGCACATCGCGCCCGCCGACCCCGAAGGCCTCTCCGCTGCCCGGCACATGATCCGGGCCGCGGTACGCGCCTGGGGCGCGGCGGAGCGATCCGAGGAGATCGAGCTGGTCGCCGACGAGCTGATCACCAATGCGCTGCTGCACACCGACGGCGAGGCCGTGGTCAACATCCGCATGCCGCACAGCGTCGGGCGGCTGCTGCGGCTGGAGGTCGAGGACCACTCCAGCAGTCTGCCGCGGCGCCGCGAGCCGGGGGAGGCCGGTGTCTCCGGCCGCGGGCTGCTGCTCGTGGACCGCCTGGCCGATGTCTGGGGTGTGGAACCGCGCGGCAGCGGAAAGTGCGTATGGTGCGAGTTCAACTGCTCCTGACCGGGAAGGCGTCGCACCGTACCGGGAAGGGCACCCAGCGCGAACGGGCGCCGAGGCATCGGCATGGTCAGTGAGGACGGCTCTATGGGATCGCGGGCTGCACAACAGCGCCAGGAAGCCCGCCAGTTGGCGGCACGTCTCTCCGCGGAAGGCGTCCGGAACGTGGCGCTGACCTGGGTGGACAATGCGGGCATCGCCCGCGTCAAGACGGTGCCGGCCGAACGGCTCGCGGCCGCGGCGGAACGCGGAGTCGGGATGTCGCCCGTCTTCGACGTGTTCACCTCGGACGACGCCATCACCGCCTCCGACCACCTCGGCGGACCCGATGGTGACCTGCGGCTCTTCCCCGACCTGGACCGGGTCACCACGCTCGCCGCACAGCCCGGCTGGGCCTGGGCGCCGGCGGACCGCTACGACCAGCTCGGGCTGCCGCACCCCGCCTGCCAGCGGCAGTTCGCCCGGCGGATGACGGAGCGGGCGGCCACCGCCGGCCTGGAGTTGCGGATGGGCTTCGAAACCGAGTGGGTGGTCACCCGCGCCCCCGCGGGGCACCAGGCCCCCACCGGGGACGAACCGCTCGACTACCCTTGCGCGGGCCCCGCCTACGGCATGACCCGGGTCGTCGAACTCTCCGATTACCTCCGCGATGTCACCGAGGCGCTGAGCGTCCAGGGCATCGACGTCCTCCAGCTCCACCCCGAGTACGCCCCCGGCCAGTTCGAGGTCACCACCGCCCCCGGCGATCCGGTCCGCGCCGCCGACGACGTGGTGCTGGTCCGCGAGACCATCCGCGCCGTCTCCGTCCGGCACGGACTGCGTGCCTCCTTCGCCCCGTCGTTCGTCGCCGGGCAGGTCGGCAACGGCTGCCACCTCCACCTCGGCCTGTATCGCGACGGCACCAGCCTGCACCGCAGCCCCGACGCCCCCTGGGGCCTGGCGCCGGACGCGGTGGCTTTCCTCGGCGGCGTCCTCGGCGCCCTGCCCGCCCTGCTCGCCATCGGCTGCCCCTCACCCGCCAGCTACCTGCGGCTGCAGCCCTCCCATTGGGCCGGCGTCTACCAGTGCTGGGGCGTGGAGAACCGGGAGGCGGCGCTGCGCCTGATCACCGGCGCCCCGGACGACGCGGACGGCGGCCACGCCGAGATCAAGACGTTCGACGCCGCCGCCAACCCGTACCTCGCGGTCGGCTCGGTCATCGCCGCCGGACTGCACGGCGTCGACTCCGCTGACCGGCTGCCGGAACCGGAGACCGGTGACCCGGGGGTGCTCGGCGTCCGCGAGCGCGCCCGGCGGGGCATCGTCCGGCTGCCCGCCACCCTCACCGAGGCGGCCGACCGGCTGGAGAAGTCGGCCCCGCTGTACGAGGCGATGGGCGAGGTGCTGCACGGCGCGGTGCTCGCCGTCCGGCGCGCGGAGGAGGCCCACTTCGCCGAGAGCGAGGACGACGAGATCGCCGCGGCCACCCGCTGGCGCTGGTGAGGCCCGCGGACGCGGTGGGAGGCGGCCCCGGCGACGGCCTGCCGCCGCTGGTGGACCACCACTGCCACGGGGTGCTCCGGCACGCCCCGGACCCCGGGACGTTCGCCGCCTACCTCACCGAGTCGGACCGGCCGCCCGCCGCGGGCACCACCTTCTTCGACACCCAGGCGGGCTTCGCGGTACGCCGCTGGTGCCCGCCGCTGCTCGACCTGCCGGCGCACTGCCCGCCCGACCGCTATCTGGCCCGCCGCGCCGAACTGGGCCCGGGCGAGACCCGCCGCCGTCTGCTGCGTGCCACCGGCATCGGCGCCTACCTCCTGGACACCGGGCTGCCCGGCGAGCTGACGGGCCCGGCCGAGACCGCGGAGGACGGGGGCGGCGCCGGCTTCGAGGTCGTACGGCTGGAGACACTGGCCGAGCGGATCGCGGCCGGCTCCCGCGACGCAGAGGAGTTCACCGAGGCCCTGGCCCGTGCGGTCCGGGACGCCGCGCGCACCGCCGTCGCCTTCAAGTCAGTCGCCGCCTACCGCCACGGTCTCGCCCTGGACCCCGCGCCGCCCGCCCCGGGCGCGGTGCACACCGCCGCCCGCTCCTGGCTGGCCGCCGCGGCGCCCCGGCTCACCGACCCGGTAGTGCTGCGCCATCTCGTCCAACTCGCCGTTGCCACCGGCCGCCCCCTCCAGCTCCACACCGGCTTCGGCGACCCCGACCTCCGGCTCGACCACGCCGACCCGGCGCTGCTGACCGACCTGGTGCGGGCCACCGCCGGCACCGGTACGGACCTCGTGCTGCTGCACTGCTACCCGTACCACCGCCAAGCCGCCTACCTGGCGGCCGTGTTCCCGCACGTCTACGCCGATATCGGGCTGACGCTCACCCACACCGGCCCGCGCGCCGCGGCCGTGCTCGCCGAATTCCTGGAGCTCGCACCCTTCGGCAAACTGCTCTTCTCCACCGACGCCTACGGCCTGCCGGAGCTGTATGTCGTCGGCAGCGCCCTGTTCCGGACCGCGCTGGCGACCGTCCTCGGCGACTGGACGGCGTCCGGGGCGTGGTCCGACGAGGACGCCCGGCGGGTGGGCGCGATGATCGCTGCGGACAACGCCCGTCGGGTGTACGGCCTTCCGGACGGCTGACCGGGCCGGCAGAGGCGGACGAGCGCGCACGGCCGGACGAAGCCGCCAGGGCCGGACGAGCCCGTCAAGCCCGTACGCACCGAGCGTGCCGAACGCCGGGCGGGTAAGGGGCGATCGGGCCGGGCGCCGCTTCTTCCCTGCCGTCCGCCGCGCCCCTGCCACGTGCTTTACTGCGCCGCGTGGCCCCTACAACGACCCCCGGGAAGAGCGACATATCCCCGCGCTCCCGAATACTCGCCGATCTGACCCCGCTGCGCCTCTCCCCGGACTACCGCCGCCTGTGGTGCGGCAACACCATCTCCTGGATGGGCCAGCAGATGACCGCGCTCGCGGTCTCCTTGCAGGTCTACACCCTCACCCACTCCACCTTCGCGGTCGGCCTGGTGGGCCTGTGCTCACTCGTCCCCCTGGTCGTCTTCGGGCTGTACGGCGGCGCCATCGCCGATACCGTCGACCGCCGCAAACTGGGCCTCTACAGCGCCACGGGCGCCACCGCGATGTCCCTCACGCTGGCCACCGCCGCCCTGGCCGGATACCACCGGGTCTGGCTGCTCTACACCGTGGTTGCCTTCCAGGCCGTCTGCTTCGCGATGAACTCGCCGGCCCGCTCGTCGATGATCCCGCGGCTGCTGCCCACCGAACAGCTGCCGGCCGCCAACGCCCTCAACTCCCTGACCAGCAACCTCGGTCTGATGGGCGGGCCGATGCTGGGCGGGGTCATCGTCGGTCTGTGGGGTTACCAGGCCGCCTACCTGATCGATGTGGCGGCCTTCAGCGGCTCGCTGTACGCGATGTGGCGGCTGCCGTCCATGCGGCCCGAGCAGGGGGAGGGCCCACGGCGCCGGGCCTTTGTACTGGACGGCCTGCGCTTTCTCGCCACCCGGCCTAATCTGCGGATGACGTTCTTCTCGGACCTGGCCGCGATGGTGCTCGCCCAGCCGCGCGCCCTGTTTCCCGCGGTCGCGGTGGTCTGGTTCGCCGGGGACGCCAAGACCGTCGGCCTCCTGGTCGCCGCGCCCGCGGTGGGCGCCGTACTGGGCGGGTTGTTCTCCGGCTGGCTCGGCGGGATCCGCCGGCACGGCCTGGCCATTCTGATCGCGGTGGCCGCCTGGGGCGCGGCCATCGCCTCCTTCGGCCTCTGCCGGCAGCTGTGGCTCGGCCTGTTCTTCCTGGCCGTGGCCGGTTGTGCGGACACCATCTCGATGGTGTTCCGCAGCACCATGCTGCAGGCCGCGACACCGGACGCGATGCGCGGCCGGCTCCAGGGCGTCTTCATCGTCGTGGTCGCCGGCGGGCCGCGGCTGGGCGACTTCCTCGCCGGGTCCATGGCCGATCTGACCTCCCCGGCCACCGCGGTCATCGGCGGCGGCCTGGCGTGTGTCCTGGTGGTGACCGGCCTGGGCCTCGGCCGCCGCGCCTTCGCCCGCTACGACGCACGGGATCCGCAGCCTTAGGGGCGCGCCAGGGGGTGCCTCCGCGCTCAGGCCGGCTCAGGGAGGTGCCCCCTCGGGTCGGTCCGGTCGACGACCTCACTGATCGGCGGCGGACGGAATCCAGCAGCCGCCCCGACCCGCCCGGACCTGCGCTACATCTTTTGATGCATCACCACTGCACCCTCAGGCATGCTCCGGGACACCCCGGCCGGGTGATGCGCCCGCATTCCTGAGCGACCTACGTTTGAGGCATTACTGATCAGATGCGAGGAGACAGGTGACATGCACGTGCCTCATGCAACCGATTCCGAAGCTCAGAGCGTGCAAAGCGAATACCCGGAATTCCCCATGCCCCGGTCCTGCCCGATGCGAATACCCGGAGAGTACGCGCAGCTACGTGCCGAGGCGCCCATTTCCAAGGTGACTCTGCAGCACGGAAGCACTGCGTGGCTGCTGACCCGGCAGGAAGACATCCGAGAATTCCTCGTCCATCCCCAGGTGAGCACGGACCGCCTGCACCCCGGCTCTCCCCTGCAGGTGCGCCTTCCCGTCGGGGTGCCGAAAGAACGACTCGTCGGCATGGTCGGGATGGACGGCCCGGAGCACATCGCGCGACGCCGGCTGGTTCTCCCGGAGTTCACGGTCAAACGGATCCGGCAGATGCGGCCACGCGTCCAGGAGATCGTGGACACATGCCTCACGTCCATGCTCGACGCCGGCCCTACGGCGGACCTGATCGAGGCCTTCGCCGCCCCGGTGCCCTCGATGATCGCCTGTGAACTGCTGGGAGTGCCGTACGCGGACAACGCGTTCTTCCTGGCCAAGACGGCGGTCATCCTCTCCCGCAACGCGACCCGGGCGGAGCAGGAGAACGCCTACGCCGAACTCCTCGACTATCTTGAGGTGGTGGTCTCCGACAAGGAGCGCGAACCGTCGGACGACCTGATCGGCCGGCTCATCAGCAACCTCCGTGCATCGGGAGCCTACGACCGGGACCTCGTCCTCGGCATGGCCAGGCTGCTCCTCGTCGCCGGTCACGAGGCGACGCCGAACATGATCGCCCTCGGCACGATCGGTCTGCTGGAGCATCCTGACCAACTGGCGGAACTGCGGGCCGACCCCGGCCTTGTCCCGCAAGCTGTCGAGGAGTTGCTGCGCTATTTCAGCATCTCGGACCAGGCCACTTTCCGTGTCGCTCTGTCCGATATCAAGATCGGCGGCGTGACGATACGGGAAGGTGACGGCGTCCTCGGGCTCAATGCATCGGCCAATTGGGACAGTGAATTCTACGATAATCCAGAAGTTCTGGACATTCATCGTGACGTGGGCCGTCATCTGGCATTCGGCTACGGCCCGCATCAATGCATCGGTCAGAACCTTGTCCGGATGAACCTGGAGGTCGTCTTCAGCACCTTGTTCGCCCGTGTTCCCGGTCTGCGCCTGGCAGTTCCCGCGACAGAACTCCCGCTGAAGAACGATCAGATCGTGTACGGGGTTCATGAACTGCCCGTCACCTGGTGACCTGGAGGACATGTCATGCGGATCACCATCGACCGGGAAGCCTGTGTCGGATCGGGCCAGTGCGTGCTCATCGAGCCTGCCGTTTTCGACCAGAACGACGACGACGGTCTCGTCGAACTGCTCGACGAAGGACCTCTGGCGGACACCCTCGGTACGGTCGAAGACGCTGTTCAGCGCTGCCCCGCGGCCGCCCTCCGCATCAACCCGGACTGACCGGGCGCGGCTCGCCGAGGGCGGGCAGCCGAAGGATCTCCGACCGGCCGCGGCACGGCGCGGCACACGGCACGGCACGGCTCGGGAGACGTCTGCCCCCGGCGGGCGGTCGTCACCCGGTCGTGGAACCGCCGGACCAAAATACCGGAGGACCAGGAGAAGAAGGCCGGCACCGGGCCGGCGCTGCGGGGGTGTGCGCCGGCTGTCCGCCCGGCGTTGTGTCACTGTGAAGATTTTCGAGGAGCACCATGACGGGGACGCCAGAAACCACCACTGCACAGACGGTGCAGCACACCGACCGGGCAGCGCCGCGGCCCGGTGCCGGGCGGAGCGCCGGACGCCTGCTGACGGCGGTGCCGCCGCCGGCGCTCATCCTGTGCGGAATGCTCTTCCGGCAACTGGGTGCCGCACTGGCCAAGCCGTTGTTCCAGGTCGCCGGGGCGTTCGGAGTGACGACGCTGCGGCTGGTCTTCTCCGCCCTGGTCCTCTCGGTCGCGTGGCGCACGTCCCTGCGGGTCGGACGGCGCGCTCTGCCCGCCGTGTTCGCCTGCGGAACGGTGCTCGCCGGGATGAACTTCGCCTTTTACCAAGCGCTGGACCGTATCCCCATGGGCGTCACCGTCGCCATCGAACTGCTGGGACCGCTGGCCCTTGCCGTCGTGAGCTCCCGTCGCTGGTCCGATGCCGCGTGGGCACTCCTGGCCGCCGTCGGGGTGGTACTGCTCACCGAGGTGGACGGCGGCCTTTCCTGGGTCGGTGTCGCCTTTGCGCTGATCGCCGCTGGGTGCTGGGTGGGGTACATCCTGCTCGGGGCGAAGCTCAGCAGCCGTACCAACGACGGCGCGGGCCTGGCCCTGGCCATGGTGTGGGGTGCACTGCTCGCTCTCCCGGTGGGCTTCGCCGACGCCGGAACCAGCCTTCTGCAGCCGCACGTGCTGGCCATCGGCTTCTGTCTCGCCCTGCTGTCCTCCGTGGTTCCCTACTCCCTGGAGTTCAGGGCCCTGCGGCAGATACCTCCGCGGGTTTTCGGAGTGCTGATGAGCCTGGAGCCGGCGATCGCCGCCCTGGTCGGTCTCGTGGTCCTCTCCCAACAGCTCGGCCCCAGCCAATGGGTGGCGTTGGGCTGTGTGGTGGCCGCGTCCCTGGCAGTGGTGACGAGGAATCAATGACATCGCCGTACGGCTTCGTGCCGGCCCCGCCGGACGCCGGACGCCCCGCCAGGCCCTGTCCTCCCGCATACCGCCGGTGGTGCCACCCCCGGGCACGCCGCGGCCGGCGACTGGGCGCGACGGCAGAAGAGAGGCTCAATGAATTCCCGTGATCAGCCGCAGTTTGACGCCGGTGTGCACGGCCTCCATACGCGATCCGACATCAAGTTTCACATAGATGTTGGAGAGATGTCGTTTAACTGTCCCCTCCGTGACACACAGAGACGAAGCGACCTGCGCATTGCGGAATCCGCTGGAGACGAGTTGCAGAATCTCTTTCTCCCGAGCCGTAAGGGGGTTCTTCGTGGGAAACCTCAATTGCTCGGCCACCCCTCTGGAGAAGGAGATGAACATGCGGTCCCCGTTGCTCACTATGGCCCGTACCGTCTCGAACAGCTCCTCACGCGTCGAATCCTTCGAGACGCACGCGTGCGGCCTTACGGACATCGCCAGCTCCATCAAGTGCGCATCTTCATGCGGGGTCAGCATCACCAAGCGCGGGGCCATGGGCTCTTGGTGAGCCGTCCGTACGGCCCCGACTTCCGGAAGCTCGGCATCGATGAGCACAACTTCGGGGCGCTCCCTGCGGATGAGCGACAGGGCCTCGAGCCCATCGTCGGCCTGACCCACCACCTGGATTCCCGGCTCCGCCGTACAAAGCGCAGACAACCCTTCACGGAATAGTTCGTGGCTGTCGGCGACGACTAACCTGAACTGCGCAACCACGGCTCTCGACTCCCCCGTAACAGCGACTCCGCGTGAATGCATACCTCTTGATCATCAGCTAATCTACGGCGGTTCCGGGCGGGCGTCAACGCTGGGCAGAGCCGGGACGCAGTGGCTGAAAATCAATTTCCGCTCGTTCGCAGAGCCCGAGTTCAAAACCAGAGTAATCGTGAGTTACCGCAGAATAGAGACCGCTTTGGCCGCGGGGCGAGCTCCCGCCGGGCGGAACGCGGCGGTGGCCGAGTCGTGCCCTTTCGGGCACCACCACACCCCTGTTCCGGCCGCGTCCGTGACGGACCTCACGCCCTGCGAGGACAGAGGTGCGGCGGAGCGCCGAGGGCCGATTCCCGCGTGCGCGGAGCAAGGGGCGGGTCTGTTTCCGCAGCTCGCCGGTCGCCTTGCGACCCGACAGGTGGACCGACCAGCGGGCTCACAGCGGGATATGGACGTCGCTGGTGGGGACGGCGCAGCACAGGAGCGCGCAGTCGGGCTTCGGAGGCAGGGCGGGCGGCGTGGTGTAGGTGACGCTTCCGCTGCTGAGGGGCTGTTGGCAGAGGTGGCAGGCGCCGACCCGGCATCCGGACGGGGCCGGTACCCCCATTTCGTCGGCAAGGTCGAGGAGCGTTCCGTGGTCCGGTGTCCAGTGTGCCTGGCGGTCGCTGACGGTGAACGACACGCGGAACGGTCCGGGGAGCGGGGGCTTGGGCGGGGGCAGCGGAGCGCGGGGCGAGGCGAAGATCTCCTGGTGAACCGCCTCGGCGGGCAGCCCGCGGCGTATCAGGCCGTCCCGAGCGGCCTCCATGAACTTCGGGGGTCCGCAGAGGTAGGCCGTCGCCGTCGGAAGGTCGAGCAGCGGTGTGGCGACGGCGCCGAGATCGGGGCGACCGGCTGTGGCGTTCCACCGGGTGAGGTCGCCTTCGTCGGGGTGGGTCAGGAACAAACGGGCGCGCCCTTGAGGCAGCGCGGAGATCAATGCGAGGGCTTCCTCCCACAGTGCGAGCCCGCGGCCGCTGCGGGCGGTGTGGCAGAGCACGAGGGGACGACCGGGGTCTTCCTGGGCTGCGGCCTGCAGAAGGGCGAGGGTCTGGGTGATTCCGATTCCGGCGCCGGCCAACAGCAGCGGTGGGAGGGAGCCGGGACCGGATCCGGGCTCGGCGGTCAGGGACCCGTGCGGGCCGGAGACGAGCAGCGTCGTATCGAGGCGGGCGTGGCGGTGCAGCCACGGTGACATGCGTCCGCCGGGATGCCGTTTGACGCTGATGCGCAGGTCGCCGTGGTGGCTGCCGGAGATGGTGTAGCAACGCCAGACCGGCCCTCGGTCGTCGGTGAGGTGGATACGCAGGTGCTGTCCCGGGCTGTGGGGGCCGCGGAGTTGCTGCAGCGGATCGCGCAACCAGAGGCTCACCACGTCGTCGCTCTCGGCCTCGTACCGGACGACGCGGGCAGGCCGGGGCCACTGCTCGGGCGGCAGCCCCGTCGTGGGCGGCTGAGGTCTGCCGCGGTGCCGGAAGCGGATCAGCCGGTCCCCGGTGCGCAACGCCCCGGGGGAGACGACGCGGGCCCGGACGCCGCAGAAGAGATGCCCGAAGTGGATCATCAGCGAGGCGGGAATGTTGAGGTCCACCTCGTGGGTCACGGGGTTGACGCAGGTGGCCCGGCACCGGTTGATCGGGTGCAGTACCTCGAGTTCCGCCTCGCCGAGCGCGATACGTTCGCCGGGGAGGGACATCTCCGCCCACGCACCGAGTCCGGCCAGGTAGACGTTGCCGCGGAAGCGCAGCGGATCGACCGGTGTGCCGACCGCGTCAGCCAGGGCGTTGACGGTGTCCAGGTTGATCAGCGAGACGGTGCCCTCCCGGTCGTCCCAGTAGCCCCGATCGGCGCGTACCAGCTCCGGTCCGCCATGGGGGCCGGCCGGTAGCCAGTGGCGCAGCAGCGCATCGGCTTCCTTGCGGCTCTCCGGCTGATCCAGCGGTACGGTCACCGGGCCCTGATCCATGGGGTGCAGGGTGACGGTGGCGGCGGTGTCGTCGTAGGCGGCTCTCAACCGCAGCAGGTCGGTGTTGGTGGTCAGCCGGGCGAAGGTTTCGGTGGGAGCCCATCGCCCCGCCTGGGGCGCCGGACACTGCCCGTTGGCGATGGCCAGCACGCGGTCCCCCGGCAGTCCGAGTCCCGGGCGCAGCCACGCGCTGGTGATGTCCTGCCCGGCGCAGCCCTTGACCGGATACCGGACCAGTCGTCGCACGTGCACTCCGCTCACCGGATGCCATTCCCCTTCCATCGACGCTGGGCGTTGCCCGCCGGCAGGGCCATCCGCACGGACCAAGTCCGGTCGGCACCAGCCTGCGCCCGCACGCCTTCGATGTCCACGGGAAAGCCGCTTTCGGGGCACGACACCGGCTCGACACGGCGCCCCCGCACGGCCGGAAACCGTCGACGCGTGTCATGGCGGCCCGTACACGCTGGAGGGGAAGGCAGTGCACGGCCGGACGAGACGAGCGGAGCCGAAGTGGACCGGCTCCATGTCCTCGGGCTCGGCGACCCCGACTCCCGGCGGGCACGCACCGAGCGCCGGTCGCGGAACGCCGCGGGGTTCCGCGGGCGTGCCGTGGCGCAAAGCCACGAGGTGGCAGGCCCGGGCGGCATTCCGGTGGTCCGGTGTCAAGTTGCCCTGGCCTGTGCGGCGTTCGGCGGGCGCCGCGCGTGGGAGGGACGCGCGGCCCACTCGCCAGGGCCTGTCGTCACAGTCCCTCGTCACAGTCCCGTCGTCCGCCCGCGGGGCGGACGGGGCCGTGCCGGCAGGCCCTGGAGCAACGCCGGGGTCAGGTCCGGCTCCTCGAAACCCTCGTCGTCGAAGGGGTAAAGGGGCCGCAGCACCTTGTGGTGCCCGAGCCGCAGCAGATCCTGGTCCACCCCGCCCGGGGTGAGGGCGAGCAGCCAGTCCGCCGCCATGGCATGGAGCTCGGGCTCCAGGTAGCCGATCTTGACGACCACCAGGTCGTAAGCCAGCGGGTCCAGCGACCCGAAGTCCGCACGGGTGTGGAACGGCCGGCGGCGCTCGGTCAGCACCACCGTCACCCCGCCACGGGTGACGGCCGCGGACCGGCCGGACCCGTCGTAGGCCGGATTCCCCCGCGGCCCGCCGGAGCCGGGAGCGGCCCCGTCCTCCAGGGCGGTGACCGTGCCGGTCAGCTCGTAGGGTTCCGCATGCGGACCGGTACCCGCACTGAACCGGCCGCCCACAGCGAGCGTGACCTCGCCGCCCACTCCGGCACCGAAGCAGACGGCGACGGCCTCCGGGTCGGTGATGCCCGGGTGCAGCGCGGTGACCCGTCCGCTCGCCAACTCCTCGTCGGCCAGCAGCCGGCCGAGCATGTAGGCGAGGTCGCCGGCCCCGCCCGCGGTGGGGTTGTCGCCGGAGTCGCTGATCAGGAACGGGCGGGCCGAGGAGGCGACGGCACGGGCGATACAGCTGTCCGCATCGCCCGTCGGGCCGGCGAAGACGAAGTCCCGGCGCGCGTCCCAGTACGCGCGGGCCAGTGACCCGGCCTGTGCCACGGCGAGTGCCGCATCGTCCGCGGTGACCACCACCGCGGCCCGGCAGCGCTGCTCGTCGGCCCAGGCGTACCCCACCCAGAGCGCCGCGTCCACGACCCCGTCGACGGCCTCGACCGAGGCCAGCCGGCCGTAGAGCGATCTGGCCGGCTCCAGCCGGGTGCTGGTCTTCTCGCCGGGAAGGAGCACCGGAATCTGCACCCAGGCCCGGTGCGGGCGGCCCGTCCCGTGCACCAGCCGCTCCACGAGCTTGCGTGCGGCCCGCTCCCGGGTCTCCCAGGCGTCCTCGTGCGGGGCCATCCGGTGCGCGGTGAGCAGATCGAGCTGCGCGGCGAAGCGCCGCGAGACATTGCCGTGCAGGTCCATGGCGGCCGAGATCAGGGTGCCGGGGCCGGTCGCGGCCCGTACCGCGTCCGTGAGATCGGCCTCCGCGTCGTCCAGTCCGACCACGCTCATGGCGCCGTGGATGTCGTACACCAGCCCGTCCAGCGGGCCCGACTCCCGGATCCTGCCGGTCAGTTCGGCCTTGATGCGATCGTACGCGGTGCGCTCGACCGGCCCGCCGGGCACCGCGACGGCATGCACCAGCGGCACCCACTCGACGGGCCCGGCCGGCCCGGCGTCGGGCCGGGTCCAGGTGTAGCGGTCCAGCAGGGCGCGCCCCCGGGTGATGCGGAAGTCGTCGTAGGCCGAGCGGTGCGGGCAGAACTGGCTGGACTCGATGGCCATTCCGCCGATGCCGATGCGGATACGGCGGCTGGTCGGTGAGGTCATGAGGCACACCTTCCGGGGGTGAGGGGGCCCGACCGGGGCTTGCGGCCGAGCGGCAGGCGGTCGTGCCCGGCGGCAGCGGCAGGCCAAGGCGGGTCCGTCGGCAGCGCCCGACCGAGGGCGGTCCGTCCGCGGCGCCGCAGTGAAGGAAGGGTTCCCCGGGGCAACTCGGTTCGCCGATCGCAAGGGAGGCAGGGGGCAACTCGCCAGCAGTAGACCGCAGTCGGCGTGGTTTCGCCAGGGGGCCTTGACTTCCTTTCCCGGCCCTCCGTACTTTGCTCGCACTCTCGACCGGCGATATCCCGGAGGCGGTATGGGGCTGCGCAGTACACGCATTCGCGGGCCCCTGGGGCGCGTGGCCGCTGCCCTCCTGCTCGGCACCTTCGTGCTCATCGGCTGCACGCCGTCTGGCAACGTTGTCACCGACCTTGGCGCCACCGGCGGTACCCGTGTCGAGGGCGGCACCGCCACCATGGCCCTGCCGCCCGCCGCCGGCCCCAACTGGATCTTCCCCATCAGCGCCCCCGGCTATCTGGCCACGTACAACAGCGCCATCCAGAACCTGCTGTTCCTGCCGCTCTTCGCACCCGAGCGGAAGGGCGCCGCGCTGACCATGGACTCGCCCCGCGGCCTCGCGGAGCCGCCCCGCTACAGCCAGGGGAACACCACCGTCGGCATCACGCTGAAGAAGGGGTACCAGTGGTCCGACGGCAAGCCCGTCACCACCCGCGATGTGAAGTTCTGGTTCGATCTGATCAAGGCCGACAAGCGAAACTGGGCCGGATACGCGCCGAAGCTGATGCCGGACGACGTCAAGGCCTTCGAGACGGTCGACGACCGCACCTTCCGCCTCCGGCTGGACCGTGCCTACAACCCCGCGTGGTTCACCGCCAATGAGCTCCAGGACTTCGTCGCCCTTCCCGTACACGCCTGGAACCCCGGCCACCAGAGCCCCGAGCGGGTCTTCGCCCGGCTGATGCGACATGCCAGGCAGTTATCGGCGTTCGCCACCGATCCGCTGTGGAAGACCGTCAACGGCCCTTGGCGCATCGCGCAATGGACCACGTCCGGACAGGTCTCCCTGGTCCCCAACAGGGCATACCGCGGGCCTGACCGGCCCCATCTCGACCGCGTGGTCCTCAAGCCCTTCACCACCGCCGACTCCGAATTCAATGTGCTGCGCGCCGGTGGCATCGACTACGGCTATATCCCGCCCTCCGTCATGGCGCGGTCCGCGCAATTCAAGGAGCGGGGCTATCGCATCGACCCGTGGGAAGGCTGGGCGATCACCTATATCGTGCTCAACTTCCAGCACCCCACGGCCGGACCGCTGCTGCGCCAGGCCTATCTGCGCCAGGCGCTCCAGTACCTGATCGACCAGAAATCGATCTCCCGGGTGATCTGGCACGGCAGCGCCGCACCTACCCTCGGTCCGGTCCCCGCCGGCCTCCTGGACCGCGACCCGTATCCGTACGACCCGCCGCGGGCGAAGACGCTGCTCGCCGGGCACGGCTGGACCGGCCGAAACGGCGTGCTGCGCTGCACCCGGCCCGGGGACGGCGCGGGGGAGTGCGGCGCGGGCATCGAGGGCGGCCGGGAACTGCGGCTCACCCTGCTCTCACAGTCCGGCTCGACCGAGACCTCCAACACCATGCAGGCCATCAAGTCCGCATACGACACGGCCGGCATCGCCCTCGACATCCGCCAGCAGCCGCTGAACACCGTCCTGGGAACCACCGTCCCCTGCCGGCAGGCCGAACCGCTCTGCGCGCAATGGCAGCTCGGCTTCTTCGGCACCCAGGGCAGCTGGTACTTCCCGCCCGACCCCAGCGGCGAGAAGCTCTTCGCCACCCACGCGCCCTCCAACATGGGCAACTGGTCCGATCCCCACACCGACCGGCTCATCCGTGCCACCGAGTACTCCGACGCCCCGGCCGCGCTGGGCAACTACGGCCGTGAGGTGGCCCGTCAGCTCCCGGTCCTGTGGACGCCCAACCCCGCCTACCAGGTCTCCGTCATCCGCAACGACCTGCGGGGCGTCGACCAGAACCCGACGCTCTCCCTCGCCCCGCAGAACTGGTACTACGTGAAGAAGGGCGGGCCGGGCCGGTGATCCGATTCCTGGCCAAGCGCCTCGCGCAGGCCCTGGTCGTGCTGCTGCTGGTCTCCGTCATCGTCTTCGTCCTGCTGCACCTGCTCCCGGGCGGACCGGCCCGCGCCATCCTCGGCATCCAGGCCACCCCGGAATCCCTCGCCCACTTCAACCATCAGCAGGGGTACGACCGTTCGCTGCCCGAGCAGTACGTCAGATACCTGGGACGGCTGCTCACCGGCGACCTCGGCGAGTCCTACAAGCTCAACCGGAGCGTCGCCGACCTGCTCGCCGAACGACTGCCCAAGACCGCCCTGCTGGCCGGCCTCGCCGTCGGGCTCGCCGCGCTGCCGGCCGTCCCGCTCGGCATCCTGCAGGCCGTACGCCGCGGAAAGGCCGCCGACTACGTCCTGACGGGCGCGGCCTTCCTCGCCTACGCCACCCCGGTGTTCTTCCTCGGCCTGGTGCTCATCCTCGTCTTCAGCCAGCAACTGCCCCTGCTGCCCGCCGAGGCGCCGCAGGCCGACACGGTCGCCGGCATCCTCGCCGAGCCGCCCGCGCTCGTCCTTCCCGTGACGACGGGCGCGCTCGGCATCATCGCCGCCTTCAGCCGCTATATGCGCTCCGCCGTCCTCGACAACCTCGGCGAGGACTACGTACGCACCGCCCGGGCCAAAGGCCAGTCGCACACCCGCATCATGGTCCGGCACGTCCTGCGCAACGCCCTCATCCCGCTGGCCACCCTCCTCGGCCTCTACCTCCCCACCCTCTTCAGCGGCACGCTCGTCATCGAGTCGATGTTCAACTACCCGGGGATGGGGCTGCTGTTCTGGAACGCCGCCCAGAGCTCGGACTTCCCGGTCCTGCTCGGCGTCACCCTCGTCGTCGGCGTCGCCACCGTCCTCGGCTCGCTGATCACCGATATCGCCTATGCCGCCCTCGACCCGCGCATCAGGAGCGTGACGTGACGCCTCCAGCCCTTGCCGCCACGCAGCCAGCCGCGGACCAGACCGCCCCGGGTCCGGCCCGCCGCACGCCGGCCCTCTTCGCCCGCAACAAGCTCGCCCTCACCGGCGCCCTGGTGCTGCTCGTGCTGCTCGCCTTCTGCTTTCTCGGGCCGCTGGTCCACCCCACCGACCAGGTCCACACCGATCTTTCCCAGGCCGGCCGCGCCCCCGGAGCCGGCCATCTGCTGGGCACCACCGATCTCGGCTACGACCTGCTCGGCAGGCTGATGTACGGCGGCCGTACGTCCCTTGAAGTCGGCCTGGCCGCCGGGTTGTTGGCGACGCTCTTCGGTACGGTCTACGGCTCGGTCGCGGGCTACTTCGGCGGATGGACGGACGCCGTGATGATGCGCATCACCGACGCCGCGCTCGCCGTCCCGGCGCTCTTCCTGCTCGTCGTGGTCGCCGCGATCGTCACCCCCAGCAAGCCTGTCCTCATCCTGATCATCGCCTCCGTCGCCTGGCTCTCCCCGGCCCGGCTCATCCGCGGCGAGGCACTGGCACTGCGCGGCCGCGACTACATCCATGCGATGCGGATGATGGGCGGCGGCGGGGGGCGGGCCGTCTTCCGGCACATCGTCCCCAACGCCGTCGGCACCGTCCTCGTCAACGCCACCTTCCAGGTGGCCGACGCCATCCTCTACGTCGCCTATCTGTCCTTCCTGGGCCTGTCCATCCCGCCGCCCGCCGCCGACTGGGGCTCCCTGCTCTCCTCCGGCATCACCTACACCCAGGTCGGCCACTGGTGGCTGATCTTCCCGCCGGGCCTGGCGATCGTGCTGGTCGTCGCGGCCTTCCATTGCCTCGGGGACGGTCTGCGGGACGTCTTCGACGTGCGGCTGCAGAAGAACTGACGGGTCCGGAAGAACTGACGGGTCCGGAAGCACTGGCGGGTCCGGAAGCACTGGCGGCTTCGGAAGAACTGACGGCTTCGGAAGAACGGAAGCGAGGACCCACACCATGACCGACTCGCTCCTGCGGATCGAGGACCTGCACGTCGAGATCACCGGCCGCGGCGGCACCGTCCGTGCCCTTGACGGCATCGACCTCGACCTCGCCCCCGGTGAAGCGCTCGGCATCGTCGGCGAGTCGGGCTGCGGCAAGACCATGACCGCGCTGTCCGTCCTCGGCCTGCTGCCGCCCGGCGGAAGGGTCACCGGCGGCCGGATCCTGTTCGGGGGCACCGACCTCGCGGCCGCTCCGGAACCCGTCCTGCGTAAGGTCCGCGGGAACACCGCCGGCATGGTCTTCCAGGACCCGCTGAGCTCCCTCAACCCCACTCTCACCATCGGCGCCCAGGTCGCCGAACCCCTGCTGCTGCACCGGCAGGTGACCTCGGCCGAGGCCTGGGCCAAGGCCGAGGAGACCCTGCGGCTGGTCGGCATGCCGCGCCCCGCCGAACGGCTGAAGAGCTATCCCCACCAGCTCAGCGGCGGGATGCGGCAGCGCGTGGCGATCGCCATGGCGCTGATCTGTGAGCCCCGGCTGCTGATCGCCGACGAACCGACCACCGCCCTCGACGTCACCACCCAGCACCAGATCCTCGAACTCGTCGACGAGCTGCGCACCCGCCTCGGCATGGCGATGATCCTGGTCACCCACGACCTCGGAGTGATCGCCCGCCGGGTCGACCGGGTCGCGGTGATGTACGCAGGCCGGATCGCCGAACGGGCCGCCGTACGACCGCTGTTCGCCGCACCGCGGCATCGCTACACCCGGGCGCTGTTCGGGGCCCGCCCCGAACTCCCCCGGCCGCCGCTGGGTGAGGGCGCCCCGATACGGTGCGGTGAGGGTGCCCCCGTGCGGCTCGGTGATGGGGGGTCCGTCGGCATGGACCGGCCGAGTGCCCCGCACACCGACGACTGCCGACCGCGGGACCCCCTCCCCGGCCTGCCGCCGTCCCTCCTTGCCCGGCCCGTCGGCTGCCGCTTCGCCCCACGATGCGGCTTCGCCACCGACATCTGCCGCGCCGCCGAGCCGGAACTCACCGACGCCCTCGATGAGGCTGTGCCCGCTTCGGCCGCCCACGCCTTCGCCTGCTTTCACCCCGCCGCGCCGGAGGCCGGACCGGCCCCCGGGCTCCGCCCGCCCGCGCCCGCCGAGCCCCCGGTACGGACGGACGAACCACTGCTGCGGCTCGCCGACGTCAGCAGGAGCTACCCGCTGCACGGCGGGCTCTTCACCCGCCGCAAGCCGGGTCCGACGGGCGCCGCCGAGGTCAGCGCGGTGGCCGGGGTCTCGCTCACCGTCCGGCGCGGCGAGACCTTCGGCATCATCGGGGAGTCCGGCTGCGGGAAGTCCACCCTCGGCCGGCTGGCGGTCGGCCTGGAGACGCCGACCGCCGGTACCGTCCACGTCGCGGGTCGCGACCTCAGCGGCCTGAAGAAGCGTGAACTGCGCGCTCACCGGCGCCATGTCCAGCTGATGTTCCAGGACTCCTCCGCGTCCATGGACCCGCGGATGCGCGCGGGCACCATCCTGCGCGAACCGCTGGTCATCCAGGGCATCGGTGACCGGGCCGAGCAGCGGCGACGGATCGCGGGTCTGCTGGACGACGTCGGGCTGCCCCGCGG
Source organism: Streptomyces sp. NPDC048516 (assembly GCF_043199875.1). NCBI lineage: Bacteria > Bacillati > Actinomycetota > Actinomycetes > Kitasatosporales > Streptomycetaceae > Streptomyces > Streptomyces sp. NPDC048516. The sequence goes on along the minus strand of NZ_JBICWS010000013.1, from coordinate 204,371 downwards.
CGCGGTGGAGCGCTACCCGCACGAATTCTCCGGCGGCCAGCGCCAGCGCCTCGGCCTGGCCCGCGCCCTGGCCCTGGACCCGTCCCTGGTCGTCGCCGACGAGCCGGTCTCCGCGCTCGATGTCTCCGTCCAGGCGCAGATCCTCGACCTGATGCGCGAGCTGCAGCGCGAGAGGGGCATCGGCTATCTCTTCATCTCGCACGACCTGGCGGTGGTGCGGCATCTCGCGGACTCGGTCGGCGTGATGTACCTGGGCAAGCTCGTGGAGACCGGCCCCGCCCATCAGGTCTTCGCCCGCCCGCTGCACCCGTACACCCGGGGGCTGCTGGACAGCGTCAATGCCCCCGACCCTGATGCCGTCCCGGCCTGCCCCCCGCCCGGCGGTGAGGCCCCGTCGGCCGCCGCCCCGCCTTCCGGCTGCCGCTTCCGCACCCGCTGTGCCCTCGCGACCGGGCTGTGCGCGACGGTGGAACCGCTGCCGGCCGAACCCGAGACGGCGGGGCACCGGGTGGCCTGCCACTTCCCGCTCACCCCATCTCCCGCCCACCGCGGCCGCCGTCAGTAGCGTGTGACGGCGGTCGGCCCGTACGCCGTGCCGAGGGCGATGTGCGGGTGCGCCGACGGACGGATCCAGGACAGGATCCGTGCCATCGCCCCGGCCGGTACGGAGACACAGCCGGCTGTGGCCCCCTTCCCGTGGACATGGAGGAAGATCCCGGCGCCGCGGCCGTGCACCGGACGGTGATAGTTGAAGCCGATGACCAGGGCCCGGGCGTACTGCGTGGGATAGTCCGCCAGCCGTTCGGACTCACCCGCCGCGCAGTCCGGCGGCAGTGGCGCCACCCAGCGGTTGTAGGAGGCGGAGGCGTTGTCCTCGCACCACCAGGAGTCCGCGCCGGCCCGGCGGTACGGCACGGCGGTGCCGGGCGGGGGCGGGGCGGTCCCGAACGCGAACGGCAGGCCGTACAGCCCGGCCGGAGTGGTCGACGTGCCCTGCACCCGGGTACTTCCCTCGGTCAGCCCGCCGGCTCCGAAGCGGGCCGGCGCCCAACCCACCTGCCGCCAGCGGCCGTTGTGCCGCTGCCACCACCGCACGGTCCCGGTGGTGGCGCGCGCCGTGGGCGCACGGGCGGTGATCAGCTGCTCGCCGCCGCCGGTGTCGGCCATGAGGACGGGAAGGGGGATGCGGTGGCCGGGAAGAAGGATGCGGTGGCCCGGAAGCGGTGGCTGGTGGAAGGGAGCGGCGGCGGACGCGCCGGCCGCCGGGGCGAGCGCGGCGAGCGCGAGCAGCGCCGGGGCGACCGCGGACAGCGGCCCGGCGGCACGGCGCCGGACCACGGCCCGCGCCGTCCGTACCCTCCGGACCGTCCGTACCCTCCGCACCGCCCGCACCGCCCGCCCGGCCGCGGCCGTGCTCCCGGCGGTCACCAGGCGCATCGTCCTCCTACGCATCATGGGCATGACCGCAATCTAGAGCGCGACCGGCCCGCCCGGCGTCGTCCGATCAGGTCATATACGCCGCCCCCGGGCCGTGCGCAACCCGTCCGCGGCAATCCGCCGTGCGCGGGGGCCATGGACGGGCGAAACTCGGGTACGGGGGCTCATGTGCCACTAGCCGTCTCAGTCTGGAGGCCCACCGTGCAGCGGCAACCGCATACGCGCAGTGAGCGCACGCTCGACCGCGATCCGCAGCCCACGCCCCCGGATCCGGGAGGCCCGCCGCCCGTCCCGGACCCGCTTCCCGGCCCACCGAGCCCGCCTGGGCAACCGGATCCCATTCCGCCGGAACCGTCGCCGATACCCCGTCCGCCCGGACCCGACCCCGATCCGGTCCCGGAGCCGTCCCCGGAGCCGTCGCCGCTCTCCTAGGAGGGCCGCCCGGACCCGTCGCCCTCTCCACCGGGGGTATCCCGCTCCCGCACCCACCAAGGAGGTGCTGATCATGGCCATCGCCACGGTCAACCCGGCCACCGGCGAGACCCTGAAGACCTTCGACGCCCTCAACGGAGGTGAGATCGAAGATCACCTGGTCCGGGCGGACCAGGCCTTCCAGGAGCACCGCATCACCAGCTTCGGCTACCGCAGGGAGCGGATGCTCGCGGCCGCCGACCTGCTCGACGCCGACCAGGACGGCATCGCCCGCACCATGACCACCGAGATGGGCAAACCACTGGCCCAGGCGCGCGCGGAGGCGGCGAAGTGCGCCAAGACCATGCGCTGGTACGCCCACCACGCCGAGGAACTGCTCGCCGACGAGCACCCCGATCCGGCCGATGTGAGCGACTCCGGCGCGATCCGTGCCGTGGTGCGCTACCGCCCCCTCGGCCCCGTCCTCGCGGTGATGCCCTGGAATTTCCCGCTCTGGCAGGTCGTGCGGTTCGCCGCGCCCGCCCTGATGGCGGGCAACACCGGGCTGCTCAAGCACGCCTCGAACGTGCCGCAGACCGCGCTCTACCTGGAGGAGCTTTTCCGCCGCGCAGGTTTCCCCGAGGGCTGCTTCCAGACCCTGCTGATCGGGTCCGGCGCGGTCGAGGACATCCTGCGGGACCCGAGGGTGGTCGCCGCCACGCTGACCGGCAGCGAGCCGGCCGGCCGCGCGGTGGCATCCATCGCCGGTGACGAGGTCAAGAAGACCGTCCTCGAACTCGGCGGCAGCGACCCGTTCCTCGTCCTGCCCTCCGCCGACCTCGACAAGGCGGTCCGCGTCGCGGTCACCGCCCGCGTCCAGAACAACGGGCAGTCGTGTATCGCGGCCAAACGGTTCCTGGTGCACCAGGACATCTACGACGCCTTCGCCGAGCGGTTCACCGCCCGCATGGCCGCGCTGACCGTCGGCGACCCGATGGACGAGCACACCGACGTCGGACCGCTCTCCAGCGCGCAGGGCCGCTCCGACCTGGAGGAGCTGGTCGACGACGCGGTCCACCAGGGCGCCGCCGCACTGTGCGGCGGCCGACGGCCGCCCGAGCACAGCGCGGGCTGGTTCTACGAGCCGACGGTGCTGTCCGGCATCACCGAAGGGATGCGTATCCACCGCGAGGAGGCGTTCGGCCCGGTCGCCACGCTCTACCGCGTCGCCGACCTCGACGAGGCGGTCCGCCTCGCCAACGACACCCCGTTCGGTCTCAGTTCCAACGCCTGGACCCGGGACCCCGAGGAACAGCAGCGCCTCGCCCGCGATATCGACGCCGGCGGTGTCTTCTTCAACGGGATGACCGCCTCGCATCCGGGCCTCCCCTTCGGAGGGGCCAAGCGCTCCGGCTACGGGCGGGAACTGTCCGGGCACGGCATCAGGGAGTTCTGCAATATGACGACGCTGTGGTACGGGCCGGAGGAATGAGCCGGTGCCGGAGGAATGAGCAGGTGCCGAGGGAGCGAGCCGGCGCCGGGACCTGGGTCGGAAACCCGGGCAGGCGTCGGAGAACTGAGCCGGTGTCGGGAGGCTGAGTCAGGAACCCGAGCCGGCGCCGCGAACCTGAGCTGGTGACAGAAGACCGAGCCAGGTGGCGGAAACAGTGGCCCCGGGAGGGCGCAGGCGCCGGAGCGGTTTGCGTCACGGACGTGAAGGTGTACGTTCCGGTCAGGTCGAGTCGGCCAACGGCCAGGTTGGTCGGCTCGGCCACTTCTCGGCCGCTGCCGGGCCCCGACGTGGAAGCCCATTCCCTGTTTCCAGCAGCACAGTTGACGTGCTGTCATCACCCCTGAACGTGGACATGTTCCCTGGGCGAACACCACCCCTCGCCGGACCGGACGTTCGCCACACCGCAGCCCTGACGTTCAGCGCACCGCACACCGCACACCGCACACCGCGGCCCGGGCCTTCACCACACCGCCTCCTGGCCGTCCGGTACCGCGAACTCACACCACAGCGCCTTGCCCGCGCCGCGCGGTTCGGCGCCCCAGGCGTCCGCCAGCGCCTCGACCAGCATCAGCCCGCGCCCGGACGTAGCGGTCTCGCCGGGGCTGCGCCGCCGCGGCCACCGGCTGGAACGGTCCTCGACCTCCAGCCGGATCCGGCGCGGGGAGCCCGGCAGCAGCTCCATCGAGACCAGGGCGCCGCTCTCGGTGTGGGTCAGCGCGTTGGCGATCAGCTCGGAGGCGGCGACCTCGATGTTGTGCATGACGGTGCCCGCCCGCCACTGGTCCAGCGTGCGGCGCAGTGCGGAACGGACCTCCGCGGTGCCCGACGGGTCTGCCTGATGGACGTGCAGCCGCAGCCGCGGGGTGGCGACGGCGCCGGAACCGGGCAGCCGGTGCAGCAGCAGGAGGGCCATATCGTCCTCCGAGCCGGGGTCGGCCCACAGATGGTCCGAGAGCCGGTCGGCAAGCGCCTCCAGATCCGTGGGCCCGGTGCGGACCGCCGCTGACAGCGCGTCGATACCGCGGGAGATGTCCTGGCCGGGCTGTTCGACCAGGCCGTCGGTGCACAGCAGCAGCGTCGACCCGGGCTCCAGGAACAGCTGGGTCTCCGGGAAGTGGTCGTGCCCGAAGACCGTGGCCAGACCGAGCGGCAGCCCACCGCGGACCTCGGGCCAGTCGATGTGCCGGGCGCTGTTGCTGATCAGCGGGCCGAGGTGGCCGGCCCGGGCGAGGTGCAGCGCTCCCGATTCCATATCGGCCTGGATGTACGTGCAGGTCGCGAACCGTTCGGTGTCCAGCTCCGCCAGGAACCGGGACGCCCGTACCAGCACGGTCTCCGGTGAGTGTCCCTCGCTGGCGTAGGCGCGCAGGGCGATGCGCAGCTGGCCCATCACGGCGGCCGCATGGGTGTCATGGCCCTGTACGTCGCCCACCACCAGCCCGGTCCGCCCCTGGGGCAGTGCGATCACGTCGTACCAGTCGCCGCCGATGTCCCGCCCGACGCTCGCCGGGTGGTAGCGGACGGTGACCGCGCCGCCTTCGATGGGCGGGAGCCGGCGCGGCAGCATCGTCGCCTGCAGCCCTGTCGCGAACTCCCGCTCCTGGTCGAAGAGGGTCGCCCGCTGCACCGACTGCGCGACGACACCGGCCAGCGCCAGTGCCAGGTTCCTGGCCTCCGGCGACTGCACCGACGGCTCGGCGTTGAACAGCCCCAGCGCCCCGATGACGGTGTTCTGCGCGACCAGCGGCAAGAACGCCGCGCTGCCCGCCGGGAGCACCCTGGTATACGGGCGCAGCCGTGGATAGCGGGCGATCAGCTCTCCGCGGGTGCTGAGGAAGATGGGACGCCGCGAGCGCGCCGCGTCGGCCAGCGGCAGGGTGTCGTCGAGCCGCGAGGTCATCATGTCGTCGGGCACCTCGCCCTCCATCCCGGCGGTGGCGATGATCTCGAACCGGTCGTTCGCGACCAAGCCGAGGACCAGGCCGTCCGCGCCGAACCGCCGGGCGCCGCCGGTGCCGGTGAGCACCCGGGTCACGTCCTTGACCGACAGCGCACGGGCCAGCGCGGCGGTGGTCTGCTGCACCATCACCGTCTGCCGCTGCCGCTCCTGCTGGAGCGAGCGCAGCAGTGCGGAGTCCGCCAGTTCGCTGGTCGCCTCCCGGACGATGCCGATGACCCGGTAGGGCACTCCGTCCGCGGTGTGCAGGATCCGGCCCTGGGAGTGTGTCCAGCGCTGGGTGCCGTCGCGGCACTGGACCCGGAAGTAGGCGCCGTAGGACGAGTGGCCGTCCAGCAGGGCCTGGGAAAGCGCCTCGTCCAGCCGGCGGCCCTCCGCCGGCGGCACCCGCGTGACCAGGGACGCCGGCGCGCCGTCGTACTCGTCCGGGCGCAGATCGAAGACGTCCATGGCACCGGGGTCCAGATCCATGGAACCGCGGTCCAGATCCCAGTCGAAGGTGCCCATCCGGTTGAGCGAGAGCCGTTCGCGCAGTCCGATCGGCTCATGGTGCGACACCCCGGGCGCGTCCTCCTCGACGAGGCGCCAGTCCCGGTTGTCGCGGGGGTCGTAGCCCTCGCCGAACGGGTGCGGAGGGATGTCGGTCATGGCGTGCCACGCCTGGGGGCCGGGCGGCGCGGAGCCTTCACACGCACGCGTCGCAGAACCTCCGTACGCACGCGTCCGCGGCATCGGCGCATCGCGGCAGCGGCCGGCGACGCCGGGCCGAGCCTGCCTCGTGCCCACGGTCGCGGGCCGTTGACCGGGGCCGATATCCACCGGAACGCGGCCATGCGCTCACCCTAGGCGGGGGCCGGAAGGCCCGCATGTCCGGTGCTCCGGATGCCGTCCAGGGGTACGGAAGAGGGGTGAAAGCGCCGGTGGGGGTGAACGCGCCGGTGGGGGTGAAAGCGCCGGTGGGGGTGAACGCGCCGGTGGGGGTGAACGCGCCGGTGGGGCCAGTGTGCCCCGGCCGTTCGGCGGCCGTCCGCCGCCGGTCACCCGCGTGCGCGCCGGAGGTGACCCGCAGCCGGGCGTTACGCCCCGGTAACTCCGCCATCGAGCAGGGCTCTTGCCGCGGTACCTTCAATGCCCGGTCGAGGAACTGACGGGCCGACACGGCTCGACGGGCCACACGGACACAGGGCCGACACGGACAGACGGGCCGACACGGGCCGGCGGACCGAACCGCCGGCCGGGACCACTCCGGCGACAGCACCAGCAGGGCCGTGACCTCACCGGACCGCCGGTGGACACCCGGCGGGCGGCAGGTCGTCAAGGGACTGGAGAAGCAGGCCCCGCTCCCTATCACCCCGGGCGGCGCCCGCGGCATCACCGTCGACGACTCGGTGACCTACCAGCGGTTCGAGGGCGGCGGCGCACCCCGCACGGTGGGCCGTCCCGGGCGCGTCACCCCGGGCCCGGTACGGCCTCCGCCCTCAGGCGTGCGCCGGCACCGCAGCGACCGGCCGGGTCTGCCGGGCGCGGTGCCGCAGGGTGGCCTTCCGCGTGGCCACATCGACCGTGTACGCATCGATGGTCAGCCGCGCGCCGGACACCTTGAGCACCATGAACCCGTGGTCGGAGAAGTTCTGCCAGGCCGCCGGGTGGTGGAAGTGCGCCGTGCCGTCCTCCGTCTTGGCCGACGCTCCGCACACCACCTGCCGGGTGCCGCCCGTACGGGCCGTCGGCTCCAGGATCTGCAGCGTGTGGTCGTGGCCGGACAGAATCAGATCGGCCCGTCCGCACACCACCTTCTCGTACATGTCCTTGAGATGGATACCGCTGGTGTAGTTCCCGATCTCGAAACCGTCGTAGGAACCGGCGCTGCCGTGCTTGCCGTTGTTGAGGTACGGGTGGTGTCCGATCACCACCTTCCAGCGGGCCCGCGAGGCGCGCAGCGCACCGTCCAGCCAGCTTCGCTGCTCGCGCATGTACGGCCCGTCCCACCGGTAGTGCGGGTCGAGCTGGGCGACATACGACGACCAGGGGATGGTGTCGATCGCGAAGAACTCCACCAGCGGGTCGGCGGCCGGCAGCGGCACGCTGTAGTAGCGGCTGGGCATGTACCAGCGCCGTGAAGTGGCGGCATAGGCGACCTCGCGGTCACCGCGCGACGGGTCGCCGCCGCTGCCGGGGATCAGCCCCGAGCAGTCGTGGTTGCCCAGGACCATCAGCCAGGGCACGTCGATGCCGCCGTTCGGCTTCTCGAACTTGTCCTGGAACTCGGAATCGTCATCGGACTCCGGGCCGTTCTCATAGATATTGTCGCCGAGTCCCACCGCGAGGCCGATGCCCTCGGTCTTGCAGACATCCCGCGCGGCGGCCGCCACCGCATACTGCGCCTCGTCCCCCGTCCCCGCGTCCCCGGTGACCAGAATCGTGAACTCGCCCTTGCCGTTGGGGTGTTCGGGGAACGGAAAGGCGCCGGGGGCCTGGTGGCGGGGCGCGGCGGACGCGGGCGACTGGGCCGGAGACGGCAGCACCGCAAGCGCCGCACCGGCCATCGCGCCGCCCAGCAGGGTCCGCCGGTTCACCCACTGCGGAACGCGTCCCGTCGTACGCACCGGCGGCCCGCCGCCCGCTGCCGCCGAGCCGGTCCGCAGCCACTCCCGCTCGGTCATGTCCGCCTGCGGCGGGATCATTTCGTCTTCACACATGCCTGGTTTTCTTTCACGGTCGGCAGAGATGATGGTGACGAAACGATGAAGCCGAGGTGGACGTATGGCGATCACGAGGCCCACCGCTACGCGCCGGTAACAAAGCGTATTCCAGGGGCCATCAGGCGGTGAGCGGATCGCCGAACCAGGCGGTGAGCGCGCACGCCCAGCCGCCGTGGGGGATCCCGGACTCGCCCGCCCGGCAGGGCGGGCTCAGCGCAACATCACGAGTTCGCCAGGCGACGGAGCGTCCGGCCCAGGTGGCGGACGTACTGACGCTGGAACACGGGCACCAGCGGGCCGGCGAGCCGGGTGACCGCCTTGGCGGGCCGGCTGAAGGCGGTCACGGTGAACCACACCGAGCCGTCGTGGCGCAGCTCGGCGACGAACGCCTCCTCGCCGCACTCGGGATGCCCCTTCCTCGCCCCGTATCCGAAGCCGATCCGGTCCTCCTCGGCGACCGTCCACACCACGGTGCACGGTGCCCGCAGCCGGAACGGGCCGACGCCCAGCGACACCTCGACGCCCACCCCCGGCGCGGCCCGCGGGGCATCGGACCGGATCCGGGTACCGGCCGCGCGATGCATCCGGAAGGTGGTGATCGCCTCGCCCGCCGCGGCCAGCACCGCCGGGCCGTGGCCGATCGGCAGCTCCTCATGAAGGTGGTGGTAGCCGGGCGGCAGAGGAGTACGCCGAGTTCCGCCCTCCTCGGGATAGTTCAGTCCGGTCATGGCATGCGCTCCTCGGGGCGGGCGGGCGGGCGGGTGTGGGTGGGGGAGGCGACGGTTATACGGAGACCGTGAGTGAGACGGCTGTGCGGAGACCGTAAGCGACCAGCAGCCCCGCTCACGGCCGCTGGCCGGGTCCGCTCGGGGCGTCCCCCCGTTCAGCGCCCCGGCGCCCCGTCCGGCGCCCCGTCCGGCGCCCCTTCCGGCGCCCCGTCCGGCGCCCCGTCCGGCGCCCCTTCCGGCCCCCCGTCCGGCGCCCCGTGCCGTCCCGCTCCCGCGGCGAACCGGGCCGCGCCTGCCGACGACCCGGCCAGTACCGCCTGGCCGTGGCGGAGTTCCGTGGCCATTGCGGACTGTTCGTCCAGGCCCTCCTGATCCAGCAGGGAGGCGCGGTCGCTGCGCAGGCACGCCTGCGGGAAGCGGGCGATCTCCGCGGCCAGCAGTTCCGCCTCGGCGCGGGCCGTCCCGGTCGGCACCACACGATGGACGAGGCCGATGTCCCGCGCCTCGGCGGCCGGGACCGGGCGCCCCGTCAGCACCAGGTCCATCGCCCGGCTCGCCCCGATCAGCCGGGGCAGCCGCACCGTGCCGCCGTCTATCAGCGGCACTCCCCAGCGCCGGCAGAACACCCCGAAGACGGCGTCTTCCTCCGCCACCCGGAGATCGCACCACAGAGCCAGCTCCAGGCCGCCGGCCACCGCATGGCCGGCGACCGCCGCGATCACCGGCTTGCCGAGCCGCATCCGGGTCGGCCCCATCGGCCCGTCCCCGTCCGGGGCCACACGGTTGCCGCGCTCGGTGCCGACCGCCTTGAGGTCGGCACCGGAGCAGAACGTCCCGCCCTCGCCCCACAGCACCGCGACCCGTGCGCCGTCGTCCTCATCGAACTCCCGGAAGGCGGCCGCGAGTCGTCCGGCCGTCGCGCCGTCCACGGCATTGCGCGACGCGGGCCGGGAGAGCACCACCGTCGTCACCGGTCCGGCGCGCTCCACCCGTACGGACATCAGGCTCCGGCCCCGGCCGCGGCCGCATCCGGTGCCGTCGGCCGGGTGCGCTCCAGGATCGCGGTCAGATCGGCGCCGGCCGGCAGGGTGCCGAAGGCATTGCCCCACTCCCCGTCGAGCCGCGAGGCGCAGAACGCGTCGGCCACCGCCGGGTGGCTGTACCGCACCAACAGCGACCCCTGCAGTACCAGCGCCATCCGCTCCGCCAGCGACCGCGCCATCAGCTGCGCCCGCTCCGGCTCTGCGAGCCCGCCGAGCATCTTGCGGACCCCGGCCACCGCCGCGTCCAGCCGGCGGTCCGCGCCGGCCGCGGTCTCCACCTCCGCGAAGAACGCGTCCAGCGCGGCCGGCTCCTTGCCCAGCGCCCGCAGCACATCGAGCGCGGCGACGTTCCCCGAGCCCTCCCAGATCGACAGCAGCGGCGCTTCCCGGTAGAGCCGCGGCATGCCGGAATCCTCGACGTAGCCGTTGCCGCCCAGGCACTCCAGCGCCTCCGCCGCGTGGGTGCTGCCGCGCTTGCACACCCAGTACTTCCCGGCCGCCAGCGCCAGCCGGCGCAGCGCCGTCTCGCCGGCGTCCCCGGCCTGTGACCGGTCCACCGCCGTCGCCAGCCGCATCCCCAGCACGGTCGCCGCCTCCGACTCGACCGCCAGGTCGGCGAGCACCGAGCGCATCAGCGGCTGCCGGCCCAGTTCCCGCCCGAAGGCCTGCCGGTGCGCGGTGTGGTGCAGCGCCTGCCGCAGCCCCGCCCGCATCCCGGCGGCCGACCCCAGCACACAGTCCAGCCGGGTCATGTTCACCATCTCGACGATGGTCCGCACCCCGCGGCCCGGTTCGCCGACCGGCCAGGCCACCGCCTCGTCGTACTCGATCTCGGAGGACGCATTGGAGCGGTTGCCCAGTTTGTCCTTGAGCCGCATCAGCCGCATGCCGTTGAGCGTGCCGTCCGGCAGCACCCTCGGGACCAGGAAGCAGCCAAGGCCCTCCTCGGTCTGCGCCAGCGCGAGGAAGACATCGCTCATCGGCGCCGAGGTGAACCATTTGTGGCCGGTGAGGCGGTAGGTGCCGTCGCCGGCCGGGACGGCGCGGGTCGTGTTGGCCCGCACGTCGGAGCCACCTTGCTTCTCCGTCATCGACATGCCCGCGATCAGGCCCGACTTGGTCAGCGGCGCCCGCAGTCCGAAGTCGTAGCTGCGGGCGGCGAGCAGCGGCTCGTACTGCGCGGCGAGTTCCGGCGCGGCGCGCAGCGCGGGGACGGCGGCGTACGTCATCGAGACCGGGCAGCCGTGCCCCGCCTCGGCCTGCGACCAGACGTAGAACTTGGCGGCGCGCACCAGATGCGCCCCGGGGCGGTCGTCGGCCCAGGGCGCGGCGTGCAGACCGTGCTCCACCGCGACGGTCATCAGCTGATGCCAGGCCGGGTGGAAGGCGACCTCGTCGATGCGGTGCCCGAAGCGGTCGTGGGTGTGCAGCCGGGGCGGCTGCTCCTCCGCCCAGCGGGCCTGGTCCTGCACCGCCGGGGAACCGGCGAGCGCGCCGAGCTCGGCCACTTCCCGGGTGCCCCACTCGGCGCCGTCCCGGACCAGCGCCTCCCTCAGGGCCGGTTCGTCCGCCGTGCTGAAACCGGTCAGCGGCGGGGCCTGGTTCACGACTTCACGGGTGACGGTCATGCCTTGACGTTACAGAACCAGAACAGTCGATGGAAGACTGTAATGACGATACGGCGCGCAGATCGTCATGCGGAGACGGGCATGCGGAGTTGGTCATGCGGAGACGGTCATGCGCTGTCACGCGGGCGGGCGTCCCGCCGGCCGGCGCCGAGGGCCCGCGACGTTCGGGGAGCCACCCCCTAGAATCCCCTGCACATATGAACGACCACGACACCGGCACCGCCCACGGCACCGGTACCTCCGACGCCACCGAGGCCGCCGCACTGGCATTGCGGCCGCTCACCGCACGCTCCATCGTGCTGAGCACTCTCCTCGGCCACCACCCGCCACGGCTGCCCGCGCGCGCCCTGGTACGGGTGGGCGAGCTGTTCGGCATCGCCGAGGGAACCGTCCGGGTCGCGCTCTCCCGCATGGTGGCCGCCGACGACCTGCGGCAGGACGACGGCTCCTATGCCCTCACCACCCGCCTCCTGGCGCGCCAGGCCCGGCAGGACGAGAGCCGCTCACCGAGGACCCGGCCCTGGAGCGGGGACTGGGAGATCGCCGTGGTCGCCACGGCGGAGGGCCGGCCGCCGGCCGAACGTACCGCCCTGCGCCAGGCCATGGCGGCGCTGCGGCTGGCCGAACTCCGCGAGGGCAGCTGGCTGCGCCCCGCCAACCTCGACCGGCCCCGCCCCGCCGTCGTCACCGAGCAGTGCACCTGGCTCACCGGTGCCCCGGACGGCGACCCGGCCGCGCTCGCCGCCCGGCTGTGGGACCTGACCGGATGGGCGCGCCGTGCCCGCGCCCTGGCCTCCGCACTGGACCGCGCCGACGCCCCCGCCGACCGTTTCACCATCGCTGCGGCCGCACTCCGGCATCTCCTCTCCGACCCCCTGCTTCCCACCGAGCTCCTGCCCGAGGCCTGGCCCGGCGACCGGCTCCGCAGCCGGTACGCCGTGTTCGAGACCGATCTGCGCGATCTGCTGCGGCAGTACCTGGCCGGCTAGGGAGTGTCCTGTGAATCAGCCCGCCCCGGCTCGCCGGCGATCGCCTCGTGTCGCGCCGCTCTGCTCGCCGGACCGCGCGAAGTTGTGCGCGAAGTTGTGTGCGGAGTGTGGAGCGCGGCCGGCCCGGACGAGGTGCCTTCGTGACCCCCGCGAGCTGCGATTGCGAGCGAATCGGAGTCAGTACTTTTACCAATGTTTACCTGCCGGTCCCCATAGTTGGGCCTACTGAGGCCCAACTTGTCAGACAACCCGTCGGACAGGTGCTCACCCCCCACGTGCATCCCCTGTGTGGCCCCGCATGATTCCCCTCAACCCTCTGCGCGTACCCCTCTGGAGAGACCGTGACCGTGTTCCCACCGAGGACAGCCGTCCTCACCGGCGTCCTCGCCATCCCCGCCGCACTCGCCCTCAGCGCATGTGGCGGGGCTTCCGACGCGAACACCGCTGACGGAAAGAACGCGGCCACCGCGACCACGGCCGAGGCCCTGGGCGGCGTCGACGCCCTGGCCGAGGCGGCCAAGAAGGAAGGCACCCTGCATGCGATCGCGCTGCCCCGCGACTGGGCCAACTACGGCGCCCTGATCGACGGCTTCACCAAGAAGTACGGCATCAAGGTCGAGGTCGAGAACTCGAAGGGCGCCAGCCAGGACGAGATCAAAGCGGTCACCTCGCGCCAGGGCCAGGACAACGCGCCCGACGTCCTCGACCTCGGCAGCTCCTTCGCACAGAGCGCCGCCCAGGACGGGCTGCTCGCGCCGTACATGGTCACCGGTTTCGCCGACATCCCCGACGTCCAGCGGGACTCGATCGGCCGCTGGGCGAACGACTACGGCGGCTACATCTCCTTCGGCTGCGACGCCAAGCGGGTGCAGACCTGCCCGACCAGCTTCAAGGATCTGCTCCAGCCGCAGTACAAGGGGAAGGTCGCGCTCAACGGCAGCCCGACCTCCTCGGGCTCGGCCTTCGGCGCCGTGTACGCGGCCGCCCTCGCCCGCGGCGGTTCCTTCGAGGACATCCAGCCCGGCATAGACTTCTTCACCAAGCTGAAGAAGGACGGCGTTCTCGCGCCCGTGAAATCCACCGCGGCCACCATCACGAAGGGCCGGACGCCGATCAGTATCGACTGGGACTACTTGAACGCCGGGTACACCGACGCGTTCAAGTCCAAGGGCCTCGACTGGACGGTCACGGTCCCCACGGACGGCAAGTTCTCCCAGTACTACTCGCAGGCCATCAACAAGGACGCGCCGCACCCCGCGGCCGCGCGCCTGTGGCAGGAGTACCTCTACAGCCCCGAGGGCCAGAACCTCAGACTCAAGGGCTACGCCCGCCCGGCCCTGATGGACGCCATGAAGAAGGCCGGCAAGCTCGACAAGGCCGCGGCGGCAAAGCTGCCGAAGGTCTCCGGTACGCCGAGCTTCCCGACCGAGACCCAGCAGAGCAATGCCAAGCTCGCCATCTCCCAGAGCTGGGGCGGGGCCGCTTCCGAGTAACCGCGGCTCGCGCCCGGACCGGCGTGGTGCCGGCCGCTCACACTCAGCGGCGGCACCGCGCGGGCGGGCGGCCCGTTTCCCCCGGCCGCGGAGTTCCGGCACCGGAGTTCCGCGTGGGGCCGTGATCCGCGCTCACAGCGGCAGGACACATACCGGGACGGGCGCCGCGAACGGCGCGTCCGTGCGATGGAGCGACCCGGTCCGGGCATCCACCGAGAACACCGTCACCGACCCGGACTTCTGGTTCGCCGCGAACAGCCACCGCTGATCCGGCGAAAAGGCGATCTGCCGGGGGAAGTCCCCGCCCACCGGCACGGTGTCCAGCAGCCGCAGCCGTGCCCCGGCCGCCTCCACGGCATAGCGGGTGAGGCTGTTGTGACCGCGATTGGCGAGAAAGGCGAAGCCGCCGCCGCGGGTGACCAGGATCTGCGCCGGATAGCTGGTGCCCGGGCCGGTTCCCGTGGACTGCGGTGCACCGGGCGTCAGCCGCCCGGTTCCGCGGTCGTAGCGGCAGACCACGACCGTGTTGTCGACCTCGTTCGCCAGATAGGCGAAGGCACCCGACGGGTGGAACGTCAGATGCCGGGGGCCGGCGCCGGGCCGCAGCGACGCATACGACACCTGGGTGAGTTCTCCGGCCGACTCGTCCAGCCGGTAGGTGTAGACGGTGTCGTTGCCGAGATCGACGGCCAGTACGTGCCGGCCGTCCGGGGCGGTGATGATCTGGTGGGCATGCGGCCCGTCCTGGCCGGGCCCGGGCGGCGGGCCGGTGTGGGTGACCAGATCCGTGCGCGCGCCCAGGGAGCCGGTGGCGAGGTCGACCGGATGCACGGCGACGCTGCCGGAGAGGTAGTTGGCGCTGAGCAGCCAGCGGCCGCTGGGGTGGACCGACAGATGACAGGGACCGGCGCCGCCGGTGGACCGGGTGCCCAGCACCGTGGGCGGTCCGTCCGTCCTCAGCGCCATCGCGGTCACCTCGCCCCGCTCCTGCTCGTCGACCGCGTAGAGGGTACGGCCGGACGGTGCCAGTGCGAGGTAGGAGGGGTCGGCGACCCCGTCGACGGCACCGGTGCCGGTGATCCGGCCCGTGACGGTGTCGTACGTACCGAGTCCGACCCCGGCACCGCCGCCCGCGGCCGAGGTGTACGTCCCCAGGAAGAGCGGCCGGACGCGGCGCCGGCGGTGCCCGGCAGCGTGGCGGGTGGCGTGCCCGGGCGCCGGATCCTCCGCCGTCAGCAGTCCCGCCCCGCCTGCCCCGCCCGCCGCGGCCAGCCCCGCCGCGACGCCGAGGAACCGCCTGCGGCCGATGCGGTTGCTCCCTGTCCCGGTCTGCGTTCCCGTACGCGCTGCGCTCATGCCACACCTCGGTGCTCGGCGGTCGGTGGTCCGTGATCGGGTGGTCGTGGCAGCAGGGTGTCCCGTCCGCCCCTGCTCCGGCAAGTGACGCCCCCGAAGGGCGTGAGGTGCAACGCGATGGCGGTACCCCGGCAGGGGCGACCCTGACGTCCCCCTACATCCCCGTGATGACCATGACCCCTCCCGTAGCACTCGAGTCGTACAGCACAACCCATACACGGACTGATTCGCCGCGCTCTCCCAGCTCATAGGTTGTTGATCAAGGCGCAAAGATGATCGAGAGGCCACGGGTATCTATGTACGGCAAGGCATTCGCCCCGGAATATCAGGGCGAGTTGGGCACGGCACTGGGCGTGAACTCCTCTTACGAGGAGGTGCTGACGAAGGCGAGCCGCGCGCACGCCGAAGCTGGCACGGCGCTGGAGCGGTCCCGGGCCGCGCTCGCGGTCGCCGAGGCGAACCGGCGGCTCGGCCGGGTGGCGCAGGCGGGCGACGCCTGGCGGGAGAGCTACCGCAGTGCCCGTGGTGCCGGTGACCGGGGCGCGATGGCCTGGGCGCTGTGGAGCGGCGGCACCCTGGCCCGTCAGTGCGGCTCCCTGCCGCTCGCCCGCCGGCTGCTCACCCATGCCGTGACGCTGGCCGACGGCAGCGGCGACCGGCTCGCCCACGGCTACTCGCTCGCCGGCCTCGCCGAGACCGGCCGGATACAGGGCGACTACGAAGCGGTCGCCGAGCTCCATGAGCAGTTGCTCGCCCAGGGCCGGGCGCACGGCGAGGCCCGGCACATGGTCTGGGCGATGTCCGGCATAGCCCAGATGCACCGCAACACCGGCGGCTACGACAAGGCCCTGGAGCTGTTCGAGGAGTCCGCCCGCATCGCCGCCGAGGCCGATGACTTCCGCGGGCGCGCCTGGTCGCTGCGCGGCGTCGCCGACGTCCTGTCCGTCCAGGGCCAGACGGAACGGGCGCTGACGCTGCTGTCCGAGGCGGAGGCGATCTGCCGCACCATGGACCTGGCCAGCGCGCTCGCCTACAACCACAAGATGCGCGGCAATGTCTTCTACCGGGCGGGCCGTTACGAGTCCGCGCGCGAGATGTACACCCTCTCGCTGCGGGAGTTCCGCGAGATGCAGGAGCCCCGCGGGCTGGCGCTCTCCCGGCTGGGCCTGGCCAAATCCCGCTCCCGCCTCGGCCGCGACCGGGACGAGACCATGGCCGAACTCGCCTCCCTGGAAGCGGACTTCACCCGCATCGGACTGCGCCACGCCCGCGATATGGTCATCGCCTTCCGTGCAGAGCTGACCGCGCAACCGGCGCCAGAAACTCCCGCTCCTCGGTGCGATGCCACCACGCCCGGGTCTCCCGCAGTTCCTGCCAGGTCGTGAAGCGGTAGCGGAAGACCCGGGCCCTGATCCGGGCCGGCGGCAGATCCGGGAACGGATTGTGGCGCAACAGCCGCAGTGTGTCCCGGTCGTTCTCCAGCAGCCGTGCGACGAACGGGACGAACCACGACCGCGCATAGGCCGGCGACAGCGCGGCGAACCACATCAGCCAGTCCAGCCGGAGGTGATACGGCGCGAATTGGCGCGGCGGCCGCCCTACCGCCCCCGGCTTTCCGCGGAATTCATAGGGAAGCCAGGTCGTCTCCGGCCCGGTCACGGCGTCCGCGGTGCCCTCCACGACGATTTCCCGGCGCACTCGGGTGATGCTGCCGAAGGCCCCGTACGAATTGACCAGATGCAGTGACTCGTAGGACGTGTTCATCATCTGCTGCCGGGCCAGCAGATTGCGCGCCGGCCGATAGCTGAGGAAGAGGACTCCGGCCGTGGCGATGAGGGCCAGGACCTCGAACCACACCGGAGGCCCGGGCAGCGGCGTGGACGGTGGCCCCCACAACGGAGCGGCGGCCGACAGGGCGAGCGCGATGGTCACCCAGTTCAGCCAGGCGAAGTTGCCGGACAGTACCAGCCACAGCTGGGTGACGACCATCGCGACCGCGGCCCACCCGGCGACCGGCTGCGGGGTGAACAGCAGGACGGGTACGGCGAGTTGGGCGACATGGTTGGCGGCCGCCTCGACCCGGTGCAGGGGCCCGGGCAGATGGTGGAAGAACCAGCTCAACGGGCCGGGCATCGGCTGCGTCTCGTGGTGGTAGTACAGGCAGGTCAAGTCACGCCAGCAGTGGTCGCCGCGCATCTTGATCAACCCGGCCCCGAACTCCACCCGGAACAGCACCCAGCGCAGCAGCCACATCACGGGCACCGGGGGAGCGATCTCGCCGTTGCCGAGGAACACCGCGAGGGAGCCGGCCTCCAGCAGCAGCGACTCCCAGCCGAAGCTGTACCAGGTCTGCCCGACGTTCACGATGGACAGATACATCGCCCACAGCACGGCCCACAGCACCATCGACGCCCACAGCGGCACGGCATCCGCCGCCCCCGCCGCCACGGCCGCGGCCAGCAGCGCCCCGCTCCATGACCAGAGGGCGAAGAAACGGTCCGAATAGTGCCGGTGAAAGACCGAGGGTGCCGCGCGGAACGGCACCCGCGCCACGAAGACGGGCACCGGCAGCATGCCGCGCGCGCCGATGAGTGCCCGGAACTGCCGGGCCGCCGCCAGGAACGCGACCACGTAGAGGACCGCCAGCATGCGCTGGAAGGCCAGCCGCCCGAGCCAGTAACCGGAATCCGAGAACCAAGCCACCTGCCCATGGGTAGCACTGCCGCCGCGTGCCCCGCAGCAGGGCGCGCGGCGACCGGAGCCGGATCCGTCGCTCACTCTTCAGCGTAGGGATCGGGGCGAATGCAGCAACCTGAGGGCCATTGGAGTGAGTGACGTGCGTCACATATTCCGCCCGCTTTCCCCTCGTTCAGGGGCCCCGTATCCGCATCTTCCGATGACGTGCCTTTGCCGCCGGAAAACGTCGAGCGCGCGGAGTGCGGCGTCGTTACTCTGAGGGGCGACGGACGACCTTTCTGGGAGACGCCAACACCATTGGCCCGTCGCGGGAACGCCACAAACCTTGGCTGACCTCCCGGTTTGTGAACAAGGCGCCACCGCGTCGGACCAATACCTCAGATGAAGGAGTGCGTGGTGGCATTGCACAAGGCTCAATACAAGCAGCCCCGTTTGAAGCAGGGCGAGCGGCCCGGACGGATCAAGGAAGTCCGCAATCTGGAAGTCTGGGACCGCTGCGCCCCCGTGCGTCTCGCCGGCTGCGACGACGATCCCGCCGAACCGAACATCTTCCGCGGCATCGACTGAATCACCGATCGCTCGGGCGTCGGCCCTGACCCGTGGGCCTCTTCCTCCGGGGTCAGGGCCGGCGCCCGAGCGGACACAGCGGCCGGGTGAGCTCGTCGGCATCGGCCGCGCCGCCACCGCGGGAGCGAACCGGGCACCTCAGGGGGCTCGAACCGACCCGAACGGCCCAACCGGGCGCGAACCCTTTCCCGCCTGCCCGACTCTGCCTCTCCGCCTCTCCGCCGCCGCCTGCCCGGCTGTGCCTGCTCGGCTGTGCCTGCCCGGCTGTGCCCGCCTGGCCGTGGTCGGCCAGGACAGCAGTGGTCAGTCGGCGTAGAGCTGTCGTTGCGGCACGATCTGCTGGGGCTGGCTCGGGCTGGACCACAGCAGCTTCATATAGGCCTCACCGGTCTGCTCCGTGTAGTCGAGCCGGATGCTGTGCCGGTGACCGGCCCGCAGGGTGACGGTCCCCTTGTCGGCCTTCGGGCCGTGCGGGGTGGTGCTGTCGATCACCGGCTTGCCGTCGATCCACAGCCGCACGGTGTCGTCGGAGACGGTGGTGAAGGTGTACGTCTCGTCGAAGCGCGGCTGAATACTGCCGGTCCAGCGGGTGCTGAAGTGATCGGAGGGGATCGCCGGGTCCGGTGATCCGTCGAAGCGGTAGGCCTTGTTCACCGTCGGGTCGACGGTGGTCACCGCGGGCGGGCCGGTGAAGGAGCCGTTCGCCCAGCTCCGGGCCGTCAGCCCCTTTCCGGTGCCGGCGGGTGCGGCGGCCGGCGGTGTGATCGTGAGCCGGATGACGGTCGCGAGCGGACCGGTGGCGGTGCCGGACGGGGTGAGGTCGAAGCCGTCCCCGGCCCGGGTGACCTTGACCTGCTGAGAACTGCCCAGCACCCGGGCCGCGGTGATCTCGAACCGCCCCTTGGCGGTGAGGTGGAGGGGCGTGCCGGCGGCCGGCCAGGAGGTGACCGAGGCGTACAGTGCGTCGTCCCGCCGGGAGACCGTGCCCCAGGCCGGGTCCGCCACCAGCCCGGTGTAGCCGGCCCCGTGGACCGCGTCGCCCTGACCGTGCGCGCCCAGCCACCTGCCGGTCTCGCGCAGCCGTTCGGCGGACGGCTGCGGGATCCGCCCGGATTTGTCGGGGCCCACGTTGAGCAGATAGTTGCCGCCGCGGCTCGCCACGTCCAGCAGGTTGCGCACCACCGTTGCCGCAGGCTTCCAGTTGGTGTCGTACTTGGCGAAGCCCCAGTGGTCGTTGAGCGTCATACAGCTCTCCCACAACTGCCCGTCGACCGGCTCCGCGGGAATCTCCTGCTCCGGTGTGCCGAAGTCCCCGTCGACCACCTCGCGCTTGCCGACGCGGTTGTTGACGATCAGGCGCGGGTTCAGCCCGTGCAGATACGCCTGGAGGTCGGCGCCGTCCCGGCGCGACCAGCGGTTGGTGGGGTTGTCCGTGTCCCATTCGCCGTCGAACCACAAAAGCGCCGGGTCGTAGTTGTCGATCAGCTCCTTGAGCTGGCCGTACATCCGCTTCTTGTAGCGCGGGAAGGTCGCCGGGCCGGCGAAGTCCGGGTCGTGCCAGTCCCAGATCGAGTAGTAGAAGCCGAGCTTGATCCCGGCGGCGTCGGCGGCCCTCTTCAGCTCGGCGAGGATGTCGCGGTGCGGGTCGAAGGAGGAGTGGTCGCGCAGGTTCCAGGTGTTCTGCCGCGTCGGCCACATCGCATAGCCGTCGTGGTGCTTGGCCGTGATGACGATGTAGCGCTGGCCGGCGTCCTTGGCCGCCCGGACGATCGCCCCGGCGTCGAAGGCGGACGGGTTGAAGGCGGCGGCCTGCTGCTCGTACACGTCGTCCGGGATCCGGCACTCGCGCTTGATCCACTCCGCGTTGCGGCACACCGTGCCGTCGGGCCGGGTGTACTCGCCCTCCAGGTGGGAGTACGCGCCGAAGTGGATGAACATCCCGAAGCGGTCCTGACGCCACCACGAGGTCCGCGACGAGGTGAAGGGATCGTCGTTCGCGTGGTTGGTTCCGGGGCCGGCGGCGGGCCGCGGCGGGGGCTCCGCGGCGGCCACGGGGCTGCCTGCGGCCAGTAGCAGGGTGCCCAGCACCCCCATGAGCCCCAGCAGCCGGAACGGTCTGGTGCGGCTGTGCATCGCTCGCTCCTCGGGTCAGTTGGTCACGTACGTGCCTCCTGTGCCACCCCGCATGGTGCAGCGCCCGAACCCGGACCGGAAGACCCTGGATGCGACAAACATCGGAGCATCTGCCGGAAAATGTAAGGAAGTTGGTGAAGGGGAGGGTTGGAAGGGTGCAAGACCTCGGATCTCAGCGGAGCCTTGGGAAAGAGGGGTTGCAAGGGACGCCGCCGAGGGCCCGGGGGAGTGCCGGCCGGCGGCGGGCGCTCTGGATAACCACCGCACTTGTCGGTTCAATGGGCCTTCCGGTCGCATTCACTGGAGGCACCATGGAAGCCGTCGTCCCGCCCGTCGCCGGCGCCCCGGCCATTCGCTGCGCGGGTCATGAACGCGACTATCCGTCCTTCCTCGACCGTGCGGCGCGGATCGCCACCGGGCTGCGGGCGGCGGGAGTCGAGCCCGGCGACCGGATCGCCGTCGTGATGCGCAACGAGCCCGCCCACCTGGAGATCACCGCCGGGGCCGCCTTGCTGGGCGCCTCGGCGGTACCCGTCAACTGGCATTTCCGCCAGGACGACCTGCGGCATGTGCTCACCGACAGCGGCAGCAAGGTCGTCTTTGCGCACAGCGACATGCTCGACGCGGTGACCGCCGTGCTCCCGGACGGTGTACGGATCGTCGAGGCCGCCGTTCCCGCCGGGGTCGCGGCCGCCTGCGGGATCGCCGTGCCGCCCGTCTCGGGAGAGCACCCGCTGCTCGACCGGTGGCTGGAAGGCTTTGCCCCGCTGGACCAGGAAGCCGGGGAACGCCCGCCCACCGTGATCTACAGCTCGGGAACCACCGGGCTCCCCAAGGGAGTTCTGCGCGAACCCGTCGCTCCCCAGCAGCTCGAAGAAGGGGTGCGGTTATTCCTGGAGCGCTTCGCCGTCGTCCCCGGCGGACGCACGCTCATCCCCGCCCCGCTCTACCACGCCTCACCCAGCCAGCACGCCGTCCTCGCCCTCGCGGCCGGCCTGGACATCACTCTCATGCCGCGATTCGACGCCGAGGAATTCCTGCGGCTGATCGCCCACCACCGCATCGAGCAGGTGCAGGTCGTGCCCACGATGTTCGTACGGCTGCTGCGGCTGGCGAAGGACGTACGCGAGCGCTACGACCTGTCCTCGCTCACCTCCGTCGTACACGCCGCGGCGCCCTGTCCGCCGCATATCAAGTACGCCATGATCGACTGGCTGGGACCGGTACTGCGGGAGTACTACGGCGGCAGTGAGACCGGCGCTGTGACCTGGTGCGACAGCGCCGAGTGGCTGGCCCACCCCGGCACCGTCGGACGCGCCACCGGAACCTGCGAGGTGGCGGTCATCGGCCCGGACAACAAGCCGCTGCCGGCCGGAGTCACCGGTGACATCTACCTGAAACCCGGCGACGGCTGGCCCCGGTTCACCTACCTCGGCGACCCCGGCCGGCGCGCCGCCATGGAAGCACCGGGCCTGCCCGGATACGTCACCATCGGAGACATCGGCCATCTCGACGCGGACGGCTACCTCTTCCTCAGTGACCGCCGGAACGACATGGTCATCTCGGGCGGCGTCAACATCTACCCCGCGGAGATCGAAGGCTGCCTGCTCGCCCTCGACGGGGTCCGTGACGTGGCGGTCTTCGGTATCCCCGACGAGGAGTTCGGCGAAGTGCTCGCCGCCCATCTGCAGACCGAACCCGGTGTGCTGCTCAGCGCCGAGGTGGTACGCGCCCACGTCGCCGAGCGGCTTGCCGGGTACAAGGTCCCCCGGGCCGTGGTCTTCGAGGAACTGCTGCCGCGTGACGAGTCGGGAAAGCTCTTCAAGAGGCAGCTGCGGGACCCGTACTGGGCGGAGCATCACGGCGCGATCTGAGCTCCGGGCCCGCCGGGGTGTGGGGCCCGTCCGGGTGTCGGGCCCGTCCGCCCTCGCGTCAGGTCGATACGCAGAGTTCGTTGTTCTCCGGGTCGGCGAGTGTGGTCCAGGCAAAGGGACCCTGCTTGCCGTGGTGCACGAGCGTGGCCCCCTTGGCGATCAGCCGCTCGACCACGGTCCGGGGATCGTCGGGACCCGTGCGCACGTCCAGGTGGACGCGGTTCTTGGCCACCTTGGGCTCCGTCACGAGCTGAAAGAGGATGCGCGGCGCCCGGTCCAGGCCCTCCGGATGGCGGATCGCGGCGCCGCCCTTCCATACGAGGGTGCCGTGGTGGGTGGTGGTGTCGTCCTCACTCGCCTGGCCCTCGGCGACCATCCGGCGGATGAACGCCTCGTCGCCCGGCTCCACTTCCCAGCCGAGAGCGTCGGCCCACCAGTCGGCGAGGGAGTGCGGGTCGGCCGAGTCCACGGTTACCTGGAAGGTATAAGCCATGGCCGGACTCTACAGATCCCACTCGATCCCGAAGTGGCAGAACAGCGCCGTCCCCGCGCGGAAGTCCAGGGTGTGCGTGCGCCCCGTCGTATGGGCGACCGGCGCCCCCACATGCGCGCCGAGCAATTCCGGCGGGAGCAGCAGACCGGTCCAGCGCTGGATCCGCTGACGCTCCAGCGCATCGACACAGCCACTGGTCCACACCCGGTCGGTGCGCTCCAGCACCCCCGGATCGACCCGGCCGCCACCGGACGCACAGGATTCGATTTTCAACTGCGGGTGATGCGCCCTCAGTTCGTCCATCAGTCGGTAGGCGGCTGTCGTCTGGTGGTGTGCTGCCGCGTCCACGAGATCACGGTTGTGGTCCCACTTGAGGTAGTCGATGCGGTGCTCGCGCAGCAGGGTGTCCAGCCGCTGCAGGATGTGTGCGTACGCCTCGGGGCGCGCCAGATCGAGAACCTGCTGGTGACGCGAGGCCGGCGGCAGCCGTGACGGGGAGGCGGCCAGGATCCAGTCCGGGTGCGCACGGGCCAGATCGGAGTCCGGGTTGATCATCTCCGGTTCGACCCGCAGCCCGAACCGCAGGCCCAGACGGTGCACGGTATCGATCAGCGGATGCAGCCCGTCCGGCCAGACCTCCGCATCCACATACCAGTCGCCGAGCCCGGCACGATCGTCCCGCCGCCCCCGGAACCACCCGTCGTCCAGCACGAAGCGCTCCGCGCCGACCTCGGCCGCCGCCTGCGCCAGCCGGGTCAGCGTGGCCAGGTCCTGGTCGAAGTAGACCGCCTCCCAGGTGTACGGGGTGACCGGCCGCGGGGAGTTCAAGGAGAGCGGCCGACGGGCCGATGGGCTGTTGGTGGGGTTCAGCGACATCGACTCCGTCGAACTCGACTTCTAGTACAGCGATGGCGATTGGGCGGCAAGGTCGCAGCAGTCGGGCGGAGTCTTCAGGCAGCCCGCTCTTCTGGTGGGCTGTCACCGCTGGGCACCAGGCGGAGGACGATCTCGTGCGCTGTCTGAAGCCGCAGCGAGTCAGTCGCCGAGGGGCTCCTCGCACTACGCACCAGCGACGGTCAGACTGTTCTGGAGAGCGTAGCGATATGCATTCGTCGTGCTATCGCCTGGATGGCACGGACGGTGACGTGGTCCTGCCG
Source organism: Streptomyces sp. NPDC048516 (assembly GCF_043199875.1). Classification (NCBI taxonomy): domain Bacteria; kingdom Bacillati; phylum Actinomycetota; class Actinomycetes; order Kitasatosporales; family Streptomycetaceae; genus Streptomyces; species Streptomyces sp. NPDC048516. The sequence goes on along the minus strand of NZ_JBICWS010000013.1, from coordinate 180,193 downwards.
CTCCCAGGAATTTTGACGACGCAAATGCCGGACCGGAGAGTGCCTGCCCCTTGGGCGCAACGTAGGCTCAACAGAGGGTGAATGGTCACAGCGCCTGCTGGTCGACCATGCCATTCATCGGAGGCGGCTAGCGCGAGTAATCCACTACCTGGAACGGCTCCCTCTTCGCAGTAAGCGGTTCTCTAGCACCCCTGTGAATCTCAACATGCCTCGCTCTGCGGTGATCGAACCCCATCCTCTGTTCTGCTTGCCTGTCTGTCGCGAGGTAGGTGTAGCTTGCACGAGATGCCGGTTATGGCTTCTCGCAGGCGTTTGGGTTATGAATTCATGGCCCCTGGTCTGTCTGTGGCAATGGGGCGGTTCGTGCGCGACCGACTGGCGAATTTTCGGCCACGAGGTACACAAGTGGAGGCGCAATCACGTCAGTGCAACCTAAAGAGCGAGGGATGGCAAGGGGGTCGACAGCGCTGCGCTGAATCCGCTGCTCGCCCTGGTGGCAGCGGCTGGAGGAAGGATGTCGCTGCGGAGCAACACGTCTGCGCGAAGCTCCCCATCCGGTTTGCTGCGACGTCGCCCTCTTGTGGGCCGTAACGCATCTGGTGGAGCGTATGCCGGCCCTTCCCGCATCGTGAGACGCGGGAATCGCCGGACGTCACGGTTCTTGAAGGCATACCCAAGGGGCGGAATTGCTGAACGATCTGGTCGGCTGGGTCTGCCAGGGAATTCGGCGGGCTCCATGTCGGAACGGGTCGTGGTGGCCTTGTGTCGCGGGTCGGCCGAGTGGAACCACGACCTTCCCGGTGCGAGCGAAGTCCGATGCTCGCCTGAACCGTACGTTCCGGATCAGTTGGGTTGTGCGATTGAGTTTCAGTGCCAGTGCTGTCCAAGTCGATACGGGGCCTGCATGTCCGATAGCTGCCAGCGTCGCGCGCTCTTCAGTGGAAAGGTTTCAACCGTGCTTGACTTTGAACGCTGCTGGCGGGCCACACTCAGCCGAGACACCCGATTCGATGGAATGTTCTATTCTGCTGTCGTTACCACCGGCATCTACTGTCGTCCCAGTTGCCCTGGCTGTCCAAAGCGCAAGAACGTCCGCTTCTACCGAAGTGCGGCAGCTGCACAGGAGGCTGGTTACCGCGCCTGCAAGCGGTGCAATCCAGACGCCAGCCCAGGATCGCCTGAGTGGAACCTTCGAGCTGACGTGGTGGGCCGGGCCATGCGGCTCATCGCCGATGGTGTCTGTGACCGCGAAGGAGTGGCCGGACTCGCTGCCCGTCTGGGCTACACCACACGTCATCTACACCGGCTGCTCACCGCTGAGGTCGGGGTCGGCCCGCAGGCGCTTGCCCGTGCGCAGCGCGCGCAGACCGCTCGCATCCTGCTGGAGACAACCACTTTGAACGTCACCGATGTGGCGATGGCGGCCGGCTTCTCCAGTGTTCGTCAGTTCAACGCCACCATGGCCGCCGTGTTCGACCGCACTCCCACCGTGTTGCGGGAGATGGCGGCCTCGCCGGCAGACCAGGCGACCGGGAGCATTGTGGTGCGCCTTTCGGTCCGCGAACCCTTCGACGGGCCGGCGCTGTTGCGGTTCTTCGCAGCCCATGCCGTACCGGGGATCGAAGAGATCGACGGGGACACCTATCGCCGGAGCCTGACACTGCCTCACGGGGCGGCCGCGGTCTCTCTCACGCCACAAAACAGATACGTTGAGGCGCATTTCCGGCTCGAAGACATACGGGATCTGGCCACCGCCATCCACCGCTGTCGACGTCTCCTGGACCTGGATGCCGACCCGCTCGCGATCACCGAGCTGCTGGCCGATGAGCCGCTGATGGCCGCGCTCGTCAAGGCCCATCCCGGGTTGCGGGTGGCGGGCGCGGCGGACCCCGAGGAACTGTTGCTGCGCACCACCTTGCAGCAGGCGATGCCTGGAGCTCAGGGACGCCTGGCGGCAGCCGAACTCACGCGTCGGTACGGATGTCCGCTGTCGTCCCCGATGGGTACCGTGACCCATCTGTTCCCGCTGCCCGAGACGCTCTCCGAGGCACCGTTGGACGACCTGCTCCCCGCCGGTGCGGCGAAGTTGCTGCACCGCGTTGCCACCGACCTGGCCACCGGAGCCTTGACCATGAGCGACGGAAGCGATCGTGCCGATACCGAGCGTCAACTGATGCAGGCCGGCCTGAGCGGGCAAGGTGCCGCCTATCTCGTCATGCGGGCGCTGAAAAATCCCGATGTCTTCCTCGCGCAGGCTCCAGCAACCACCCGCGCCCTGCGGGCTCTCAGGCAGCCGACAGAGCTCTCCGCGGTGATGCGCCGGGCGGAGCAGTGGCGGCCTTGGCGCTCCTACGCGGTCATGCAGCTGTGGCACCAGCAGTCCGGTGACTCTGAGCTGTTCGCGCCGAGCCACGTGCCGTCCTCACGGCACGCGATCTTGGCGGCGTAACCGTTCGGCCAGCAGACGACGAGGAGTCGCAGGAAAGGGGAGCCATGCCGCTCCAGAACCGCGTAACACCGTATGGTGCGATCGAAGCCGTTCCGATCAAGCAGATGGGCGGAATGGAGAAGGGCCTCCTGCGGCACGCCGTCGCCGACACGCTTCCCGCCTCGGTCGCCTGGCGAAAGAAGAGCGGCTATCCGGCAGCACGCGACGACAGGTACCTCAAGCACGTCCGTGCGCAACTGGCCGCTCTCGTACAGCGGCCGACGGAGCCGGTCTTCGACATCCTCGACCGCGCCAAGGTGGCTGCCATGCTCGACAGCACCCGGCCGGTGCCCTGCGTCGGCACAGCTCCCAGCACGGCGCACAGCATGTCCTGCATTGTCAGCTTCAATAAGTGGATCAAGAACTACGGAGTCGACATCGGCTTCTGAGAGCAGCACGGCCAAAGTTTCAGCTGAGCACGTTACAAGACGTCGCAGCCGATGCCGGGGGAGCAGTCGGCACCCCGGCATCGGCCGCCAGCGAAGAAAGGGCTGAGTGGAATGCACAGCGGTTCCGTCTACTCCATATGCTCGTCACATCAGTTACGCTGCCGAAGGCAGAACGGGGAGCAAAGACGCTTCCGGGATGACAAGGAAAAGCGGCTGGTCATGATCGCTTCCTTGCTGGCGGACTCCAGTCGCGTACGGATTCTGTACAAGCTACTGGACGGACAGGACTATTCCGCCAGCGAACTGACCGACGCCGCGGGCACTGCGGCCTCGACCGCCAGCACGCACCTGAGCAAACTGGTCGCCGGCGGTCTGCTGCAGGTCGAGCCTCGTGGACGCCACCGGTACTACCGCCTGGCCCAGCCGGCGATAGCCCACTTCCTGCGCCACGCATGCGCTCTCATCGTCGAGCAGGCCACAGTGGTTCCTGCCGCGCACGCATAGCGAGCACCAGCCTTGGGCGACCTCATCGGACGAAACCGATCACCCACCGGGCCCCTGACGTGGATGTGCTGGTCCGATAGCGGCTGGAGATCCTGCGCGAGAACCTGCCAAGATCTAGATGATGGAAATTCCCCCCGGTATCACGGAGGGAATCCGTAAGGCATCTGACGACGAGCAGTCTCACTGCATGTAAAACTCGCAAGGACTCCCTGGGGGCCGTCGTTCTCAGACGCTTATCGCCACACCTCAAGTGTTGCAACCGACCTAGGAATTGCATGACCTCGAAATTTCGCCTCAGCTATGCGGCCGCCACGCTGATCGCCAGCAGTGTGACCACGTTCCTGCTGCCCTTGGACTACACGGTCGCCTCGGTCGCCCTCCGCGACATCCACCGTGACTTCTCCGTCAGCTTCAGCGACCAGCAGTGGGTGATCAACGGCTACACCATGGCGTTTGCCGCCTTGCTGATGGCAGGCGGCGGACTGGCCGACCTGTTCGGCCGCCGAAAGGTCTTCCTGTCAGGACTGGCCATCTTCACGGCAGCCTCTGTCCTGGCCGGCCTGGCACCGGCCGTCATCTGGCTCAATGTCGGGCGCGTTGCGCAAGGTCTCGGCGCTGCTGGGATGTTCAGTTCCTCGCTCGCCCTGCTCGTCCAGGAGTTCACTGGTCCACGCCGGGTCCACGCCTTCGCCGTCTTCGGCGTCGCCTCCGGATTGGGAGCCTCCCTGGGCCCCTTCATCGGAGGCCTTGCAGTCAACCTGGGTGGCTGGCGATGGGCCTTCCTCCTCAACGCGCCGTTCGGCATCGCCATGCTCATCCTGGGACTGTTGCGCACCAGGGAGTCCAAGGACCCCCATGCCACACGTCTGGACCTCAAGGGCCTGGTCCTCTTCAGCGGCGCGGTGCTCCTGGTCGTGTACTCCATCGTCACTGCTCCGCAGATCGGTTGGACCAGCCCGACCATCCTCGTCACGCTGGCCGCGGCAGCTCTCCTCGTCATCGTCTTCGTCCCGTTGGAACTGCGGCAGCGCTACCCACTGATCGACCTGCGCTTGTTCACCAACCGCACGTTCCTCGGCGCCAGCCTGGCCCCCCTCGTGCTTTCCATCGCCTTCTGGGGGCTGTTCCTGTACACCCCGCTGTATTTCCAAGGTGTTCTCGGCTACAGCCCCCTGCAGGCCGGCATGGCCATGTTGCCCTTTGCCGTCCCCCTCTTCGGAGCTGGCCCGCTCGGCGCTCGCCTGGCCCACCGCATCTCCTCCCGCGCACTGCTGGGCCTCGGCCAGGCTCTGGTCGCCGTGGGTGCCACGGTCCTTGCCTTCGCACCACTGCACAGCACCTGGACCAACTACGCCGTCGGCGGCCTCATCAGTGGGATCGGAACCGGCCTCATCAACGGCGAGATGAGCAATGTGGCGATCAGCATCGTGCCCGCCTCCCGATCGGGGATGGCCTCCGGAATCAACTCCACCATGCGCATCGTGGGCATGACTGCCGGCTTCGGCGGTATCGGCGCTGTCCTGGCCGGCGCCGTCACATCTGATCTGACCTCCCACGCCGGCCGGTTGGTCGGCCCGCACCAAAACCTCCGCACGCTGGCGACCGAAGTGGCCACGGGCAACATCGCCGGCACCGCCGACACCGTGCCCGCCCAGCTGCGCAGCGCCTTCCGCACCGCAGCCGATCACGCCTTCTCCGTCGGCATGCGCACTTCGTTCATCGTCGGGGCCTGTGTCGCGCTCCTGGGAGCCGTCGCAAGCTTCTGTCTCATCCGTCGCTCCGAGCCCAGCACGGATCCGATTACTTCCGACGCCCTGCCGCTCGCGGACGCGCAGAGGTAGAAGACTCCCGGCGCCACGACCCCCGCGGGGCGTCGGGAACTCGGGTGGAGCCAACCCCCGAGCCCGGTGGGTGTTCCGCAGCCGTGGTTGGACCATGCTGCCCGCGTGTCGCGGTCTTGTACGCCTGCGGAGAGGTCCACTTCGCCACTTGGGGATGGGGCACGGCGCGACCAAGGTGTTACTCGGGTCCTCCTCCGGCTCAGCACTGTCCGTAACCGTCGTGGAAGGAGCCGATCCGGGTGACGGCGTCCGTCAGATCGTCCTTGCTGGGCAGCGTGACCAGGCGGAAGTGATCCGGCTCCGGCCAGTTGAAGTCGGTGCCGTGCACGATCATGATCTTCTCGGCGCGCAGCAGGTCGAGCACCATCCGCCGGTCGTCCTTGACCTTGTAGACCTTGGGATCCAGCCGGGGGAAGGCGTACAGCGCGCCCTTCGGCTTGACGCAGCTGACGCCGGGGATCTGCGTCAGCAGCTCGTACGCCGTGTCGCGCTGCTCCAGCAGCCGGCCGCCGGGCAGCACCAGTTCGTTGATCGACTGGCGGCCGCCGAGGGCCGTGGCGACCGCGTGCCTCGCAGCAGCTCGTCGTCGTACACCGCGCCCGTGGGGTTGTTGGGGTTGATGACGACGATGGCCTTGGTGCGGTCGGTGACCTTGCGCTCGATGTCGGCGAGGTCCGGCATCCAGTCGGCCTGCTCGTCACAGCGGTAGTGCACGGCCGTGCCGCCGGAGAGCGAGACCGACGCCGTCCACAGCGGATAGTCCGGGGCCGGGACCAGCACCTCGTCCCCGTCGTCCAGCAGCGCCTGCATCGGCACCGGAATCCGAAGCCCGCCTCCCCGGCGGTCTGCAGCAGCGTCGCATCGCCGCCGGTGCGCCCCCGCCGGCTCGCACGCAGATGGGTGCCGACGGTGAACACATGCCGCTGTGGGGCGCGTTCGCGCAGATGCCGGCCCGTGAGATCCAGAAGCTCGGTGGCTTTGTGCGGGCACCGGAAGGGCGGGTGTGAGCTCGGTGAGGTGGTACGGGCCGCCGCCGGTGTTGGTGACGGCGGCGTGCAGCCGCACCAGCCCCGCACCGCAGCTCGGTGAGACGGCCCGGTGCGAGCGCACCGAGGCCGGCGCCCCAGTGCACGACGCGCGGCAGACCGGCACCGGACACATCCAGCACCAGGCTGACCCCGGCGGCCCGGAAGTGCAGGAGATCGTCCATGACGGCGGTATCCCTTCGCGACGGACGTGCTTGCTGAAGGCGCTGTGGTCTTGTGTTGCTGCGGCGCTGGGGTATTGCTGCCAGGTGGCGGCTCCTGCGCACGCCGCGAACGGCGGCTGTACGGGGAACTACGCGTGTGTGTGGCGCACTTCGCGGCTGTGCCGCGGGCCACGGGCGCCGGGGTTGATGCCCCGGCACCCGTCGGCGTGTGGGGAGCTCAGCTCGATTTCCCCTGGCGCCAGCGGGACCATGTCACGACCGTCAGCAAGGCGGTCGTCCACATCACGACGCTGGCGGTGGCCACGGACTCGACGTACTGCTCGTATCCGTCCGTACGCAACTGGACTGCGAGAAAGCCCAGCACCGTCCCGAGCGCCGCAAGTGCGGCGGACAGGGAGGCGAAGGGAGGCCGATTCATTTCATCTCCTTTTTCAGCTGTGATCCGGCATGGTGTCCGTCGAGTCTAAAGTGTCGATTCTGCTGGGGCCGACGACCGTTGAGCAGTTCACGGTTGATCTGGTGGAGCGGCTGGTGCCGGACGAGTTGGTGGGTGCTGTTACGGCGGGTGGTGCCGTCCACGGAGGTGAAGCGTCCCCAAGACGGAGGCCGGAGACCGGGAGGCGGGCGGGTGACCGCGAGGCCCTGGCCGCGATAGCGGGGTCCCGGCTCGGGCCCTTCTTCACCGGGTCTTCTTCCGGTCGAACCAGATCGTGGCGAATGTCGGGGTGAGACCTGCCCAGAAAAGCACCTGCGGCAACGGCCGGTCCGTCCAGGGGACTTCGGCGATCACCAGGGCACACAGCATGGCCCAGGCCGCCTGGGCCAGCACTATGCGGGGCCACCGGCGGCGGCGTATCAGTGACCGCACGTTGAGCTGGACGCCGGCGCGCCGCCGCCGGTAGCGCAGCAGGGCGCCGACGAGCCAGATGGCGGTCGCCACCACGAGGTACCACAGGCGTTGGCCGAGCGGCAGTGGCAATTCCCGCTGCGCCTTGCCCGCGACGGCGAACAGGTCCATCCCCGACCCGGCGAAGGCGACGCAGAGCAGGGCGAGCCACCGTACCCCGCGCAGCATGCGGTACGTGGCCTGGTCCAGGCCGCGTTGCATTTCGGCGGAGTCCGGTGCGGCGGCGAGCCCGGTGGCGTAGAGGTCGGCGGCCCTGGCGGCCTTGACGCCGGGGGCGTTGGCGGCCTTCTGGGTCTGCCGGGCCAGGGCCTCGGCGTGGGTGGGATCGAGGCGGAGGATGGCGTGGTCGAGCTGGTCGGCGAGGGTGGTGTTGAGCGAGATGCCGGCGATGTTCCGGGCGACTTCGTGGGCGTAGATCTCCTCCGGACCCAGGCGCAGCGCCTCCGCGGCCAGGTCGGCCGCCTCGCGCAACACGCCGCTGAGGTCATGGCCCTGCAGGTCCCTGGTGCCGGCCTCCCGGGCGTAACGGCCGACCGAGTCGCGCCATACGGCGTCGGCGAGCATCGCATAGCCGAACCAGTGATCAGGCGCGACGCGGACCGCTTCGCGCAGTACGGGCTCGACCTCGAGCCATGAGCTGCCGGGCCCGTTGACCATCGCCTGGGCACGCAGGAGGAGTGCGCCGACGTCCTCGGGGGCAAGTTGGAGAGCCTCGTCAGCCGCCTCTAGTGCCTGCTCCCGCTGCCCCATGTTCACGTGGCAGTAGCCGATCCGTACCCAGGCGCGGATATCGCCGGGATCTTCGGCCAGGTGCTGCGACAGCAGGTCCCGGGCCTGGTCGAAGCGTTCGAAGTCGATGAGGGCCTGGGCCTGCTCCGCGGCCGTGTTCGGTTCGGTCACAGTTTCCGCTTCTTCTTCAGGTAGGCCACCAGGTCGTCGTACATGCCGCCGTCGTTGGCGTACATCGCCACGTTGCGGGCGGCCGCGAACCACGACTGGGTCGAGGGCTTGATCTGTCCCGCCGCGGCCAGCAGGTCCTTCATCCCGATCAGGCGTACGGTCCCGGTGCGGGCCGAGTCCAGCAGTGCGTGTTCGGCCGCGGCCTCGCACACATGGGCCAGGTCGGCGCCGGACAGGCCGTCGGTGGCTTTGACGAGCTTGCCGAGGTCGACGTTCTCGATGGGCCGATCCCGCAGGTGGTAGCGGAGAATCGCCTCCCGGGCCGGTGCGTCCGGTGGCAGCACCAGCAAGGTCCGGTCCAGCCGGCCGGGGCGGCGCAGGGCGATGTCCACGTCCCAGGGCACATTGGTGGCAGCGAGCACGAACACGCCCTCGTTCGCCTCCGCCTCGACGCCGTCCAGTTCGGTCAGCAACTGGTTGACGGTGTTGCGCATCCCCGCGCTCTGGGTGCGGCTGCGCTTTCCGCCGAGCGCGTCCATCTCGTCCAGGAAGACCACGCACGGGGCCTGGCGGCGGGCGGTCTGGAAGAGCTCGTGCATATTGCGCTCGGAGTTGCCGATCCACATGTCCAGCACATCGTTGACCGACACGGACAGGAAGTTCGCCCCGAGTTCACCGGCGACGGCCCGCGCGATGAAGGTCTTGCCGCAGCCGGGCGGCCCGTACAGCAGGAGCCCGCCGCGCAGACTCTTGCCGTACAGGCGGCGCAGCTCCGGATTGCGCAACGGTGCCAGAAAGGCGGCCTCCAGCCGCTCCTTGACCTCCTGCATGCCGCCCACATCGGCGAGGCGGAGGGCGCCCGGCCGTTCCACGTCCCAGGCGGCGGCCTCCTCAGGGGCGCCGCCGTCGACGGCCAGCGGCGCCTCCACGAACCGGGGCGGCACGACATCGCCGACCTGATCCTCGGCGGCGTTCCAGTCGAAGCGCGGGCCCGAGGCGCGGGCGGGCGCCGGAGCGTGCCCGGCCGCGGGGTCCTGCGGTGGTTTGGCTGCAGCGGCCGGAGGCTGCTTTGGCACCTGCGCAGGTGGTGGCACGACGGCGGGGGCGGGCGGGGCCTGCGGCGACGCGGGCAGCGCGGCTTCACCGGGCATGGTTGCCGGAGCGTCTGTCAGGGCCCGAACCATCAACTCGCGGGCCTGGACATCAGCAGGCGCGTGCTGCAACGCCACGGAGACCTCCTCCACTGCGGCATCACCGTGCCCAGCGGTCAGCAGCAACTCGGCCAGGTGCAGCCGCAGCGGCACGTCATCGGGCGCCGCTGCAACGGCCGCTCGCATGCTCTGTACAAGAGGGGATTCCGCCGACATGACCCACACTTTACGGACCCGCCGTGGGTGACCCGTGAGTGCCCTCGATGTGCTTCGTGCACCAGCTGTCGCGAAGACGTCATGTGGCCCGCCCTTCCCCAACGGCGCCTCCGCCGTGACAGCGCCGGGCGGCCCCCCGGCGCGGTTCCGGAGCCGTTCCGGAACGGTTGCGGAGACGGCGTCGGCGGGCACCGCACGAAGGGGGCCGAATCTTCGTCCCGGTCGTGACCAGCCTCTCGCTCCCCCGCTAAAGTCTTACCCAACAACGCAGGTGAAACCGCTTCCACAGGGTTCCGGGGGCAGCCCGCCCCGGGGGGAGGACACACAGCGATATGAGCCGCCGTTCCCATGGATTAATGGCCGTCTGGGCCGAGGCGCAGCGCCAGCAGCAGCGCCAGCAGGAAGCCCAGCGCCGCGCGCGAGCACAGCAGCAGCGCGACCAGGAACGGCAGGCACGGGACGCCGAACGCGCCATGGCGCGGATGCATCGTGAGCGGCAGACGGCCTACCGGCAGCAACGCGAGGCCGACGCCCGCCGGCGGACCGAGGAACTGGACGCCCGCGTCACCGCCCTGACCGGCCTGCTCGCCGACGGCTGCCGCGCCCCCGCCTTCTCCGCCGCAGCGCTGTTGCGTCCCGAGCGGATCGAGGAGTTCGCCCCCGGCGCCCTGGCCGCGCCGGTACCGATGCCCGACCCGGCCCGCTATCACGCGCCGACGGGCGGCTGGCACCTCGGCGCCCGCCGCGACCGTGCCCAGGAAGAGGCTCGCGCCCGCTACGAGCAGGACTGGTACACGGCGCAGGCCGCGGAGAGCCGGCGACAGGCCCAACTCGCCTCCTACCGGCAGCAGTACGACCAGTGGGCCGCGGGCGCCCTGGACGGGATCCGGCAGCACAACTTGGGCATCGAGGAGTTGCTGTCGGGCCTGCGCGGCGGCGACGCGGACGCGGCCGTCGAGTACTTCTCCGCCGCGCTGTACTCCTCCACGGCCTGGCCGGAAGGCTTTCCCCGGCAGGTCGCGGCGGCCTACGATCCGACGGCCCGTCAGCTCGTCCTGGACTGGGAACTCCCGGGCTACGACATCGTCCCGGAGACCAAGTCCGTCCGCTATATGCCCACCGCCGACCAGGAGAAGGAGACCGCCCGGCCGGCCGCGCAGCGACGGGCGCTCTACCGCGAAGTGCTGGCCCAGAGCGTGCTGCTGGTGCTGCGCGACCTCTTCGCCGCCGACGGTTACGGCACACTGGACTCGGTGGCGCTGAACGGTTTCGTGGACGATGTGGACCCGGTGACCGGCCGCCCGGCCCAGGTGTATCTCGCGACCGTCATGGCTCCCCGCAGCTCCTTCGACACCTTCCGCCTGGAGCAGGTCAGCGCGGTGGAGTGCCTGACCGACGGGCTGCGCGGGCAGCTCGCCGCCCGCCCCGACCAGCGGACCGCGGTGCGCCCGGTGCGCCTGCCCGCAGACGTGGGCGGCGGGGTCGTCTCGCACGGCACGGAGAGCGAACCGGATCTGTACGAGATGGATCCGATCGCCTTCGAGAACCTGATCGCCGAGCTGTTCCGCGCCATGGGCATGCAGGCCGTGACCACTCAGCGGTCCGGCGACGGCGGGGTCGATGTGGATGCGCTGGACCCCGACCCGATCCGCGGCGGCAAGATCGTCGTGCAGGTCAAGCGCTACCGCAACACCGTCCCGCCGACCGCCGTCCGCGACCTGTACGGCACCGTCCAGTCCGAAGGTGCCAACAAGGGGGTGCTGGTGACCACCTCCCGGTTCGGTCCCGGCGCCCACACCTTCGCCAACGGCAAACCGCTCAGCCTCATAGCCGGCCCCGAACTCGTCGACCTGCTCGGCCGTTACGGGCTGCGCGGACGGCTCGGCGGGGACGCCCCGTCCGGCCCGTCCGCCGCCGACGAGGCGGCGGACCACAACATCCTCGGGATGAACTGGTCCGGCGAGGTCGCCCTCGATGTCTGTGCCCTGGTGTGCAAGGGGGCCGACGTGCTCAGCGACGATCACTTCGTGTTCTACAACAACCCGCGCAGTCCGGATGGTTCGGTCCGGATGCTGCCCGGCTTCGCCCCCGACCGGGCCGCGATGCAGGTGCGGTTCGAGGCGCTGCCGCCGGCCGCCGACCGGCTGGTCCTGGTCGCGGCGATCGACCCCCAGGTCAACCCCGACGCCGATCTCTCCGGTTTCACCGACGCCCGGATCCGGCTGCTGGACGCGTCGGGGGAGGAGCTGGGGCGGTTGGAGGTCTCGGACGGGCGGCGCGGGGAGACCGCTCTGGTCCTCGGCTCGTTCCGTCAACGGGCAGGGGGCGACTGGGACTTCGTGATCGGCGGCAAGGGCTTCCCCGGCGGCCTGGAAGCGCTGGTGCAGGAGTACGGCATCGAGGTCGCCTAGACCGCCGGAGGGCTCCCCCTGGCTGGGCCGGGGCGGCGACCGTGTCCTGTGGGAAGCGAACCAGGCTGGAGGTACGAGTGGAAGGTCACGACAGGTCCCGCCGCGCACGGCTGGCGGCTCACAGCGCCGTCTCCACCTCCCTGGCCCTGTGCAGTGATCGCGGACTGCGTGAGCTCGTGGACGCGGCCGCGCCGCTCGGCTCCGGCATCGGTGGAAGGTCGGCGCTGCTGGACGTCGCCGGAACCCCGGTCTTCGTGAAACAGGTGCCCCTCACCGATCGGGAGAGGCAGCCGGAGAACATCCGGTCCACGGCAAATGTGTTCGGCGTGCCGCCCTTCCTCCAGTACGGCATCGGCAGCCCGGGCTTCGGGGCCTGGCGGGAGCTGGCCGCGCACACCATGACGACGAACTGGGTGCTGGCGGGGGAGTTCGAGGGCTTCCCCCTGATGTATCACTGGCGGGTGTTGCCGGACACGGTGACGCCGCTTGCCGGGGAACTGGCGGACGTGGAACGGGCCGTCGCCTACTGGGGCGGCGGACCGGAGGTCCGCAGCCGTATCGAAGGGCTTCAGGGATCCTCGGCGACCGTTGCGCTGTTCATGGAGTACATCCCGCAGAACCTGCACGACTGGATGGGCGGGCAGCTCGGATCCGGTGACGAGGCCGCCGGCCGGGCATGCGCCATGGTGGAGCGGGAGCTGGAAGCCGGCACCTCGTTCATGAACGCGCGCGGACTCCTGCACTTCGACGCCCACTTCGAGAACATCCTGACCGACGGACGGCGCCTCTTCTTCACGGACTACGGCCTCGCGATCTCCTCCCGGTTCGAGCTGGCACGGGACGAGGCCGCCTTCTTCGACCGGCACCGGACCTACGACCGCTGCTACACCGTCACGTACCTGGTGCGCTGGCTGGTCACCGCTCTGTACGGGTACGGCAGGGACGACCGCGACGCGTGGGTGCGCGCCTGCGCCGCCGGCGAGCCTCCCTCGGGGATCCCGGCCGTGGCCGCGGAACTCATCACCCGGCATGCGCCGCTCGCCGCGGTGATGGCGGAGTTCTTCCGCAAGGTGCAGAAGGAGAGCAGACAGGCCCCGTACCCGCTGGAGGAGATCCGCCGGGTGGCCGGCGGGAGGTACGGCTCGTCCCTCGGCTGACGGCCCTTGGGGCTGATTCCACGGATGCGGCTTTCCGCCCGTCCCCCGACACCGGCGCGCCGCCGGGCACTCCTGGGGCGTCCCGGCCGTTTTCCCCACGCCACCTCACAGCAATGGAGTCCACCGACATGAAGATCACCCTCGACGCCGACAAGTGCTGCGCCGCCGGCCAGTGCGTGCTGATCGCCCCCGAGGTCTTCGACCAGCGCGACGAGGACGGCGTGGTCGTGCTGCTCGACGCCGCACCGCCTGCCGCACAGCACGACGCGGTGCACGAGGCGGCCGCCATCTGCCCCGCCGCCGTGATCGAGGTGCACGCATGACCGGCCTGCCGATCGCCGTCGTCGGCGCCTCGGCGGCCGGTCTCGCGGCGGCCGAGACGCTGCGCCGCTCCGGCTGGCGCGGCCCGCTCACCCTCATCGGCGACGAACCCCATCTCCCGTATGACCGGCCGCCGTTGTCCAAACAGCTGCTGCACGGCGCATGGGCGCCGGAGAAGCTGCTGCTGCGCACCACGGACCAGCTCGCCCCGCTCGACCTGGACCTGCGGCTCGGCACCCGCGCCACCGGCCTCGACGTGGCCACCCGTACCCTCACCCTCGACGACGGCGCGGAACTCGCCTGCGCGGGCGTGATCATCGCGACCGGCGTCTCGGCCCGTACCCTGCCCGGCGCCGACCGCATCGCCGGCGTGCACACCCTGCGCACCCTCGACGACGCGCTGGCCCTGCGAAGCCGGCTGGCCAATGGGGGTGCCCCCGCCGGTGAGGGCGTAGCCAGTGGGGGTGCCCCCGGCAGTGAGGGCGTAGCCGCCGGGGGAGGGGGAGGCGGCCTTCGCCTGGTGATCGTCGGAAACGGCGTCCTGGGTTGTGAAGCTGCCGCGGTGGCCCGGGAGTTGGGGCACGAGGTCACCCTCGTCGGCATCGAGGCGACACCGATGGCCGCCGCCGTCGGAACCGACTTCGGCGAACTGCTCGCCGAGGAGCACCGCGCCCGCGGCGTCCGGCTGCTCACCGGAGCGGTGGACGGCTTCGAGACGGCGCCCGCGGACCCGGCCGGGGCCAACGGCCTGCCTGGTGCCGGCGACCCGCGGGTCACCGCCGTACGACTGGCCGATGCGGGTACCCCCGCCAGTGAGGGCGTGGCCAGTGGGGGCCTCCCCGGCAGCGGGGGCGCAGCCGCCGGGGGAGCGGGAGAGGGAGGCCGCCGGCTGCCCGCGGACCTCGTGCTGCTGGCGATCGGCTCCCGGCCCGCCGTCGAGTGGCTGGACGACCCGGCCCTGGACACCAGCGACGGGCTGCGCTGCGATGCGTACTGCGCCGCCGCCCCCGGCATCTACGCGGCGGGCGACGTGGCCCGCTGGGACCATCCGGTCCACGGCCGCCCGCTGCGCTTCGAGCACCGGATGAACGCCACCGAACAGGGCATGGCCGCGGCCCGCAACCTCCTCGCCGAACTCGCCGCGGAGGCGCCCGTCCCCGCAGGGACCGAGGACCCCGCCCCCGCTGGTCCCGAAGGCCCCGCCCCGGAGCGCCGCCCGTTCGCCCCCGTGCCGTACTTCTGGTCCGACCAGTACGCCGTCAAGATCCAGGCGTACGGGCTGACGGCGGGCGCCGACCGGGTCGAGACCACCGTCCTGGACCGGGCGGCGCGCCGAGCCCTCGCGCTCTACGGCCGGGACGGCAGCGCCGTCGGCGTGCTCATGGCCGGGCTCCCGCCCCGCCAGGTCCGGGCGCTGCGCGCGGTCGTCGCCACTCCACTGCCCTGGGAGGAGGCGCGCGAGCGGATCGCCGCCGCCACGGCGGCCGGCTGACCGCGCACCTGCGGCCGTGCCCGATCATGGAGGTATGGCTGACTCGTACGTACGGGTGCGCGGCGCCCGTGAGCACAATCTCCGCTCCGTCGATGTGGACATCCCGAGGGACGCGCTGGTCGCGTTCACCGGGGTGTCCGGATCGGGCAAGTCCTCCCTCGCCTTCGGCACCCTCTACGCCGAGGCGCAACGCCGCTACTTCGAGTCCGTGGCCCCCTACGCCCGGCGGCTGATCCACCAGGTCGGTGCGCCCAAGGTCGAGGACATCACCGGACTGCCGCCCGCCGTCGCCCTGGAACAGCGCCGCTCCGCGCCCACCTCCCGCTCCTCGGTAGGCACCGTCACCACCCTCTCCAACACCCTGCGCATGCTCTTCTCCCGCGCCGGCGACTACCCGGAGGGGGTGGCGGAACGGCTCGATTCCGACGCCTTCTCGCCCAACACCGCGGCCGGTGCCTGCCCGGAGTGCCACGGCCTGGGCACCGTCCACCGCGTCACCGAGGACTCCCTCGTCCCCGACCCCTCGCTCACCCTCCGCGAGGGCGCCATCGCCGCCTGGCCCGGGGCCTGGCAGGGCAAGAACCTCCGCGACATCCTCGACGCCCTCGGATACGACACCGGCCGGCCCTGGCGCGAGCTGCCGCAGGCCGACCGGGACTGGATCCTGTTCACCGACGAACAGCCCGTCGTCACCGTGCACCCGGTCCGCGACGTGGGCCGGATCCAACGCCCCTACAAGGGCCAGTACATGAGCGCCAAGCGCTATGTGCTGCACACCTTCGCCGACTCCAAGAGCGAGACCCTGCGCAGGCGCGTCCAGGGATTCATGGTCGCCGAGCCCTGCCCGGTGTGCCACGGGCGGCGGCTGCGCCCACAGGCGCTGGCCGTCACCTTCGAGGGCCACGACATCGCCACCCTCGCGGGCCGGCCGCTGAGCGCCCTCGCCCAGCTGCTGCGGCCCACCGCCGGGCGGGCCGACGACGAGGTGGCACCGGTGCTGGCCCGCGACCTGGTGGCCCGTATCGACGTCCTCACCGAACTCGGCCTGGGGTACCTGAGCATGGACCGGCCGGCGCCCACCCTGTCGGCCGGCGAACTCCAGCGGCTGCGGCTGGCCACCCAGCTGCGCTCCGGTCTCTTCGGCGTCGTCTACGTCCTGGACGAGCCGTCCGCCGGCCTGCACCCCGCGGACACGGAGTCCCTGCTCACGGTCCTGGGCCGGCTGAAGGAAGCGGGCAACTCGCTGTTCGTCGTCGAGCACGACATGGACGTGGTGCGCCGCGCCGACTGGATCGTGGACGTGGGCCCGCACGCCGGGGAACACGGCGGGCAGGTCCTGCACAGCGGCCCCGTCGCCGCCCTCGCGGACGCCCCCGCCTCCGCCACCCGCCGGTTCCTCTTCGAGCCCGCACCACCCGACGCACGCAGGGTGCGCAGCCCCTCGGGCACCCTCACGCTGCGCGGCGTCACCCTGCACAATCTGCGCGGTCTGGACGCGACCTTCCCGCTCGGCGTCTTCACCGCCGTCACCGGCGTCTCGGGATCGGGTAAATCGACGCTGGTCACCCGCGTGCTCGCGGAGGCCGTACGGGACCACCTCGGTGCGGGCGAGGAGCAGCAGGACGCCGCCGACGCTGACTCCGCCGGACCGATGGCCCGCGCCCGGCTCACCGCGGCCGAGGGCCTGGAGACGATCGACCGGCTGGTCCGCGTCGACCAGAAGCCGATCGGCCGGACCCCGCGCTCCAACCTCGCCACCTACACCGGGCTCTTCGACGCGGTGCGCAAGGTCTTCGCCGCCACCGACGAGGCCCGCGCCCGCGGCTACACGCCCGGACGGTTCTCCTTCAACGTCGCCGGCGGCCGCTGCGAGACCTGCCAGGGCGAAGGCTTCGTCGCCGTCGAACTCCTCTTCCTGCCCGGTACGTACGCCCCTTGCACCGACTGCCACGGCGCCCGCTACCGCCCCGAAACCCTGGAGATCACCTACCGGGACCGGACCGTCGCCGACGTCCTGGCGATGACCGTCGACGCCGCCGCCGGCTTCCTGGCCGATCTCCCCGCGGCGGCCCGCAGCCTGCGCACCCTCCAGGACGTGGGCCTGGGGTATCTGCGGCTCGGCCAGCCCGCCACCGAGCTGTCCGGCGGCGAGGCGCAGCGCATCAAGCTCGCCTCCGAACTCCAGCGCACCCGCCGCGGCCACACCCTCTACCTCCTCGACGAGCCCACCACCGGGCTGCACCCCGCCGACACCGAGGTGCTGCTGCGCCAGCTGCACGGCCTGGTCGACGCCGGGCACACCGTCGTGGTCGTCGAGCACGACATGGGGGTGGTCGCGGGCGCCGACCATGTCATCGACCTCGGCCCCGGCGGCGGCGCGGACGGGGGCCGGATCGTGGCGGCCGGAACCCCGGCCGAGGTCGCGGCGGAACCGAAGAGCCGTACCGCGCTCTACCTGGCCCGGCGGAGGGCGCGGCCGGACGCCTCTTGACGGTCCGCTAATGTACGCAGGTCAGATCAGCAGGCAACAGCACCGCGCAGCACTGCGCAGCACCACGAAGGGGGCACCTCTCATGGCAGACATCGAGAAGGCCAGGGCGGCGTTCGCCCGGTTCGACGCGGACGGCGACGGCCAGGTCACACCGGAGGAGTTCAAGCACGCGATGGCCGAGATGGGCGACCCGTTCGTCACCGGCCCGGTCGCCGAGGCGGTCATCAGGTCCAAGGACACCGACAGCGACGGCCGGATGTCCTTCGACGAGTTCTGGCAGGCCCTGCAGGACTGACGTCCGCACCCGCCTTTTCTCACACCCCCTTCGCCTCCCGGTCGCCCGCGGCCCCGCGCAGCGCCGCCAGCCCGCGGGCGACCGCGGGCTGCCGCTCGCTCCCGCGACGGACGGCAGCCACGAACCGCCGTACGGGAAGGGGCTCCCCGCGCAGCGGCACCCTGACGACCGGGCACCGCTCCGGCACCGGCGCCAGCCGCGGCACCAGACAGATCCCGAAGCCGTGCGCGACCAGCGCCGCGATCGCGGACCAGTCGACCGCGTGATGGCGCACCCGAGGGGTGAAGCCCGCCGAGGCGCAGGCGGTCAGCAGCAGCCGGTGCTGATCGGCCGGATCACCGGCGCGGATCCAGCTCTCCCCGCCCGCCTCGGCCAGTGCCACGCCCCGTGCCGCGCGCCCGGCGAACCGGTGCCCGGCCGGCACCAGCAGATCCTGCGGCTCCGCCAGGACCGGCCGCTGGACGAACCGCGCATCGTCAGGTGCCGGGGCGCCCTCCGCCACGATCACCACGGCGATGTCCGCCCGCCCGGCCAGCAGCAGTTCGAACCGGTTCACGTCCGGATCCTCCCCGATCTCCACCGCCAGCCGCGGCAGCTCCTCGCGCAGCCGCGCCGCCGCCGGCGCGATCACCCCCGTGATCGCCGTCGCCACGCCCGTGATCCGCAGCCGCCCCGCCACCCCGTCCGCGTACTCCGCGAGATCCGCCCGGGCCTCCTCCCAGCGCAGGAACAGCGCATCGGCGTGCTCGACCAGTGCCAACGCCGCCGGCGTCAGGCGCACCTTGCGGCCGTCCGGCTCCAGGATTTCCAGCCCGAGCCGGGCCGAGAGCTGGCGCAGTTGCTGGGAGACCGTCGACGGCGTCAGATGCAGCGCCGCGGCGGTCGCGGTGACGGTGCCCTGGGTGTGCAGGACGCGCAGGGTCTGGAGCCTGGGATCGATCATGCGCGCAGCGTAGGGACAACCGTGTGGAGACGCCACACGATTCCCTGCGGAAACTTGCGATGGACCCGTACGGTTGCCGCGCCCGACGCTGGACGGCATGACCGAGATCCTGACCGATGCCTTTCTGCCGGGACTGTGGGCGGGCTACGCCCTGGCCGTCCCCGTCGGCGCGCTGGCCGTGCTGCTGGTGAGCGTGACCGCCCGGACCTCCTTCCGGGTCGGCGCCTCGGCGGCGCTCGGGGTGGCGACCGCCGACGGCCTCTACGCGCTGGCCGCGGTGGCCGGCGGCGCCGCCCTCTCCCGTGCCGTCGCGCCGATCGCGGGCCCACTGCGCGTGCTCGCCACCCTCTTCCTGCTCGGCACGGCGTTACGGACCGCCGTCCAGGCACTGCGCCACCGCCGCACGTACCACGGCCCGGAGCGGGACGTCCTGCGACGCCCCGCCCGGGCCTATCTCGCCTTCCTGGGGCTGACGTTGCTCAACCCCTGGGCGGTCCTCTACTTCTCTGCGCTGGTGCTCGCCGGGGGTGCGGGCGCCCCCGGGGCCCCCGGATCCGGCGTCGCCGGCCCCACCGCCTTCGTGGCGGCGGTGACCCTTGCCTCTCTCAGCTGGCAACTGTGCCTGGCCGCCGGCGGGACCGTCCTGGGCAGGGCGCTCACCGGCCCACGGGGGCGGGTGGCCACCGCCCTGCTCTCCGCCGTGGTGATCTCAGCGTTGGCGACCGGGCTGCTGCTGCGCGGCTGAGGACGTGCCCACCGGCGGCGGCGCGGCACGGTCGCCGGTGCCCCAGCCGGATGGCTCCGTGCCCACGGCGAAGGCCAGTTCACGGCCCGATCGCAGCTCCTCGGTGGTGAGGTACGTCCGGTCGTGGCCGGTGCCGTCCAGACGCACCGACTGCACATAACGGCGGGTGTCGGACGTGCCGGGCGCGGTGACGGTGAAGTGCCCGGCCGGGTAGTGGCGCCGGTCCAGCGTCAGCTCCACCCGGTCGAAGACGGGGGTGCTCAGTCCCCAGGTGTCGGTGCCCGGCTGCACCGGGAACACCCCGATCGAGGAGAGCACCATCCACGCCGACATCGTCCCCAGATCGTCGTTCCCTGTCATACCGGTGGGGGTGTCGGTGAACAACGTCAGCGCCGCATGCACCACGTCCGTGGTCTTCCAGGGGTGGCCGGTGGAGAGATAGGTGTACGGCGCGATGAGGTCGGGCTCGTTCTGCGGGTTGTACTTGTCCGCGTTGTAGTAGTCGTACGGGCCGTTGACCCACACCTCCCGGGCCGTCTTCGCCGGATCCCGCAGCAGCTTCCGGTAGGCGAAGAACGCGTCCAGTCGCTCCTCGGCCTTCTCCTTGCCGCCGATCAGCCGCACCATCCCCGGAAGGTCCTGCGGCACCAGCCACTGGTACTGCCAGGACGTGCCCTCGTGAAAGCCCTCGCTCTTGGCCGGATCGGCGGGCCCGGTGAAGATGCCCTTCGCGTCACGGGCCCGGAAGAAACCGGTCGAACCGTCAAAGATCTCCCGGTAGTTCTGGGCGCGGGCCGCATAACGGTCCGCGTCCTCGCCGTGTCCCAGATCGCGCGCCATCTGCGCCAGCATCGCGTCCGACAGGGCGTATTCGAGGGTGGCCGAGGCGCCGTGGTCGAAGTCCGAGTCACCGGGCTTGGTGTGCGGACGGCCCTTGAGGTACGGGGCGAAACCGTCCTTCAGGTACTGCGCGTTGGCCTCCCGCCCGACGGCCGGCGAACCGGCAGGCGGCACCCCGTCGGCATTCTTCTTCAGCGCCGCGTACGCCTCCTCCTCATGGCCCCCGAGCAGCCCCTGCTGGTAGGCGTTGGTGAGGAACGGCGTGACCGGATCGCCGGTCATGATGTTCGTCTCGACCGTTCCGTAGCCCCACTTGGGCAGCCAGCCGCTCTCCTTGCCGATCCGCAGGACCGACAGCGCCATATCGCGGGACTCCTGTGGCGCCAGCAGCGTCAGCAACTGCGCCTGGGTGCGGTAGGTGTCCCACAGCGACCAGTTCTGGTAGTACGTGAACCCCTTGGCGCGATGGGTCCGCTGGTCCCAGCCCGTATAGCGGCCGTCCACATCACTGCCGATGTTCGGCGCGAGGAAGGACCGGTAGAGGGCGGAGTAGAAGGTGCGGCGCAGCGTCGTGTCACCGCCCCGGGCCCGTACCAGCCCCAGTCGCCGCTCCCATGCGGCGTCGGCCGCCGCCCTCGTGCGGTCGAAACAACCGCCGCCCTCCGCCCGCAGATTGGCTGCCGCGCCCGCCGCGTCCACATAGCTGAGGGCCGTGGTCGCCTCGACGGTCCGGTCCTTGCGGGTGTCGAACCGGGCATAGGCGCCGTGCCGGCCGGTCGCGGTGGAGCCCTTGGAGCCGGCCGTCACCTTGTCGCCGTCCCAGGTCCCGTACGACGCGAAAGGACGGTCGAAGCGGGTGATGGTGTAGACGGTGTACGGCTTGGTGTCCTGGCAGAAGCCGCGGCCGGTGAGGGCGGTCCGGATGGTGCGGGAATCCAGCACCTCGACCCGCGTCGAGACCGTCTTGTGCAGCGACTGGCCCGCGTTGAGCAGCACATTCGCCTTGTCGGTGGCCGGGAAGGTGTAGCGCTGCCGGCCGGTGCGGGCGGTGGCGGTCAGTTCGGCGGTGATCCCGCCGTAGGACGTCAGGCCGACGCGGTAGTAGCCAGGCCGGGCCGACTCGTCGTCATGGTCGTAGCCGGCCGCGTACTTCGCATAGTCGGTCTCGGTGATCTCGCCGGTGGTGGGCAGCACCGGCAGATCTCCGCCGAGTCCGCAGCCGACGCCGGAGAGGTGCACCGAACTGAAGCCCCGGATGTGGTCGTCGTCGTAGCTGTAGCCGGTGTCATGCCCGGTGTCCGGGGACAGCTGGACCATCCCGAACGGGACGGCCGCACCCGGGTAGGTATTGCCGTCGTTCCGGCTGCCGATGAACGGGTTGACCAGGCCGGTGAGCGGGCCACCGGGCGGCTCGGCCTGCGCGGCGGGGGCCGCGAGCGCGCCCCCGATGAGCGCGGCCGCCAGCACCGCCCCTGCGGCGCGCAGCCGGGTGCGACTGAGCCATGGCATGGTTCCAGACCTCCGGGACCGGGTCACGGCGGCCTCGCGGGATGAGCGGAAGCCACCTGCGACCCCTGCGTCGACAACGTTGTCAGAACGCGCTCATTCTTGGCACCGGTCAGGTCCGCGTCAAGAGGGTCCGCGGCGCCGACTCCGGCACGCCTGGCGCCTGCTGCGGGGCGGCCTCGGACTTAGGAGGCGCCGTACGGCGGCCCGGCGGCGCACCGGAGGACCGAGGGGAAACACCTCGCCGTGCGTGCGACGCCGCCGGCTCTCAGGTCGCTTATGCGCGTGTCGTTACTGACTGGGCAACCTTCGCCTGGCTTTGCGACGTCTACGTCGTTCCGGCGCATCGCGGCAAAGGTCTCGGAACGTGGATGGCCGAGGCTGTTCGCGACCACCTGGCGCCCTACAGGCTCCAGCGCGTCCTGCTGTCCACCCTCGACGCCCACGAGGTCTACTCCAAGGCCGGCTTCGTTCCCTTCCCCCACCCCGAAAACTTGATGATCTTGCAACCGGCGCAATGAGCCGGTACTCACGGAGTCAGAAGGACTCGCCTCCGCAGCAGCCGGAAGCCGGCACGGCCGAACCGCCTCCCTCTCACCACGCCTTGTGCCGCTGGAGCGCCGGATTCCGGCTCACCCGTAGTCGCCGTGTGACCTCCGGTGGCCTGATGCCGTGGGCGAATGGTTCCGCGGACTGGGCGAACCGGCTGCCGGCGTCGGCGTGCCACCGGTGTCAATCCGTCCCCGTCCGCCTGCCTCACACGCCACGGACCGCCGCCAATTCTCCGTCAGAATCGGCAAGTTCAGCGAGGAATGTCCTGGCGAGCTGAAGTCGCCAGAGCTCCGCGGGGCCGGTGCGGGACGAGCCGGTGATTCGCGTATCGCAATTCCGGCTGTGCCATGGCTGCCGCAGGCGCCACCTTTGAACCGTATCGGCCTGAAGGGAACGGGAATCGGGGAGTGCCGTGGCTGAACGGCAGGTCCTCGGTCAGGATGGATCCCATGAACCCGTCACTCACGCTGTCCGTCACGGAGATCACCTCGGATCGACTCCGGCTGCGCAAAGCACGCGACACCGACCGCCACGGGATCGTCGAACTTCAGACCGATCCACAGATCCGGCTATATCTCGGCGGCCCGAGGCCCCGCAGCGCTGTCGAACAGCATCTCGATGGGATCGGTACCACGAGCATCACCAACAAGCCCGGCACGTATGTCATCGCCGACAAGATGACCGACCGGCTCTTCGGGACGCTCACGCTCGACCGACGCTCCGCCGATCTTCCTGGGCACGTCACCGAGGAGGGAGGGGAACTGGAACTGACCTACCTGCTACGACGCAAGGCTTGGGGCGCGGGGCTGGCGTTCGAGGCTGCCACGGCAGCGTTGCGCGCCGCCGCGGACGAGCTGCCTGACCAGCCGGTCCTGGTAGTGACCCAGACTGCCAACGAGCGTTCACTCAAGCTCGCCGCCCGCCTCGGTTTCCAGCGCATGAGCACCTTCGAGGCATACGACGCGGAGCAAACCCTCGCCGCGGCCCACCTGCACTCGTTCAAAGCCTGAACGGCAGGCGGCACGAGCACCCCACCCCGCCGGCGCGGGCGCCGCGCAGGCACGGCTTCATATCCGAGGCGCGCTTGTCCGCGGTGCCACTGGGGTGGCGCGGTGCGCAAGCGGAAGGACTTGTACCGGTAGTGCGGATGATCTACCGCTGGATAGTGTGGGCCATCGGAGACTGGCCACCGCTCACTGGTTGACCGGTCACCGGGTATCCGGCACCGGACGACTGTCCGTACGCCGTCCTCAAGATTCCGAGCCTGACCGCGTGGCAAGCGTCGCGCACGAAGATGTCCCTGTGGCGGGATCGATGCGCGCCGCGTGACGACGGTTCGTTCCTCGGCCGCAAGGTGGCGCGTGGTGCCGGGACCGGCGCCACGCGTGCCGCCGACGCCGCGGAGGCCAGAAAGTGAGTAATAGAAGTGAGTAGACAGCTGCAGCCGACGTTCGTACTGGTTCACGGAGCCTTCGCGAACTCCTTCTCCTTCGCACCGCTCCAGGCCGAACTCGGCCTCCTCGGGCACCGTTCGGTCGCCGTCGATCTGCCCGGCCACGGATTCGGGGCGTCCTACTCGCGTGCTTATCAGGCACCGCAGGACCTCGAAGGGCTCGCCAGCGAGCCCGGCTCGATCAAGGGTGTGACGCTCGCCGACAACGCCGCGCACCTGATCGGGATCCTCGAACGGGCCAAGCGGAACGGCCCCGTGATCCTTGTTTCGCACAGCCGCGGCGGCATGACGGCCACGGTCGCGGCCAACGCACGGCCGGACCTGATCGACCGCATCGTTTACGTCTCGGCTTGGTGCCCGGTCGAGCTCGACGCCGGCGACTACTACGCCGAGCCGGAGATGGCCACGGTCGACGTCGCTTCCCTGGCCCCCGCGATGGCCGGCAACCCGGCTGAACTCGGCCTGCTCCGCACCAACTTCCGCACCGCGGACGCGGACGTCCTCGGGGCGCTCAAGGCGGCTTTCCTCGCCGACAGCACCGACGAGGAGTTCCTGACCTTCCTGAACACCTTCCAGCCCGACGAGAACCTGGACGTCGGTACCTCCGCCGACCGGGCGCAGGCCGCTACCTGGGGCCGTATACCCAAGACCTTTGTCCGCCTGACCCGCGATGCGAGTATGCCGCTCGCCCTACAGGACCGGCTGATCCGCGAGGGCAACGAGCTGACGCCAAAGAACCCGTACGACGTCCGCACCCTCGACAGCAGCCATCTGAAGTGGCTGATCGACCCGGCGCCGGCGGCCCAAGTTCTGGGTGAACTCACCACACTTCTGGAGGTGCCTGACGTGCCTGACATGTCTGAAGTGCCTGACGGGGCGTGACCGGAGTCCGTTGAGACGGCGTGCGGTGGCGGTGAGGGTGCCCACGTGTCCATGGGGGGCTGGGTGACTGGATGTGGCTTCGGCTGGTGGATCCGTGCGTGGGTTGTGGCGACTGCAGGGTCCAGGCTCCCTGCGCGATTCCCGGCGCCGGGCGTCCGAGGGTTGGGGGCGGACGCGGGTGCGGAACTCGGCGAACGGCTAGGATGCGCAGCGACATCGCGTGCCGGTCACCGGCTGGGTGAGGCATGGAGGTGTCCGGGAGATGCCTCTGGAGGCATTCCTTGTCAGTTGAGTTGAACCACACGATCATCCACGCCCGGAACAACCGGGAGTCCGCCGAGTTCTTCGTGGACCTGCTGGATATTGAGATCACCGCGGAGTGGGGTCCCTTCATCGCCGTCGGCCTGAGCAACGGCGTCACGCTGGACTTCGCCACGGTCCCCGCGGAAAGCATCACACCGCAGCACTACGCCTTCCTCGTCTCGCAGGCGGAGTTCGGTGCGGCATACGCGCGGATCACGCAGCGCGGCATCGAGCACTACGCCGACCCGCAGCGGCAGCATCCCGGCGCGATCAACCACAATGACGGCGGCTGCGGCGTGTATTTCATGGACCCGGCCGGGCACGCCATGGAACTGATCACCGTGCCGTACGGCGGCCTGACCTCTGACTGAGCGGGCCTCCCGGTCGCCGGTGGCGGATCTCGCAGTTCACACCGGGCCAAGAACCCCGTGCCGCCCGCCACGGGAGGGGAGTGGCGGGCGGTGGGGTGTGTCGCCGGCAGCCTCAAGGGGGCTGCCGGTTACGCAGCACGCACGGATTGCCGCTGCGATCGGCACACCATGAGAATGAGCCGCATCGCTCATGTTCGGCTCACGATCCGCTCATGGGAGGCGTTCACTCGTTGCGGGACCAGGGACTCGATGCCATGGCCCGCCGGGTGCGGGCCATGGCTTGTTTTGGTGTAGGCATGTCAAAAATCATGGGGCGGCTGCCTTGCTCTCTTCAGGGGGGCGTGCCTCAATGGTCAGCGATTCAGGTCGCTGACCATCCGTCAGATCTGGACGGTGGTCGGCACGGGGGTCCGACCGCGGGCTCCCGCGTGGCTGCCGGCCGTTCCCGCGCGTCCCCCCGACGGCCGGGGCCATGGGCCTGCACCCCCCTCAAGAAGGCGGTACCCCCATGAGACACCTCGGATCAGGCACGTACAGATTCGGTACGGCACTCCTCGTTGCCGTCGCCGCCGCGGGCACGCTCGCGATGGCGCCGGCCGCCTCGGCAGTCACCCCCGATACCGCCACCGTTTCGTTCGACTGCGGAAGCTTCGGGTCCGGCACGGCGACGCTCACCGCGACCCAGGACGGTACGGCCGCGACCATCAGTCTTTCCACGTCGGCGATCACCTCACCGATAGACGTCGGCGCGAACTCGGTCAGCTCCACGCTGACCCTCACCAAGAACGGTTCCCAGAGCACGGAGTTCACCGGCAGCTCCAATCCGGCGATCCCGGCCGGCAGTGAGGTCTCCACCGGCCCCCTCACCGGCACGGTCGCCGCGGGCGACAGCCTGGAGGCCACCTCTTTGAAGGTCGTGGTCTTCGGCATCACGGCCACCTGCAACGCCACGTCTCCGCAGTCCCCGGGGCCGTTCGTCTTCTGATACCGAGGGCAGGCGGGGGCCGGCGGGATGTCGTCCGCCGGTCCCCGCGGTTCACCGCCGCGTGCTTCACCGCTGCGTGCTTCACCGTTGCGCGGTCAGTGACCGCGGCTCACGGCCGCGCTCCGCCGCTCGTCCCGCCCCCGCTCCCGCCGCCGGCGCTGGCCCGCTCCGCCCGTGCCAGGTTCGAGCGGCGGTAGGAGTAGGTGAAGTAGATGACCATGCCGATCAGGAACCAGACCACGAACCGCACCCAGGTCTGCCATTCCAGGAACGTGATCAGCCAGATCGAGAAGCACACCCCGATGGCCGGCACCACCGGCATCCCCGGTGTACGGAACGTCCGCGGCAGTTCGGGACGCTTGTAGCGGAGCACGATCACCGCGATGCAGACCACCACGAACGCGAGCAGGATGCCGATATTGGTCAGCTCGGCGGCCTCGCCGATCGGGAGGAAGCCCGCGATGGCCGCGGAGGCGAAGCCGACGATCCAGGTCACCCGGGTCGGCACATGGTGCTTGGGGCTGGTCTTGGCGAACCACTTCGGCAGCAGTCCGTCCCGGCTCATCGAGAACCACACCCGGGTCACGCCGAGCATGAAGGTGAACATGACGGTCAGGATGCCGATGATCGCGCCGACCGCGATGACATCCGCCAGACCGCTCAGGCCCACCGACTTGAACGCCGTGGAGAAGCCGCTCTCCGGGTCGATCTGCTTGTAGTTCTGCATACCCGTCAGGACCAGGCAGGCCAGGACGTACAGCACCATCGAGATGGCCAGCGAATACATGATCGCCTTGGGCATATGGCGCTGGGCGTCCTTGGACTCCTCGGCCGCGGTGCTCATCGCGTCATAGCCGAAGACCGCGAAGAAGACGGTGGCCGCGCCGGTGAAGGCCCCGCTCACGCCGAACGGGAAGAACGGCGTGTAGTTCGCGGTCTTGATGTGGAAGAAGCCGACCGCGATCACCACGATGACCACCAGGACCTTCAGGGCCACCACGATCGTCTCGAAGCGTGCGGCGTTCTTGATGCCCAGGGTCAGCAGATAGGCGATCAGGAGGCAGAGCACCGCGGCGAAGAGGTCCACCTGGTGTCCCGGCCCCGTTCCCGGCGCGCCCAGCATCCAGGCGGGCAGATCGAGGCCCATTTCGCCGAGCAGGAAGCCGAAGTAGCCGGAGATGCCGATCGCGACCACCGCCACGATCGCGGTGTACTCCAGCAGCAGGTCCCAGCCGATGAACCAGCCCGCCACCTCGCCGAGGACCGCGTAACCGTAGGTGTAGGCCGAGCCCGCCTTCGGGATCAGGCCGGCGAATTCCGCGTACGAGAACGCGGCCGCAGCGCTCGCGATGCCCGCGATGAGGAAGGAGATCAGGACCGCGGGTCCGGCCTTCCCGTTCGCGACGGTGCCGGCCAGCGTGAAGATTCCCGCGCCGATGATGCCGCCCACGCCGATGGCCGTCAGCTGCCACAGGCCGAGCGCACGGGTGAGCTGTTCGCTCGCGGTGCCTTCCGCTTCTTCAATGTGTTCGATCGGTTTACGGCGCAAAATGCCCTGTCCCGCGCGCAGACCCATACGTCATTCCTCCGTACGCTCCGTCGTGGTCCGACGGCGGATCATCATGGACCCTCGGGGGCGAGGAGGGAAGGCGACTCCCTAGTACTGCCGGGACTCGCCGGGAGACGTACACGGGAGAGGAGTCAATCGGCGTCCTCAAGCCGGAATCCGACCTTCAGGCCGACTTGGTAATGGTCGATCTCGCCGTCGACGATATGCCCGCGTACCTGGCTGATCTCGAACCAGTCGAGGTTGCGCAGGGTCTGCGAGGCGCGCTTGATGCCATTCTCGATCGCGGCGTCCACGCTCTCCTGGGACGTACCGACGATCTCGGTCACGCGATACGTGCGGTCGGTCACGGTGGTCTCCCTCGCCGGGGCGGCGCTCCGCCCGTGCACTGTCCACCGTGCCTCAGGGCGGCCCGCCCCACCAGCGGAGCGTCGGGGCGGGCCCTGGGGGCGCCCGGCTCAGGGGCCGACGGTGACCCGGCCGGCGTCCGGCTCAGGGGCCGACGGTGACCGGCCGGCGTCCGGCTCAGGGGACGACGGTGACCGGCCAGCGCCCGGCCTTGACCAGGCGCACCGCGACCGAGCCCATGATGCGGTGCCCGGCCTGCTCCGAGGCGCCGACCACCACGGCGTCGGCCTTGAGCTCGTCGGCCATCTGCACCATGCCGTTGTACGGGTCGCCGCGCAGGGTGTGGAACTCCCAGCGCAGGCTGTATATCCCCGCCAGCCGCTCGGTCGCCTTGCGGATCTCGGCCATCAGCTCCTCGGCGACCTCGTCGGTCGCATCCGCGACCGGGGCACCCATCGCGGCGCCGGCCGGCAGCACCGGCTGGACGTAGACCAGCACCAGCTTCGAGGACTGGCGCCTGGCCAGGCCCGCCGCGTACGAGGCGGCACGCCACGACGAGTCGGAGCCGTCGATGCCGACGACGATGACCTTCGGGCCGTCCGTTCCGCGCTCGAACGGCGCGGCTGCGTTCTCCTCCACACCAGGGAGGTTATCCGCACAGGTGTGCTGGCGGAGTGCCGGGCCCGCACAGACTGCGGCCCGGTCAGGCGGGGGCCGGGGGCCAGCTGTCCGGGGAGAGCACGCCCAGCACATACGCCCTGGCGACCAGCGCGGTACGACCCTGCACCCGCCAGCGACGGGCCAGCCGGGTGAGGTGGTAGTTCACCCCGTCGACCGTCAGCCCCAGTGCCGTACCGATCGACGCCGTGGTCGCGCCGCCCGCGGCCAGCGCCAGGATCCGGGCCTCCACCGGGCTCGCCGCACCGCGCGCTGCCGGCTGCGGGGCGCTGTCACGCACCCGCAGCAGCGCCAGCAGCGCGGGCGGGTTCACCGAGGGGTCACCCACCGGGTCGATGGTCAGCTCCCCTTCCCGCTCGGCCCCGTCCGTCCCGGCGCGCCAGCGCACCTCGACCGGATAGCGGGAACGGCGTCCCAGGCGCAGGGCCTCGGTGAGCCGGTCGAGCTGGGCCATCGCGCGGGGTTCGAACAGGTCCAGCAGGTTGCGGCCACGCAGCTGTCCCGGGGCCGTGCCCCACTGCTCGGCCATCGCCGGATTGGCGATCAGGACCTCGCCGTGGGCCCGGCACACCGCGATCGGCGTGGGGATGCGGTCCAGCAGGATCAGGAAGTAGTTGCGCCACGGGCCGCCCGCGTACGGCCCGGCCGGATCGATGTATGTGCGCTCACAGGGCGCCTTGTCCCCTCCGTCCGCATCCGTACCCGCATCCGCAGCCGCGTCCGGCGTTCGGTCGGCAGTCCCGTTGTCCATTGCCCCTTCTCAGGTCCGTGCGCAAGAGCGAGCACCGAAAAACCACTGCACAATCATGCAGTTGTCCGGGCGTGACCTGCACGTGGGGGCCTGCACGCTTGGAGACATGACCGACACCATCGCGCTCCACAGCGACGAACGCGCCGCCGATGACGGCATTCCGGTGGCCGACCTCACGGCGTCCGGGCTCACCCACACGCCCATCCAGCAGTCCATGGACCTCGCCCGGCTTCACGGCCCGGTCTTCAAGCGCAAGTTCGGCGAGCGCGAGACGCTGTTCCTCTCCTCGCTGGACCTGGTCACCGAGGTGGCCGACGAGTCCCGCTTCGCCAAGGGCGTGTCGGTCGTCCTGGAGAACGTCAGAGAGTTCGCCGGTGACGGTCTGTTCACCGCTTACAACGACGAGCCGAACTGGGCCAAGGCACACGAGGTCCTGATGCCGGCGTTCGCGCTCGGCTCGATGCGCACCTACCACCCGGCGATGCTCAAGGTGGCCCGCCGGGTCATGGCGTCCTGGGACCGGCGGGTGGCCGACGGCACGCCCGTCCAGGTCGCCGAGGACATGACCCGGATGACGCTGGACACCATCGGGCTCGCCGGCTTCGGCTTCGACTTCGAGTCGTTCTCCCGCGGTGACAGCGCGCATCCGTTCGTCGAGGCGATGGTGCGCTGCCTCGAATGGAGCATGACGAAGTTCTCCCGCGACCCCGGCGCGGACCACTCCGCGGCGGACACGGCGTTCCAGGCCGACGCCGACTATCTCGCGTCGGTCGTCGACGAGGTCATCGCCGCCCGGACGGAGAGCGGCGAGACCGGGGACGACGACCTGCTGGGCCTGATGCTCGGCGCCGGCGCCCAGGGCGACGGCACGCCGGCCCTTGACCTCGCCAACATCCGCAACCAGGTCATCACCTTCCTGATCGCCGGCCACGAGACCACCTCGGGCGCGCTCTCCTTCGCCCTCTACCACCTGCTCAAGGACCCGCTCGCGCTGCGCATGGTCCAGCGCGAGGCCGATGAGCTGTGGGGCGACCGGAGTGACCCCGACCCCTCGTTCGAGGACATCGGCCGGCTGCCCTTCA
Organism: Streptomyces sp. NPDC048516; assembly: GCF_043199875.1. Lineage (NCBI taxonomy): Bacteria > Bacillati > Actinomycetota > Actinomycetes > Kitasatosporales > Streptomycetaceae > Streptomyces > Streptomyces sp. NPDC048516. The sequence continues at coordinate 149,414 of NZ_JBICWS010000013.1, read as the reverse complement.
CCCGCCAGGTCCTCAACGAGGCGCTGCGGCTGTGGCCCACCGCGGCCGCCTTCACCCGGCAGGCCCGCGAGGACACACTGCTCGGCGGCCGCTACCCGGTGAAGGCGGGGGAGCTGGTCACCGTGCTGACCCCGATGCTGCACCGCGACCCCGCCTGGGGCGACAACCCCGAGCTGTTCGACCCGTCCCGCTTCAGCCCGGAGGCCGAGGCGGCCCGCTCGCCGCATGCCTACAAGCCGTTCGGGACCGGTGAACGCGCCTGCATCGGGCGGCAGTTCGCGCTCCACGAGGCGACCATGCTGCTCGCCCTCCTCGCGCACCGCTACCGCCTGATCGACCACGGCGACTACCGGCTGCGCATCAAGGAGACGCTGACCCTCAAGCCCGAGGAGTTCACCCTCACCCTGGCCGCCCGTACGCCCGCCGACCGGGCCGCGGTCCGCGCCGCGCTGGCCGTGCTCCCCGGCGGCGGCGCCGGCACCGCGGACGACCCCGCGACCGACGACGGGCTGCCCACCCGCGCCGTCCAGGGCACCGGCCTGCTGCTGTTGCACGGCAGCAACTACGGCACCTGCCGGGAGTTCGCCGAACGGCTCGCCGACGAGGCCACCGGGCTCGGCTTCGCCGCCGACGTGGCGCCGCTGGACGCATACGCCGGTGCGCTGCCCGCCGACCGGCCCGTCGTCATCGTCGCCGCCTCCTACAACGGCCGGCCCACCGACGACGCGGCCGCCTTCGTGAGCTGGCTGAACACCGCGCAGGACGGCGCCGCCACGGGTATCCCGTTCGCCGTCCTCGGCGTCGGCGACCGCAACTGGGCCGCCACCTACCAGCACATACCGACCCTCATCGACGACCGGCTCGACGCGCTCGGCGGCGACCGGCTGCTGCCGCGGGCCGAGGCGGATGCCTCCGGCGACTTGGGCGGCACCGTCAAGGAGTTCACCGCGGCGCTGCGCACCCGGCTGCTGACGCGCTACGGCGACCCGGCGAGCATCGGCGCGAGCGCACCGGACGCCGAGGACACCGGCTACACCGTCACCGAGATCACCGGCGGCCCGCTGGACGCGCTCGCCGCCCGCCACGACCTCGTCCCGATGACCGTCACCGAGGCCCGCGACCTGACCGCCGAGGGCTGGCCGCGGCCCAAGCGCTTCCTGCGGATCGCCCTGCCGGACGGCGTCGGCTACCGCACCGCCGACCACCTCGCCGTGCTGCCGGCCAACGCCCCGGCCGCCGTCGAACGGGCCGCTCACGCCCTCGGCGCCGACCCGGACACCGTCCTCGCCCTGTACTCCGGCCGCCGCCCGAGCCGCGACACCCTGCCCGTCGACCGGCCCCTGACGGTGCGCGAACTGCTCACCCACCACCTTGAGCTGGGCATGCGGCCCACACCGGAGCAGGTAGCCGTGCTCGCCGCGCTCAACCCCTGCCCGCCCGAGCGCCACGCCCTGGAGAACCTTGCCGAGGACGATCCGCGCAGCGTGATCGACCTGATCGAGGCCCACCCGGCGCTGCGCGGCGCGCTGCCCTGGCCGACGGTCCTGGAGCTGCTGCCGGCCCTGCGCATCCGGCACTACTCCCTGTCGTCCTCACCCGCCGCCGACCCCCGGCACGCCGATCTGATGGTCTCGCTGCTGCCCGGCGGTACCGGCTCGACCCATCTGCACGCCCTGCGGCCCGGCGACACCGTCCTGGCCCGTGTCCAGCCCTGCCGCGAGGCCTTCCGCCTCGATGCGGACGATGACACCCCTGTCATCCTCATCGCGGCGGGTACCGGTCTCGCGCCGTTCCGCGGCGCCGTCGCCGACCGCCTCGCCGCGGGCCAGAAGGCCCCCGCCCGGCTCTACTTCGGCTGCGACGACCCGGAAGGGGACTTCCTGCACGCCGCGGAGTTCGCCGCCGCCGAGGCCGCCGGTGTCCTCTCGATGCGCCCCGTCTTCAGCGAGCGTCCCGAGCGGGGCCACCGCTTCGTCCAGCACCGGATCGCCGCCGAGGGGGCCGAGGTGTGGGAGCTGCTGCAGTCCGGCGCGCGGGTGTACGTCTGCGGTGACGGCAACCGGATGGCACCGGGCGTACGGGCCGCCTTCCGCGAGCTGCACGCCGCGAGCACCGGCGCCTCGCCCCAGGAGTCCGAGGCCTGGCTGCGCGAACTGACCGCCTCAGGCCGCTACATCGAGGACGTGTACGCGGCGGGCTGAGGCCCGGGGCTCTGCTCCCGGCGGGCCGGATCACCCGCCGGGCCGGATCACCCGCCGGGCCGGATCACCCGGCGGGCCGGATCTTCCGGCCCGCCGGGGCCGCGGGGTGGGGGCAAGAGGGCGTGGCGGGGAGCGGTGGGCCGGGGTGCCCGCTACTCCCCGCTTCCCTGTTTCCCGGCCGCACCCGGCAGATGGACCACCACCAGCGCGATCCCGGCGACCGTGAAGTTGCGGGTCGCGGCCTCCAGCCCGTTCCACTGCTTGGACTGCCACATCGCGAACCACTCGCCGCCTATCGCGAGGAAGCCCACCCCGAACAGCAGCACCATCATCAGCAGCCCGAACGTGCTCATCCGCCGGGCCCGGACGATGCTGCCGCGCCGGGCGCCGACGACCCACAGCGCGGTGGCCGCGAGCAGCACCACCGCGGCCACCGTCTCCCAGACGATGATCCCCAGATACGCGGCGTCCTGCAGCCCCTGCGAGGTGAGGGCCCGCCACATCAGGTCCGGGTCCTTGAACGTGGTGTCCATGGCCAGCACATGGCGGACGAAGTCCCGGTTCGTGTCGAAGTCGGTGATGTTGCCGAAGGCGACGAGTGAGATGTAGAGCGCGACCGTCCCGGTGAGCACGGCCGCGGCGAGCGGCAATCCGGTACGTGGTGCGAGTTCGGTGGGGTGTCTGTCGGTCATGCGCCCTCCACGGCGGTTCCTGTCATCTGCTGTTTCCTTGTCTGTCGAGACCCTTATGGTCCCTCATCCGTCGAACTCCCGTACGCTGCTCCCCGGTCGACCGGGGGACGCGCCGGTCGAAGGGGCGTTCGGGAGCAGTGCCGGCGGCCGAAGACCTAGAGGAAAGCGGGGCACATGAACGGGAAGCGGTGTGTGGGAACGGTAGCCGTCGCGGCGGCGGCAGTGGTCGCGGTGAGCGGACCTGCGGTCGCCGAGCCGACCGCCACGACATACGGCACCAGCACGTCCGTGGGCGTCCACAACGCTTATGACAAGGAGAAGTACCACTACTTCGCGGACGCCCTGGACTCCGGCGCCGCACTGCTCGAACTCGACCTCTGGTCCAACGGGCTGGGCCGGTCCTGGCGGGTCTCGCACAGCAACCCGCTCGGGAACAACAGCAACTGCGAAGGCGCCGCGAACGCCTCGGAACTGCGCACCAAGAACCGCGATCAGGACTTCGCCGGCTGCCTGGCCGACATGAAGGCCTGGCACGACGCCCACCCAGGACACCGCCCGATCCTGCTCAAGGTCGAGATGAAGGACGGCTTCAACGCCAAGGGCGGCCGCGGGCCCGCCGAGTTCGATGCGCTGGTTCGGCAGAAGCTGGGCGATGCGGTCTACGGCCCCGGAGACCTCACCGGCCGGCACGCCACCGCCGACGAAGCCGTGCGGGCCGGCGGCTGGCCCTCCCGGGCCGACCTGGCGGGCAAGTTCCTGTTCGAGCTGATACCCGGCACGGTCGAGGAGAAGAACCCGTTCGACAAGCTGTGGACGGACGTCGAGTACGCCGGCCACCTCAAGGATCTTGCGGCGCAGGGGAAGCTGGCGCAGTCGACGGCGTTCCCCGCGGTGCACGGGGCCGCGCCCGGCGACCCCCGTGAGCGCTACACCGACCCGGCGCTGCGTCCCTGGTTCGTGGTCTTCGACGGCGACGCCGCGACGTATCTGAACGGCAGTATCGACACCTCCTGGTACGACACCCGCAACTACCTGCTCATCATGACCGACGCCCACAACGTGCCGCCGGTCATCGACGGCACCCACCCGACCGAGGCGCAGGCACTGGCCCGGGTCCGGCAACTCGCCGCGGCACACGCCAGCTTCGCCACCGCCGACTGGTACCCGCTGCCGTCCGTCCTCAAGACCGTGGTGCCGCGCGGGGCATGACACCGGACGCGGCGGCCCGGGCGCCGGGCTGGGCGGCCCGCGGGTCCGGCTCCGTGGTCGCCCGCCGGTAGAGCGCGGCCACGTCCGCGCCGAACCGGCTGCTGTACGAGACGAAGTCGTCACCGCCCTCGTCGAGACCTCCTATCACGCCGATCAGAGACCCGGTGCCGGTGGCCGGGTCGAGGTCGGTGAGCATCGGCCCGCCGCTCGTCCCGTTCGGGAAACCCGGGCAGATGAACCGGAGTTGGGTCGGACCTTGGGCGTCCGCCGTGTGCCGGCAGCTGACCGGGGAGTCCTGGTCCTCGGGGTAACCGGTCAGCTGCGCCGGGCGCCCGGCCGGTGCGCCGAACCGGATCCGTTCGGCGCCGGTGACGTCCTCGATCCGGCCGCCGGGCCGCCCTGCCCGGCGCACCCGCAGGAACGCCACGTCGTGGTCGGGGTCCCGGTCGCTGATCCAGCGCGGGTCGACATGAATCCGGGTGGGCACCCACAGTCCGTAGGGCGCGATCCCGTCGTGCAGGCCGGGCGCGAACACCAGCCGGGTACGGAAGCCGCCGTCGTGCACACAGTGCGCCGCGGTGACGATGAGGTCACCCCCGGGGGCGTGCACCACGCCGGCCGTGCAGTGGTGGACCGGGGCGCCGTCGTCGCCGGGGGAGAAGAGCGCACCGATCGCCGGTGCGGGCGCGGCCGGGGCCGCCCGCAGGGGCCGGGACGCCGTCAGCGGGACCGGTGCCCGCGGGGCCGCGGTCCCATCGCCGTACCGGGCCGTCACCGGCGGTCCCGGCCGCTCCTCGTAGGGGCCGGCGAGCACCGCGGCGGCGGCCTGCTCGCCGTCGGCCCGGGTCGCGAGATAGGAGCCGGTGGCGGTGTCCCCGGCGGCGAGGAACGGATCGCGCGACGGGGGCCCCAGGGCCAGCGCGGTGCTGCCCACGACCACGGTCAGCACCCCGAGCGCCAGGGTCGCCCGCAGTGGAACGCCGGCCCGGCCGCGGCCCGTGCAGGCCGGGCCGCCGGGACCGAGGCAGTCCTCGGCCGCCGGTGCCCCGGCGTGCCGGTCCGCCCCGCCGGCGCTGTCCGCCGGCTCGGTCCCGCGTGCGCTCGTCTCCACCAGCAGCCGCCTCGCCGCATCAGCCGGTATTACCCCGTCGGATGCTGGGGTGACACCGGAACCAGACATTTCACCCAGTCTGATGCAGGGACGCGTGCCGTGGTTCGGTCAGTTGGCGCAACTTTCCGCTCAGGCAGCGAAGATCACGGACAGAAACCGGCATCGGAACCCCGGCGCACCCGCCCTCCGAGGGGCCCTGCGGGCCGGGCGTGCCGGGTCAGCCGGCCGCGCCGCCGGAACCGGCCTCGCTGGGCCGGTCGGGTGACGCGCGCAGCGCCCCGCCCGGGCCCGGTCCGCAGCCTTGGCGGCGCCCCGTCCCGCGCGTGTCCGACGGCTGACCCGCTCACGCCGCGAGCCGCACCCCCTGCCCCGCGAGCTGGTGCCGGATCAGCGTTTCCGCCAGGCCGGCCTCGTTCGGGAAGTCCATCGGGACGATGCCCAGGCCCGCCCAGCCGCTGCCTTCCGGGCCCTCCAGCAGCCGCTTGACCTGCGGGTTGAGACGGTCCGCGTTGGAGCGGGGCGGAAGCAGCGCGGCGGTGCTGACGTAATTGACGAAGAGCTTGCCGGGCTGGGTGACGGCCTTGCGGAACTGGGCCTCGATCTTGGGGTACTTGCCGAACGGCTCCGCCATGTAGTCGTCCTGGATGTCGAACAGCTGTGGATCGGCGTAACGGACGCCGCCCAGGCCGTCGGAGTCCGCCAGCAGGACCACCCGGCCGCGGGCCTGGCCCAGCGCCGGCAGCCCGGCGTCCAGCCGGAACAGCGACCGGTAGCCCTTGTCGTCCAGGTAGATGCCGAAGATCCGGCGGAAGTCCTCCGCGCTGACCTCCGAGTACTCCTGCTTGACCCGCATCAGCACCGTCTCGGAGGGATGCGCCTGCAGGAACGCCCGGCAGGCGTTGAGCACATCACCGAACATCAACTCCTGGTAGAAGGCGCCGTGATGGATGGCGAAGACGTTGTCGACGGCCCGGCAGCGGACGTCCAGGAAGCGGATGCCGCTGTCGAGCTGGGCGTCGACGGGGGTGTTCTGGCAGGCGACCCAGGGGCCGCCCACCCGGGCACCCGAGTCATGGGTGCCGGGGATCGTCAGCCGCTGGACGGGGGTGGCGTCGCCGAGCGCCGACATCCAGTCCTGCACGGACAGCCGGGGCGCCCGGCGCTGGGCCGCGTTCGCCGTGTACTGCCCGCTGCCGGCACCCGCCAGCACTCCGGCGGCCGACAGCCCGGCCGCGCCCCGGAGGAAACCCCGTCGATCCAGTCCCAGCCCCATGCCGCTTCCCCTGTCCGTCGAGTCTGCGTGGGTGCGCGGCGGCAGCCCGGAGCGCACCGGTGACGGGGCATCGAACCACAGGGAGCGTACGAGCGGCACCCGGCCGGCGGACCCGAGGGTCACACCGGCCGGGAAGGGGCGGAAATCAGACGCGGAAGGACAGCGACAGCGCGAAGCGGTCCGTGCTGTCCGTCCACCAGCTGCTCAACTTCAGTCCGGCCGCCGCGAGTTCGGCCCGTACGCCTTCCTGGCGGAACTTGGCCGAGACCTCGGTCCGCAGATCCTCGCCCGCGGTGAAGCTCACCGCCAGATCCACCCCGGGAATCTTGACGGTCAGGTCCTTACGGGCCCGCAGGCGCATCTCGATCCACTCGCGCTCGGTGTTCCACAGGGCGACATGCTCGAAGTCCGCCGGGTCGAAGTCGCCGCCCAGTTCGCGGTTGATGACCTCCAGGACGTTCTTGTTGAACGCGGCCGTCACGCCCTGCGGGTCGTCGTAGGCGGCGACGAGCGTGGCCTCGTCCTTGACCAGGTCGGTGCCGAGCAGCAGCGCATCGCCCGGGGAGAGCATGGCGTGCACGGAGCGCAGGAACGCGGCGCGCTCCTCGGGGAGCAGATTGCCGATGGTGCCGCCGAGGAAGGCGAGCAGCCGCGGGCCGGGGGTGTCGGGGAGTTCGATGCCCTGCTGGAAGTCGGCGACCAGGGCATGGACGGTGAGCCCGGGATGCTCGGCGAGCAGCGTCTCACCCGCCACGGCCAGCGCGGATTCGCTGACGTCGATGGGCACGTAGGAGTGCAGTCCGGTCAGCGCGCCCAGGAGATGGCGGGTCTTGTCGGACGAGCCCGACCCCAGCTCGATCAGGGTGCGGGCCCCGGTGGCCGCGGCGATGTGATCGGCACGGGTGAGCAGGATCTCCCGCTCGGCGCGGGTCGGGTAGTAGTCGGGCAGCTTGGTGATGTCCTCGAACAGCTCGCTCCCGCGGGCGTCGTAGAACCACTTGGGCGGCAGCTGTTTGGGGGTACGGGACAGGCCCTGGGTGACATCGGCGCGCAGCGCGGCAGCGGTGGCGTCGGCAGGGAGGGTGCGGGTGATGCTGAGCGGGCTCACGTGGCGGGCTCCTTGAGCGGGGTGAGGTGGACCTCGGTCCCGGTGGCGCGCAGCAGGGTGCGGTCCGGGACCTCTCTCCAGTGGGGGGAATCGTCGTACGGTTCGGAGGCGACCACCGTGCCGCCTCGGGGAACGGCCAGGTGGCACAGCGTGTCGCCCCAGGTGGTGGCGGCGATGGCGGTGCCGTCGGTCAGCAGCAGGTTGAGCCGGGAAGCGGGCGCGGCCGCGGCGACCGCAGCCACCGTCCCGGCCAGCGCCTCGCCGAGTTCGTCGCCGCGGGCCAGCCGGTGGCGGACCAGCGCCCACAGGAACGCCGCATCGCAGCGGGCCGGCAGCCGCAGCAGCTCTCCCGGCGGCAGCTCGGCCGCCAGCGGGGCGAGCGAGTTCGGCCAGCCGGACACCGCGCCGTTGTGGCTGAACAGATAGCGCCCCTCGGCGTACGGCGCGGCCGCGGCCTCGGCGTCCGCACCGGCCACGGTGGCGTCGCGCACCGCGGCCAGCAGCGCGCCGGTGCGCACCACCCGCCCCAGGTCGGGCAGCAGATCGTCGCCCCAGATCGGCCCGGCCCGCCGGTAGCGGGCGGGCACCGGGTCGCCCGCCGCGTACCAGCCGACGCCGAACCCGTCGGCGTTGACCGTCCCGTACCGCTGCCGGCGCGGTTCCCACGACTGCCGGAGGAGGCTGTGCGGCGGGGCCAGCACCATCTCCCCGAAGGGGATCTCCGGTCCCAGATAAGCGAGGTGTCGGCACATCAGGCACCGGCCTCCCGGGTCGGCAGCGCAGCGGCCGTCATGCGTCCGCCGCCGGGTCGGCGTCCCGGGCGGTACGGAACCCGGAGAAGATCTGCCGGCGGACCGGCAGGTCCCAGTTGCGGAAGGTGCCCCGGCAGGCGACCGGGTCGACGGCGAACGAGCCGCCGCGCAGCACCTTGTACTCGTCGCCGAAGAACACCTCCGAGTACTCCCGGTAGGGGAAGGCGGCGAAGCCCGGATACGGCAGGAAGTCGCTCGCCGTCCACTCCCACACATCGCCGATCAGCTGGCGTACGCCGAGCGGCGACCCGCCCTCCGGGTAGCTGCCGATGGGCGCCGGCCGCAGATGCCGCTGGCCGAGGTTGGCATGCGCCGGTGTGGGGTCCTCGTCGCCCCAGGGGTAGCGCCTGGCCCGCCCGCTCGCCGGATCGTGCCGGGCGGCCTTCTCCCACTCGGCCTCGGTCGGCAGCCGCCGGCCTGCCCAGCGCGCATAGGCGTCCGCCTCGTACCAGCTCACATGCAGCACGGGCTCGTCCGGCGGCACCGGCTCGGTCACCCCGAACCTCCGGCGCAGCCACTGGCCCCCGTCGCGCTTCCAGAACAGCGGTGCCCGCAGCGAGTGCTCCTGCACCTGGGCCCAGCCCTCCGCCGCCCACCAACGCGGCTCCTCGTAGCCGCCGGCCTCGATGAACCGCTGGTAGGCGCCGTTGCTGACGGGGGTGGTGTCGATCAGGAAGGAGGGCACCAGCCGGTGGTGTGCGGGCCGCTCGTTGTCCAGCGCCCAGGGCTCGGTGGAGGTGCCCATGGAGAACGGCCCGCCGGGCACGAGGACTTCAGCGGGAAAGATGTCGTCGGGGGCGGGCGGTGGCTCGGGCGCGGTGAGGACGGCCGGGCCGCGGCGGAGCTGGTGTGTGATGAGCATGGTCTCGTCGTGCTGCTGCTCATGCTGCGCGATCATGCCGAAGGCGAAGCCGGAGTCGAGCAGCGGACCACCGTGCAGCTCGGCGCGCTCCAGGATGTCCAGCACCCGGCCGCGGACCTCGGCGACATAGCCGTGCGCCTCGTCGGGCGCGAGCAGCGGAAGCGAGGGGCGCCGGGCACGGGGGTGTTCGAAGGCGTCGTAGACGGAGTCGATGTCCGGGCGCAGCGCGTCCCGGCCGCCCACCGTGCGCAGCAGCCACTGCTCCTCCTGGTTGCCTATGTGCGCCAGGTCCCACACCAGCGGGGACATCAGCGGGGAGTGCTGCGCGATGAGGTCGGGATCCTCGACACAGGTGGTCAGCAGGCGGGTGCGGTCACGGGCGGCGAGCAGCGCCGAGGCCGCGCGCTCACGAAGGAGCTCGGGATCGAGGGTCACTGGCTGTCCTTCCCAACGATGAGATCGCCCTCCGCGGCGTACAGGGCGTCGAGATGATCGTCCGCGGGGCAGCGGCCGCGTGCCACATACCGTTCGGTGAACTCCGCGACCGCCGCCAGCACCTCGGGGGAGGCTCCGAGCCGTGGCAGGGCTTCCTGCGCGGCGGCGAAACAGGCCACCGCCGCCGCGTGCAGTTCCGGGTCGGTCAACGCCGCGCGGGCGGCGCGCCGCCACAGCGGATTGCGCGGGGCCGGCCGGGAGCCCGCCGTCTCCGCAAGGGGTTTGACGATGCGGTACGCCCGCTCCGCGGCCTCCGGGTCGTCGAACAGCGCGGCCGTGACGGCCAGCGGTACGACCCACCCGGCGTCGCCCGACTGCGCGTCGATCATCCGCAGTTCCAGATGGCCGCGCGGCCGTACCGGCGGGAAGAGGGTGGTGAGGTGGTAGTCCAGATCCTCCCGGGTGGGCGGTCTGGGCACGCCGGTACGGATCCACTCGCGGAAGGTGAGCCCCTCCGGCGCGTCCCAGGGCCCGTCCTCGGCGCGGATGCACATCACCGGAGCGTCCAGGACATACGCCACCCAGGCGGTGCGCGGGTCGGCCCCCTGCGGCGGGGCGAGCGTACGGCCCGGGTCGAGCTGCGACCAGACGACCTGGCGGGTGGTGCGGTAGCCGGTCGGGCAGCCCTCGCTGGTGGGCGAATTGGCGAAGGCCGCGGCCAGCACCGCGCCCAGCAGATGCGCCAGCAGCCAGCGCCGGCCGTGCCCGAGCGGCCCCGGCTCCTCGTAGCCGGCGTCCACACACACCTGCACGGACGCGGTGGCGCACATCATGGACCGCCCGGCGGAGCCCCAGCGGTCGAAGTACGTCTCCATGGCGTCGTAGCGCGGCTCGGTCAGCACCCGCTGCGGGCGGTGCCACGGATTGTGACCGTGGCCGGCCATGCCCAGGCCCATGGCCAGCATGGCGGGGCGGACCAGCGCGAGATCGGCGGTGACCGCCTCGATGCACTCGCTGAGGGTGCGGGCGGGGAGTGAGCTGAGCTCCAGCTGGCCGCCGGGCTCGAAGGTCAGCAGGGAGCTGAGGGGAAGGGCGCGCAACGTCGTTGCCGCGCTGTGCAGCCGGGCAGGTTCGATGGGACATCGGGGGTTGCGCGCGTCGTGGACCAGCCATTCGATCTCGACGCCGATGCGGCGCGGCGGCCCCGTCTTGAAGCATATTCCGCGCAGGTGAGCTTCCAGCTCCGCTTCTGTTTCCGCAGGCCGTACGGGCATGGAATCCCTCTCCCTGGTGGGGTGGCGGCAGGATTGCCGCCCTCCACCTAATCCGCTGCGGGCGATGCGCTCAAGGGCGCGTTCGCGCCGCGGTCGGCGGGACGGGCTTTCACGGGGCGAGCGGGTCGTCCGGGCCGGGAGACCCCCGGACGGAGCCGCGGCGCCCTCCCGGCGCCAGGGCGGCCTCCTGGCCCGCCGCGGCGGCCGGTGACCGGACCGGCGGACGCAGGACGGGGGCGCCAGGGGCGTACGGCCGTTCGAGTGAGTGCCGGGAGGGGGGTGTTCTGCCGTGACGGCGGTCCGGCACGTCCGCCGCCCGGTGTCACCGGCCACGGCCCGCTGTCACTGGCGATAGCCCGCCAGGAAGCGCCCGATCCGGCTGATCGCGGCGTCGAGGTCATCGGCGTGCGGGAGGGTGAGGATGCGGAAGTGGTCGGGGTAGGGCCAGTTGAAACCGGTTCCCTGGACGACCTGGATCTTCTCCCGCAGAAGGAGGTCGAGGACGAACTTCTCGTCGTCGTGGATCTTGTGGACGGCGGGATCGAGGCGGGGGAAGGCGTAGAGCGCGCCCTTGGGCTTGACGCAGGAGACGCCCGGGATCTCGTTCAGCCGCTCCCAGGCCCGGTCGCGCTGCTCGCGCAGCCGGCCGCCCGGCAGTACCAGGTCCTCGATGCTCTGCCGTCCGCCGAGTGCGGCCTGGATGGCGTACTGGGCGGGCGCGTTCGGGCACAGCCGCATGGACGCGAGGGTGCCCAGGCCCTCCAGGTAGTCGGCGGCGTGCTGCTTGGGGCCGGAGACCACCAGCCAGCCGGAGCGGAAGCCGGCCACGCGGTAGGACTTGGACAGCCCGCTGAAGGTGAGGCAGACCAGGTCGGGGGCGAGCACCGCGGCGTGGTGGTGGACCTCGCCGTCGTACAGGATCCGGTCGTAGATCTCATCGGCGAAGACCATCAGGCCGTGGCGGCGGGCGAGGTCGAGCATGCCCTCCAGCAGCTCACGGGGGTAGACCGCGCCGGTCGGGTTGTTCGGGTTGATGATGACCAGGGCCCGGGTCCGGTCGGTGATCTTCGAGGCGAGGTCGTCGAGGTCCGGCAGCCAGTCCGCCGACTCGTCGCAGAGGTAGTGCACGGCCTTGCCGCCCGCGAGGGTGGTGACCGCCGTCCACAGCGGGAAGTCGGGGGCCGGGATGAGGACTTCGTCGCCGTCGTCGAGCAGCGCCTGCACCGCCATCGAGACGAGTTCGGAGACGCCGTTGCCGAGGTAGACGTCGTCCACGTCGACGTCCGGCAGCCCGCTTCGCTGGTAGCGCTGGGCCACCGCGCGGCGGGCGGAGAGGATGCCCTGGGACTCCGTGTAGCCGTGCGCGCGGGAGAGGTTGCGCACCATGTCCTGCAGGATCTCGTCCGGGCACTCGAAGCCGAACAGCGCCGGATTTCCGGTGTTCAGCCGCAGCACGCTGTGGCCGGCCTCCTCCAGTGCGTCCGCGTGCTCGATCACCGGCCCGCGGATCTCGTAGCAGACGTCGGCCATCTTGCTGGACTGCTTGAACTGCATGCGGTGGCCTCCCGGTCCCTCGCTCACCGCGCGGCGCGGCAGCACTTCGATACACCGTACTTGGTTTTACCAAGTGGGGACTTGGAAAGTCCAACCTCTGTCTATGCTGGGTGTCATGCCGCGCCGAAGTTATGACCAGTACTGCGCCGTTGCCCGAGCCCTGGACGCCGTGGGCGACCGCTGGACGCTCCTGATCGTCCGGGAGCTGCTGGGCGGCTCCCGGCGCTACACCGATCTGCACGCCGATCTGCCGGGCGTCAGCACCGACATGCTCGCCTCCCGCCTCAAGGACATGGAGCGGGACGGCCTGGTCACCCGCCGCCGGCTCGCCCCGCCCGGCGCCGCCTTCGTCTACGAACTCACCCTCCGCGGCCGCGCGCTGCTGCCCGCGCTGACCGCCCTCGCCGACTGGGGCGCTCCCGCCCTCGACGAGAAGCGCCCGACGGACGCGGTGCGGGCCCACTGGTTCGCGGTGCCCCTGGTCGCCCGGCTCGCCCGGCACTTCGCGGAGGGCGTCGAGGTGGTCGGTATCGCCCTCGACGAGGGCGAGTTCCATGTCGTCCTCGGGGGCGGGGGAGCGGGGGCCGGCGGCCCGCGTCGCGGCGGTCCGGACGGCGGGTCCGGCTCCGCGGACGGCGGTCCCGGCTATGCGGAAGGTCCCGCCGAGCGCCCCGATGTCCGGCTGCGGATGGACACCGCGACCTGCGCCGAGATCGCGTACGATCGCCTCTCCCTCGCGCAGGGAATCGACTCCGGCCGGATCGTGGTCACGTGGCCCGAGAGGTCCGGCGAACGGCGGCGGCGGAAGAGGACGGCAACGGCATGACGACGCGCCCCCTGGCGGTCTTCGACCTGGACGGCACGCTCGCCGACGCCGGGCACCGGCAGCATCTGCTGCAGCGCACCCCGCGCGATTGGAAGGCCTTCTTCGCGGCCGCCACCGAGGACCCTCCGCTCGCCGAAGGGGTGGCCCTGGCCCTGCGCAGCACCGAGGACTGCGAGGTCGTCTATCTGACCGGCCGTCCGGAGCGCTGCCGCCGCGACACGCTGGCCTGGCTCGCCCGGCACGGGCTGCCCGAGGGCCGGTTGTGGATGCGCCCCGAAAGCGACCGGCGCCCGGCCCGGCACACCAAGCTGGAGATCCTGCGCCGGATCGCCCGCGGCCGCGAGGTCCGCCACGTCGTCGACGATGACGAGCTCGTCTGCGACGCCTGCGAGAAGGCCGGCTTCCCGGTGGTACGCGCCCGGTGGGCCACCCCGTCCGAGACCCTGCGCGACGCCCAGCAGCGGGCCGGGCGGACCTGAGCTTCCTCGGGCGCCGGGCCCGGTCGGAGCTGAGCCTCTTCGTGTGCCGGGCCCGGGCGGACCGGCCTGCCCCCGCGCCCCAGCGCCGCGGCGAGGAGGCGGGTGGCCGCAGGCCGCCTCGGGCCGTCGAGCCCTGCGCTGCCCGGAAACGTCGGCATGCCGGGGGAGGCACCGGGGGCGCCGGGGACCGTCGCCGCGATGTGGCGGAGACTGTTCCCAGGAGGATACCGACCGCTTAGTATGTCGCTGGCGAGGGCGCCGGCGCGCCCTCCGCCCCACCCGCGTATCCAAGGTCTGTGGAGGCACCAGGTGAAGGCATGGCGCGTACACGCGAACGGCGAGCCGCGTGAAGTGATGCGGCTGGAGGAGGTGCCGGACCCGCAGCCGGGGCCGGGTCAGCTGCTGCTGCGGGTGCGGGCCGCCAACGTCAACTTCCCCGACGCCCTGCTGTGCCGCGGCCAGTACCAGGTCCGGCCGCCGCTGCCGTTCACCCCCGGCGTGGAGATCTGCGGCGAGGTGATCGCCGCGGGGGAGGGGGCGACCGGTGAGGTGGGGACGCGGGTGCTGGCCCAGCCGCCGCTGCCCGACGGCGGCTTCGCCGAACTCGCCGTCGTCGACGCGGCGGCGGTCCGCCCGGCCCCCGAGGCGCTGGACGACGCCGAGGCCGCCGCACTGCACATCGGCTACCAGACCGGCTGGTTCGGGCTGCACCGCCGGGCCCGGCTCCAGGCGGGCGAGACCCTGCTCGTGCACGCCGCCGCCGGGGGCGTCGGCAGCGCCGCGGTACAGCTCGGCAAGGCCGCCGGCGCGCGGGTCATCGGTGTCGTGGGCGGCGAGGACAAGGCCCGCACCGCCCGCGAGCTGGGCTGCGATGTCGTCCTCGACCGGCGCCACGACGACATCATCGGCGCCGTGAAGGAAGCCACCGGCGGCCGCGGCGCGGATGTGGTCTACGACCCGGTGGGCGGCGAGGCCTACGCCAAGTCCGTCAAGTGCATCGCCTTCGAGGGCCGGATCATCGTCGTCGGCTTCGCCGGCGGCGCCATCCCCACCCCGGCCCTCAACCACGCGCTGGTGAAGAACTACGCGATCCTGGGCCTGCACTGGGGCCTCTACAACACCAAGGACCCGGCCGCGGTCGACGCCTGCCACGAGGAGCTGGCCAAGCTCGCCGCGCAGGGCGCCGTCAAGCCGCTCATCGGCGGCAGGTTCCTCCTGGAGGACGCCGCCGAAGCCGTCCAGCGGGTCGCCGACGGTACGTCCACCGGCCGGCTCGTCATCCTGCCCGCGTCCGAGGAGACCCGATGACCGACGCCGAAGACCTGCGCCGGCGCACCGCCGAGCTGCTTGCCGCACACCCGCCCGCCGGGACCGGACGGCTGGACTTCCTGCGCGCCCGCTTCGACGCCGGACTGGCCTGGGTCCACTACCCCGAGGGCCTTGGCGGGCTGGACGCGCCACGCTCCCTGCAGGCGGTCGTGGACGCGGAGCTGGCGGCCGCCGGCGCCCCCGACAACGACCCCGGCCGCATCGGCATCGGCCTCGGCATGGCCGCGCCCACCATCCTGCGCTTCGGCACCGACGAGCAGAAGAGGCGTCTGCTGCGCCCGCTGTGGACCGGCGAGGAGGTGTGGTGCCAGCTGTTCAGCGAGCCCGGCGCCGGCTCCGACCTCGCGGCCCTGGCGACCCGCGCGGTCCGGGACGGCGGGGGCGACGCCGGGAGCCCGGGCGACTGGATCGTGGACGGCCAGAAGGTCTGGACCTCCAGCGCCCACCTGGCCCGCTGGGCGATCCTGATCGCCCGCACCGACCCCGGCCTGCCCAAGCACCGCGGCATCAGCTACTTCATCTGCGACATGACCGACCCCGGGGTCGAGGTGCGTCCGCTGCGGCAGATCACCGGCGAGGCCGAGTTCAACGAGGTCTTCCTCACCGGCGTCCGCATTCCCGACGCCCACCGCCTCGGCGAGGTCGGCGAGGGCTGGAAGGTCGCCCAGACCACGCTGATGAACGAGCGGGTCGCCATCGGCGGCTCCCGCATCCCCCGCGAGGGCGGCATGATCGGCGTGGCCGCCGCCGACTGGCGCGCGCGGCCCGCCCTGCGCACCCACGATCTGCACCAGCGGCTGCTGACGCTGTGGGTCGAGGCCGAGGTCGCCCGGCTTACGGGCGAACGGCTGCGCCAGCAGCTGACCAAGGGCCAGCCCGGCCCCGAGGGCAGCGGAATGAAGCTGGCCTTCGCCCGGCTCGCCCAGGAGATCAGCGGCTGGGAGGTGGAATTCCTCGCCGAGGACGGGCTGACCTACGACGACTGGACGATGCGCCGCCCCGACGGGGTCGACTTCACCGGCCGCGAGGCCGGCTACCGCTATCTGCGCGCCAAGGGCAACTCCATCGAAGGAGGCACCTCGGAAGTGCTGCTCAACATCGTCGCCGAACGTGTGCTGGGGCTGCCGCCCGAGCCGCGCACCGACAAGGACGTCGCGTGGAAGGACCTCCCCCGATGAACGACGGGACACCCCTGACCGGCACCCCGGCGCCCGACCCCGACCTCCTCTACTCCCAGGAGGAGGACGCGCTGCGCGATGCCGTGCGGTCGCTGTTCGCCGACCGCAGCGATCCGGCCACCGTGCTCGCCGGCCTGGAGTCGAAGGCCCCCTACGACACCGGCCTGTGGCGGGCGCTCGCCACGGACATCGGCGCCGCGGGGCTGCTGGTGCCCGAAAAGCTCGGCGGAGCGGGCGCGAGCGCCCGCGAGGCCGCCGTGGTGCTGGAGGAGATCGGCCGCTGTGTCGCGCCCGTCCCGTATCTGACCAGCGCGGTCATCGCGGTGACCGCCCTGCTCGGCTGCGACCACGGCCAGGAGGCAGTGGCCGCGCCGCTCGCCGCGCTCGCCGGGGGCGGCACCGTCGGTGTGCTCGCCGTCCCGCTGCCCACCGCTCCGGGCGGGCCGGCCACACCCGCCGTACGGGCCACGGCGGACGGTGCCCTGACCGGCCGGGTGACCTCGGTCGCCGACGCCGCGGGCGCCTCACTCCTCCTGGTCCCGGCCGAGGGCCCCGACGGCCCGGCCCTCTACGCGGTCGAGGCCGCGGCGGACGGCGTCCGCACCGATCCCGTCACCCCGCTCGACCTCACCCGCCCCCTGGGGCACCTCACCTTCGACGGTGCCCACGGACGGCTCCTGGCGACCGGGGACCGGGCCCGCACCGCCGTCGCAGGCGCCCTGCTCACCGGTGCCGGGCTGCTGGCCTCGGAACAACTGGGCGTCGCCGAGTGGTGCCTGGCCGAAACCGTGCGCCACACCGCCGAGCGCACCCAGTTCGGCCGCCCCGTAGGCTCGTTCCAGGCGCTCAAGCACCGGATGGCCGCGCTCTGGCTGGAGGTGGCGTCGGCCCGTGCCGCCGCCCGCAATGCCGCGGACGCACTGGCCACCGGCAGCGCCGATGCTCCGGTGGCGGTGGCCGTGGCCCAGGCGTACTGCGCGCCAGTGGCGGTGCGCGCCGCCCAGGAGTGCATCCAGCTGCACGGCGGCATCGGTATGACCTGGGAACACCCGGCCCATCTGTTCCTCAAGCGGGCCAAGAGCGATGAGCTCGCCCTGGGATCGCCGGGGCGGCACCGGGAGGCCCTGGCGGGGCTGGTCGCTCTCGACGCCCCGTAAGCCATCTCCTGTCGAATGACCGGCCGCCGGCGGCCGGTCATTCGGTGATGGCGAAGGTCCGGCTGACGGCGCCTACCGCGCCGTCACCGGCGGTGGACACCTCCAGGACGTAGCGGGGGCCCGGCGGCACCTTGGGCAGTGTCACGAGCGCCTCACCGGTCGGTCCGGCTTCCGCCCGGGGCACCACCAGGGCCACCCGCTGCGACCGGCCGTGCCCCGTCGCCGCCCGCAGCCAGACGTCCACCTCCT
The DNA here is from genome assembly GCF_043199875.1 of Streptomyces sp. NPDC048516. Taxonomy (NCBI): domain Bacteria; kingdom Bacillati; phylum Actinomycetota; class Actinomycetes; order Kitasatosporales; family Streptomycetaceae; genus Streptomyces; species Streptomyces sp. NPDC048516. Next base: position 131,665 of record NZ_JBICWS010000013.1, on the reverse strand, counting down.
CGCCCGTGCTGTTCTTCCAGGCCGCCGTGAAGCTGCCGTTCGCCTTGAAGTCGACACCGGGCTCCGGTGCGGTCACCTCGATCCGCCCCGTCGGCGGCGAGGCGAAGTCCTCGGACTCCTCGGGGGCTTCGGGTCCGGCGCCGGCGGCGGTGGTGTTGAGGGCGGAGGTGGCGGCCCGCGCGGCCGAGCCCGCATGGCCGGACGCGGCGGCCGCCCGGCTGCCGGCCGGGGGCCGGCTCTTGCCGGCTTCCGGCCGCGACGGCGTCAGCGAGATCACCAGCATGCATCCGACGGCGGTGGCGGCGACGGCGACGGCCAGATTGGTGGCCATCGAGGTGGCCCTGCACATCGTCTCCTCGTTTCCTCGGGGGAGTGGCGAGCCGGAACATCCCCGGCACTTTGATCATCAAAAACGACGCGCGGAGCGATCACCTGGATGGACATCCCCGGCGCGACAGCCGTCGGTGGACGGCGGAGAATCCCCCGGTGCGGGCCGAATCGACCCCGGCACCGGTGATGTCTGGAAAGTGCGGTTCAGGTAGCGTCGAGTTCATGAAGACCGCAACACGTCGTGCGCTGATCGGACCGGTTCTGCTGCTGATGGCCGCACTGCTGGTGGTGGCCGCCGCACTGGCACCGGGAGCCCGTGCCGCCGGCGGGCTCGACGAGGCCGCGGCAGCCCTCAAGAAGGGCCCGGTCTACGTGGATCCCCGTGCTTCGGGTCAGTTCTCCTCGGCCCAGGCGGATGCGCTGGCCAAGAAGATCAAGGACGCGAACAAGCCGGTCTTCGTCGCCGTGCTGCCACGGGCCGCCGAGTACCAGCCCAGCACGCTGCTGAGGGACCTCCGCACCAAGACCGGCATCAGCGGCGTCTACGCCGTCGAGCTCGGCGACGGCTTCAACGCCGGTGCCGACCCGCGGGTGATGCCGCACAGCGCGGTGCAGAACCTCGTCGGGTCCGTCAAGCGCTCCCACTACCCGAGCGTCAACGCCCGGCTGAACAGCTTCGTCGACACCGCGATCACCTCGGCGCACGGCCAGGCGCCCGCCTCCTGGGGCGACTCCGGCGGCACCGGCTTCGACACCGGCACCGCGATCGGCCTCGGTGTGTTGGTGGTCGTCGGCGGTGGCGGCGCGTACGCCCTCGCCCGCCGCAACCGCAGGAGGCGGGCGGAGGAGGAGCGGGCGGCGCTGGAGGACCTGCGGGTCGTCGTCGACGAGGACATCACCGCCTTCGGCGAGGAGCTGGACCGGCTCGACTTCCACCCCGGCGAGCCCGGTGCCGACGACGCGATGCGCGCGGACTACAGCCATGCGCTGGACGCGTACGAGAACGCCAAGTCGTCGATGGCGGCAGCCGGGCACCCCGGCGAGGTACAGGCCGTGACCAAGGCCCTGGAGGACGGCCGGTTCTCGCTGGCCACCCTTGCCGCGCGACGCGAGGGCAAGCCGCTGCCCGAGCGCCGGCTGCCCTGCTTCTTCGATCCGCGCCACGGCCCGTCCGTCGTCGACGTCGCCTGGGCCCCCGCGGGCGGTGCCGAGCGCACCGTGCCGGTCTGCGCCGCGGACAAGAGCCGCCTGGACGACGGCCGGGAGCCGCTGGCCCGTACGGTCCGGACCCCGAACGGCGACCGCCCCTACTGGGACGCGGGCCCGGCCTACGGCCCCTGGGCGGGCGGCTACTTCGGTGGCGGCCTGCTGCCCGGACTCCTGGTGGGCACGCTGCTGGGCAACATGATGTGGTCGACCGACGCCTATGGCGCCGGCTTCGGCGGCCCCACGGGTGCCGAGGGCGGCGACTCCTCCGGAGCCGACTTCAACTCCGACGACTTCGGCGGCGGCTTCGGTGACGGCGGCGGTTTCGGTGACGGCGGAGGCTTCGGCGGCGGAGGCGACGGGGGCTTCGGCGGCGGTTTCTGAGCCCGGGGCGCCTCCCGCGCCGCCGCCTCAAGGCGCTCACCGCCCCGCCGCACCCGCCGGGCGCTCAGTGCTCTGTCGTGCTCACCGCCCGCTTGGCGCCGAGGAACCGTCCGTAGCGCGGGCGCGCCGCGAAGTCCGCATAGCGCCATACGGCGGGTTCGCCGACCTCCCGGCACAGGTGCAGGACCTGGTCGGGCCCCAGGTGTACGCCCACATGCGCGCCGTACCCCGGTGGCCGGCCGTCGAGCGGACCGGAGTCGAACAGCACCAGATCCAGCGGTTGCGGAGGGGCGGCCCGCCGTGTTGCGTGCTCGTCCGCCCAGAGTTCCGCCGAGCGTAACGGCGGTACCGGCAGGCCGAAGTGGCGCAGCACGGCATAGGCGTAGCGCTGGCAGTTCGCGCCCCCGGCCAGGTCGGCGAAGGGCTCGGGGGCGGCGCCGCCAGGTGCGTCGGCCGCCCTCGCCGGAGCGTATGACGGGCATTCAGGTGTCGGCGCTCCCGGATGGCGGGCGCCCGAGTAGGTCACCTTCCGCAGGGCCCGGGGAAGCTGCCGGAGCGCTACCGTGCCACCGGAGGCGGGGATTTGACGGCCGGGGTCGTACCTCACCCGGTCATGATGCAGGGGATCTCCCTCGTGCCGCACGCCCCGGTGTCGAGCAGGCTCGACGAATCGGATCCGACGTGCACTCGACACCGCGAGGAGACCCCGATGGAACGCCGCTTTCGCAAGGCAGCTCTCTGGGGCGCGACCGTCGCCGCCGTCATGGCGGCCGCCGGCCCGCTCGGCCCGGCGCATGCCGTGCCGCGGCCCGACCCGTCGCCCCGGCCCTCGCCGCGCGCCATGCTCGATGCGATGCGCCGGGACCTCGGGCTGACGGCACAGCAGGTGCGCACCCGGCTCGCCCAGGAGTCCGAGGCGCACCGTGCCGCGGCCACCGTGCGCCAGGCGCTCACCGCACCGCCCGCCGGGATGTGGTTCGACAAGACGAACGGCAAGCTCGTCGTCGCGGTCACCGGTGCCGCCGATGCGCAGCGGGTACGTGCCGTCGGGGCGGTGCCCAAAACGGTGCCGCACAGCCGGGCCACGCTCACCGCACTGGTGCAGCAGATCAACCGGAAGGCCGGCAAGAACGTACCGGGCGTCACGGGGTGGGGCGTGGACGAGCGCGCCAACGGCGTCGTGGTCCGTGTCGACCACACCAAGCGCACCGCCCGCACCGATGCCTTCGAGGAGGACGTCCGCGGTCTCGGGGCGCGCGCGAAGATCCCCGTCACCTTCGAACGCGGCGACCGCAGACCACGCCAGCAGGGCGGCTCGGTGGTGGGCGGCGAGCGGTGGATGCCCGGCAGCGAGGGCATCTGCTCGATCGGCTTCTCGGTGACCGGGCCGGACGGCTTCCAGGGATTCCTGACGGCCGGTCACTGCACCCTCAGCGCCGACCAGGCCGCGTACGGCAAGGACGGCACCCGCATGGGGATCTCCAATGAGGGCGGCAATCACAGCGTCAATGACCGTGAGGGCGACTTCGGGCTGGTGGGGGTCGACCAGCCGGGCTGGCTCGTCAGCTCGTACGTGGCGGGCCAGGGCGGTACGCCGGTCGCCGTCACCGGTTCCCAGGAGGGACTGGTGGGCATGTCGATCTGCCGCTCCGGGCAGAGCAGCGGCTGGCACTGCGGGGAGATCACCCGGACCGACCAGACCGTGGACTACGGCAATACGGTCATCGACGGCCTTTCGTTCACCAACGCCTGCTCGGCGCCCGGCGATTCGGGCGGTTCATACGTCACCCAGCCCAATGCCCCGATGGCGATCGGCATGCACTCCGGCGGCGGCGCCGCCACCTGCGGCAACTTCGGCGGTGCCACCGTCACCATCTTCCAGCCTGTCGGGGAGCCGCTGGCCAAGTGGAACCTGAGACTGAAGACAGGCAGCCCGTGACGGACGGCCCGTGACGGACGGCCCGTGACGGACGGCCCGTGACGACAGCTCTTGACGGCCGGTGCCCGACGCGCTCGGTGTCCGCCGGCCCCCGGCGCCTACGATGAGAGGCCGGTGGCCAGGAGGCCCGGGTGCGCCCGAGCGGCGGATCGCAGGTACGGGTACGGGGACGGGAGAGATCGTGGTGGGAGCGGCACAGGCGTCGGACAGGGGAACCGGTACGGACGCGGGATCCGGTACGGGCACGGAGACCGGTGCGGACGCGGCAACCCGTACGGATGCGGAAACCGCCGGTGCGGACGCGGTCGTGCCGTTCGCCGTCCCGGTCACCGTGCGCGGCTACGAAACGGACACCCAGGGCCATCTCAACCAGAGCGTCTATCTGCAGTACGCCGAGCACGCCCGCTGGTCGCTGCTGCAGGCGAGCGGCATCCGCCAGAGCACGATGGTGGAGCGGCGGGTCGGCCCGGTGACCGTCGAGACCACCATCCGCTATCGGCGCGAGCTGCGGGCCGGTGACGAGGTCGAGGTGAGCTGCGCCTTCGTCTGGGGCGAGGGCAAGACCTTCCGGATCGAGCAGACCGTCCGCAAGGCGGACGGCACGGTCGCCGCCGAGGTGAGCGCGGTCTGCGGGCTGCTCGACCTCACCGAGCGCAAGCTCCTCAAGGATCCGCGCGCGGCCTTCCGTGACCTGGCCGACGACCCCTCGCTGCTCGGTCTCGCCGACGGCTGACGAGCGCTGCCGGGCCGGCCGAGGGTGCTCCGGGGTGCTCGGGGATGCCGCCGCGGTCCGCGAAGTGCGGCGCTTTACCCCCGGGTAGTGTGGGCGTGTGGACATGCTGCACTTGCGCTACTTCGTGGCGGTCGCCGAAGAGTTGAATTTCTCCCAGGCGGCACGCAAGCTGCACATGGCGGCGTCTCCGCTGAGTCAGCGGATCAAGGACCTCGAGCGTGAGCTGCACCAGACGCTCTTCGACCGCACCACCCATCACGTCGAGCTGACACCCGCCGGTGCCGCGTTGCTGCCGATGGCGCGCGATGTGCTCGACCGCGTCAACTCCATTCCCTGGCGGCTGCGTGAGGCGGTCCGTCCGCAGCGCGCCACCCTGCTCATCGGGATGCCCTCCGGGGTGCACCCCGGCCTCCGTGCCCGGGTCCGGGAACTGGAGGAGGCCTGCGGGGAGACCTACGAGCTCAAGCGCTGGCCCGGCCGCTCCAACAGCCTCGCCGAGGCGGTCCGCGACGGGCGGCTGGCTCTCGCGCTGGCCCGGCTGCCGGTCGCGGACCCCGCGCTCGGGATCATCGAGGTCATGCGCGAACGGCTCGGGGCGGCGGTTCCCGCCGACCGGTTCGAGGGCCGGGAGTCGGTCACCCTGGACGAGCTGAAGCAATTCCCCTATGTGGCCACGGCCCCCGAGTCCAGGCCCGCGTATTTCGATGAAATCGATGCCCGGCTGAATTCCGCGGGGCTGAAGAAAAGAATTCGCATCAATAGCTCCGATTATGCCGGAACCTCTGAACTGGTATCCGGCGGCCTGGCGTTCTCGATGACGATGCTTTCTCCGGAAAGCCCGATGCATCTTTACCGGCTGGAGAACGTGAAGGTGCTGCCGGTGCTGGACTTCCAGCCCGAACTGGTCACCGGCCTGCTCTTCCGTACGGACCGGGCCGAACCCGGCGGCGACCTCGAAGAGCTCGTCACCGCGGCCCGGCGCATCTTCGCCGAGGAGCTTTTCGCCTGATCCGCGGGCACCGGCAATCCGACGAGAAGGGTATGACCGCTGTGGTCATACCCTTCTTCGTTTCTTGATCGTTCTCATTCTGCGGCATCTCGCCTAACGTCGAAAGCGGAAACATTCGCAGTACAGCTACTTCCGCAGGAGCGACAATGGACGCCACGACCGAAAGCGCCAACGGCCCGCTGGACGGCGTACGGGTGATCGATCTGTCCACGGTGGTGATGGGTCCCTACGCCGCCCAGATTCTCGGGGACCTCGGCGCCGACGTCATCAAGATCGAGTCGCCGTCGGACACCGTACGGTCGGGCCGGTACCGGACCACGCCCGGGATGACACCGCTCAATCTGAACGTCAACCGCAACAAGCGCAGCGTCTCCCTGAACCTCAAGGACGAAGCCGACCGCGAGCGCGCCGTGGCGCTCATCGGCACGGCCGACGTGCTGATCACCAATATGCGCCCCGGCGCCCTGACCCGGCTCGGCCTGACCTACGCCGACCTCGCCGAGCGCCACCCCGGCCTGGTCTACGCCCACGCCCAGGGCTTCCGCAGCGACTCCGACCGGGCCGGTCACGCCGCGTACGACGAAACGGTGCAGGCGTCCTCCGGGCTGGTGGACGTGGCCCACCGCGCGCTGGGCCGGCCCGTCTACCTGCCGACGATCATCGGCGACAAGGTCGCCGCGCTGACCATCGTCTACGCGGTGCTCGCCGCGCTGGTGCACCGCGACCGCACGGGGCGCGGCCAGCACGTCGAGGTCCCCATGACGGACACCCTCCTCGCCTTCAACCTCGTCGAGCACCTGTCCGGCCACGTCTACGAGCCGGCGGAAGGCTCCACCGGCTTCTCGCTGTCGATGAAGCGCGGCCACCGGGCCGTCCCCACGGCCGACGGGCTCGCCTGCATCGTGCCGTACTCCCCGCAGAACTACCGCGACTTCTTCGCCGCGGCCGGCCGCCCCGACCTCGCCGAGGACCCCCGGGTGGCGGGCCCGGCCATCGAGGACGACGACGTCGACCCGCTGCTGGAACTGGTGGCCGGGTGCGCGCCGGTCCTGACCACCCAGGAGTGGGAGGAGATCTGCGCCAAGCACAGCATCCCCATGGCGCCCGTGCTGGAACTGGATCACGCGGCCGACGATCCGTACGTCCGTGACGGTCACCTCCTCGACCTGGTCGAGCACCCGAGTGAGGGCCCGATCCGTTCGGTCGGCATCCCCGTGCGCTACTCCGCCACGCCGGGCTCGGTCCGGCGGCTCGCCCCGCTGCCCGGGCAGCACACCGGCGAGGTCTTCGACGAGCTCGCCGCGAACCGGCACTGACGATTCGTCAGTACGTCACGCCGCACCCTCCCCGCGCCACACCCCGACGACCACCGAAGGACCCGGGTCATGCCCAGCACACCGGACACCACTCCTGCCTCCGCTTCCACCCCTGCCGCCGCCGCTACTCCTGCCTCCGCTTCCACCCCTGCTCCCGCCGGCCCCTCGGACCCCACTCCCGATGTCCGCACCGAGAGGATCGGCACCACCCTCCTCATCACCCTCGACCGGCCCCGCGCCCGTAACGCGGTCAACGCCAACGTAGCTCTCCAACTTGCCCATGCAATCGATGAGTTGGAGGGCGATCCCGCCCTGCGGACCGGTGTCCTCACCGGCGCGGGGGGCACCTTCAGTGCCGGAATGGACCTCAAGGCCGCGCTGGCCGGTGAATCACCCGAGATCCCGGGACGTGGCTTCGGCGGACTGACCGAGACCGTGACGGCCAAGCCGCTGATCGCCGCCGTCGAGGGCTGGGCCATGGGCGGCGGCTTCGAACTCGCCCTGGCCTGCGACCTCATCGTCACCGCCGACGACGCCCGGTTCGGTCTGCCGGAGGTCAAGCGCGGCCTCATCGCGGCCGGCGGCGGGGCGATCCGGCTGCCGAAGCGGATCCCCTACCACCTGGCCATGGAACTGCTGCTGACCGGAGAGCCGGTCTCCGGCGAGCGGGCCGGGCTGCTCGGTATCGCCAACCGGGTGGTACCCGCAGGTGAAACGGTCACCACCGCACTGGAGTTGGCCGCACTGCTCGCGGCGAACGCGCCCCTCGCCCTCGCCGCCGTGAAGAAGATCGTCCACGCCGCCGACGGCAGGCCCCAGCAGGCCGCGTTCGCCGCCCAGCGCGACGAGATGGCCGCGCTCGCCGCATCGGCCGACGTAAGGGAAGGCATGACGGCCTTCGCCGAGCGCCGTGCCCCCGTATGGCAGGGAAAGTAGGAGCAGCACCCATGAAGCAGAGCGACGTTCTCCGGCACCATGCCACCCCCCTGCTCAACCCGGCCTATCCGCCCGTCATCCCCCGCTTCACCCACCGCGAGTACCTCAACATCGTCTACCGCACGGACCACGACGCCCTACGGGCGGTGGTACCCGAGCCGTTGGAGATCGACGAGCCGCTGGTCCGCTTCGAGGTGATGCGGATGGGCGATGTCACCGGATACGGGCCGTACACCGAATCCGGGCAGGCCATCCCGGTGCGCCTCCACGGCGAACGGGGCGAGTACCTGCACGCCATGTACCTCGACAACTTCGCGGCGACGGCCTCCGGGCGCGAGGCGAGCGCCTACCCCAAGACGATCGGATCGCCCGCCCTCTACGTGGACCACGGCGCGCTCGTCGGCGTCCTCGACTACGGCACGGTCCGGGTGGCGACCGCCACCATGGGCTACAAGCACCACGAGCTGGACCCCGGCGAGGCGGCCGCACAGATCACCGTGCCCACCTTCATGCTCAAGCTGGTCCCGGGCTACGACGGAGCGCCGCAGGTGGCCCAGTTGGTCCGCACCGAGATCAGCGACGTGGTGGTCAAGGGCGCCTGGACCGGCCCCGCCCGGCTGCAGCTGCAGGCGCATGCGCTGGCCCCGCTGGCCGATCTCCCGGTCCGCGAGATCGTCTCGGCGAGCCATCTCCTCACCGACCTCACCCTGGCACCGGTCGAGCCGGTGCACGACTACCTCGCGCGCTGAAACCGCGCACCGAAGGAAGCAGCTGCCATGAGCACCACCCACCCCACCGCGCACACCGTGGCCGTGATCGGCGCCGGGACCATCGGACTCTCCTGGGCCGCCCTGTTCGCCGGGCACGGACTGCAGGTGCAGGTCACCGACCCGCGGCCCGACCTCGCCGAGGCCGTGGACGCGGCGCTGGCCGAGGCCGCCCCGCAACTGGCCCGGCAGGGCCTGGACGCCGACGGCCTGGCCGGCCGTGTCCACCTGGCCGGCGATGTCACCGAGGCCGTGCGGCACGCCGATGTGGTCCAGGAGAACGGCCCGGAGAACACCGCCTTCAAGCGGGAGCTCTTCGCGCAACTGGTCCGTGAATCCCCGTGCCACGCACTCCTGTTGAGCTCCTCGTCGGCGATCCCCTCCACCGCGTTCACCGACGGGCTCGACGACGCCGGGCGCATCCTGATCGGCCATCCGTTCAATCCGCCGCACCTCGTGCCGCTGGTGGAGGTGGTGCCCGGCCGGCGCACCCGCGAGGACTCCGTCACCCGGGCGGTGGAGTTCTACCGCTCGGTCGGCCGGGTCCCGGTGGTGGAGCGCAAGGAGATCCCCGGCTTCGTCGGCAACCGCCTGCAGAACGCCCTCAGCCGCGAGGCGATCCACCTGGTGGAACAGGGCGTGGTCGGCCCCGCCGAGCTCGACGCGATCATGGTGAACTCGCTGGGGCTGCGCTGGTCGACGGTGGGTCCCTTCCTCGGCGCCCACCTGGGCGGCGGCCCCGGCGGCTACCGGCACATGGCCGAGCACATCGGCCCGTCGATGCAGCGGATGTGGGACTCCCTCGGCCGCCCCGAGCACGGCCCCGAACAGACCGAACGGCTCATCAGGGCCGTGGAGGACGCGTACGGCTCCCGCTCGTACCGCGACCTCAGCCAGGAGCGCGACCGCAAGCAGCTCGCGGTCCTCGGCGCCCTGGAGAACGCCACCGCCCACGAGCAGAACGAGGAGACCCGGTCATGACCGCCACCGACGCCGAGACCGCACCGACCGCCACTCGCCCCGAGACCGCCCTGTCCGACGGCCACCCCGAGACCGCCCTGTCCGACGGCCACCCCGAGACCGCCCTGTCCGACGGCCACCCCGAGACCGCCCTGTCCGACGGCCACCCCGGGCCCGCCCTGTCCGACGGCCACCCCGGGCCCGCCCTGACCGACGGCCTCACCGCCGACTTCTACGGCTACGAGAACCTGCTGCCCGACGACGAGCGCAAACTCCTCCTCCAGGCCCGCGACTTCATGCGGACCGAGGTGAAGCCGCTGGTCAACAATGCCTGGGCCAAGGGGGAGTTCCCCCGCGAACTGATCGACAGGTTCCGCGGGCTGGGCCTCGCCGGCGTCCCGTACGAGGGGTACGGCGATCCGCTGCCCGCCGGGAGCAACCTGCTGGTCGGCATGCTCGCGATGGAGTACACCCGCACCGACGCCTCGTCCGCGACCTTCTTCGGCGTCCACAACGGACTGGCCATGTACAGCATCTACCGCGGTGGCGACCAGGAGCAGCGCGACCGCTGGCTGCCGGCGATGGCCGCCCTCGACGCGATCGGTGCCTTCGCCATGACCGAACCCCTCGGCGGCTCCGATGTGGCGGGTGGTATGCGCACCACCGCCCGGCGGGCCGGCGACCACTGGATCCTCAACGGCGCCAAGCGCTGGATCGGCAACGGAACCTTCGCCGACCTGGTCATCGTCTGGGCCCGCGACGAGGCCGACGACAAGGTCAAGGGCTTCGTCGTGGAGCGGGGCACCCCCGGCTTCTCGGCCACCAGGATCGAGAACAAGACCGCCTTCCGGATCGTCGAGAACGCGGACCTCACCCTGACCGACGTCCGGGTCCCGGAGGCCAACCGTCTCCAGCGGGTCGACTCCTTCCGCGATGTCGCGGAGATCCTGCGCGCCACCCGCAGCGGCGTCGCCTGGCAGGCCCTCGGCGTCATGATCGGCGCCTATGAGCTCGCGCTCGCCTACGCCAAGGAGCGCCGGCAGTTCGGCCGCCCGATCGCCCGCTCCCAGTTGGTGCAGGACCTCCTCGTCAAGAGCCTCGGCAACATCACCGCCTGCTGGGGGATGCTGGTCCAGCTGGCCCGCCTCCAGGACGCCGGCATCTTCCGCGACGAACACTCCTCGCTGGCCAAGGCCTTCGTCACCGCCCGGATGCGGGAAGTCGTCGCCTGGAGCCGGGAGATATTCGGGGGCAACGGCATCGTTCTGGACTACGACGTGGCCCGCTTCTTCGCCGACGCCGAGGCCATCTACTCCTTCGAGGGCACCCGCGAGATGAACACCCTCATCGTGGGCAAGGCCATCACCGGCGAGAGCGCCTTCGTCTGACCGTTCCCTGGCCGTCGCTGACCGCCGTCACCGCCCTGACCGCCCCCGGCCCTTGCCGCGCCACGCGGCTGCGGGCGGCGATCCCCCTGCCGCGCCCGGTGCTCCGGCACCACCGGGCGCGGCTTTCGGCCGGGTGCGCCCTTCCCGCCCGTCCGGCGACCGGCGCCGCGGTCCGTGAGCAAGCCGGAAGCTGCTCGGCGTGCCGGCCTCTCGAAAGGGTGAATTCGTGCACCCATTGCGACGCCTCGACGGCACCGCACGAACGACGGCGATCCTACGTTTGAGGCCTTGGGGGCCATCCTCGCCCGCCCAGTGAAAGGCTCCTCGATGGACACACGGATCGCACAGGTGAAGATCCACCCTGCTATAGGCATAGCCCGGGTCGGCAACAGCGACAGACAGCCCTTCATCGGCCCGGAATCCCCCGACCAGCCCCCGCTGCCGCCCGGCTCCTACAAGGACGGCTCGGGGAAGATCATCCGGCAGGCCGCCCGCTTCCGGATCTACGGCTACAACCAGGCGGGCGAGGCCGTCCGGGAGCTGACGCTGGACGACGAGGACGTCACCGAGATCACGTGGTCGGTGCACCTGGCCAACAAGAAGGCCGCCTGGTACCAGTTCCACATCCCGCTCGACATCCCCGAGGCCACCGGACTGCCGGACAGCCAGCGGACCCGGCGCAACCCCGGCGTCAGGGGAGCGGAGCGCAAGAAGCTCGTCATCGACCCCGGCCGCCAGACCGTCCGCGCCTCCCGGCACGAGACCGCCACCTTCGCCGGAAAGATCATGACCAGGGCGGTCGCCCTGGGCTCGATCGCCACCCAGACGGACGGACGCCTGCTGGTCGTCGGCGGTGCCGGGAAGTCCGCCTCCTACGCCACCCCCGAACAGCCGATCTCGGGCGTCGCCAACAACGACACCTGGTACGACGACGTCTCCGACGGCCCGGTGACGGCGGAGGTCACCATCGGGGGCGTCACGAAGACCGCGACCCCGGCCTGGGCCGTGGTCGCCCCGCCGCACTACGCGCCCGGCGTGAAGACCGTCCGCACCCTCTACGACGTGCTCCACGACGTGTTCGTCACCGAGCACACACTCCCGGTCGAGCAGCAGGTGTCCTATCCCGACCACATCGAACCGATCCTGCGGCGGTTCTGCGACCTGCAGTGGGTCAACCACGGCTTCGCCACCCAGTTCGGCTGGGACGGCCCGAACCACTTCCTCGACCCGGCCCTGCGCAAGCGGCTCGCCGACCCGGGCGAGGCCAGTCGGGAACTCCGCCGCCAGGTCTACGTCCAGATGCGTGACTACGACCGGGACGGCACGTCCCCGCTGCCCTGGCCCTGGCTCTACGGCGATGCCATGTCCGGCGGCAAGCCCACCTCCGTCCGGCAGCACATCACGCTCTCCGCCGCCCAGGACCGGATGCTGGCCCTGTGGGCCGACGGCCGCTTCACCACCGGCCCGCCCCGCACCGGCTTCCCGGACGTGGACCAGGCTCCGCCCGCCGACCAGCCGCACCTGCTGGACCGGGCCGCGCTGGAGAACTGCGCCGCCGACGCCTTCCACCCCGGCTGCGAGGTCACCTGGCCGATGCGGCACAAGACCCTGTACTCCGAGCCGTTCCGCATCCTGCACCGCGGCCCGGAGAACCCGGAACGCGACTACGGCGAGGTACTCACCCTCCAGGACGCCCTGGGCAAGAACGGCCCGCTCTTCGCGCAGGGACCGGGTGACCTCACCCGCTGGATGGCCGCCCCCTGGCAGTGCGACACGGCCAGCTGCCGTTCCGGCTACCAGGTGCAGTCGGGTCTCGGCCCCCGCTACAGCCCCTATCTGCCCACCTTCTGGCCCGCCCAGATACCCAACCATGTGCTCAAGCAGTCGGACTTCGCCGTCGTCAACACCCCGCCGACCGGCTCCGACGACAGCGCCAGGGAGAAGGCCTTCGAGAACCGCGCGGTGTGGCTGCGCGGCCTGAAGGACACCAACTTCAATGTTCAGCGCCGGCAGATGATCGACGACTGGTTCAAGTTCGGCATCATCGAGCCGCACGAATACACCGTCGGCGACGCAAAGTTCCCCCGCTACCTCCAGGTGGAGTCCGAGCCCGGATATCCGCCGGCCGCCGACCACGCCAACCTCATCAACATCCAGGTGCCCGAGGCGGGTGTGCCCCAACGGGCCGGCGCGGCCGATGCCTGGACCGGGGAGGTCCCGGCCGAGACCGTCGAGTCCATGCTCGTGGACCAGGCGGTCCAGGAGATCAAGGAGGCGACCGGCCGGGACGAGGTGGAGATCGCCGCCGGGTACCTGGAGAAGCTCGATCCCTTCCACGGCGCGCAGTGAGCCCCGTCCCGGGCTACGACGTGGTGGTCGCCGGCGGCGGCCCGGCCGGCTGCGCCGCCGCGCTCGCCCTCGTACAGGCCGGCCGCAGCGTCCTGCTGGCCGACGCGGGCACCGGCCCGCCCAAGGCGGGTGAGGCACTGGTGTCCGTGGGGCGGCTGCTCCTGGCCGACCTCGGCATCGAGGAGCCGGTCCTCGGCAGCGGCCATCTGCCCTGCCACGGCAACCTGTCCGCCTGGGGCTCGGCCGAACTGCACGCCGTGGACTCCATCGACGACCCGTACGGCCACGGCTGGCACCTCGACCGGCCGCTCTTCGACGGGCGGCTGCGCGATGCCGCCCGCGCGGGGGGTGCCGAGGTCGCCGAGCACACCGGCGTACGGTGCCCCTCCCGGCAGCCGGACGGCACCTGGCGGCTCGCCCTGCGCGATCGTGCCGGCGGCCGGGAGCGGACGGTCCGCTGCCGCTGGGTGGTGGACGCCACCGGACGGGGCGCCGCGATCGCCGTCCGCTCCGGTGCCCGGCGGCGCACCGGGGACCGGCTCACCGCCTTCCACCTCACCCTCGACCCGGCCCCGCAGGCCACCACCGACGGCCGTTCGCTGGTCGAGTCCGACCAGGACGGCTGGTGGTACACCGCCCTGCTGCCCTCCCGGCACCGGCTGGTCGCCTACTTCACCGACCCCGACCTGCCCGCCGCCGCCGCGCGCGGCGCCGAGCGGTTTCACGACCGCCTGCTGGCCACCCGGCACATCTCCCGCCGGGCCCGCCCGCACGGCCTCACCGTCCTGCAGCCGCCCCGCCGAGCCCCCGCGCACAGCGCACATCTGGACCGGGTGCACGGCGACGGCTGGACCGCCGCCGGAGACGCGGCGGCCGCTTTCGACCCGCTCAGCTCCCAGGGCATCCTCACCGCCCTCTACAGCGGGCTGAGCGCGGGCCGGGCGGTCCACGGCCGGCTGCACGGCGACCCGGCGGCGCTGCCCGACTACGCGGCGAAGGTCGCCACGGCCCGCGCCGCCTACCAGCACGGCCACCGGGCCGTGCACGCACTGGAAACCCGCTGGGCCGACCGCCCCTTCTGGGCCCGGCGACAGCGGCACACCCGACCGAACCCCCACCCGACGAAAGGCGAAACCCCAGCATGAACACCACACCCGGACCCGACCACGACGGACACGAGCACATCCACCGCTTCCTGCTGCTGGGCAAGAAGAAGCTGTTCTTCTACCACCTGGCGCTGTACAACCCCCAGTCCGGCCACAACTACCAGGCGGTGTTCACCTTCACCATCAAGGACAACGGTGAACTGCGGGAGATGTACCTGAAGGATCTGGCGCAGCACGAGAGCGAGCGGGTCTTCTACTCCCTGCGCTGTCCGCACCACTTCGAGCTCCCGGAGCTGCAGCAGGGCAAGGAGTTCCGCGTCCACCTGGAGCGGGTCGTCGTGAAGCCGGACGGCAGCCGCGACTTCCAGCAGATGACGACCACCGAGACCCCGGTGGAGTGCAAGAGGGAAGACGTCCTCTCCTTCCGCAAGCTCGGACAGCTGCCCTACCCGGAATACCTCACCTACCTGATCTTCGGTGAGGACGACGAGATCCACCTCGCCCACCAGCTCGCGGAACGCCCGCACTGGGACGAGGCCGTGACCATCAGCACCGCGACACCGATCGACCGGGCGACGCTCAAGAAGGTCCCGACCCTCGTCATCGACTCGATCCAGGACGCTCACGACAAGCTGATCGAGAGCCCCCTGAAGAAGGGCCAGCAGTACCAGGGCAAGATCGACGGAACCGGTCCGACGGTCGACTTCACCGTCGGCCGCCAGGCCTGGTGGAACCACACCAGCCTCAACAGCTGACCCCCCGGCACCCTTTCGTTCGTCCTCGCCTCCCCCGGCCCGGGCCGCGACGACGTCGTGGCCCGGGCCGTCGGGGCCGGTGGCAACTCCCGTATCAGCCCCGGGCCGGCACCACCAACACCTCGGTGCCGGCCGTCCGTACGTCCCGTACCTGGTCCGGCGGGAGTCCGTCGTCGACGATCAGGAGGTCGAAGTCGGTCAGGGGGGCCAGTGCGTAGAGGCCGCCCTTGGTGAACTTGGTGTGGTCGGCGACCAGGATGCGGCGGCCGGCGCTTTCCATCATGGCTCGCTTGACCTGCACGGTCTCCGGTGAGGTGTGGTAGCAGCGGCCGTTGGTGACGGCCGTGGTGGACATGAACAGCACATCGGCGCGGAAGGCCCGTACCGCCTCCGCGGTGTGCGGGCCCATGAAGGCGTCATACGCCGGGAAGTACGCACCGCCCAGTGTGATCAGTGAGATGCCGGGCTCCTTGGCGAGGGTGGTGACGGCGGGCAGGGAGTTGGTGATCACCGTCAGCGGGGTGTGCCCGGCGACCTGGTGGGCCAGCAGCAGACATGTCGTGCTGTCGTCGAGCAGCACCGACTGCCCGGGGACCAGCAGGGTGGCGGCGGCCCGCGCCAGTTGCTGCTTGGTCTGCGCCATGGTGGCCATCCGCTCCGCGACGCTGCCGTGGAACTGCGCCGACGGCAGCCCCGTCGCGCCCCCGCGGACCTTGCGCAGCCAGCCCTGCGCCTGCAGGGCGTCCAGATCGCGGTGTGCGGTCATCAGGCTGACGCCGAACTGTTCGGCGAGGTCCGCGGTGCGGACGAAACCGCGGGCGATGACGGCGTCCCGCATCCGGCGGCGCCGTTCCTCCTGGGCCTCGGCCCGGTCCATCGCTCCGCTCCCTTCCGGATTCCTTGCGGCGGAGCCCGTACGGCGGGGTGGGGGCCGCCCCTGCGCCGCGCCGCCACCGCGCCGCACCGGGCTTCACCCGCACCGGCTCCGCCGCGTGAATTCGCCGCGTTATGTTCGCACGGACTTCACATGGCGCGCGCGGCGAAGGCAGCGGCCACATGCGGGTTCCGCTACGACACAACATGGCAGGTCGCGGCCCCGATGCGAAGATTCCGGCGGCCATTGACGCCCGTTTGCGCCCGGCGGTTCCATCGCTGCGTTCACCCCTCCTGCCCCGCCGCCGCAGAAAGGGAGCTTCGATGACGAACTCTCCTCCGCGTTCGCTGATCACACGCATGGGTATCCCGCCGACCCTCGCCCGGGGATACCTCGGACTCCTCCTCTTCATGATCGGAGACGGGGTCGAGTCCGGCTATCTGTCGCCCTACCTCGCCGGCCAGGGCATCCCCGAGCCCCGGGTCGCGCTGCTGTTCACCGTCTACGGGATCGCGGCGGGCCTCGCCGCCTGGCTCTCCGGCGTGCTCTCCGAGCTGTGGGGGCCGCGCCGCGTCATGTGGGCCGGCCTGGGCATCTGGGGCGCCTTCCAGCTGCTCTTCCTGCTGGCAGCCATTCCGCTGACCAGCTACCCGATGATGATGCTCGCCTACGGGCTGCGCGGACTGGGGTATCCGCTGTTCGCCTACGGGTTCCTCGTCTGGGTCGCCGGAGTGACGCCGCGCGCCCGGCTCGGTACGGCGATGGGGTGGTTCTGGTTCGCCTTCACCGGCGGCCTGCCCACGCTCGGCTCGCTGGTGGCCGGCGGGCTCATCCCGCACATCGGTGCCTACGCCACGCTGTGGGCCGCGCTGGTGCTGGTGGCCGTGGGCGGGCTGATCGCGCTGCTGCTGGTACGGGACGACCACGGCGCACGGCGGCCCCGCGGGGCGGGGGAGGGACCGGTGGCCACCCTGGTCGGCAGCGTGACGATCCTGTGGCGCGACCCCCGGGTCGGGGCCGGCTCGGTGGTCCGGGTGATCAATACGGCCTCGCAGTTCGGCTTCTTCGTGATCATGCCGATCCATTTCACCCGGACCGTCGGCTTCAGCCTCACCCAGTGGCTGCATCTGCTCAGCGCCATGTTCGCCACCAACATCTTCGCCAACCTGCTGTTCGGTGTGGTCGGCGACCGGTTCGGCTGGCGGCGCACCATCGCCTGGTTCGGCGGTGCGGGCTGCACGCTCAGCACCCTGCTGCTCTTCTACGTCCCGGACGCGGCGGGCCCGAACTTTCCGCTCGCCCTCCTGGTAGCCGCCTTCTACGGCGCTACGCTGGCAGGTTATGTACCGCTTTCGGCGCTGGTGCCCACCCTGGAGCCGAAGCGCCAGGGGCAGGCGCTGGCCGCCCTCAACCTGGGCGCGGGAGCCAGCACCTTCGTCGGCCCGGCCGTCGTCGCGGCCTTCGTCGGACCGCTCGGCGTCGAAGGGGTGGTCTGGATCTTCGCGGGGATGTACGCCGTGAGCTGTGTGCTCGCTCATTTCCTGAAGCTGCCGGACGAGCCGGGTGCGGCCAAGGCGCGCGACGCCGCCGTACTGCGCGGCGATGCGCCGGAGGACACCGCGGCCGGCGCCGCCCCCTCCCCGGCGTGAGAGGACCCCACTGATGTCCGTACTGACCATCGATGTCGGCACCACGGTGATCAAGTCCGTGGTCTTCGACGACCAGGGCACCGAGATCGCCGTCGCCCGCCGGGCCACCGAGGTCCTGCGTCCGCACCCCGGCTGGGCGGAACAGGACATGGACGCCGTCTGGGACGCCGTCGTCCACACCGTCCGCATGGTCCTCGACGGGCTGACCGACCCGGTCCGGCTGGTGTCCTTCACCGCCCAGGGCGACGGCGCCTGGCTCGTCGATGACCGTGGCCGGCCCACCGGACCCGCCCTCCTGTGGTCCGACGGCCGTGCCGGGGACCTGCTCACCGGCTGGGGGCGCAGCGGCGTCCTGGAGGCGGCCTTCCGCCGCAACGGCTCGCTGACCTGCGCGGGGATGCCCAACGCCCTCTTCGGCTGGCTCGCCGCGAACGACCCGGACCGGCTGGCCCGCTCCGCCACCTCGCTCACCGCCGCCGGCTGGCTCTTCCTGCGCTTCACCGGCGTGCGCGCCAGCGATGAGTCCGACGCCTCCGCGCCGTTCCTCGACCACGCCACCGGTGACTACGATCCGTACATCCTGGAGCTGTTCGGCCTCGGGGAGTACGAGCGGCTGCTGCCCACCGTCCTCGGGGAGTCGCAGCGGATCGCCGAGATCACCGGCGCGGCGGCGGACGAACTGGGGCTGCCGGCCGGGCTCCCGGTCGTGATGTCCCCCTACGACATCGCCGCCACCGCCCGTGGCGTCGGCGTCGTCAACCCCGGCCAGGCCTGCAGCATCCTGGGGACCACGCTGTGCACCGAGATCGTCCGTACCGATGTCGACACCGGCGGCGAACCATCCGGTATCCACATCGCCTACCGGGGCCGTGAGCGGGTGCTGCGCGCCTTCCCCACGCTCAACGGCGCCGAGGTGCTCGGCTGGGCGGCCCGGCTGCTGCATCTGCCGGGGCCGCCGGAGCTGGCACAGCTGGCCTTCGAGTCGGAGCCGGGCGCCCGCGGGCTGATGTTCCTGCCGTACCTCTCCCCGGCCGGAGAGCGGGCCCCCTTCCTCGACCCGGGCGCCCGCGGCACCTTCTGGGGCCTGTCCCTGGAACACACCCCCGCCGATCTGGCGCGCGCCGTCTTCGACGGGCTCTCGCTGGTCCTGCGGGACTCGCTGGCCGCCGCCCGTACCGACGTCAGCGAGCTGCGGCTGTGCGGCGGCGGCGCCAACAGCGACGCCTGGTGCGCGCTGATCGCCGATGCCACGGGGGTGCCCACCGCCCGCTCCGGCGACACCGAACTCGGCGCCAAGGGCGCCTTCCTCACCGGACTGGTCCGCACCGGCGCCGAGACCAGCATGCACAGCGCCGCCGCCAAGTACGTCCGGATGCAGCGCAGTTGGGAGCCCGATCCGGAGCGCACGGAGTTCTATGCCGCGCTGTACGAGGACTTCCTCGGGTGGCGGGCGCGCGCCCGGGAGGCCGGCTGGCGGGGCGGCGCGGTCTGGCGGGGGAGCGCCCGCCACCGGGCCGAGGCCCCCGGCCGGCCGACCGAAACCACCGGCACCACCCCTGGAGACCCCCGTGACTGACCCGCGCCGAAGCCGCGGCACCCCCGCCTCCGCCCTCGACGGCATCTGGCTCGGCCTCGACCTGGGCACCCAGAGCGCGCGCTGCGTCGCCGTCGACGGCACCGGGCAGGTCCTGGCCACCGCCGCCCGCCCGCTCACCGGCCGGCGCGACGGCAACCGGCACGAGCAGGACCCCGAGGAGTGGTGGAGCGCCCTGGCCGCCGCCTGCCTGGAAGCCCTGGGGCAGATCGACGCCCGGCGCGTCCGCGGACTGGCGATCGACGGGACCTCAGGAACGATCCTGCTCGCCGACGCCCACGGCACCCCGCTCACCCCCGGAGTGATGTACGACGACGGGCGCGCCGCCGCACAGGCCGCGGCCGTCAACGCCGCCGGGGAGGCGGTCTGGCAGGAGCTGGGCTACCGCAGCATGCAGCCGTCCTGGGCACTGCCCAAACTCGTCCACCTGCTGGCCGACGGCCCCGCCCCCGGCCCGGGCGTCCGGCTGCTGCACCAGGTCGACCTGGTGACCTGGCGACTTGCGGGCCGTCAGGTCGCCGCCGACGCCAGCCATGCCCTCAAGACCGGCTACCACCTCGTCGAGGAGCGCTGGCCGCACCGGGTGATGGCGGAACTGGGCGTGCCCGAGGGGGTGTTGCCCGAGGTCGTACGTCCCGGCAGTGTGCTCGGCTCCGTGTGCGCCGCCGCCTCCGAGGCCACCGGCATCCCCGAAGGGACCACGATCGTCGCCGGGATGACCGACGGCTGTGCCGCGCAGATAGGCGCCGGGGCGCTCGCGCCGGGCGCCTGGAACTCGGTCCTGGGCACCACCCTCGTCCTCAAGGGAAGCAGCCCGCATCCGGTCCGCGACCCGGCGGGCGTCGTCTACTGCCACCGCGGACCGGGCGACAACTGGCTGCCGGGCGGCGCCTCCAGCAGCGGTGCCGGGGTCATCTCCCGGCACTTCGGCGACGAGGACCTGGACGCGCTCACCGCGCAGGCCGCGGCCCTGCACGATCCGGACGCGGTCGCCTACCCCCTGGTCGCCGGAGGCGGCGAGCGCTTCCCCTTCCGTGCCCCTGACGCCGAACCCTTCGTCCTGGGCCACGTCCCCACCCGGGCACACGAGTTCCATGCCTGTCTGCTCGGTGTCGCCTGCCTCGAACGGCTCTGCTTCGACTACCTCGACCACCTCGGAGCGCCCATCGACGGGCCGCTGACCCTCACCGGAGGCGGCGCCCGCAACGCCTACTGGTGCCAGTTGCGCGCCGATGTCCTCGGCCGTCCCGTACGGCTGCCGCAACAGGCCGAGGGCGCCCTGGGCATGGCGGTCCTCGCCGCCACCTCCTCCGGCGCCGGCCTCCGGGAAGCGGCCGCCGCCATGGTCCGCATCGACCGGGAGCTCGCGCCCGAACCTGCCCGCACCGCCCACTACGCCCCCGTCCACCTCCGCTTCATCGACGCACTCACCCGCCGCGGCTGGCTCGACCCGGCCGTGGCCGACCACGCCCGCAGGAGGGCAGCACCGTGACCGACTTCCTCCTCGTACGCCACGGCGAGACCGTCTGGCATGCGGAGAACCGCTACGCCGGCCGCACCGATGTGCCCCTCACCGACCACGGCCGCGAGCAGGCCGCCGCCCTCGCCACCTGGGCCGCCACCGCAGGCCTCACCGCCGTTCACAGCTCACCGCTCTCCCGGGCCCGCCTCACCGCCGCGCCCGCGGCGGCCGCCTGCGGCCTGGCCGCACACACCGACGAACGGCTCTACGAGCTCGACTTCGGCCAGGGCGAGGGCCTGACCAGGGACGAGATGCGCCAACGCTTCCCGGAGCGGCTGGCCGCCTTCCTCGCCGACCCGGTCGGGAACCACCTTCCCGACGGGGAGGACCCGCGCCGCGCCGCCGAGCGCGCCGCCGGCTGTCTCGCCGACCTCGCCCGCGAGCAGCCGCACGGCCGGATCCTGGTCGTGGCGCACTCCACCCTCATCCGGGTCCTGCTCTGCCATCTGCTGGGCATCCCGCTCGCCGACTACCGCCGGGTCTTCCCCGTGCTGCACAACGGCGCCCTCACCGAGATCCGCATCGAGAACGGGCGCACCGCGCTGATCGGCTTCAACACCCCGGCCCTGAACCGGGCCCCTGCCCTCCACGGGCCGTCTCTCCAGTGACGTCCTCCGCGGGCCGTCTCTCCAGTGACGTCCTCCGCGGGCCGTCTCTCCAGTGACCGCCCGCCACTGACCGCCCGCCATTGACCGCCCCCCCACTGAGCGCCCGTCACTGACCGTCCGGCCACCGCACCGGCCGCCCCCTGGCACCACCGCTCCCGCCTTCAGGAGAAGCCCTCATGAGCACCACCGTCCTTGCCGCCGGCAACCACTTCATCCGCCCGGGTCTGTTCACCCGGGCCGTGCACGAGGCCGCCGGGGACACACCGCTGGAGGTGCGCGAGATCCAGTTCGACTGGCCGCACACCCCCTTCGGGCCGGTCGCCGAGGTCATCGAGGCCTCCGGCAGTGAGGACGAGATGATCGAGGCTCTGCGCGGCGTCGAGATCTGCGTCACCGAGCACGGCCCGCTCACCGAGCGGATTCTCGCCCACTGCCCCGGTCTGAAGCTGTTCTGCACCAGCCGCGGCGGCCCGGTCAACGTGAACGTCGAAGCCGCCACCCGGCACGGGGTCGCGGTCTGCTACGCCCCCGGCCGCAACGCCACCGCCACCGCGGAGCACACCCTCACCCTGATGCTGGCCGCCGCCCGCGGCGTCGGCGACACCCACACCGCTCTGCGCCGGGGCGTCTGGCGCGGCGACTACTACGACTACGACAACTGCGGCATCGAGATCGAGGGCGCCACCGTCGGGCTGATCGGCTTCGGCGCCATCGGCAGCCGGGTCGCCAAGGTCCTCGCCGCCATGGGCGCCCAGGTCCTCGTCCACGACCCCTACGTCCGCCCCGAGGCGCTGGCCGGCCTCGCCGAACAGGTCTCGCTCGACACGCTGCTGACCCGCTCCCGCATCGTCTCCCTGCACGCCCGGGTGACCGAGGAGTCCACCGGCATGATCGGGCGCGCGGAGATCGCCGCGATGCCCCGTGGCGCGATCCTGGTCAACTGTGCCCGCGGAGCGCTCCTCGATTACGACGCGGTCTGCGATGCCCTGGACTCCGGACAGCTCTCCGGAGCCGGCTTCGACGTCTTCCCCGAGGAACCGCTGCCCGCCGGCTCCCGGCTGCTGACCGCCCCCGGCGTGGTGCTCACCCCGCACATCGCGGGCGGCAGCCAGGAAGTCGCGCACAAGGCCGCACGGATCGCCGCCGCGGAGGCCGGCCGCTATCTGCGCGGCGAGCCGTTGGTGCACTGTGCCAACCCTGGTGTATTTCAGGCCAGGTGAGATCCCGAAAACCGGCGTTCGAGTGCGTGTTCGCCCAGGTGATGGGGTGGTGGCGGAGGTGGCACGGCACCTTTGTGACCTTGGCGGAATCAACTACCGCCTGATGCACGTGCGTTGACAGTGCATGGGGGTGGCTCCACCATGCAACGCGGCATCAGCGGGTCGGGGCCTGCCCTTCGGGTCCGACCGCTGGTTACCGCAGGTGGCAGTGGTAAGCGTGTCCGCCCCCAGCAGAAGGAGCGCCCGTGGCCCCCTGGCCCCCACTCTCCGGCACCCCCCACTCCGGCCGTGACCTCGTCGTTGCGCTCTCGCCCTTCGAGGAACCGGGCGAACGGATCGTCGTGGCCGCCGAACGCGCCGGCGCGCTCGGCCTGCTGGACCTCGGCAGGGACGCCGGTGCCGCGCGCGAGGCGCTGGCCCGGCTCGGGCGACTACGCCACGGTGTACGGGTACCGGTGGGGTGTCCGCTCACGCCCGCCGAGCTGCCCGAGGGGACCGACACCGTGCTGCTCGCCGACCCGCGGGCGTACGGCGCCGGCCCGGGCGCGGTCCCGGTCCCGGTTCCGGGTCCGGACGGCGCGGATCCCGGTCCTGACGGCGCGGCCCCCAATCCTGACGGCGCGGCCCCCGGCCCGGGGGGCGCGGTCCCCGGCCCGGGGGGCGCGGTCCCCGGCCCCGACGACTGGGCCGGTGGCGGGCGGCGCCGCGTATGGGCCGAGATCACCAGCCCCGAGGAGGCCGCGGCGGCGTGTTCCGCCGGCGCCACCGCGCTCGTCGCCCGGGGCCACGAGTCGGGCGGCCGGGTCGGCGAACTCACCACCTGCGTCCTGCTCTCCCGCGTACTGGCCGACCCGTCCGTGACGGTCCCCGTGCTCGCCGCCGGGGGAATCGGCCCGCACACCGCCGCGGCGGCCGTCGCCGGCGGTGCGGCCGGGGTGCTGCTCGACTCCCAGCTCGCGCTCACCACCGAGGGCGCGGCCCGGCTGCCCCGCGCGGTCGCCGACGCCATCCGGGCCATGGACGGCAGCGAGACCACGCTCGTCGCGGGCCACCGGGTCCTGGCCCGCCCTGACCTTGCCGCCCCCGCGGCGGCCACGGGCACCGCAGGGGACGGGGCCGCGAGCGACGGAGGGGACGACGCCGGGAGCGCCGGGGCGGGGACCGGGCCCGCCGTCCGCATCGCCGCCCTCCTCGGTGCCCGGGACCTGCAGACTCAGCTGCTCCCCATCGGCCAGGACGGGGCGTTCGCCGTCCGGCTCGCCGCGCGGCACCGCACCACCGGCGGCGTCGTGCAGGCGGTACGGGCCGCCCTCGCCGAGCACCTTGCCGTGGCGGCGCGCACCCGGCCGCTCGCGCCGCGCCCCGGTGCCCGCCTTCTCCCCGTGGCCCAGGGGCCGATGACCCGGGTCAGCGATGTGTCCGCCTTCGCCGCCGCGGTCGCCGCCGAGGGCGGGCTGCCCTTTCTCGCCCTCGCCGTCATGGACGGGGAGCAGGTACGCCGGCTGCTGGCCGAGACCGCCGGGCGCCTGGGCGAGCGGCCCTGGGGCGTCGGCCTGCTGGGCTTCGCCCCGCCCGAGCTGCGGCGCGAACAGCTCGCCGCCGTGGCCGAGTTCGCCCCCGAGTACGCGCTCATCGCCGGTGGCCGGCCCGCCCAGGCCGCGCCGCTCGAAGCGGCCGGGACCCGGACCTATCTCCATGTCCCGGCCCCCGGCCTGCTGGAGCGCTACCTCGCCGAAGGCGCCCGGAGATTCGTCTTCGAGGGCCAGGAGTGCGGTGGCCACATCGGCCCCCGGGCCAGCTTCCCGCTGTGGGAGGAGCAGATCGAGCGGCTGACCGCCCACGCCCGGACGTACGGCGGGACGGCCGACGACCTGGACCTGCTCTTCGCGGGCGGCATCCACGACGCCCGCACCGCCGCCATGGCGGCCGCCGCGGCGGCCCCGCTCGCCGGACTCGGCGCCCGCGTCGGCGTCCTGATGGGCACCGCCTACCTCTTCACCCAGGAGGCCGTGGCCACCGGCGCCGTCCTGCCCGGCTTCCAGGACACCGCCCTGGCCTGCGACCGGACCGTCCTGCTGCGGACCGCACCGGGCCATGCCACCCGCTGCGCCGAGACCGCCTACGCCGAGGAGTTCACGGCCGCCGAGCGGCGCCTCGCCGCCCAGGGCACGGACCCGCGGGCCCGGTGGGAGGAGCTGGAGCGGCGCAACCTCGGACGGCTGCGCCTGGCGAGCAAGGGCCTGCGCCATACGGACGGCGGGCGGCCCGCGCCGGTCGGGGAACGGGAACAGCGCCGCGAGGGCCTGTACATGCTGGGCCAGGCCGCCACCGCCCACAGCGCCACCACCACCGTCGCCGCGCTGCACACCGCCGTGACCGAGGGGGCCACCGCCCAGCTCACGGCCCGGGCGGAGCAGTTCGCGACGCCCGACGGGCAGCGGGAAGGACACCGGGAACGGGAGGCGGAGCCACTGGACATCGCCATCGTCGGCATGGCGTGCTGCTATCCCGGCGCGGCCGACACCGCCCGCTTCTGGTCCAACATCGTCACCGGCGTCGACTCCGTCACCGAGGTACCCGCCGGGCGCTGGGACACCGGTACGTACCACGACCCGGACCCCGCGCGGGCGGGCGAACGCACCCCGTCGCGCTGGGGCGGCTTCCTGCCTGCCGTCCCCTTCGACGCCCTCGCCCACGGCATCCCCCCGGCCTCCCTCGCCGCCATCGAACCGGTGCAGCTGCTCGCCCTGGACGCGGCCGCCAAGGCCCTGGCGGACGCCGGATACGCCGAGCGCGACTTCGACCGCGCCCGCACCAGCGTCGTCTTCGGCGCCGAAGCGGGCACCGAACTGGCCGGGGCCTACGGCCTGCGCGCACTCCACCCGGCCTACCTGGGGGACCTGCCGCCCGCGCTCGACGCCGAACTGCCCCGCCTGACCGAGGACTCCTTCCCCGGCGTCCTCGCCAATGTCATCGCCGGACGCATCGCGAGCCGGCTCGACCTCGGCGGCGCCAACTGCACCGTGGATGCCGCCTGCGCCTCCTCGCTCGCCGCCCTCGACCTGGCCTGCCGCCAACTGCGCGACCACGACAGCGATATGGCGCTGTGCGGCGGCGCCGATGTGCACAACGGCATCAACGACTACCTGATGTTCGCCTCGGTACGCGCCCTGTCGCCCACCGGCCGCTGCCGCCCCTTCGACGCGGCGGCCGACGGCATCGCGCTCGGCGAGGGCGTCGGTGCCCTGGTCCTCAAGCGGCTCGCCGACGCCGAACGCGACGGCGACCGGGTCTACGCGGTCGTCAAGGCCGTCGGCACCTCCAGCGACGGGCGGTCCCTCGGGCTGACCGCACCACGGCCCGAGGGCCAGCGGCGGGCCCTCGAACGCGCCTACCGGCGCGCCGGGATCAGCCCCGCGCAGGTCGGGCTCCTCGAAGCCCACGGCACCGGAACCGTCGTCGGCGACACCGCCGAACTCGGTGTCCTCACCGAGGTGTTCGAGGCCGCGGGAGCCACCCCGGACAGCTGCACGCTGGGCTCGGTCAAGTCGCAGATCGGGCACACCAAATGCGCGGCCGGCCTGGCCGGGCTCATCAAGGCCGCCCGCGCCGTGCACACCGGCGTACGCCCGCCGACCCTGCATCTGACCCGGCCGGCCGCGGACACCGGACCGTTCCGCTTCGACACCGGGAGCGCCCGGCCCTGGCCGGTCCCCGTGGGGCGGCGCTTCGCCGGGGTGAGCGCCTTCGGCTTCGGCGGCACCAACTACCACGCCGTGCTGGCCGGTTACGACGGTGCGCCCGAGCCCGCCCACGCCCTGACGCACTGGCCCGCCGAACTCTTCTGCTTCCGGGGGAGTGACCGCCCCGCCGCCGTACGGGCCATGGACCGTCTTGCCGCACGGCTGGCGGACAACGACGCCGCCGGACGGCCGTGGCCGCTGCGCGACCTGGCCGCCGAGACCGCGGCGGCGCGGGGGCCGGTCCAGCTCTGCGTGGTGGCCGACGACCTCGACGATCTCGCCGTCAAGCTGGCGGCCGCCCGCCGGTTCGATGCCGTCGAGGGCGTGTATCCCCGCCGCCGGGACACCGACCCCGGGCTGGTCTCCTTCCTCTTCCCCGGCCAGGGAAGCCAACGACCGGGAATGATGGGGGAGTTGTTCCTCGCCTTCCCTGCCCTGCGCGGCCTTCTGGAGGACGCCGAACCGGAGTGGGTCGCGGCCATGTTCCCGCCCACCGCCTTCACCGCCGAGCGGCGGGCCGCCCAGCAGGCCGCCCTCACCGACACCCGCGTCGCCCAGCCGGCGCTCGGTCTCGCCTCCGCCGCCGCGCACCGGCTGCTCACCACGCTCGGCGTGCGCCCCGACTGCACGGCGGGGCACTCCTACGGCGAGCTGACCGCGCTGTGGGCCGCGGGCGCCTACGACACCGGGACGCTGCTGCGCCTCAGCGCCCGCCGTGGCGAGGCCATCCTCGGGGCTGCCGGGGACGACCCCGGCGCGATGGCCGCCGTCGTGGCCGCTCCGGAGCGCGTCAGGGAGCTGATCCATGCGGCCGGTGTCGTCGTCGCCAATCACAACGCCCCCGAACAGAGCGTGATTTCCGGGCCCACGGATGCCGTGGAAGCGGCGGTGGCAGCGCTGCGCACAGCCGGCCTGGACGCGCGCCGCCTGCCGGTGGCCTGCGCCTTCCACAGCCCGCAACTCGCCACGGCCCGTGACGCGCTCGCCGCCGAACTGTCCGCGGCGCAGGTGGCCGTGCCCGCCTTCCCGGTCTGGTCCAGCGCCACCGCGCGCCCCTACGAGGGCGCGGAGTCCGCGGTCCGCGCCACCCTGGCGGAGCAGGTCGCCGCGCCCGTGCGCTTCGTGGAGCAGATCGAGGACATGTACGCCGCCGGGGTGCGCACCTTTGTGGAGGCCGGGCCCGGCCGGGTGCTGACCGGTCTCGTCGGGCGCATCCTGGACGGCCGGCCGCACACGGCCGTGGCGCTGGATGTCCCGGGCGAGCCGGGCCTGGCCCGGCTGCCGCACGTGCTGGCCCAGCTCGCGGCGGCCGGGGTCCCGATCGCCCCGGAAGCCCTGTTCCACGGGCGTACGGAGACGCTGCCCGCGGTCGCACCGCGCCGCCCTGGATGGCTGGTCGACGGGCATCTGGTGCGCACCGCCGATGGCGCCTGCCTGCCGGGGGGACTGCGCCCCGCACGGCGCGTGGAACCGGGGCGGCGGGCCGGGGAGGGTGCGGGGTCCGAGGGCTCTGCCGCACTCGCGGACGCCACCGCTTCCGTGGGCTTCACGGCATCCGGTGACTTCACCGCGTCCGGGGGATCGACCGCGTCCGGGGGCTCGACCGCCTCCGGTGCCGAGTCCGGTGGCTCGACCGCCTCCGGTGGCTCCACCGCGTTCGGTGGCGTCGCCCGGCAGGATGCGGTGCTGGAGTACCTGCGGGTTTCGCGAGAGCTGATCGCGGCCCAACGGGACGTCGTGCTGCGATATCTGGGTGATTCGGGGGTGGTGGGGGAGACTCCTGCGGTCGCACCCTCAACGCCCGTGCCCGAGTGGGCTGCCGCGTCGTATGCCGCGCCCGTCCGGTCCGGCGCCGGGGACGCGGCCGACGCCGACGACGGGTCCGACGCCGGGCTCGGGGCCGCCGGCGCCGTCGCAGGGCAGGTGCCCGGCACCGCGGCACGGCGGCTGAGTCCCGCGGAACTCCTCGATGCCGTACGGGAGGTCATTCACACCCGCACCGGATATCCGCACGAGATGCTTGACGCGGGGCTCGACCTGGAGGCCGACCTCTCGGTGGACTCCATCAAGCGCGTGGAGATCATCGGTGCGCTGGCCGACCGGATCGGACTGCCCCAGGACGCCGACGGAGCCATGGAGTCGGCGGTGGAGCAGCTTTCCCGGGTCAAGACCATCAGCGGCATCGTCGACTGGATCGCCGCCGCCCACCGCGAGACCGCAGCGGAGACGCCTCCTGTACCTGAGTCTGCAGCGGCCCTCGCGGGGGCGGCCGGTCCCGCACGAGCGCCTTCCCTGTCCGAGCCATCCGAGCCATCCGAGCCATCCGAGCCACCCGAGTCCGCGCCGCCCACCTCCGCGCACCCGCCCGTCATTCCGAGCCCACCCGCCGGGGCCGGGGCCGCGGCCCCGGCCGAAGCCGACGCCGCCCCCGTGCCCCGGCCCCCCACCCGCTACCTGGTCCAGGTAGCGCCTCTCGGCCCGCCGGCGAGCCGGCCACCCGCCGAGGTGGTGGCGGGCAGCGACTTCGCCGTGGTGGAGGACGGCCAGGGCGTGGCGGTCGCCCTCACCGCCCTTCTGGAGAGCCATGGCGCCCGGGTCCGTACCGTGCCCGCCGAGCGGCTGGCCGAGGTCGCCGCCGACGGGGTGGGCGGACTGGTGGATCTCAGCGCCCTGCGGGCGGGCCGCGGCGCGGTACTGCCCGGACAGTACGCGGGGCTGCGCACCGCCCTGACCGGCGGAGCCCGGTGGCTGCTGCTGGCCACCGCGGCCGGCGGCACCTTCGGACAGGACGCCGCCGAGGACGCCCCCGACCCCCTGCCAGGCGCCGGGCTGCGCGGCTTTGCCCGTACGGCCGCCCTCGAATACCCCGGCGTCCTGATCCGCGCCGTGGACATCGACCCGAAGGACCGCCCCGAACGCATCGCGGCCCACCTCCTCGCCGAACTCTGCGCCCCCGGCGAACCGGTCGTCGTCGGCCGCACCAACGGCACCCGCACCACCTTGCGCACCGTTCCCACACCGCTGCCGCACGACCGGCCTCCCACCGGCAGGCCGGCGCTCGACGCCGGTTCCGTGGTGCTGCTGACCGGCGGCGCGCGCGGCATCACCGCCCGCACGGCGCACGCCCTGGCCCGCGCCCACGGCTGCCACCTCGAACTCCTCGGGCGCACCCCCCTGGACGAGCCCCCCGAGGACCCGGCCCTCGCGCATGCCCACGACCGCATCGCGCTGCGCGCCGCCCTCCTCGCCCAAGGGCTGCGCAGACCGGCCCAGATCGAGGCGGCGGCCACCCGCGTCCTGGCCCGCCGCGAGATCAGCGACACCCTCGCCGCCCTCGCACCGTACGCCGCTTCCGTGCGCTACCACGCGGCCGATGTCACCGACGCCGCCGCCGTACGCGCCGTGGTACGCGACATCCGGGCCCGGCACGGCCGGCTCGACGGGATCGTGCACGGCGCCGGCACCCTGGAGGACAAGCTGCTGCGGGACAAGGAACCGGCCTCCTTCGCCCGGGTCTTCGCCGCGAAAGTCGACGGCGCCCGTCACCTCCTGGAGGCCGCCGGCGAGGACACCGGCTTCCTGGTCCTCTTCGGCAGCGTCGCCGGGGTCTTCGGCAACCGCGGCCAGGCCGACTACGCCGCCGCCAACGATGCCCTGGACACCCTCGCCAGGGCCTGGTCGGCCCGTACGTCCTGGCGCGTCCTCGCCGTCGACTGGGGGCCCTGGGCGGCCGACGGCGGCGGCATGGTCACCCCGGAGCTGGAGCGCGCCTACGCCCGCCGGGGCATCCCGCTCCTGGACCCCGGCGCCGCGGCCGACGCCTTGCTGGCCGAACTCGCCCACGGCACCTCGCCCCAGGTCGTGCTGGCGGCGGCGGCCGGCGGGGAGGCGGCGGGCGATGAGTGACACCGCTGCCGGGCGGACCGGCCCCCGCCCCGCGGACGCCGCGATCGTCGGCATGGGGGCGCTCTTCCCCGGTGCCGGTGATCTCGCCGCGTACCGGGGCAACCTGCTGGCCGGCCGGGACTGCATCACTCAGGTGCCGCCCGGCCGCTGGGACCCCGAGATCTACTACGACCCGCACGGCGCCGAGGGCCCCGCCCGCAGCGACCGCTTCTACTGCCGGCGGGGCGGCTTCCTGGACGAGCTCGCCGCCTTCGACCCCACCCGCTTCGGCATCATGCCCGCCACCGTCCCGGGAGCCGAGCCCGACCAACTGCTCGCGCTGCGCGTCATCGCCGACGCCATCGCCGACGCGGGCGGCCAGGAGCGGCTGCCCGCCGACCGCTCCCGCATCGGGGTCATCCTCGGCCGCGGCGGCTTCATGGGCGTGGCCACCGCCCGGCTCGACCAGCGGGTCCGTACGGCCCACCAGCTCGCCGCCACCCTGCGCCAACTCGCCCCGGAACTGGGGGAGCCGAAGATCACTGCGGTACGCGAGGCCTTCCAGGAGAGCCTGGGTCCCGAACGGCCCGAGGCGTCCATCGGCCTGGTGCCCAGCTTCACCGCCGCCCGGACCGCCAACCGCCTGGACTTCCGCGGCCCCGCCTACACCCTCGACGCGGCCTGCGCCTCCTCGCTGCTGGCCGTGGCCCAGGCCGTCGATCTGCTGGCCGCCGGGCGCTGCGACAGCGTGGTCGCCGGAGCCGTGCACCACTGCCATATCGCCACCCTGTGGAGCGTCTTCACCCAGCTGCGCGCCCTGAGTCCCAGCCAGTGCATCCGTCCCTTCGACCGCCGGGCCGACGGCACGCTGCTGTCCGAAGGCACCGGCGTCGTCCTCCTCAAACGCCTGGCCGACGCCGAACGCGACGGGGACCGGATCTACGCGGTCATCCGCGGGGCGGGAGTGGCGGGGGACGGCCGCGCGTCGAGCCTGATGAACCCCCGGACGGAGGGGCAGACCAGGGCGCTGCGGCAGGCCTGGGGCAGCGCCGGCCTCGATCCGGAACACCCCACCGCGCTCGGCCTGCTGGAGGCGCACGGTACCGGGACACCGGTCGGTGACGGCGCCGAACTGGACACCCTGGCCCAAGTGTTCGGGCCTCCGGGCGCCGGCCGGGCGCCGGTCGGTCTGGGCTCGGTGAAGTCGATGCTCGGCCACACCATGCAGGCCGCCGGGATCGCCGGACTGATCAAGGCCGCCCTCGCGGTGCACGACCGCACCCTGCCGCCGACCCTGCACCTGGACGAGCCGCACGAGGGCCTGGCGCGGACCCGGATGCGTCCGGTCACCGAGGCAGAGCCCTGGGACGCCGGACGGGCACCCTTACGGGCCGGCGTCAATGCCTTCGGCTTCGGCGGGATCAACGCCCACGTCATCCTGGAGGAAGCCCCGGGAACCCGGCCCGCCGCCGTGCCATCCGTGCCCCACACCTCCCCGCTACGGACGGCGGAGCCCGAGCGCACCGTGCTGCTCGCCGCGCACTCTCCCGCCGAACTGGCGGAGAAATTAAGGAATGCGGGAGGGGGCGGGGGAAAGGGCGAGGGTGAGGGAGCGGGGGAGGGAGCGGGGGGCGCGGGTACCGGCGTCCCCGTGGGCGAAGGCCCTTGCCGTCTCGCTCTCCTGGGTCCCACCCCGCAGCGCCGCGCCCTGGCCGCCAAGATCCTCGCCCGTGGGCTGCCCTGGCGGGGACGCGGGGAGGTGTGGTTCACCCCGAGCCCCTTCTTCGGGCCGTACGCCCGGGAGGCGGGAGCGCGGCTCGCCTTTGTCTTTCCGGGGCTGGAAGCGGAGCCGCCGCCGCGCGTGGACGAGATCGCCGACCGGATGTCCCTGACCCGCCCCGTGGTTTCCGGGGGCAGCGGCCTGGTCGAGCGGGCCGTCGACTCCCTCGCCGTCGGCCGGCTGCTCGCCCGCGCCCTGGCCGGACTGGGCATCGCCCCCGATCTGCTGACCGGCCACAGCCTCGGGGAGTGGACGGCCATGGTGGTCGCCGGAATGTACCCGCCGCAGGCCGTGGACACCTTCCTCGGCTCGCTGCGGCCCGGCTCCCTCGCGGTGCCCGACCTGGTCTATGCGGCCCTGGGCTGCGGTGCCGCGCAGGCGGCCGCGGCGCTGGAAGGCCTGGAGCGGGTGGCGGTCAGCCACGACAACTGCCCGCACCAGTCGGTGATCTGCGGAGCTCCCGGGCCGCTGGCCGAGGCCGTCCGCAGACTTGCCGCACAGGGTGTGTCGGCCCAGGAGATGCCCTTTCGCTCAGGCTTCCACACACCGATGTGGGCGCCCTACCTCGACCAGGTCGGGGCGGCCTTCGCGGCCCTCCCGCTGCGGGGCCCGGAGGTCCCCGTCTGGTCGGCGACGACCGTCGCCCCCTTCCCCGAAGACCCGTCGGACGTCCGTGCGTTGGTGCTGCGGCACCTGCTGGAACCGGTCCGCTTCCAGCAGCTGACCAGGCGGCTGTACGAGATGGGTGTACGCGCCTTCGTCCAGATCGGCGCCGGCAGTCTTACCGGCTTCATCGGTGACACCCTCCACGGGGAGGACCATCTCGCCGTGGCGGCGGCAGGCACCCGCGCCGGGGGAGGGGCGCAACTGCTGCGGACCGCGGCCGCGTTGTGGACCGAGGGGCTTACTCCGCGCTGGGAGCGGCTGGCTCCTCCCGTCGGCGGCGTCCCGGCCGCGGAGCGTGCTCTGGCCGCGGACCGTGCCACGGCCGCGGATCGCGCCGTGGAGCGTGCTCTGGCCGCGGATGGCGCCGCGGCTGCGGAAGCCACGGGCCAGGACCGCGCCTCGGGCCCGGTGGTAGCCGTGGGCCGGGAGGGATCCGGCGCATCGGTCCGGCTCGATCTCGGGTCGCCGCTGGTCCGCCTGGACGGGGCGGCGACGGGGGGACTGCTTTTCGCATCCGCGGGCCCTCCCCCACCCCCGAACCCACCCCCCGCCCCCTCCCCCGAAGGGGGAGGAGGGGGAGGGGGCGGGGGAGCGCTGTCGGACGAAGGAGGAGGCGGTGGTGGCGGGGGAGCGCTGCCGCGCCCCCGGCCGTCCGTCGGGGACCCCGTACGGCAGGCTCTGGACGCCGTGCTTGCCGAAGCCCGGGCCGCCACCCGCACGGTCGCCGCGGCTGCCACCCGCACGGTCGCCACGGCCGCCGCCCGGCCCACGCCGGCCCCCGTACCGGGCCTTGGCCGCACCGCCGAGCCGGCGCCCGCCCCGGCCCCTGGCCACACCACCCGCCCCGCCCCCGCACCGGCCCCCCGCCACACCACCGGCCCCACCCCGGCCCCCGGCGCCCGCCGCACCACCCGTCACCTCTCCCTCCAAACCCTCCCCTACGTCCGCGACCACTGCGTCTACCTCCAGCCCGACGACTGGCCGGAGCCCGCCGACCGCTTCCCCGTCGTCCCCATGACCACACTGCTGGAACTGGCCGCCGAGGCGGCCCACGAGGTGCGCCCCGGGCTCACCGTCACCGGCTACTCCGACGTCCGGGCCCTGCGCTGGCTGCCCGTCGCCCCGCCCGTCGACCTCGGTGTCACCGCGACCCCGGCCGACGGCGGCCGGGTACGGGTGAGCCTCGGCGACCACGCCACCGTCACCGTCCATCTCGCGGCACACCACCCGCCTCCGCCGCCCCCCGGTCCCCCGGCCCTGACGGCCTGCGGACCGGCGCCCGTCAGCGCCGAGGCCCTGTACCGGGACCGGTGGATGTTCCACGGCCCGGAGTTCGCCGGGGTCCACGAGGTCAGCACGCTCGCCGCCGACGGCATCCGCGGAACGCTGCGCGCACTGCCGGCCCCCGGCGCCCTCCTGGACGCCGCGGGCCAGCTCCTCGGCCACTGGATGCAGCTCAAACTCACCGGCGACCGGCTGGTCTTCCCCGCGACCCTGGAGCGAGTACGGCTGTACGGGCCCCCGCCCCCCGAGGGCGCGCTGCTGGCGGCCACCGCCCGGATCCGCGAGGTGGGCCCCGGCTCGGTACGCGGCGACGTGGAACTGCGCGGCGCCGACGGCGGCGTCTGGGCGCGGCTGGAGGGCTGGACGTACCGGCGCTTCGGTGCCGACGAACGGGTGTGGCCGATGAAATTCACCCCGGAGGTGTGCGGCGTCGGCGAACCCCGGCCGGGCGGCTGGTGTCTGGCCCGGCGCCGCTGGACGGACCCGGCCTCGCAGGAACTGGTGATGCGCCGCTATCTGGGCGCCGCCGAACGCGCACGCTACGAACGGTGCGCGCCGCGCGCCCGCGCGGGCTGGCTGCTGGGCCGGATCGCCGCCAAGGACGCGGTCCGGGAGTTGCTGTGGGAGTCGGGAGCAGGCCCCGTCTTCCCCGCCGAGGTCCCGGTCGGCACCGACCCCCACGGCCGCCCCAGGCCCGAGGGCCCGCTCGCCGCCGGCCTCCACCTTTCGCTCGCTCACCGGGACCACGTCGCCGTCGCCCTCACCCACCGGTCGGGCC
This sequence comes from Streptomyces sp. NPDC048516, assembly GCF_043199875.1. Classification (NCBI taxonomy): domain Bacteria; kingdom Bacillati; phylum Actinomycetota; class Actinomycetes; order Kitasatosporales; family Streptomycetaceae; genus Streptomyces; species Streptomyces sp. NPDC048516. The sequence goes on along the minus strand of NZ_JBICWS010000013.1, from coordinate 96,884 downwards.
CCGTCGGTATCGGCATCGAGCCGGTCACCGACGATCCGCGAGCCCTCGAACAGATCGCCCTCACCCCGGCCGAACGCCGCCTGGCGGACGGCCTCCAGGCCCGCGAAGCAACCGGCGGAACGGGCCGCGCCTACTGGCTCACCGCCCTGTGGTGCGCCAAGGAGGCCGCGGCCGAGGCGGCGGGCAGCGGTCTCGGCGGCCGGCCGCTGGACTGGGCCGTGACGTCCGCACCGGGCGGCGCGCTGCGGGTGGACTCCCCGGACGGCCGGCACCACCTCGTCCACCTCGACTCGGTCCACGACCTGTCCGCGCACCATGTCGTCGCCTGGACCGGGCCGCCGCCCGTGCCCCGTACGGACACCGACACCCCCACTTCCACGGAGGCCACCCATGGCAGCTGACCCGCTCCCCGAGCGCACCGGGACGATCCTGGCCGAGATCACCGACATGCTGGTGAGCGTCGTCGGCGACGAACTGCTCGTCGTGGGCGAGGTCACCCCCGCGACCACCTTCAACGACGATCTGGCGCTGGAGAGCATCGAGTTCGTCGCCCTTGCGGAGCTGCTGCAACAGCGCTACGGCGGCGCGGTGGACCTCCTCGGCCTCCTCGCGGAGAAGGACATCGACCAGATCCTGGCCATGACGGTCGGCGAACTCGCCGTCCATATCGACACGGTCACCGCCGCCGACCAGGCCTGCGCGGGCTGAGCGCACCCATGTCCCTGACCCCCGCGGGCGGGCTGCGCCTGCACACCCAGCGGCTGCCGGGCCGCGGCGACGGCCCCACGGTCGTCTTCCTCCACGGCCTCGTGATGGACAACCTGTCGAGCTTCTACTGCACCCTCGCGGGCCCCGTATCCCGCGCCGGTCACCCGGTGCTCCTCTACGACCAGCGCGGACACGGCCGCAGCGACCGCCCGCCCGGCGGCTACGACCGGGACACCGCGGTCGCCGACCTCGTCGCCCTGCTCGGTTCCCTCGGCCTCGACCGCCGCCCGGTCCATCTGGTCGGCAACAGCTACGGCGGAGTGCTCGCCCTGCACACCGCGCTCGTCCGGCCCGAGCTGGTCGCCTCGGTGGTGCTGATCGACGCCCAACTGACCGGCGACTGGGTGGAGGACATGACCGACACGCTCTCCGTCGCGGCCCTCGGCCTCGAACACCGCCGCCTGCCCGAGCAGCTTGCCGCGCTCGGGCGGCGCAAGGAGGCCCGGCTGACCGCCGGTGCCGACGCCCTGCTCAACCGCACCTCTCTGATCGAGGACATCGCGGCGGGCGCCGCCTTCACCTCCCACGACTTCGCCCGGCTGCGGTGCCCGGTCCTGGCCGTCTACGGAGAGCACTCCGAACTCCTCCCCGGAGCCCGGCACCTCGCGGCCGGCGCGCCGGACTGCGAGCTGTGCGTGCTTCCGGGCGTGGGACACACCGTGCTCAACGAAGCCACCGAAGGGCTCTGCGCCGCCGTGCTGGAACGACTCGGCGACCGGGCCGGGGCGGTGGTCCGATGAGAGTGCTGTTCGTCGTCCCGCCGCTCGCCGGGCACGTCAACCCCACCATCGCCGTCGCCGCCGAACTCACCGCGCGGGGCCACCGGGTCGCTTGGACCGGACCCGCCGCGGCCCTCACGACTCTGCTCCCCGCGGGCTCCCTCCTGTACCCGGCGGGAGACCGGAGCGGGGGCGACGGCATCGACGTCCTGCACGGGCGGTGGCGCGCTCTGCGGGGTATCGCCGCCCTGCGCTTCCTGTGGGCGGACGTCCTGCTGCCCCTGGCCCGCGCGATGCTGCCCGGCGTGCACGCCGCCGTCGAAGCTTTTGCGCCCGACGTGCTGGTGACCGACCAACAGGCCCTGGCCGGACCGCTGGTGGCACGGCGCCACGGTCTGCCCTGGGCGACCTCGGCGACCACGACGGCCGAGTTCACCCGGCCCTTCGAGGGGGTCCCGAAGGTGGGGGAGTGGGTGGCACAGCGCATCGCCGCACTGCTCGCCGAATGCGGCGCGCCCAGCGGCTGGGACCCACGCTTCTCCCCGCACCTCGTCCTGGTCTTCTCCACCCCTGCGCTCCTCGGGGACGGCGGACCGGCCGGGGACGGGGCAGGCGGGCCGCCCGGTGCCGAGGCCCGCTCGCACGCACCGGCCGCCGGTCGAACGGGTGCGGTGTCCCGTCCCGCAGAACGGCGGTATCCACCCCACTACGCCTTCGTCGGGCCCGCGTTCGGCGCCCGGCCGTCCCCCGGAGACTTCCCGTGGCACCGTCTGGACCCGGGACGCGCGCGGGTGCTCGTCTCCCTCGGCACCCTCAACCGCGAGGCGGGCGCCCGCTTCTACCCCGCGGTCCTGCGCGCCGCGGACGCCCTCGCGGACCGGGCGCAACTGATCCTGGCCGCCCCCGCGGACCTCGCCGGGACCGTCCCGCACCATGTGGTGCACCAGGAGTACGTCCCCCAGCTCGCCCTGCTGCCGCACCTCGACGCGGTGCTGTGCCACGGCGGCCACAACACCGTGTGCGAGGCGCTTGCGTACGGGCTGCCGCTGGTCGTGGCGCCGGTCCGCGACGATCAGCCGATCGTCGCCGGTCAGGTGACCGGGGCCGGAGCGGGGGTACGGGTGCGGTTCGGGCGGGCCCGTGCGGAGGAGCTGCACCAGGCGCTGGCCGCCGTCCTGGACGATCCGGCGCACCGCCGTGCGGCCCGCCGTATCCAGGCGTCGTTCGCCGCGGCGGGCGGCGCCCGCACCGCGGCCGACCGTCTGGAGAAGCTGCGGGCCGGCGCCGTGGCCGCTGGTTCACCGGGAGCCACGCACCCCGGTACGTCCGGCGCCACGGACCCCGGCACATCCACCGGCCGGTACCCCGGCGCATCCGTCGCCCGGCACCCCCGCCCGCCCGGGCCAGGCACCGCCCCCACCAAGGCCGCGACCGAGGCCAAGGCCGCGACCGAGGCCAAGCCCGAGAACGAGGCCAAGCCCGAGCCCGAGCCCGAGCCCGAGACCGAGAACGAGAAGGGACCGTGAGCCCGATGACGCGAGCGCACCGTTCGGGACCCCGCACGCGATGGGTGGCGGCCGCCGCCGTGACGGCCCTGGGGGCTGGCACCGTGCGCGCCCGCCGCAGGCTCGCCGCGCTGCCGGTGCTCGACCCCGCCCCGGCCCAGGGCGCCCCGCGGCCGCCGCTGCCCGGCTGGCACCTGATCACCGCGCCCGGTGTCACGGCCGACGCGGCGACCCTGCGTGCCGCGGCCGACCATGCCGTACGCGAGGGTCTGCGCGTCGTGGACCTGATTCCGGCACGCCTGGACGCCGAGAGCGCCCTCGGTCTGCTCCGGCTGCTCGACCCCACGGCCCACCGCACCGACCGGTGCGCCCCGGGACACGGCGCGGGCCATGCCCTGCTGGTGGCCGACGACGTCCACCGGCGGGCCGGACTCGACGCCGGGACCCCGCCGCGTTCGGTGGCCGATCTGCTCCGCCTCGTCCGCACCCTCAAGGAGTACGCTCCCGACGCCACCGGCTGGGCCCTCGCCCCCGGGCTGACCGGCCCGCCCCCTGACCCCGCGCGGCACGCCGAGGAACTGCGCGCCCGTGGTCTGCCGCCCGCCCTGCTGTCCGCGGCCCAGCTCGCCGGTCTCGCGCTGCTGGTGAAGTGCCTGGTCTCCGCGCCGCGTTGGGGTATGGCGGCGACCGCCCTGTACTGGTTGCAGCCCGCCGCCGTCCTGGGCCCGGTCCGGGGGCCGCGCCCCGCGGGCCTGGCCCGCGCCACCGCCCTGCGTCCGCTGCGCGCCCTGTCGACCGCACTGCGGACCCTCGCCACACCGGCCGCCGAAGAACCTGGCGCCGCTGAAGAACCTGGCGCCGCCGAAGAGTCCAGCGCCACGGAAGAGTCCGGTGCCGCCGGTGTTGCGGCGCGCCGGGCCGCGTACACCAGCGCACTCGCCCGCGGCACGGACCGGTTCTTCGAGCCGCGCCGCACGGACTGCCCCTGGTGCTCGGCACCCGACCCCGTGGTGCGAGTGCGCACGCCCGACCTGATGCAGGGCAAGCCCGGCCGGTTCACCCTGGAGGAGTGCCGTCAGTGCGGCCACATCTTCCAGAATCCGCGGCTCACCCCGGACGGACTCGACTTCTACTACCGCGACTTCTACGAAGGCCTCGGCGGTGACGGCACCGCCCTGGTCCTGGGCCGGATGAGCGGCACCTACCGCGACCGTGCCGAACTGCTCCGGCCCTTCACCACCCCCCGGGCCTGGCTCGACGTCGGAACCGCCGCCGCACACTTCTGCAACGCCGCCCGTGCCGTATGGCCCGACACCCGCTTCGACGGGCTGGACATGGGTGAAGGGGTCCACGAGGCCGCACGCCGGGGCTGGATCGACACCGCCTACCAGGGCCAGTTCCCCGACCTCGCCGACCGGCTCGCGGGCCGCTACGACACGGTCAGCATGCACCACTACCTCGAACACACCCGGGACCCGCGCGCCGAACTCGACGCCGCCGTCAAGGTCCTGGCTCCCGGCGGCCATCTGCTGATCGAACTCCCCGATCCCGAGTCCCGGGCGGGCCGGCTGTTCGGCCGCTACTGGCTGCCCTGGTTCCAGCCCCAGCACCAGCACCTCATGCCCGTAGGAAACCTCAAACAGGCCCTGGCCGCACGGGGTTTCACCGTTCTCGTCGAGCAGCACGGCGCGGCCCACCAGCCCAACGGCGACTTCCTCGGCGCCACCGCCCTCGCCACGAACAGTCTCGTCCCCGACCCGGACGCCCCCTGGTCCACCGTTCCCGCGACCCCGGCCCGCCGTGCCGCCCGAAGCGCCGTACAGGCCATGGCGGTGCCCTGCTTCGCCGCCGCGCTGGCCCTCGACAGCGTGCGCACCGCGGTGGCCCGGGTCACCGACGGCGGCAACGCCTACCGGCTGCTCGCCCGCAAGGAGCTCGGGTGAGCGCGGCGGACCTGGCCCGCCGCACCACGGCGGACCCGCTGCTGCGCCTGCTCTCCCATGGCTTCTCGATGGGCTATCGCCGCCCGCCCGACGCGGTGTGGCGGGCTCCGTACGCCTTCCGGGTCTCCGCGTCCGCCGTCCCGCCCGGTCCGCCGGGTACCGGGCCGGCGGCGGGGACCGACTGGTTCGGGGCGGCCGGGCACTATGTCGATGTGGCCGTCGCCCCGCGCGCCGACGGGATGCTGCGCTGCGCTTCGCTCAACCACCCGGCGGAGACCGCCGAACTCCCCCTCACCGGACCCGCCGCCCGCGCCCCCGACTGGGCCGCCCGCCCGTACGCCGTGCTGCGCAGCCTCGCCGCCGCCGGTTGCGGCCGGGGCGGCGCCGATCTGCAGCTGAACGCCCCCCTGCCCGAGGCCGTGGGGCTGCCCGTCGCCGAACCGCTGGAGTGTGCGGTCGCCCTGGCCGTCTCGGGTGTGCACGCCGGCCGGGGCGGGGACCCGCCGACCCGCCCGCAACTGGCGCGCCTCCTCGGCTCCGCCGTGCCCGGCGATGACGGGCTGCGCCGGGCCGTGCTCTTCGCCCGGGCCGGCCACCTCCTCGCGCCCGACGGCCACACCCATCTGCCGCTGTGCGCCCCTGACGGCGCCACGGATGCCTGCCTGCTCCTCCTGACGGCCCGTCCCACCGCGGCCCGCGACGCGGATACCGGCGACGCCACCCCCGCCACTTCCACCCCCGCCACTTCCACCCCCGCCACCCCAACCGCTATCACTCCTCCCGCCTCCTCCCAGGCCACCGGACTCGCCACCGCGGTACGCGAGGCCCTGCGCGCCGGCGCCTGCTCCGCCTGGTGGCCCGGCACCCGCCCGGGCCGCAGCGTGCTGCTGCTGGTGCCCCCGGACCGGCGCGCGGCGGTCCGTACCGCCACTGCCGAGGCCTTCCGCCGCTGCGACCTGCCCGTACCCCGCCTCCTGCGGATCAACGTCGTGGACGCGGCCCGCCGCGAAGCCTGACGACCACCGCCACGACCACGACCACGAGCACGCCCCCGCCCCTGAGTTCACGATGCACGATCACGCCCCCGTCACCGACCCCGCCCACCACCACGCACACCACCCCGGCCCGGCCTCGGCACGTCCGGAACGGAGGGAGACCTGATGAAGCGAACAGCCGTCCATCTGCGCAGGGCGCTCGTGGCGGTGCTCGGCGCGCTCGGCCTGACGTTTGCCGCCACCACCGCCGACGCCCGCACCACCCCGGAAGGTACGGCGGCCCACGCGAGCGGCACCGGCACCCGGGCCGCCCTGCCGAACTACGACCACGTCGTGATCGTCGTCTTCGAGAACAAGCAGTACGGCGAGATCATCGGCAACGCCGCCGCGCCCTACCTCAACCAACTCGCCCGGGAGGGCGCCGACCTGACCGGTATGCAAGCGCTGACCCACCCCAGCCAGCCGAACTACTTCAACCTCTTCTCCGGCGCCACCCAAGGGATCACCGGCGACGGCTGTTACACCGCGCAGTCGATGACCGCGCCCAACCTCGGCCAGGAACTGCTCGCCGCCGGCAAGACCTTCGCGAGCTACAACGAGGGCCTGCCGGACGAGGGCTCCACCACCTGTTCCGACGGCCGCTACGCCCAGAAGCACAACCCCTGGTTCGCCTTCAAGAACGTGCCCGTGAGCACCGGAAAGACCTTCGCCCAGTTCCCCCAGGACGACTTCACCCGGCTGCCGACCGTCTCCTTCGTCATCCCGGACATGTGCAACGACATGCACGACTGCGGCGTCGGCAGCGGAGACACCTGGCTCAGCAACAACCTCGCCTCCTACGCCCGGTGGGCCAAGGAGCACAACAGCCTGCTGATGGTCACCTGGGACGAGGACAACTACCTCGGCTCCAACCGGATCGCGACCGTGTTCCACGGAGCCCATGTCGCACCGGGCAGCCTCAGCGGCGCCTACAACCACTACAGCCTGCTGCGGACGGTCGAGGACATGTACGGCACGGGGCACGCGGGCAATGCCGCCACCGCCACCCCCGTCACCGGCGTGTTCGACACCGGCGGCACCGAGCCGCCCGGCGGTGACCTGAAGCTCACCGCCCCCGGCCCGCGGACCTGCCGCTTCCTCCAGGACTGCACCGTCCAGCTGGCCGCCACCGGCGGCACGCCCCCGCTCACCTACCACGCCACCGGCCTGCCGCTGGGCCTGGGCGCCGACGCCTCCGGCGGCCGGATCGGCGGCAGACCCTGGCAGACCGGTACCTTCCAGATCACCGCCACCGTCACCGACTCCCGCGGCGCCACGGCCACCACCGCCTTCCCGCTCACCGTCAACTGGTTCTGAGCATCCGCACCTTCGCGTCTTCCGACGGCATCCGCGACAGCTGCCTCCGCGACAGCAACATCCACGGAAAGCGGCGTCCGCGACAGGGGGGCCGCGGACGCCGCCACAGGGGAGCCGCAGTTGTAGCGGAGATCGTCTCCTGCGCGAAACGCACAGGAGGGAGCCCGATACCTTCTGAGGGCAACCGCAGCCGGGCGTGCGGTCGGTGCCATGTGATCAGCGCCCGGCTCGCCTCATCATCCAAAGAAGGCAAGCTCTTGGCTCCCCACCGGCTCCACCGGCTCATACCGGTGTCCGTCGCCCTGACGACGGTATGCGCGACATTGCCGACCTCGGCGGCATACGCCGCGGACACACCGTCCACCCCTCATCTCGACTCCATCGAGCGGTCGCTCCGCGAAACCTCCCCCGGCCTCGAAGGCTCGGTCTGGGAGCGCACCAACGGCAACCGCCTGGACGCCCCGGCGGACAACCCCTCCGGCTGGCTGCTGCAGACGCCCGGCTGCTGGGGCGACGCCGGCTGCAAGGAGCGCGCGGGCACCCGGCAACTGCTCGACAAGATGACCCGCAACATCGCCGGCGCCCGGCGCACGGTGGACATCTCCTCGCTGGCCCCCTTCCCCAACGGCGGGTTCGAGGAAGCCGTCGTCGCCGGCCTCAAGGCGTCCGTCAAGGCGGGACACTCCCCGCGGGTGCGCATCCTGGTCGGCGCCGCCCCGATCTACCACCTCAATGTGGTGCCGTCCCGCTACCGGGACGACCTGATCGACAAGCTCGGCGCGGCGGCCGGCAAGGTCACGCTCAACGTCGCCTCGATGACCACGTCCAAGACGTCGCTCTCCTGGAATCACTCCAAGCTCCTTGTGGTCGACGGGAAGACGGCCATCACGGGCGGGATCAACGGCTGGAAGGACGACTACCTCGACACCGCCCACCCGGTGTCGGACGTGGACATGGCGCTCAGCGGGCCGGCCGCCCGCTCGGCGGGCAAGTACCTCGACACGCTGTGGGACTGGACCTGCAGCAATGCGTCCGACCCGGCCAAGGTGTGGCTCGCCACGTCGAACGGTTCTTCCTGCATGCCGTCGATGGAGAAGGAGGAGGCGGGCTCCGTCCCCGCCGAGCCCACCGGTGACGTCCCCGTCATCGCGGTCGGCGGTCTCGGCGTGGGCATCAAGGAATCCGACCCCTCCTCGGGATACCACCCGGACCTGCCCACGGCCCCGGACACCAAGTGCACCGTGGGGCTGCACGACCACACCAACGGCGACCGCGACTACGACACCGTCAACCCCGAGGAGAACGCCCTGCGTTCGCTCCTCGCGAGCGCGCGCAGCCACGTCGAGATCTCGCAGCAGGACCTCAACGGCACCTGTCCGCCGCTGCCGCGCTACGACATCCGGACCTACGACACCCTCGCGGGCAAGCTGGCCGCCGGGGTGAAGGTCCGCATCGTCGTCAGCGATCCCGCCAACCGCGGAGCCGTCGGCAGCGGGGGCTACTCCCAGATCAAGTCCCTGGACGAGATCAGCGACACCCTCCGCAAGCGTCTGGTGGCGCTCACCGGCGACAACGAGAAGGCGTCGCGGGCGCTGTGCGGCAACCTGCAGCTCGCCTCGTTCCGCAGCTCCGATGCCGCGAAGTGGGCCGACGGCAAGCCGTACGCGCTGCACCACAAGCTGGTGTCGGTGGACGACTCGGCGTTCTACATCGGTTCCAAGAACCTCTACCCGGCCTGGCTGCAGGACTTCGGCTACATCGTCGAGAGCCCGGCCGCGGCGAAGCAGCTCAAGACCGAACTGCTCGACCCGGAGTGGAAGTACTCCCAGCAGGCGGCGGCGACCCCGGCCGGGTGCCCAGCCCCCGAGGCGGGCTGACCCGCGGGCGGGCAAGCCCCTTCGGCCCCGCCGGAATCGGGGGCCCGGACGTGGCAGGCGCGCGCGAACGGCGAAGGCCACCCCCACCGTGCGGTGGGGGCGGCCTTCGCCGTCATGCCCGCAGGGAGCGGGCCCGCGCTGCCGTCAGCGGCGCCGCACCAGCGGGAACGGCAGCGTCTCGCGGATCGACAGCCCCGTGAGGAACATGACCAGCCGGTCCACGCCGATGCCCAGACCACCCGTCGGCGGCATCGCGTACTCCAGGGCCTGCAGGAAGTCCTCGTCCAGCTCCATCGCCTCCGGGTCACCGCCGGCCGCCAGCAGCGACTGGGCGGTGAGCCGCCGCCGCTGCTCCACCGGGTCGGTCAGCTCCGAGTAGGCGGTGCCCAGCTCGGTGCCGAACGCGACCAGGTCCCAGCGCTCGGCGAGCCGCGGGTCCCGCCGGTGCTGACGGGTCAGCGGCGAGACATCGGTGGGGAAGTCCTTGTAGAACGTGGGAAGCTCGGTCCGCTCCTCCACCAGCCGCTCGTACATCTCCAGCACGATGTCGCCCCGGCCCATCTCCGGCTTCACCGGCACCGACGAGGCAGCGCACAGCCGGCGCAGCGCCTCCGGTGCGGTGTCCGCGTCGACCTCCTCGCCGAGCGCTTCGGAGATCGCGCCGTATACGGTCTTCACCGGCCAGATCCCCGAGATGTCGTGCTCGACCAGCCGGCCCTTCTCGTCCGCCTTACGGGCGGTGGCGCTGCCGAACGCGGCGACCGCCGCGCCCTGGATCAGCTCCCGGGTCAGGTCGAGCATCACGTCGTAGTCGGCGAACGCCTGGTACGCCTCCAGCATCGTGAACTCGGGGTTGTGCTTGTAGGAGATGCCCTCGTTGCGGAAGGTCCGCCCCATCTCGAAGACCTTCTCCATACCGCCCACGCACAGCCGCTTGAGATACAGCTCCGGCGCGATCCGCAGATACAGATCGAGGTCGTAGGCGTTGATATGGGTCTGGAAGGGACGGGCGTTGGCGCCGCCGTGGATCTGCTGCAGCATCGGCGTCTCGACCTCGAGGTAGCCGCGCTCGATCAGACCCTGGCGCAGTGCCTGTACGGCCGTGCTGCGCGCCCGTACGTTGTCCCGCGAATCCGGCGAGACGACCAGGTCCACATACCGCTGGCGGACCTTGGCCTCCGGGTCGGTCAGCCCGCGCCGCTTGTCCGGCAGCGGCCGCAGGCACTTGGCCGTCAGCCGCCACCGGGTCACGAACACCGTCAGCTCACCGCGGTCGCTGGTGGCGACCTCGCCCTCGGCCTCGACATGGTCACCGAGGTCGATGTCCGCACCGAAGCGTTCCAGCAGCTCCTTGCCGCTGCCCTCCCGCGTCAGCGCGATCTGCAGATCGCCCGACCAGTCCCGCAGCACCGCGAAGAGCACGCCGCCGTGGTCGCGGGTGAGCAGCACCCGCCCGGCGATGCTGACGGTCTTGCCGGTCCGCGCGCCGGGCGTCAGGTCCGGGTACTCGTCGCGGACCTCGCCCAGGGTGTGCGTACGCTCCACGCCCACCGGGTACGGGTCGGTGCCGGACTCCCGCAGCCGCTCCAGCTTCCGGTGGCGCACCCGCACCTGCTCGGGCAGCGCGGCCAGTTCCCGCTCGTGCAGCTCCTCCTCGGTGGCCGGTCCGGTCTGCACCAGGCCGAGCTCGTCCAGCGACGGCAGACCCGCGGTGCTCGCCGGGGCCAGCACCCGCTTCTGGTGGCCCTTGCCCCACAGCTTGCCCAGGCTCGGCACGGCCACGAAGCCCTCGGCGATACCGGAGGCCAGACCGATCCGGGCCAGCGCACCGGCGTCCGCGTAGCACAGGAACCTCGGGTACCACTCCGGGTTGTACTTCGCGTTGGAACGGTAGAGGGCTTCCAGCTGCCACCACTTGGAGAAGAACAGCAGCAGGCGGCGCCAGAACTTCAGCACCGGCCCGGCACCGATCCGGGCGCCTTCCTCGAAGGCGGACCGGAACACCGCGAAGTTCAGCGAGATCCGGCGCACGCCCATGGCACCGGCCTGGGCGCACAACCGGGCCACCATGAACTCCATGACGCCGTTGGGCGCGGTGCGGTCACGGCGCATGACGTCCAGCGAGATGCCGTCCTTGCCCCATGGCACGAAGGACAGCAGCGCGATCATGTTGCCGTCGCCGTCGAACGCCTCGGCCAGCAGGCAGTCCCCGTCCTCCGGGTCGCCCAGCCGGTCCAGCGCCATCGAGAAGCCGCGCTCGGTCTCGGTGTCCCGCCAGGCATCCGCCCGGCGGATGACCTCCTGCATCTCTTCGTCGCTCAGAGCGGAGTGGCGCCGTACGCGGAAGGTCGCGCCGGTGCGCTCGACGCGGTTGACGGCCTGGCGGGTCACCCGCATCTCCCGGCCGTCGAGGTCGAAGTCCTTCACGTGCAAGATCGCCTCGTCGCCGAGCTGCAGCGCCCCGAGGCCGCTGCGGGCGAACGCCTTGGCGCCGCTCTCGCTGGCCCCCATGACGGCGGGCTGCCAGCCGTACCGTCCGGCGACCTCCAGCCAGGCCTCGATGGCCTGGGTCCATGCCTCCCGGTCACCGACCGGGTCGCCACTGGCCAGACAGACGCCGGCCTCGACGCGGTAGGTGACGGCGGCCTTGCCGCTGCGGGAGAAGACCACGGCCTTGTCGCGGCGGGAGGCGAAGTAGCCGAGCGAGTCCTGGCTGCCGTAGCGGTCCAGCAGCGCCCGGATGCGGGCCTCTTCGTCGCCGTGCAGCGCGGCTTCCATGCGCTGCGAACGGAACAGGGTGGCCGCGGCGTTCAGCAGCGCCAGCGCCCCGAGCAGGCCGAGCACGGCGCTGGTCCAGTGCGGCGGATGGCCCTCGATCAGCCGACCGCCGACGAGTCCGCCGCAGACGCGGTTGGCGGCCCACAGCAGCCGGTTGCCGGCGCCGGCCTCCAGCGTGCCGGGAACCAGCGAGACCAGGCCCCAGCCGATCAGCACCGCCCCGGCGAGCCCGCCGACCAGCACCAGGATCGCGCGCAGGAACGCACCGCGCCGGGTGATCGCATAGAACTCGCGGTGCGCCACGAGCAGCAGCACCAGCGCCCCGGCGCACAGCACCAGGGAGAACGCGTACTCCCAGTACCCCCCGGCCAGGAACAGCGCGTCGGCCAGGGCGACCAACACCATGTAGGTCACCACGAACCACAGCGCCACCTGCTTGCGAGCGGTCATCGCCGCGGCCAGGAGGAAGAGGAACACCGCATAGGCGAAGTTCGGCACCACCGGGATGGTGAGCGTGTTCAGCCAGTAGATCACCGGGTGGAATCCGCGCCGGAGGGGCCCGATCAGCGCCATCAGGGCACAGAAGAGCCCCAACACGCTGAAGATGATGGCGAAGCCATTGGGGACGCGGCGCCGGAAGCGCTGCCACCCCGTGAGTTGATCCTGGTCCTGCACGGTGCTCATTCCGTCACGTTAGGCTTGGAAAGGGTTCAGCTGCGCGCCGCGCGGCGCGGGTACTCTGCCACGGGGATCAGCCGTCATTCCAGTCTCCGATCCCGATGGCCCTGTTGTCTTCCCCTCGTACGGAGGGTGCGGTGGCCTCTATGGGGCCACTCCTGTGGACCTTGCCACAAACCGGCTCCAGGTCCGAGTCGGTGCAACTCCGGCCGATGGTGAACTTCAGGTCATAGTCGCGGACGAAGTAGCGGCCGCCGCCGGAGTCCACGCCGTCGAGAGCCGCCCGCAGCGTGACCTCGGTGCCCCGTTTCCAGGGCCGCGCGGGCCGCCAGTCCACCCGGTCGCCGCCGTCGCGGTCCTGTCCCCACTCCCACGACCCGGTCATCCGGCCGTCGGCGGTGACGCTGAGCCGTCGCTCGACCGCGGACCTGTCGGCCACCGGGAAGTTGAAGAGGACCGTAAGGGGCCGGACGGCGCCGGCCGCCGCGTCCGGCGAGCGGGGATCGAGCATCAGGGTGTTGTGCCTGGCCGCGGTCGCGGTGGTCAGCGACTCCTTGACCGCACCGACACCGCCCTGTGCGTTCCTGGTCCTGGCGACGACGGAGTACTTGGTGCCCGGTGCGGTCTTCGCCCTGGACGTCCAGCTCGCCCCGCCGTGGCCGAGTCCGCCGGGCAGCTGCCGTCCGCTGGGTTCGGTGACGGACACCTCGGTCAGGACGCCGCCCTCCGCCGTTACCTGCAGGCGGTCGCCGGCCTGCACGGTCCTGGCCCCGTCCGCCGCGCCCAGCGCCACCTGCACCGGATCGCCCTGCGGGGACGCCTCCGCGCTGCCCCCGCACCCGGTGAGCGTGCCGGTGGCGATCACCGGGAGCAGCGCGAGTGCGACGCGCCGCGGCCGGGAGGGCCGTCGGCGGCGGTAGGGGGGCTGGCTCATGTCGGGTGCTTCCGTCTGCGGTGGGGAGGGGGTGGCGTGGGGGGCGTGGGGGCGTGGGGGGAGGGGCGGCACTGTCGGCCGCTAAGACGAGGAATCGCCATACCTCGTTGCAGGGAGTGATGTGATCCACGGCACAGTGGTGGACCGGCCGTGGCGGTGCGGGGTGGCGGACCGGCGCCGGGAGCTTGCGGTGATATAGGCGATTGATTCCGCACGGGCCGGTCGCCGGCCGCCCCTGCCCCGCCTCTGGCATCTGCCCGCGGCGCCCCGCCGGCGTCCGCCCGGTGTCCCGCGGTGACCCGCAGTGATCACCTGATCGGAGCACCCGGAGGAGAACCTGACATACCCCGAAATACGCCAAACTGGCCACCCCTTGCTGCCCGTTCGGGCGGCGGTTGAGGAGGTGTGCGTCCCATGGCCATTTCCATCTCGGTCGTCCTGCTGCTGGTCGTCCTGACCGTGATCTTCCTGCGCAGTGGCAAGCTCAAGATCTCGCACGCTCTGGTGTGCGCGCTGCTCGGCTTCTACCTGGCGAACAGCAGCCTCGCGCCGGACATCCACCAGGGACTCTCCGGCGCCGCGGATGTGGTGAGCAGCGTGCGACCGTGACGGTGGCGGCCTGCGGCCGGGTGCCGCGGGCGGCTGCCCCGGCGCTCACCCGGCGGAGAACACCCCGATCGCGTTGGGCACCGGCCGCTCCGCCCCGCCCGACGGATGGTTGCGGACCGTGGCCCCGTACCTGTCGCCGGTGACCAGCGTCGATGACCCGCCGCCGTCCAGGTCCATCGCGTCCCGCGCGCCCAACTCCACCATCAGGTCCGCCAGTTCGCGCACCGTCAGCCCGGTCTGGCCGGGTGCCCCGTCCAGCGCCATGAGATACAGCAGCCGCCCGCGGTCCCCGGTCCCCGCGGACGTACGCACCGCCACCGCGACGCCGTCCAGACCGGCCACCGGCTCGTCGTCCCGCACGATCGGGAAGCCGCCCACCGCGAACCGCAGGGGGGAGGGCCCCCGGCCGACGAGGCGGGAGACGAGATGTACCGGTTCACCGGGCTCCAGGGCACGCAGCCGTCGCGCCCCCTCCTCCCGGCCCACCAGCACCACACTGCCCCCGGGCACCCCACCGCTGCCCGGGACGTCCTCCACCGCCGTCACCCGGCCGTGCCGGACGGTCACCTCCGTGGTGTCCCTGCTGCACGGTGCCGCCCGGTCGGTGTCCGTGCCGCAGGTGGCGCGCATCCGGGACACCGTGCCCCACCGCGGGGTGTAGGCGCCGATGCCGCCGACGGGGAGGGCGTACTGGTTCAGACCGCGCAGCGGCAGCGTCCCCTCGGCGGTCAGCACCGTGCCGCGCAGCGTGAGCCGGTCCAGCCGGGCCCGGTGGTCGTAGCCGACGCCGATGACGTCCTCGGTGGTCGCGCCCGGCGGCATGGCGGGACCGAACCGCTGACCATCGGGCACCGCGCCCTTGAGCTGCCGCCCCGAGGCCACCGCCGGGCCGACCGAGGCGCCGGTCGCCTGCACGCCCGGATGCTGGGTTTCGGTGATGTTGAAGAAGTCGCCGTTGACGGCCCCCACCGCGCCGCGCTCGGCCGCCAGCACGGACACCGGCGACCGCGCGCCGACCGCCCCCGGGTACAGCAGATCGACCGACACCCGCGGATCGGCCAGATCGACCGTCAGCAGATGCCCGTGCACGAGGCCGCGGGGCACCGTCATCCGGAATTCGCCGTAGGCCACACCGGGTGCCACCAGCCGGGTGGAAGAGCGGCGCAGAGCGCTGTCCGCGGCGGTGGCCCGTGCCCCGCCCGCCATCCCTCCGCCGGCCAGCACCCCCCACGTCACCAGCACCGTCAGCGCCGCGTGCACTCGACCGAATCGCCGCTTCACGATCCCCCCTGACGTCGTGCCAACTGTCCCAGGTGCCGGAGACGTTCACTATGACCCGGAGATGTCATCAATCCGTAGACCCGCACCACGGCCGTCGTGTCGCCGTCTCCGCCGGGGGCCGGATCGCGCCGACCCGGACACCCGTCCCGCTGGGCGTGCCGCTGGGCGTGCCGCCGGGCGTGCCGCGGGGCGCCCGCGTCATCCGACACCCCGCCAGGAGGCCTCGTGGACCAGCATCAGATAGCGCGCCCAGTCCCAGAACTCACCGGGGTCGGTGTGGTCGGTGCCCGGCACCTCGACATGGCCGATGATGTGCTCGCGGTCCTTGGGGATCCGGTAGCGGTCGCAGATGGCGGCGGTGAGTTTGGCGGACTGCTCGTAGAGCGGGTCGGTGAACCACGTCGGGTCGTCGATCCAGCCCTCGTGCTCGATGCCGATGCTGCGGGTGTTGTAGTCCCAGTTCCCGGCGTGCCAGGCGACGTCCCGCTCCCTGACGCACTGCGCGAGCTTGCCGTCGGCGGACCGCACGAGATAGTGCGCGGCCGCCTTGTGCCGGGGGTCCCGGAACAGCTTGAGGGTGTCCTTGTAGGTCTCCTGGGTCACATGCACCACGACCTTCTCGACCGGATACTGCGTCGGGCGGTCGGCGGCGGTGTAGTTGGACGAGCTGGCCGGAACCCACTGGTGCGGGGGGTAGGCGCCGCCGCCCGGAGCCTGCCGGTGCGCGGCGGCCCCGGCCCCGGACGCGGTGAGAGGAACGAGTGCGGCGGACGCGGCGAGCGCGGCCGCACCGGTGAGCAGGCGACGGCGGTCCGGGCAGCGGCGGTCGGGCTCCATATGAACTCCTGACAGGGACCATGGGGGGCGTGGTCGCGTACATGTCACACACTGCGGTGCGTTCATGATGCGCAACAGGGCACGCCCTGCCAAGGGAATGGCCGCTTCGCCAATGGCTCGACCAAAGGCAGGAACGGCGCAGGTCAGGAGAGCGGAGATACCTGATCGGACGTCACCCGGGTGCCGCGCCCCCGGCCCTGACGGCCGAACGCGGGCGTGGCACCCGGACCGAGGTCCCCCGCCGGTCAGTGACCGATCTCTACGTCCTCCAGGATTCCCAGCGCGTCCGGCACCAGCACGGCCGCCGAGTAGTAGGCGCTGACCAGGTAATTGATGACGGCCTGGTCATTGATCCCCATGAAGCGCACCGACAGCCCGGGCCGGTACTCGTCCGGGATGCCGGTCTGGTGCAGCCCCACCACGCCCTGGTTCTCCTCGCCCACCCGCAGCGCCAGGATCGAGCTGGTCTGGTCCGGGGTGATGGGGATCTTGTTGCAGGGCAGCAGCGGGATGCCCCGCCAGGCACGCACCGCCGTGCCCTCGCACTCCGCGGTGGTGGGGTAGATCCCCCGGGCGTTCCACTCCCGGCCGATCGCCGCGATGGTGCGCGGATGCGCCAGCAGGAACTGCGTCTTACGGCGCCGGGAGATCAGCTCGTCCAGGTCGTCGGGGGCCGGCGGGCCGCTGCGGGTGTGGATGCGCTGCTTGAGGTCGGCGTTGTGCAGCAGCCCGAACTCGGGATTGTTGATCATCTCGTGCTCCTGGCGCTCGCGCAGCGCCTCCACGGTCAGCCGCAGCTGCTGGTCCAGCTGGTTCATCGGGTCGTTGTAGAGATCGGCCACCCGCGAGTGCACCTTCAGCACGGTCTGGGCCACGCTGAGTTCGTACTCCCGCGGCGCCAGGTCGTAGTCGACGAAGGTGCCCGGCAGGGCCGGTTCGCCGACATGGCCCGCGGTCAGCTCGATGGCCGCCTCACCGTGCTTGTTCTGCGCGGGGACCAGCGCCTCGCGGAACTCCTCCAGGTGGCTGCGCAGCGACTCCGACCGGCCCAGCACCTCTTCGAGGTCGCTGCGGTAGAGGGTCAGCGCGGTCACCCGGGTCACCGCCCGCACGGAGTGCTCCCACTCCGCGTCCGGTGTCAGCAGCGCCGCGGCGCCGAGGGCGTCACCGTCGGCCAGCACCCCCAGGACCGTCTCGTCGCCGTACTTGCCGGCGCCGATACGGTCGAGCTTGCCGTGGGCGATCAGGATGACCCGGTCCGTGGGCGCGCCGCTCCGGACCAGCACCTCGCCGGGGGCGAACTCCCGCTGGACGAAGCGGTCCGCCAGCGTCCGCAATGTCGCGGCGTCGGTGTACCCGCGCAGCGGCGCCAGCTCCCGCAACTCCGCCGGGATCACCCGGACTTCGGAGCCGGTCGAGGTGAACTCCACCCGGCCGTCGCCGAGGGTGTGGGTCAGGCGGCGGTTGACGCGGTACGTACCGCCGGAGACCTGCGTCCAGGGCAGGATGCGCAGCAGCCAGCGGGAGGAGATCCCCTGCATCTGCGGCACGGTCTTGGTCGTGGTCGCCAGCTTGCGGGCGGCCGCGGTGTCCAGGCTGGACCGGCTCTGCTCGACCGGGGACTGCGGGCCGGACGTCGGATCCACCGATGTGGTCATGGAGAAGGCTCACCTGTTCTTGTCGGTGCGTGCTGTGCTGTGCGTGCGAGGCCTGCAGGTGCGTACGGGCGGCGCGGCCGGGCGGGGATCGGGCCGCCCGCGGGCGCGCCGTGACGTTGTGCGGGCCGGTCAGTGGCCGATCTGTACGTCGTCGAGAACGCCCAGCGCATCCGGCACGAGAATGGCCGCCGAATAGTAGGCGCTGACGAGATATTTGATAACTGCGCGATCGTCGAGTCCCATATAACGCACCGAAAGGCTCGGCTCGTATTCATCAGGAATTCCGGTCTGGTGCAGACCGACAACTCCCTGCTTTTCTTCGCCGGTGCGCAGCAGCAGAATCGAACTCGTCCGCTCCTTCGTCACCGGAATCTTGTTGCACGGGAAAATCGGTACCCCGCGCCACGACGGCAGCGAATGCCCCATGAAATCGACCGCGGCCGGATACAGACCGCGGGCACTGCACTCCCGCCCGATCGCGGCGATCGTGAGGGGATGGGCGAGCAGGAAGCCCGGGTCCTTCCACACCGTCGCCAGCAGGTCGTCGAGGTCGTCGGGGGTGGGCGGGCCGGTGCGGGTGTGGATGCGCTGCTTGAGGTCGGCGTGGTGCAGCAGCCCGAAGCCGGGGTTGTTGATCATCTCGTGTTCCTGGCGCTCGCGCAGCGCCTGGACGGTCAGCTTCAGCTGCTCCTCGACCTGGTTCATCGGGTCGCTGTAGAGGTCGCCGACCCGGCTGTGGGCGCGCAACACCGTTTGCGCGACGCTGAGTTCGTACTCCCGCGGCGTTACGTCGTAGTCGACGAAGGTACCGGGGAGGGACGGCTCGCCGTGGTGGCCCGAGGTGATGGAGACCGCCGATTCCCCCGTGGTGTTCGTCGGCAGTGCGGCGTCCTGCCCGGCCTCCGCCAGATGGTCGCGCAGGCCGGGGGAGCGGTCGGTGATCTCCGCCACGGCCTGCCGGGACAGCGCCATCACGGTCACCCGGGTCACCGCGCGATAGCTGAACTCCCATGTTGCCCCGGGGTCGGTCAGCGGCGCGTCGCCGAGGTGATCGCCGCCGGCCAGCGCCTCGAGCACCGACTCGTCGCCGTATTTGCCGGTACCGATACGGTCCACCCGGCCGTGTGCGATCAGCACGAGCCGGTCGCCCGGGGTACCCGCCTCGGCGATCAGTTCACCGGGTGCGTAGTCCTGCTGGGTGAACCGCTCGCCGAGCGCGGCCAGTACCTCGGTATCGGTGAAGTCCCGCAGGGCCGGCAGCTCGCGCAGCTCGTCGGGGATGATCGAGACATCGCTGCCGCTGATATCGAAATCGATGCGCCCGTCGCCCAGGGTGTACGTCAGCCGGCGGTTCACCCGGTAGGTGCCACCGGACACCTGCACCCAGGGCAGCAGCCGCAGCAGCCAGCGGGAAGTGATGCCCTGCATCTGCGGCGCGGTCTTGGTGGTGGTCGCCAGATTCCGCGCGGCGGTGGTACTCAGACTGGAATTCTGAGCTTCTTCCGCACTGCCGGGCAGTGATTCGTCGGCAATCGTCACAATGCCACCTGTCTCTTCGGAGGGCGCGATGCGGACCGCCTCCGAAGCACCCTTTCACGGGAGTTCCGCGGCAGCCCGCCGAACCGAAGATAGTGGTGCTGTTTTTATCGACACAATCGCTCGATGGAGTGGCATGGAATTCTCTTTCCATGGATAGGTTTAGCGGGTTCCATTCCGGGGAGAGTGTGCCGGGGCGCAGGAGCGGAGTGGATCGTCCAGCACGGCCTGCAGCGCCGCGTGCGCGGCCCCCAGCAGCGGTCCGTCCGCGCCCAGGCGGGACACCGTCACCAACGGCCCGCCGGTCCGCCCGGGATCCGCCGCGACGGCCGTGCGCAGCGCCAACTCCCGCTCCAGGGACGGCAGAATCCAAGGCGCCAGCCCGGCCAGCGCGCCCCCGAGGACCACCGCCCGGGGATCGAGCAGATTGACCGCCCCGGCGAGCGCGATACCGAGCGCCGTCCCCGCCTCGTGCAACGCCCGTACGACGGCCGTGTCCCCGTCGGCGGCACGCCGCGCCAGCAGTCCGGTACGGGCACCCGGTCCCGGATGAGCGGCCGCCGCCCGCCCGGGGACGAGCCCGCCCGCGCGCAGCACGGCCTCTTCCCCGGCGTACTGCTCCAGACAGCCCCGGCCGCCGCAGTCGCACACCGGGCCGTCCGGATACACCGGCACATGCCCCAGCTCGCCCGCGAACCCCCGGGCCCCCCGCAGCAGTTGACCGTCCACGACGACCGCGGCACCGATACCGATCTCCGCCGACACATGCACGAAGTCCGGGGGCGGGCCCGGCCGTGAGTCGCCCCCGCCCAGCCGCAGTTCGGCCAGCGCACCGAGGTTGGCCTCGTTCTCTACGGTGAGCGGAAGGGCCGGGGAGCCGTCCCGCGGGGCCGTCGCCCCGGCAAGCCCCGGTGCGAGATCGGCGGCCCGCCAGCCGAGGTTGGGGGCGTGCAGCACGGTCGTCGCACCGCGGGCCACCAGACCGGGTACGGACACCGCCAGCCCGGCCGGCCGCAGCCCCTCGGCGGCGATCGCGTCGGTCACCTCCGCGAGCAGCGTGGACAGCCGCCGCAGCACCGGCCCGGGAGCGCTGTGCCGGTTCGCCGCACCGGCCGCCACCCGGGCCCGGACCTGCCCGCGCAGATCGACCGCGCACACCGCCAGATGATCGACGCCTATCTCGGCACCGAGCCCGGCCGGGCCACGGTCGCTGACCGCCAGCTCGCTGCCCGGCCGGCCCCGGCCACCGGTGGCCGCCCGCCCCGCCTCCACCAGCAGGCCCGCCCGCAGCAACTCGTCGACCAGGGGGGCCACCCCCGCCCGGGTCAGCCCGATCCGCGCCGCGACCGCAGGACGCGAGAGCGGCCCCTGCGCGGCCACGGTCCGCAGCACCCGGACCAGATTCCGCCGCCGGATGCCGTGCTGGGTGTCGCCGCCGGGCTCGGTCACAGGGGTCTCCTCGGGGTGCGGGCGGGAGCGCGGTCCCTCCCGGTGGACGACTGCGGTGGCGCGGTCACCGCCGCAGCAGTGCCTCGCCGTCGGCGAGCGTCGCCGCCAGCCGGTCCCAGGCGGCGCCGTCCCGCGGCTGCGCCTCGTACTCCGCGCCGCGCGCCGTCCCCCAACGACGGGCCACCGCCGCCGGGTCCTCCTCCAGCAGCAGCCCGGCCGCCTGCGCCGCCGCGCCGAGCGCCACCAGCTCCTGCGCCTCGGGCACCACCACCGGGCGGCCCGACATCCGGCGGACGGTTTCCCGCCAGGCCCGGCCCTTCGCTCCGCCGCCGATCAGCAGCAGCGGCGTATCGGGCGCGGCATCCGCGTCCAGCACCCGGTCCAGGGCCTGCAGCAGCGCGAACACCGCGCCGTCGTACGCCGCCTGGAGCAACTGCCCGGCGGTGGTGTCGTGCCGCAGCCCGTGGACCAGGCCCGAGGCACCCGGCAGGTTCGGGGTGCGCTCCCCGTCGAGGAACGGCAGCATCACCACCTCGCCGCCCCCTTCCACGGCCTCCCGCTCGCGCCCCAGCAGTCCCGCCACCCGGTCCACGGCGAGGGTGCAGTTCAGGGTGCAGGCCAGCGGCAGCCAGTCGCCGCGGGCATCGGCGAACCCCGCCACGGTGCCGGTCGGGTCGGCGGGCCGGTGGGTGGAGACCGCATAGACCGTCCCCGAAGTGCCCAGGCTCAGCACCGGCTGCCCGGGACGCAGGCCCAGCCCGAGGGCGGCGGCCATGTTGTCTCCCGTCCCGGCAGCCACCAACGCGCCCTGCGGCAACGGCAAATCACCGGCGTGCACCGTCCCGGCGGCCTCGCCAGGGAGCGCCACCCGCGGCAGCGCCTCGGGGGACAGCCCGACGTGTTCCAGGATCTCCGGGTCGTAGGCCCCGGTGGACGACGCCCACCAGCCCGTCCCGGACGCATCGCCGCGGTCGGTGACCGACTCGCCGGTCAGGCGCTGGGTGAGGTAGTCGTGGGGCAACCGCACCGCGGCGGTGGCGGCGGCCGCGGACGGCTCGTGCTCCCGCAGCCAGGCCCACTTGGCCACGGTGAGCGCCGGCCCCGGCACGCTCCCCACCCGCTCGGCCCAGGCCCGCGCGCCGCCCAGCTCCGCGATCAGCCGCTCGCTCTGGGGCGCGGGACGGACGTCGTTCCACAGCAGGGCGGGGCGCACCGGCTCACCGGCCGCGTCCAGGGTGACCAGCCCGTGCTGCTGTCCGCCGACGGACACCGCCGAGGCCTGCCGCGCCGCGTCGCCGCACTGCGCCAGCGCCTCGCCCAGCGCCCGCCACCACTGCGCGGGGTCGCTCTCCTTGCCGTCGCCGCCGCCGACCGTGTGCGGCGCCTGCCCCCGGGCGACGACGGCACCGGTCGCCGCGTCCACGACCAGCGCCTTGGTGGACTGTGTCGAGCTGTCCACCCCGACGACCAGCGGTCCCGCTGACTGTGTGCCCATCGTGCACTCTCTCCCTCGGTGGCCCTGCTCCACGGCCTGGGTCCAGGGGGTTCCCCGGCGTGCTGCCGCATATTAGTTTGGCCGCGGCGTAATTTGTAAAGTGCGTTGACGAAATCACCGGGAGTCGCGATGAGTCACCAGCCCGTGCCCGAGGACAAGTTCAGCTTCGGTCTGTGGACCGTCGGCTGGCAGGGCCGTGACCCGTTCGGTGATGCCACCCGCCGCGCCCTGGACCCCGTCGAATCGGTCCACCGCCTCGCCGGCCTCGGCGCGTGGGGCGTCACCTTCCACGACGACGATCTGATCCCGTCCGGGGCTGGGGACATCGAGCGCCAGGCGGCCGTCACCCGCTTCCGGAAGGCGCTGGACGCCACCGGCCTGATCGTGCCGATGGCCACCACCAACCTCTTCACCCACCCCGTCTTCAAGGACGGCGCCTTCACCGCCAACGACCGCGACGTCCGCCGTTACGCCCTGCGCAAGACGCTCCGCAATATCGATCTCGCCGCCGAGCTGGGCGCCCGCACCTATGTCGCCTGGGGCGGCCGGGAGGGCGCGGAGTCCGGCGCGGCCAAGGACGTACGGGCCGCCCTGGACCGGATGAAGGAGGCCTTCGACCTCCTGGGCCAGTACGTCGTCGAGCAGGGCTACGACCTGCGGTTCGCCATCGAACCCAAGCCCAACGAGCCGCGCGGCGACATCCTGCTGCCCACCGTCGGCCACGCCCTCGCCTTCATCGAGCGGCTGGAGCGCCCGGAGCTCTACGGCGTGAACCCCGAGGTGGGGCACGAGCAGATGGCCGGGCTCAACTTCCCGCACGGCATCGCCCAGGCGCTGTGGGCGGGCAAGCTCTTCCACATCGACCTCAACGGCCAGAGCGGGATCAAGTACGACCAGGACCTGCGCTTCGGCGCGGGCGATCTGCGGTCCGCCTTCTGGCTGGTCGACCTGCTGGAGACGGCCGGATACGACGGGCCGCGGCACTTCGACTTCAAGCCGCCGCGTACCGAGGACCTGGACGGCGTCTGGACCTCGGCGGCCGGCTGTATGCGCAACTATCTGATCCTCAGGGAGCGCGCCGCGGCCTTCCGCGCCGACCCGGCCGTCCAGGACGCGCTGCACGCCGCGCGCCTGGACCAGCTGAGCCGGCCCACCGCCGAGGACGGCCTCGCCGGGCTGCTCGCCGACGGCACCGCCTATGAGAACTTCGACGCCGAGGCGGCGGCCGCCCGCGGGATGGCCTTCGAGCATCTGGACCAGCTCGCGCTGGAGCACCTGCTGGGGACCGTCTGAGAACCGCCGACCGGCCCGGCCCCATCCGACCGGCCCGGCCCCATCCGGCCGACCTGGCCCGGCGCGCCTTCCGGCCGACCTGGCCCGGCGCCTTCCGGCCGGACCGGGCGGCCGGAAGACTCAGCCGCCGAACAGCCGGCGCACAAAGGCTATTTCGGCCGCCCGCTGCTCGCCGCCACCTCCCTCATGGGCATTGAACCGCCACACCTTCAGCTCCTTCTCGCCCGCGTAGTGGTGGTGTGCGGCGAAGCCGGTGGACGGCGGCACCACCTCGTCCCGCAATGCCGTGCCGAAGAGCGCGGGCGCGGTGGCGCGGGCCGCGAAGTTCAGGCCGTCGAAGTGGTCCAGGGTGCGCAAGGCGGTGTCGATATGGCCGCGGGCCCCCGCGAAGTAGCGGGTGAGCTCCCCGTACGGCCCGGAATCCGTGAGGTCGACGGCCCGGCGGATGTGGGTCAGGAACGGCACATCGATCAACGCCCCCGCCAGAGAGGGGACCAGCCCCGCCGTCGCCAGCGCGGCGGCACCCCCCTGACTGCCGCCGGCGACCACGATCCGGCCGGCGTCCACCGCCTCGTGCCCCCTCGCCGCCTCCACGGCCCGTACGGCGTCGGTGAACAGCCGCCGGTAGTAGTAGCCCTCGGGATCGAGCAGCCCCTGGGTCATCTTGCCGGGCACACCCGGATTGCCGGAGCCGACCGGATCGGGGGTGTCACCGGGCCGGTTGGGGCCGCTCTGCCCACGGGTGTCCATGACGAAGGCGGCGTACCCCGCGGAAGGCCACAGCAGCCAGTCGTGCACCGCCCCCCGGCCGCCGCCGTACCCGAGGTACTGCACGACGCACGGCAGCGGCCCGCCGGCCGCGCGCGGGAAGAGGAACCAGCCGCGGATACGGTGCCCGCCGAAGCCGGAGAACGTCACATCATGGGTGCGCAGCAGCGTCAGCCCCGCGTC
This sequence comes from Streptomyces sp. NPDC048516, assembly GCF_043199875.1. Taxonomy (NCBI): domain Bacteria; kingdom Bacillati; phylum Actinomycetota; class Actinomycetes; order Kitasatosporales; family Streptomycetaceae; genus Streptomyces; species Streptomyces sp. NPDC048516. The sequence continues at coordinate 72,222 of NZ_JBICWS010000013.1, read as the reverse complement.
GACCTCGGTGAAGCGTGCATCGAGGTCATGGGCACGGGCTTCGTCGAGGGTGCGCTGCCAGAAGGCGTCAAAACCGGCCGGCTCGGGGCGCGGCGGGCGGTAGTTGTGCAACTCGTCCAGGGGCAGGTCGGTGAACACAGAAAACCTCCGAGCCGTAGGTGGCTGCTGCCTGTCGCAGGCGGTGTTCACGGGCGGGACGGTTCAGATGGGGCTTGGCCCGGCCGGCACCGGTGACGGCGGCTTCGAGAGCCGCATGCCGACACCCGCCGGCGCCCGCCCACGACCTCCGACGGCAGCGGTAGGTCAGCGATCGATGCGCTTGCCCGCCGCGCCGGTGTCCGTGACCTCACCCACCTCGGCGGCGGCCGGATCCAGCACCCGCGCCAGGAACGTCCTGGTCCGCTCGTGCCGAGGGGCGCCCACCACCTGCTCCGGAGTGCCCTGCTCGACGATCACCCCGCCATCCATGAACACCACCCGGTCGGCGACCTCCCGCGCAAAGCTCATCTCGTGGGTGACGACGAGCATCGTCATCCCCTCCTGCGCCAGCGCCCGCATCACCGCCAGCACATCGCCGACCAGCTCCGGGTCCAGCGCCGAGGTCGGCTCGTCGAAGAGCATCAGCTCGGGGTCCATGGACAGCGCACGGGCGATGGCCACCCGCTGCTGCTGCCCGCCGGACAACTGCGCCGGATAGGCGGTCGCCTTGTCACTGAGCCCGACCCGTTCGAGGTTGGCGCGGGCGATCCGCTCCGCCTCGTCCCGGTCGCGGCGCAGCACCCGCCGCTGGGCGATCGTCAGGTTTTCCAGCGCGGTCAGATGCGGAAAGAGGTTGAAGGCCTGGAAGACCATCCCGATCCGCTGCCGGACCCGGTCGATGTCCACGTCCGGGTCGGTCACCTCGGTGCCGGCCACCATGACCCGGCCCGCGCTCGGCTCCTCCAGCAGATTCACACAGCGCAGCAAGGTCGACTTCCCGGACCCCGAGGGCCCGATGACACACACCACCTCGCCGCGCGCCACCGAGAAGTCGATCCCGCGCAGCACCTCCAGCTCACCGAACGCCTTGCGCAGGCCCTGTACGTCGATGGCCTTCGCGTCCGTCGTCCCCGGTACCGCCTGGTCGGTCGTCACGCCGCTCACCTGGCCTTCGCCGTACGGGCCTCCAGCCGACGGACCAGTTGGCCGAGCGGGAGGGTGATCACGAGATAGAGCAGCCCGGCGATCAGGATCGGGGTCAGGCTCTTGTGCTCATTGAGCGCATCGCGCCCGAAGTTGGCCAGCTCGAACTGGGTGAGGGAGAGCCCCAGCAGATACACCAGCGAGGAATCCTTGGTGAGCAGGATCAGTTCATTGGTCAGCGGCGGCAGCACGATACGGAACGCCTGCGGAATGACGATCGAGATCATCGCCCGGCCGTGCGACATCCCCAGGGAGCGCGCCGCCTCCGTCTGGCCCTTGGGGACCGCCTGAATACCGGCCCGGATGGTCTCCGCCATATACGCCGCGCCCACCAGCCCGAGCGACAGCATGACCGTGACGTTCATATCGAGTGCGACCTCGAAGGCCAGCGGCACACCGAAGCCGAGCGCGATGAACACCAGCAGACAGGGAATCCCGCGGAAGAACTCGATATAGGTGACCGCGATCCAGCGGTAGGGCGGCACCGAGGAGAGGCGCATCAGGGCGAGCACCAGTCCCAGCGCCAGACCGAAACCGAAGCCGAGCAGGGTGTAGAGGACGGTGTTGACCAGCGCCGTGGTGATGATGTCGGGGAACAGCGCCTTCGCGACCTCCACGTCGAAGAACGCCATCCGCAGCTGATGCCAGTCGGCGATCAGCGCGAAGACCACCACGGCCAGGACCAGCACGCCGTACTGCACGCCGCGGATCACCCGGGCGCGCTGTCGTTTCGACAGAGACATGACGGCGGTCCTCAGCTCTGCGGGGTGGTGCCGAACCACTTCTTGTAGATCCGGTCGTAACTCCCGTCGGATTTCGCCTTCTTGATCGCTGCGTTGATCTTCGTCCGCAGTGCGTCGTTCCCCGTGCGCACACCGATGCCGTAGTGCTCACCGGTATTGAACTCCGCGGTGACCGCGGTGTCCGGGTTCTGCTTCACATAGTCGAAGAGCACACCGTTGTCATTGATGCCGGCATCGACTTGGCCGGACTTCACGGCGGTCAGCAGCAGCCCCAGATCCTCGAACTCCACCAGCTCGACGCCCTTGCCGTGCTTCTTGGCGTAGATCCCGCCGGTGGTGGCCTTCTGGTAGCCGAGCTTCTTGCCCTTGAGGTCCTCGACCTTCTTGAAGGGCTTGCCCTTCTTCGTCAGCAGCGCCTGAGTGGCATTGAAATACGGGTCGGAGAAATCCATGACCTTGTCCCGCGCGGACGTGATCGTCATACCGGCGGCGGCCAGATCGCATTTGCGGATCGTGAAATCCTGGCCGGTCTCAATGCCTTCGAAGGGGGTGTTGACGATCTCCTGTTTGACGCCCAGTCCCTTGGCGACCAGGTCCACCAGATCCACATCGAACCCGACGACCTTGCCGTCCTTCTTCACCTGGAACGGCGCGTAGGGAAGGTGGGTGCAGGTCTTCAAGGTCCCGGAGGAGACCAGTTCCAGGCCACCGGAACCCTTCTTCCCGCCGGACGTGGTGCTGCTGCACCCCGCCAGAACGGCGACGGCTGTGGCTGCGGCGACGGCTATGACAGGCAACGCGGAGCGAGCGGACACAGGCCCTCCAGGGGCAGGATGAACATCAACCAAGCCGTGCGTGCTGCGATGTGGCTGCATCCTGCCACCGGTCCTGGGCTCTGTCGCCGCCGCGGCGGTTGCGTCTGTGTAACGCCTTCGGCCCGCATCCGGGACCGTGAACGGGCGGCAGGGCCCGCGCCCGGCCGCCGCTCACACGCCCGTGCCGGCGCCCCGGCCGCCGCTCACGCGCCGCTGCTGCCACCCCGGCCGCCGCCCCCGGGCCGCCCCTTCAGCGGCCGAGCCCCGCCGCCAGCTCGGCGATGGCTTGCGGACCCACCCGGCAGCAGCCGCCGATGAGCCGGGCACCGTCCGCGGCCCAGGCGGCGACCCGGTCCGCGCGGAACGCCGCCTCGCCGCACCAGGCCCGCGCCCCCGCGTCCCAGCTCTCCCCGCTGTTGGGGTAGACCACCACCGGCTTGCCGGTGACCTGCGCCGCCAGCCGCACCGCCCGGTCCGCATCGTCCGGTGTGCAGCAGTTCACCCCCACCGCGATCACCTCATCGGCCTCGGCCGCCACTGCGAACGCCTCCGTCAGCGGCTGCCCGGCCCGGGTGCGGTCACCGGCCACGCTGTACGACAGATAGGCCGGCACACCCAGTCCGCGTACCGCCCGGAGCAGCGCCCGGGCCTCCTCGGCATCCGGCACCGTCTCCAGCGCCAGCACATCGGGCCGCGCCGCGGCCAGCACCTCCAGCCGCGGCCGGTGGAAACGCTCCAGCTCGTCCACCGACAGGCCGTACCGGCCGCGGTACTCGGACCCGTCCGCCAGCATCGCCCCGTACGGGCCCGCCGACGCGGCCACGTACAGCGGCCCGGCAGCCCCGCCGGCCAGCGCCCGCCCGGCCGCCTCGCGGGCCAGCTCCACGCTCCGGCCCAGCAGTGCCGCGGCCCGCTCCGCACCGATACCGCGCTGCGCGAACCCCTCGAACGTCGCCTGATAGCTGGAGGTGAGCGCGACCTGCGCCCCGGCCTCGTAGTACGCCAGATGCGCCTGCACCACCGCCTCCGGCTCCTCGGCCAGCAGCCGCGCCGACCACAGCGCGTCACCGAGGTCGTGCCCGGCGTCCTCCAGCTGATTGGACAGCCCGCCGTCGAGGACGACCGGCCCCGCGGCGAGGGCGCCGGCGAGCGGCGGGGACGTGCTGATCATGGTGCAAAGCCTCTCGTGCTGCGGGACGCGTGGGTGCTCACGCCTCACCCCGGATCGTATCGCCGGCCGGTGACAACACCCCTGGCCGCAGCGGGGCGCCGACGTGCGGCAGGGGTGCGCCGGCCGCCACGGCACGGCGGCCGGCGCACGGTCGGCGCGGGGTTCAGCCCAGCGACGAGAACACGAACGAGAACCGCGCCGGCGCCACCTCCAACCGGTGCTGCGGCAGCACCCCCGGTCCGCACGACTGGCTGCCGATGCCGTGCTGCGCATGGTCGAGATGGAGCCACAGATCCTCGCCGGGCCGCAGATCCGTGGTGTGGCGGGCCGCGGCCAGCTCCTCGGTCGTCCACCGGCGGGCGGTGAGGAAGAAGTCCGGATCGCCCTCGATCCGCAGGCCCGAGCCGTCCGAACGGGTCAGCTCGGCCCAGCGCACGCCGGCCCGGGCACCGTTCTCCTGCGGCCGCACATACGGCGTCTGCAGCGAATCCACCGGCATCGACCAGCGGCCGACCCGGGTGGCCGCCCGGGTGTCCGGATAGCCCTCGCCCGGCCCGCCGCCGAACCACCGGGCCAGGACCAGGCTGCCGCACACCCGCATCCGCACTCCGAGCCGGGGCAGCGGAACCGGCCAGTCGCCTTCGGGGTCGACGCACAACTCCAGCCGCAGCAGATCCCGTTGAGCCGTCCATCGGTAGACCGTGCGCAGTGCCAGCGGCGACCCGGCCGGGGCGATCCGGGACCGTACGACCACAGTGTCCGGACCGGTCTCGACGGCATCGACGCGGTGCCGCATCCGGTGCAGGCCGATCCGCCGCCACTCGGTGGCGGGCCGCGGCCCCGGCTGCCAGGGCGCGGCCTCATCGTTGTCGGTCGGCGCCCGCCAGACGTCCAGCCGGGGGCCGCCGATCCGGACCCCGTCCAGATAGGCCAGCGCCCCCGTCCCCGCGTCGAAGGTCCCAGCGCCGAGGACGATCACATTGCCCTCGCCACGGCGCGGAGCGGCGGTGGCCGCCGGGGGCGTGAAGGCCGGGCGCGGGGCGGCCGGCAGCTGGCCCCAGGCGATCTCGTGCCCGGCGGATGCCCAGGGGGTGTCCTCGTCCAGCACCGCCCGGACCGTCCAGAGCGCTTCGCCCTCGTCCCCCTCGTGGCCCGCGTGGCTCTCGTGGTCCTTGTCGTCCGGCTCGACCGGCGGCGCCGGCAGCCGCACCACGGCCGACTCGCCGGGCCCCAACGGCGGCACCGTGAGCCGGCCGTGACCGCGCAGCTGACCGTCCACCTCGTAGCTCCACCGGAAGCCGAGGCGGTCCAGGCCGGCGAAGTCGTACAGATTGGTGATCCGGACCGCGCCCGCCCCGCCGTCCTCGTCGGTCCCGGTCCCGGTACCGGTCCCTGCCCCGTCCCCGGTCTCGTCTGTCCCGGCCTCGATCCGTACCGGTTCGACGACCTTCTTGAACTCCAGCAGGCCCGGGGAGGGCACCCGGTCGGGGAAGACCAGGCCGTCGCAGACGAAGTTCCCGTCGTGCAACTCCTCCCCGAAGTCTCCGCCATAGGCGTGGAACACCTCACCGGCGGGCGTCCGTTGCCGCAGCCCGTGGTCGATCCACTCCCAGACGAAGCCGCCCTGGCAGCGTGCATAGCGCTCGAACAGCCGTTGGTACTCGCTCAGCCCGCCCGGCCCGTTCCCCATCGCGTGCGCGTACTCGCAGAGGAGGAAGGGGAGTTGACGCCGCCGGGCATCCAGCTCCGGATCGGACAGCGGCGCCTCGGCGCGCCGCCCGATGCGCTCCACCTCGGCGTGGTCGGCATACATCCGGGAGTAGACGTCGGTGTCGGCGCAGCTGGGGTCGCCCTCGTAGTGCAGCGGCCGGGACGGGTCGCGCTCGCGCATCCAGGTGGCCATGGCGGACAGCCCGCGCCCCGTACCGCACTCGTTTCCCAGCGACCACAGCACGACGGCGGGGTGGTTCTTGTCCCGCTCGACCATCCGCCGGGCCCGGTCGAGCAACGCCGGCTCCCAGCGCGCGTCATCCACCGGATTGTCCCGCCAGCCCTGCCCGCCGAACCCATGGGTCTCCAGATCGCACTCCTCGACGACCCACAGGCCCAACTCGTCGCACAGGTCGAGGAAGGCGGGGTGCGGCGGATAGTGGCTGGTGCGCACCGCGTTGATGTTGTGCTGCTTCATCAGCAGCAGATCGCGGCGCATCGTCTCGGGGTCGAGGGCCCGTCCGTAACGCGGATGGAACTCGTGGCGGTTGACGCCGCGCAGCAGGATCCGGCGTCCGTTCACCTTCAGCAGCCCGCCCTCGACGCGGACCGTACGGAATCCGATGCGCAGCGGGATCCGTTCACCGGAGGTCACCAGCTCCCCGTCGTAGAGGTGCGGCGCTTCGGCCGTCCAGGGGCGTACCGGCACCGTCGCGCTCTGACCGGTCGCCAGATCGAGGCCGAGGGCCGGGACCGTCACCCGGCCTTCCGGCTCGGACTCCACCCGCAGGGTGCCCCGGCCCGTGACGTGATCGAAGCCGGCGTGGACGAAGTGGTCGGCAACCGACCCCGCCGGACGGCGGTGCAGCGAGACCTCCCGGAAGATGCCGGGCAGCCACCACTGGTCCTGGTCCTCCAGATAGCTGCCCGACGACCACTGGTGGACGCGTACCGCCAGTACATTGCCGCGTGGCCGCAGCAGCGGCCCGACCTCGAATTCGTGCGGCAGCCGGCTGCCCTTGAAGTGGCCCAGCTCCTGGCCGTTGAGCCAGACCCGGGCGCAGGATTCCACCCCGGCGAAGTGCAGCACCGCGGGGCCCTCGCCCCATCCCCCGGGCAGATCGAAGACCTGCCGGTGATCGCCCGTCGGGTTCTCGTCCGGCACCCGCGGCGGATCGACCGGGAAGGGGTAGGCGGTGTTGGTGTAGGCGGGTGCCCCGATCGGCTGCGCGGTGCCGCGGCCCTCGTAGGAGCCTTCCGAGGCGAAGCGTCCCTGGAGCGCCCAGTGGCCCGGCACCCGCAGCTGGGGCCAGTGCGCGTCGTCGAAGTCCGGGCGGGCGAACGAGTCGTCCTCGGCGGTGGCGCTCGCCGAGAGCCGGAACCGCCAGCGGCCGTGCAGCGAGAGCCGGACGGCATCCGACCTCGGGTACCAGGCGCGCGGCGGCAGGGCCCCGCTTCCCGGTGAGCGGTCCTCGTAGTACGGGGGGTGCTGGTCCTGGCCGGGGTGGTGCGGCGCGTTGCCCGTCCCGTCGGCGGTCCGGGGCGGCGGTGCGTTCTCCGTCCCGTCGGCGGTCCGGGGCGGCGGTGCGTTCTCCGTCCCGTCTGCGCGCTGGGTTGCGGGTGCGGCGGTGTCCGTACCGTGGGCGCTCCGGGGTGGCGGTGCGTCGGCGGCGCGGATCGGCGGTGCGTCGGCGGTCCGGGGTGGCGGTCCGTACGACGTGTGGTGCGGCGCGTGCGGCGAGGTGCCGGTCACTGGTCCTCCTGCTGCGGGCGACGTGCCTGGCCGTGGGGGGATCAGTTCAGCGAATCATGTGCGGCGGCACGGCGCAGCCGGATGCGGAGGATGGGGCCGGAGCGCCGGGGGAGTGCTGCCCGGCCGGCCGCCCGGACCAGGAATCAGCGCCCACCCCGGCGGCGGAACTGAGCCGTCAGCAGCGGGCGTTGACCCGCGCCGCCGCCCTGGCGGGCCCTTCCCCCGCACCCCCGGGCTCCGCCCCCTCCCTCCCCTCACCCCTCGGCCGACAACGCCGCCCAGGCGCTCGCCGGATCGTCCGTGGCCGTGCCCGCGGGCGCCCACTGCCCGCTCTCCCTGCGGTACGGCCACCAGCGGCCGTCCCGCCCGTAGCGCAGCTGGACCTCGCCGCCGGCCTCCGTCCACCGGTTGCGGGTGGCCCGCAGCCGCGGCCGGGCCTCGCCGTCCTCCCAGGAGGCCGCGAGCCGCCCGGTGGCCCGCGCCAGCTCCTCCGGTTCCGGTGTCCAGTCCTCCTCCAGGACCGCGAGCCCGGCCGGGCCGCCCAGTTCCCAGGCCCGTACGGCCAGCGACAGCGCCCGCGCATCACGCCCCGAACCGGCCGCCAGCCGCGCCGCTATGGCCTCCCCGGGGCCGGCCGCCGCCAGCCGGACCGCGTCCTGAGCGGGGGTGAGCACCGGCTGCAGCGGGGCGTCCGGATGCCCGGCGGAGAGCGCATCCGCCAGCAACCCCCGGGCGCGCCCCGCCGCGTCCCCGATCAGGAACTCCAGCGCCGCCGCCGCCACCCCGGGCGCGGGCGGGGTGGCGCCGGCGAGCACCGGCGGGACGCCCGGTGCGGCGACCGGCGGTGCCGCGGGCAGCGGCGGCACAATGTCGCGCGCCGCATAGGCCTCCACCGCCGGCACCCCCGAACCGGGACGCTCCGCCGCCCCGTCCCCACCCGCTGCCCCGCCTCTGCCCGCTGCTCCGGCCTCGCCCGCCGGCCCTTGCGCCCGCGCCGCGCTGCGTGCCTGCAAGGCGTCGAGCAGTTCCCGCTCACCCCGGCCGCGCAACAGCAGCAGGACGAACGGATCCTGGTCCAGCAGCCGGGCCAACTGGTAGCACAGCGCGGCCGTGTGCGCGCAGTGGTCCCATGCGCCGCAGCTGCACTCCGCCTCCAGGTCACCGATGCCCGGCAGCAGTTCGATCCCGGCGGCTGCCGCGTCCCCGACGAGTACTGGCGGCATGTCACGGTCCAGCAGCGCCGCGATATGCCCGGCCCGGTCCGCGACCAGGTCGAGAAGGCGGTCCCAGTCCGCCACGCCCAACTGCTGCAACAGGACGTCGGACCGGTGCCGCGTATGGTCGCGGTCCTGGACGACCGCGGTGATCCGGCCGCAACGCACCGAGACCGCGCCGACCGCACCGGCCCGCGCATGCCGCCTGCCCAGCTTCAGCTGCTCGCCGTCCAGCGCGGTGTCCTCCAGCGCCTTGAGCCACGCCTGCCCCCACCAACTCCGCGCAAAGGCCCGCCCGCGTGCCGGGGGCAAGGCGCCGAACGTCCGCTCACCGGCCGCCGGGTCCCTGCCGTCCGGATGCCTCTCCTGCGCCGATTCCCTCTCGTCGGGATACAACTCCTGGGCCGGGTCCATCGCTTCTTCCCCTCCGGGCCTCGTCATCGCTCACTCCCTCGCAGTGCGACCAGGTCCGCCAGCGCGGCGTCGGTGAGTTCGGTCAGCGCGGCCTCACCGGATCCCAGCACCGCGTCGGCCAACTGCTGCTTACGGGCGAGCATGTCGGCGATCCGGTCCTCGATCGTGCCCTCCGTGACGATCCGGTGGACCTGCACCGGCCGGGTCTGCCCGATGCGGTACGCGCGGTCGGTGGCCTGCGCCTCGACGGCCGGATTCCACCACCGGTCGAAGTGGACGACATGCGACGCCCGGGTGAGGTTCAAACCGGTACCCGCCGCCTTCAGCGACAGCAGGAACACCGGCGTCGCGCCGTCCTGGAAGCGCTGCACCATCTCCTCGCGGCGGGCCACCGGCGTCTGGCCGTGCAAGAACTGCGTGGGCACCCCACGCGCCGCCAGATGGCTCTCCAGCAGCCGCGCCATCTGCACATACTGAGTGAACACCAGCACGCTCGAACCCTCGGCCAGGACGGTGTCGAGCAGTTCGTCCAGCAGCTCGACCTTCCCCGAACGGCCCGCGATCCGCACCGCTGCTGCCGCCTGCCCCCGGTCCGCCGGGCCGCCGCCTTCCTTGAGGTACTGGGCGGGGTGGTTGCAGATCTGCTTGAGCGAGGTCAGCAGTTTGACCACCAGCCCGCGGCGGGCGAACCCGTCCGTCCCGGCGATCTCAGCAAGCCCCTCGCGCACCACGGCCTCGTAGAGCCCGGCCTGCTCCCTGGTCAGCGCCACCACACGGTCGGTCTCCGTCTTGGGCGGCAACTCCGGCGCGATCCCCGGATCCGACTTACGGCGGCGCAACAGGAAAGGCCGCACCAGCCGGGCAAGCCGCTCGGCCGCCGCGCCCGCCTCCGGGGACGCCGCCGCACCGCCCTCGACGGCCTGCGCATAGCGCGTCCGGAACCGGCTGAGCGGCCCCAGCAATCCGGGCGTCGTCCAGTCCAGGATCGCCCACAGTTCCGACAGATTGTTCTCCACCGGGGTGCCGGTCAGTGCCACCCGGGCTTTGGCGGGCAGGGTGCGCAGTGCCTTGGCGGTCGCGGAGAAGGGGTTCTTGACGTGCTGCGCCTCGTCGGCGACGACCAGCCCCCAGCCCACCTGCGCCAGCTTCCCGGCGTCGAGCCGCATCGTTCCGTAGGTGGTGAGCACGAACTCGTCGTCCGCCGGCTTGGCCAGGCTGCGCCGCCCGCCGTGGAAGCGGCGCACCGGCGTGCCCGGCGCGAACTTCTCGATCTCGCGCTGCCAGTTGCCCATGAGGGAGGCGGGGCACACGACCAGTGTGGGGCCGGCCGAGGCGGGGTGGGTCTGCCGGTGCAGATGCAGGGAGATGAGTGTGATCGTCTTCCCCAGCCCCATGTCGTCGGCGAGACAGGCGCCCAGCCCCAGCGACGTCATCCGGTGCAGCCAGCCGAGTCCGCGCACCTGGTAGTCGCGCAGCGTCGCGGTGAGCGCCGCCGGCTGCCGGACAGGTGCGGCACCGTTGGTCTCCGGGTCGGCGAGCAGCTCGCGCAGCCGGGCCGGCCACCCGGAGGCCGTCACTTCCACCCGGTCGCCGTCCGGGGTCTCGGCGGATCCGGTGAGCGCGGCGCCGAGCGCGTCGAGCGGCGTGATCTTACGGTCCGGCCGGTCCCGGGCGGCCCGCACCGCCTCCGGGTCGATCAGCACCCACTGGTCGTGCAGCCGCACCAGTGGCCGTCCCGCTTCGGCGAGCCGGTCCAGCTCGTTCCTGTCCACCTCCTGGCCGCCCACCGCGAACCGCCAGCTGAAGGAGAGCAAGGCATCCGCCGACAACAGCGAAGGCAGCCCCGACTCCGGTCTCTGCCACCCGCTGCCGTCGCCCGCCTCGGGCGAGCCCACCACGGCCCGGCTGGTCAGCCGGCGCGCCAGGTCCTTCGGCCAGTGCACCTGCACCCCGGCGGAGGCCAGCGCACGACCGGCCGGACCGAGCAGTTCGGCGACTTCTTCCTCGGCCAGATCCAGCGCCCCGGGTACCGCGGCGGACAGCAACGGCGTGAGCGGCGCCCAGACATCCGCCGCACGACGCAACGCCAGCAGCGTGTCCATCCGTGCCTGCGACCCGAAGGCCTGCCCGGCGGGCGACGCCCCCGCCCACACCTCGGCGGCATCGGCGACCAGCGTCGGGTCGGTGAGGCTGTGCAGCTGGAGCACGCCGGTGAAGGTGATGTCGGGGCCGTCCGTGGGGTCCGCGCTTTCGGTGGTGTGGCTGGACCGGGTGGCTTGGGTGGCCTGGGCGGCCCCCGAGGTCTCGGTGCTCCCCGCGTCCTCCATGCCCCGCACCTCCACCCGCAGCGAGATCCGTACGCCCGCGTCGTGGCCCGCGGCGACCTCCGCGGCCCAGGCGCGCTGTTCGGGGATGTGCTGCGGTGCCTGCACCGCGAAGGCCGGCGCTCCGGTGACCAGCGCCGCCCCGGGGGAGCGCGGCAGCCCGTCCGCCACCGCGTCGAGGAAGGACCGGACCTGCCGCTCGGGGTCCGGCAGCTTTGGCGGTGCGGAATCCGGCAGCGGGACGGCGTGCGCGTACGGCGGCATCGCGGCGGCGAGATCGCGCAGCCGCTCGACGTCCACCGGGTCGAGCGGCCCCAGCCGCCAGGCGTCATACCCGCCGGGACTCACCCCCGGCAGCAGCCGGCCGCGTGCCGCGAGCTGCAGCGCCAGCACGGACGCGGCCCCCCAGAAGGCGGCGGCCGGATGGGTGCCCCGGGCGGCCCGCGCGCGGGTGAGCACCGGCACCGCCTCGGCAACCGACAGGACCAGCGCCGGGACCTCGCACAGGGATACCCCGCCGCCCTCGTCCGGCAGGACCACCGCCAGCCGTTCCGCCGCCCCGCCCTCCCCGTCCGCCGCGCCGCCGTCGCCGCCCGGAGCCCCGCCTTCGCCGTCCGTCGCACCGTCCGCGCCGTGTGACTCTTCCACGGGTCCGCCATCGGGGCGCCAGAAGGCCACCCGCCCGGCACGTGGCGGATCCGACGGCAGGAAAACCGCCGCACAGCGGGACAGGGCGGAGATCCGAGCGGGCGTGATCGCCGGGAGTGGTGTCACCGAACATGGCTCCTCAAGTTTGACTACTGGCGTCTGAAGCGCCCGAGAGTACAGGACGGCACACGGATACCTGGAACCTGTTGCGCAAAAACGGCGTTCAATGGAGTACACAGAGCGCGGCGCAGGCCGCGGAAGGGGCGTGAAGGATGTCCACACAGGCGAAGGTCGCGGTCGGCGGCGTCGCGGTGGGAGTGATCCTGCTGTGGCTGCTGCCCTTCTGGGCGGCCCTCTTGGTCATGGTCGGGGTCCCGGCCGTCGCGTATCTGACGCTCGACTCCTCCCAACGACGCCGGCTCCGCCGCGTCAGCCGCAAACAGATCGGCCGCTGACCGCGCCCGAGCGGACTCCCGCGCCGCGCCGTCCGTCCTCCTCGTGCCCCGCGGCACCGGGACCGGCGGCGCATTCGCCCCAGCGCAAGGGGAAGGGCCCTGGTGGGAGGGGAACGGCTCTGGCGGGAGGGGGCACAGGCCCTGGCGGGAGGGAAGAGGCCTTGGCCCGTTCCGGCGTCTCCCTTCGTCTCCCGCCGCCGTCCGTCCCGTCCCCCCTGTCCCGTCCTTCCCCCCCCGTCCCCTCGCGCAACGGTCCACCGAAGCGGTCCGCCTCAGACCGGCCGCGCCGCCAACTCGTCGAGCGACGACAGCAGCGCGGGAAGCGCAGGCCCCCGCCCCACCGGATGCACCTCACCCGGTTCGTCGTCCAGCAGCACGAACGCAATGTCATCGGTACGCGCGACCATGCTCCAGCCAGGGCCGTCGACCCGCAGGGTCCGCGCCTTACCGGCCGCGAACGACGACCGCACCCGCCCGGGCGGCGGCGGCTCGCTCACATAGCCGCGCGCCTCCTCCAGCACCCTCCGCACCCCCTTGTGTGCATGATCCCCCGGCTCGGCGAAGGTGTCCTCGTCATCCACCTGCTCGCGCCACGCCGCCCACTGCATGGCGATCTCGTCCGCGCCGAGCCGCCGTTGCGCAGGCCCCCACTCCTCGGCATCCGGCGGCGTGAGCGGCGCGGGGTCGCCTTCCTGTGGCTCCGGATCGTGCGGCTGCGGCACCCCCGGGGCCGCCACCGCGAGCGAGAGCGGCCAGCCGGGAAGCGCCCCGACGATGCTGTGCTCCCCGGGGGAGAGGTCGTACTCCATCCCGCAGTCCCAGGCTGCGATCGCACAGGCCACCAGCGACACGTCCTCCGTCGCCACGGTCCAGCGCGCGCCGTCACTGTCCTGACCGAGGACCAGCCCGTAGCCCTCCGCGTACGGTTCGAGGCCGAGGCCCGCACACACCTCGGGGTAGTCGTCGCCGAGTACGCTCGGGAACTGCGCGGGCGTCAGCAGCACCGCCGTCAGCACGAACAACTGGTCGTTGTCGGCGCTCTCGGTCGTGGGCACGCGAGCCTCCCCATCCAATCCATCGCGGAGTATGTCGGCGCACCTTAATTGGCTTGGTACGGCCTTGTCACCAGCCGTACGCTGCGCAGATGTGTTTTTACAGCAGCCGGATGCACTTCGTGTGCCTGGGTTGCCGGGCCGCGTGGAAGAAGACGGTGACCTCACGGGGACCGGGCCGCTGCCCGCAGTGCCGCGCCGAGCTGATCGACGCGGGCGCCGACCTGGCGGTCCCCAGGCGGCGCGACACAGCAGGCTGGCGGGCTCTGGAGGCCGTCCTGCGTGCGGGACTGACCTTCCACGGCGGCTGCTGCGGTACGGGGCCCGGTTACCGCCCGCGCACCCCGCGCGAGGTCCGGGAACGGCTGGCGCTCGCCGGCCGCACCGGGATGCCGCTCAACAAGGCGCTGGCCGTGGCGGATCCCACACGCACGGACCGCTACGGCGTCGACGCACGCACCCCGGGGCGCGGCACCCGCACCGCACAGCGCGCGACCGGTGTGCCCCGCCGCGCACGCGAGATCTCCTGACAGCAACACCATGAATCCGGCCACCGCACGGCGCGATCTGACGCCCGTCACACCCCTTAACAACCGCCCACGCCCCTAAAATTGGCGGGTCGGCGTACGTCGGCGCACGTCGGCGAACGAAGGGACGGATATCAGGTGCGGCGCTACGACTGGTTGAGGGAGATCCGGCGGCTGGACCCGGAGCGTGACTTCCTGCGGATCTACCGCATCATCGCGACCCATGAGTTCCCCTGGGACATCACCAGGGCCCTGGAGCTGGCGCTCTACCGCACCTACGCCGTGCCGAGCATCGGCCGGCTGCTGGCCGAGACCGCCGAACTGACCGGCCGTACGCAAAAGCGCTATGACGACACCGCGCTCCTCCTGGACGCCGTCGTCGAGCACGGCTTCGACGGGGAGGACGGCCGGACGGCGATCCGCCGTATCAACCAGATGCACCGCAGCTACGACATCAGCAACGAGGACATGCGCTATGTCCTCTGCACGTTCGTGGTGACGCCCAAGCGGTGGCTCGACGCCTTCGGCTGGCGACGGCTGACCGCGCGGGAACGGCATGCCATCGCCGTCTACTACCGCACCCTGGGCCGCCATATGGGAATCACCGGACTCCCGCAGACCTACGAGGACTTCGAGCGGTGCCTCGACGCCTACGAGGAGGCGCACTTCGGCTGGGACGAGGGCGCGCGAAGGGTGTCGGACGCCACGCTGGACCTGATGGCGGGGTGGTACGGCCCGCTCGCTCCGGTGGTGCGCGGAGCGAGCATGGCCCTCCTGGACGACGCACTGCTGGAGGCGTTCCGGTACGAGCGGCCCAAGCCGGCGGTCCAAAAGGCGGTACGCACCGCTCTGAAGCTGCGCGCCAAGGCCGTGCGGTTGCTGCCGCCTCGCCGCACTCCCCACTACGCCCGCCAGAATCCCGAGATCAAGGGTTACCCGAAGGGCTTCCGGGTGGCCGAGCTCGGCACCTTCCCCTCCCGCCGCACGGGCAGTTGCCCGGTGCCCCATGGGGAGGGCCCGGCGGCGTCCTGAGCGGCAGGGACCCGGGCCCCTCCGCCGGGCAGCCGGTTCCCGGGCAGTTCCCCCGGGTGGCTCGGTATGCCCGGTACGCCCGCTGGCCCGGTACGCCCACTGGCCCGGTACGCCCGCTGAACCGGTACGTCTGGCGGCCCGCTACGCCCGGCGTACCGCCAGCGCCAGGTAGCGGGAGTCGCGGTCCTCGTACCGGATCAGGTCCCAGCCGCACTCCGCCAGGAGGGGCCGCAGATTCGGCTCGGCCCGCAGGTCGTCGGGGGTGATCGGGCGGCCCTTGCGGGCGGCGAGGGCCGCCCGCCCGATGGGGTGGAAGAGCGCCAGCCGGCCACCGGGACGTACGGTCCTGGCGAGTTCGGTGAGGCCGCCCGCCGAGTCCGGCAGGTGGGAGATGAGCCCGGCGGCGAAGACCGCGTCCAGCGCGGCGTCGGGTAGCGGCAGCCGGGTCACGTCGGCGAGCAGCAGTGCCGCGTAGCGGTCGCGCCCGGCCCGTACGGCGGCCTGCAGCATCTCGGGCGTGAGATCGGCGCCCAGTACCGTCCCGCGCGCTCCCACGGCTTCCCGGAGCGCGGGCAGCGCACGCCCCGTACCGCAGCCGGCGTCCAGCACCCGGTCGCCCTCCCTGAGGCCCAGCTCGGCGGTGCCCGCCGCATAGGCGGGACCGTCGCCGGGGAACTTCGCGTCCCAGCCGGCGGCGCGTGGCGCGAAGAACGCCCGGACCTCGTGCGGGCGGTCGGCGTGGTGGTCGCCGTGCTGGCCGGTCATCGGGCTCCTCCGGGGCGGAACGGTCGGCGAGAGGGAGACGGTACAAGGCTACGGGGGGCTGCGTTCCACTCCCCCTGCCGAAGTGGCTGCCCTGGCCGAACCGGCGGCACCGGCCGCGCTGACGGCACCGGGCCGCGCTGGCTGCGCTGACCGCACCGGTCGTCGGGGCGCCCGTATTCCACCCCGCCCCCCGGACGTGACTTGCTCGGCCGCACGCCGGCCCGGTGGTGCCCCACAGTGGTTCAACTATCACGAAGGGGGCGGTTGATGGGCTTCTTGATCCGAACACGTGGCGGCTTTGGCGAATCCGGGGACATCCCCCTCAGCGGGAGGTACGGTCCACGCCATGGATTTCGGACGGCCCTCCGCCGCCGAAGGCTCCCCTCGTCGAGCCGTGGATCCGTACACCCCGTGACGCGCAGGACCCTGCATCCTGGAGGAGACGGCAGATGAACGCCGCACAAGGGGCCCCGGAGGGCGCAGCCCCGGACCCCGACGCCGAGTTGACCCTGAAGATCTTAGTCGCGGGCGGCTTCGGCGTGGGCAAGACGACCCTGGTGGGCTCGGTCAGCGAGATCCACCCGCTGCGCACGGAGGAACGGCTCAGCGAGGCGGGCGAGACGGTGGACGACACCGGGGGAGTGGACGCCAAGGGCACCACCACGGTGGCGATGGACTTCGGCCGCATCACCATCAGACAGGGCCTGTCCCTCTACCTCTTCGGCACCCCCGGACAGGACCGCTTCTGGTTCCTGTGGGACGACCTGTCGGAGGGTGCGCTGGGCGCCGTGGTGCTGGCCGATACCCGGCGGCTGCAGGACTGCTTTCCGGCCGTCGACTACTTCGAGCGCCGTGCGATTCCGTTCCTGGTGGCCGTCAACTGCTTTGCGGAGGCCCGGTCCTACGGGGCCGACGAGGTCTCCCGCGCACTGGACCTGGACCGTGGTACCCCGGTGGTGCTCTGTGACGCGAGGGACCGGGACTCCGGCAAGGAAGTCCTGGTCCGGCTCGTCGAGCACGCGGGGCGGCGGCACTCCACCAGGGTGCTGGATTCGGTGGGCTGAGCCGACGGGCGGAGGTGGCGCGGATGCCGGACGGCGCGCGCCACGCACCCGCAGCCTTCAGCTTGCGACACCCGCGAGGGCGACGGCCTTGTCGATCCTGACCCGGACCAGCACCTCGCCCGGAACGCCGTTGCGCGCGCCGTACTCCTGCGCACGGTCCTCGCCCATGTAGCGGGCCGCGATCCGGGTCGCCCAGTGGCGGACGTCCGTCAGATCGTCGCTGATCTCCGCCGTTCCCTGTACGGACACGAAAGCGAACGGTGGCCGATCGTCATCGACGCACAGTGCCACTCTGCCGTCGCGGGCGAGATTGCGGCCCTTGACCGTGTCCGCACCGGTGTTGAACACCAACTCGTCACCGTCCATGAGGAACCACACCGGTGCGAGGTGCGGGCTTCCGTCGGCCCGTACGGTCGCCAGCTTGCCGGTACGCGTGCCCTCGGAAAGGAACCTCTGCCACTCATCCTTCGTCATCTTGTGTGCCATGCCGACATCCTCATCCATGCGGCACAGGCACGCGCCGCGTGCCACGCCGGGCTGGGGAGCCGCTTGCCGAGACGGCGGAGGTGGGACAGGCTGGCACGGCAGTTCGCGGTCCGCGGGCTGCCGTCCGGCCAGGGATGCGGACGGGGATACGGGGAGGAAGCAGCAATGGCATTGAGCAGCGGACTCGACTGGCTGCTGGACGATCTGACCAAGCGGGTGCAGAAGGTACGGCACGCGTTGGTGCTCTCCAACGACGGGCTGGTGACCGGGGCGAGCGAGAGACTGGAGCGGGAGGACGCCGAACATCTCGCGGCGGTCGCCTCTGGACTGCACAGCCTCGCGAAGGGCTCGGGGCTCCACTTCGGAATCGGCCGGGTGCGTCAGACCATGGTCGAATTCGACGACGGAGTGCTGTTCGTGACGGCCGCGGGAGACGGCAGCTGTCTGTGCGTGCTGGCGGGCGCCGACGCGGACATGGGGCAGATCGCCTACGAAATGACGCTGTTGGTCAATCGCGTCGGAGAGCATCTGGGCGTCGCGGCCCGCCAGCCGGAAAGTTATCCACAGGTCTGAGGGCGGGGGTTGACCCGCTGTCGCCACCGGCCGCTATCGTCGTCACTGTCAGTGATCGACCGAGTTGCGGGGGAAGCGACATGACAGTGGTGTGCGACGGGCAGCAGACGCTCACGGCGGGGCGGGCGGCCCGCGAACTGGAGTTGAGGACAGGCGAGTTGGAGCTCGCGACCCAGCTCGGAGAAGTGCGGACGGTCGCGGCCGGGGCCGGCGGCCGGCCGACCGGAGCCGGATCGCTCGGCCGGCGCCGGGTTCCGGCGGGGGAGATCGCCCGGCTGCAGGCAGAGCCGGGCTTCCCGGACGCGCTCCGCGAGCGGATCCGCGCAGTCAGCACGACCGAGGCCGCCGCTCTCATGGGCATCGGGCCCGGCCGGGCGGTCCGCCTGACCCGGGCGGGCTGTTTGGGCCCCGTCCGGTTCTATGTGAACCGCTTCGGCGCGGTGGTCTGGCTCTATCTCGCCGCCGAGGTCGCCGACTTCGCCGACCGTGAACCCGACCTGATGCGGGGCAACACCCCGGCGGCGATGCGGGTGATGCTCGACAGCGGACAGGACTGGCGGGCCCGCCAGTGGCGCAGCCGGCGGATCGCCCAGCTCATGGGGCAGACCGACGACCCCTGGGAAGCGGCAGGGGTGATCGCCGCCGTGCTGCCGCCGGAGGAACTGGCCTCGGTGGCCGAGAACCCGCTGGAGCGGTGCCTGCTGCGCCGGCTCAGGCCCACCCTGGCCTCCGTGATCACGGTGACCCCGGCCGCCAGGGAATCCTTCGAGCGCGTACTGACGGCAGATGAGTTCGACGAAGTGCTGTGGTACCGCGTCCACCTCTCGCGCTGCCTGGAAAGGGCCCGCAGGGAAGACCCGGGCCGCCCGCGGACACCGGCCGCCGTACCCTCCGCCGTCGCCCGCCCGGGTCAGTCCCCGAGCTTTCTGAACAGCCCTTCCTGGGATGGTCTTGCGCGTCCGCGTTCTTAGATAGGACGAAAGAGCCCCTCCTGGACGACCGAAACCAGCAGTCTGCCCTCGCGGTCGTAGATTCGTCCGCGGGCCAGGCCGCGGCCTCCGGTGGCGATGGGCGACTCCTGGTCGTAGAGGAACCACTCGTCCGCGCGGAACGGACGGTGGAACCACATCGCGTGGTCGAGCGAGGCCATGTCGAACCCGCGCGGGCCCCAGAGGGGTTCGACGGGGATGCGGACGGCGTCCAGCAGCGTCATATCGCTGGCGTAGGTCAGCGCGCAGGTGTGTACGAGCGGGTCGTCGCCCAGCGGCCCGACCGCGCGCATCCACACCGCGCTGCGGGGTTCCGCGCCCTCGATCTCCTCCGGGGTCCAGCGCAGCCGGTCGGCATACCGGATCTCGAAGGGCATCCGGCGTGCCATCCGCTCCAGCGACTCGGGCAGGCTGCGCAGGTGCTCGCGGACCTCTTCCGCGACCGTCGGCAGCTCCTGCGGGTCGGGAACCACCCGACGCAGCGGCAACTGGTGATCGAAGCCGGGTTCCGGCTTGTGGAAGGAGGCGGTCAGATTGAAGATCGTGCGTCCCTGCTGGACGGCGACGACCCGGCGTGTGGTGAAGGACCGCCCGTCGCGGACCCGCTCGACCAGGTACACGATCGGCACCCCGGGCCGGCCCGGGCGCAGGAAGTACGCATGGAGCGAGTGGACCGGGCGGTCCCCTTCCGTGGTCCGCCCGGCAGCCACCAGCGCCTGGCCGGCGACCTGCCCACCGAAGACCCGCTGCAACGATTCCTGCGGGCTGCGGCCCCGGAAGATGTTCACCTCGATCTGTTCCAGATCCAGCAGATCGACCAGCTTTTCGGCGGGATTGGTCATGACCGGTGGCCCTCCGTCAGATCCTTCGGCGGCCTCGGTCGAAGCCGTCGCCTCACAATTGACCCACGTCCGTGACCCGTACCACCGCGCGCCCCTCCTCGTCGGAGGCGGACAGGTCCACCTCCGCGGAGATGCCCCAGTCGTGATCACCGCTCGGGTCGGCGAAAGTCTGCCGCACCTTCCACAGTCCGTGCTCGGCATCCTCCTGAATCTGCAGCAGCTTCGGGCCGCGCGCGTCCGGACCGGTGCCCAGCTCGTCGTATTCGTCCCAGTAGGCGTCCATCGCCTCGCCCCAGGCGTCCACGTCCCAGCCGGAATCGGCATCCATCTCGCCGAGCTCCTCGACCTTGTCCAGCGCCGCCAGCTCCACCCGCCGGAACATCGCATTGCGCACCAGCACCCGGAAAGCCCGCGCATTGGACGTGACCGGCCGGACCTGATCGGCCCGCTCCGCGGCCTGCTCGGCCGTCTCCACCTCCGGGTTGGCAAGCTGTTCCCACTCGTCCAGCAGGCTGGAGTCGACCTGGCGCACCATCTCGCCCAGCCAGGCGATGATGTCCTCGAAGTCCTCGGACTTCAGGTCGTCCGGGACGGTGTGGTCCAGCGCCTTGTACGCACTCGCCAGGTAGCGCAGCACGATTCCCTCGGTGCGGGCCAGCTCGTAGAAGGACGTGAACTCCGTGAAGGTCATGGCGCGTTCGTACATATCGCGGATGACCGACTTCGGCGACAGCGGATGGTCGCCGACCCACGGGTGGCTCTTGCGGTATAGGCCGTAGGCGTGGAAGAGTACTTCCTCCAGCGGCTTGGGGTACTCGACGTCCATGAGCCGTTCCATGCGCTCTTCGTACTCGACGCCGTCGGCCTTCATCTGGGCCACCGCCTCGCCCCGGGCCTTGTTCTGCTGCGCGGCCAGGATCTGGCGCGGATCGTCCAGCGTGGACTCCACGACCGAGACCATGTCCAGCGCGTAGGAGGGCGACTCCGGGTCGAGCAGGTCGAACGCGGCCAGCGCGAATGTCGACAGTGGCTGGTTGAGCGCGAAGTCCTGCTGAAGGTCCACGGTCAGCCGGACGATCCGGCCCTCGGCGTCCGGCTCGGGCAGCCGCTCCACGATCCCGCCGTCCAGCAGCGAGCGATAGATCGCGATGGCCCGCCGGATGTGCCTGAGCTGATTCCTGCGCGGCTCATGGTTGTCCTCGAGCAGCTTGCGCATGGCCTCGAACGCATTGCCCGGCCGCGCGATCACGGACAGCAGCATCGCGTGGGTCACCCGGAAGCGGGAGTTCAGCGGCTCCGGATCGGAAGCGATCAGCTTCTCGAAGGTGTTCTCACCCCAGTTGACGAAGCCCTCCGGCGCCTTCTTGCGCACCACCTTCCGGCGCTTCTTGGGGTCGTCGCCCGCCTTGGCCAGCGCCTTCTCGTTCTCCACCACATGCTCGGGAGCCTGTGCGACCACAAAGCCCGCGGTGTCGAAGCCGGCGCGGCCGGCGCGGCCCGCGATCTGATGGAACTCCCGTGCCCGCAGCGTCCGCACCCGCGTCCCGTCGTACTTGGTCAGCGCGGTGAACAAAACCGTACGAATCGGGACGTTGACCCCCACGCCGAGGGTGTCCGTGCCGCAGATGACCTTCAGCAGACCGGCCTGTGCCAGCTTCTCGACGAGCCTGCGGTACTTCGGCAGCATGCCGGCGTGGTGCACGCCGATGCCATGGCGGACATACCGCGACAGATTCCGGCCGAACTTGGTGGTGAACCGGAAATTCCCGATGAGCTCGGCGATCTGGTCCTTCTCGGCGCGTGTGCACATATTGATGCTCATCAGCGCCTGCGCCCGCTCGACGGCGGCGGCCTGGGTGAAGTGCACGATGTACACGGGCGACTGCCGGGTCTCCAGCAGCTCGGTGAGGGTTTCCGTCATCGCCGTCGTGCGGTATTCGTACGACAGCGGCACCGGCCGCGTCGCGGAGCGCACCACCGACGTGGGCTTCCCCGTGCGCCGGGTCAGATCCTCCTCGAAGCGCGCCATATCGCCGAGCGTCGCCGACATCAGAATGAACTGCGCCTGCGGAAGTTCCAGCAGCGGAATCTGCCAGGCCCAGCCACGGTCCGGCTCGGCATAGAAATGGAACTCGTCCATCACGACCTGGCCGATGTCGGCGTCCTTCCCGTCCCGCAGCGCTATCGAGGCAAGGACCTCGGCAGTGCAGCAGATGACCGGGGCATCGGCGTTGACCGAGGCGTCACCGGTGAGCATGCCGACGTTCTCGGTGCCGAACATCTTGCACAGGTCGAAGAACTTCTCCGAGACCAGCGCCTTGATGGGGGCGGTGTAGAAGGTGACCTGATCATTGGCGAGCGCGGTGAAGTGTGCACCGGCCGCCACCAGGCTCTTACCGGAACCGGTCGGGGTGGACAGGATGACGTTCGCCCCGGAGACCACCTCGATCAGCGCCTCCTCCTGGGCAGGGTAGAGCGAAATGCCCTGCTGCTCGGCCCAGCCCGAAAAGGCTTCGAAGAGGGCATCGGGGTCGGCGTCGTTCGGGAGATGATCGATGAGGGTCACGCCCCCATACTGCCTGTCTTCGGCCCGGATCAGGGAACCGGCGACTCGGAGGGAGGCCGGCTCAAGATCGACGAGGCCCGTGGCCCGCCCGCCCGGAAGGCCCCCGGACCTCGCTGCCCCGGCCCCGGCGCCGGCTCCGGGCACCCTTCCGGCGGCCCCGGCCCGCGGAGACACGTCCCGTTGCGGCGCGGTCCGGAGGGGGCGGTACGGCGCCCTCACCCTCCGTACAGAGTCAAGGGCGCGCTGTTGGTGCCGGCGAGCGCTCTCCAGGCCGTCGCGCCATGCGCGCGTGGCGCAGATCACGCGGCGGGCGTGCGGCAGGGTGGACGCCCGATTCGTTCCGTCCGTCGTCCGTCGTCCGTCGTCCGTCGTCCGTCGTCGGCCACCGGCCACCCGTCGTTGGTCGCCGATCACCGGCCACCGATCACCGACCACCGACCACCGACCACCGACCACGGTCGTCGGTCACCGTGGGGGAGGAGGCGCGTAAGGCGGACTCATGGGTGGGGGCCAGGCAGGAGGGGTGTCCCAACGGCGCTGGCCGTCAGAGCAGTTGGTTCCATCTGCCGGGCGCGCTCCGGTGGCGTCGTCCGGGACGGTAGGCAGGAAGGGGTGCGGGGCGAGCAGTTGACCGAGGGCCGGTGCCGAGGGCCGGTGTCTGTCCTGCGGTCGGTCCTGCGGATGCTGTGCCCGTGCGCCCGTGGGGACGTGCGCTCACCCCCTCCTCGTAGGGAGATCATCTGACGCTACGCTGAGTCGCCGACCGGGCGTCAGAGGTGCGGCTCAGCAGTACGAGAGACGCACCGTCCGCGCCGGAGCACGAGCGCAAGAGAACCAAGAGAACAAGGGGTGGGAACAACCATGATGGGACCGGCGCACTCACTGTCCGGGGCCGCGGCCTGGCTGGGGGTGGGCGCGGCGGCCGCTGCCGCCGGACATCCCATGCCCTGGCCGGTGCTCGTCTGCGGAGCTCTGATCTGTGCCGGTGCGGCGCTCGCCCCGGACCTCGACCACAAGTCCGCGACCATCTCGCGGGCCTTCGGGCCGCTCTCGCGGTGGCTGTGCGAACTGGTCGACGCGATCTCGCACGCGGTCTACAAGGCGACCAAGATGCGCGGTGACTCGAACCGCAACGGAGGCCACCGCACACTGACCCACACCTGGGTGTGGGCGGTGCTGGTCGGCGGCGGGATGTCGCTGCTGGCGATGCAGGGCGGCCGCTGGGCCGTCCTCGGCATCCTCTTCGTCCATATGGTGCTCGCCATCGAAGGGCTGTTGTGGCGGGCCGCACGGGTCTCCAGCGATGTGCTGGTGTGGCTGCTGGGTGCCGCCGCGGCCTGGATCCTGGCCGGCGTTCTCGACCAGCCGGGCAACGGCGCGAGCTGGCTGTTCAGCGAACCGGGGCAGCAGTACCTCTGGCTGGGGCTCCCGGTCGTTCTCGGAGCGCTCGTCCATGACATCGGCGATGCCCTGACCGTCTCGGGCTGCCCCGTCCTGTGGCCCATCCCGATAGGCCGCAAGCGCTGGTACCCGGTCGGCCCGCCCAAGGGCATGCGCTTCAAGGCCGGCAGCTGGGTGGAGCTGAAGGTGCTGATGCCGGTGTTCATGGTGCTGGGCGGCGTCGGCGGCCTGAGTGCGCTCGGTTATCTCTGACCTGCGCGGCCCGGTCACCGGGGGCTGACACGGAGGTATGGGGGAGGTCCTGCGTCCTTCCCGGGGGCCCGCGAGGCGTACGCGCTCGCGGGCCCTGGCCTTGCCCGCCCCCGAAGCCGCCGTGACGGCGCCCGGCCGGGTCTCGGCCGACTTCGCCGCGCACCAGCACGCGCCAGGACCCGCGCGCCGCATCCGCCGCGCCAGGAACCGGCCCCGTATCAGCCGTATCTGGACCCGTGCCCCGTATCAGCCGTGCCAGGACCGCCACAACGCCGCGTACGCGCCACCGGCCGAGACCAGTTCGTCGTGGCTGCCCAGCTCGCTGATCCGGCCCTCCTCGACGACCGCGATCACATCGGCGTCATGGGCGGTGTGCAGCCGGTGCGCGATCGCCACGACCGTACGGCCGTCCAGCACCCTGCTCAGCGAGCGCTCCAGATGGCGGGCCGCCCGCGGGTCGAGCAGGGACGTCGCCTCATCCAGCACCAGGGTGTGCGGATCGGCGAGCACCAGCCGGGCCAGTGCGATCTGCTGGGCCTGGGCGGGCGTCAGCGTATGGCCGCCCGAGCCCACCTCGGTGTCGAGTCCCTTGTCCAGGGCCCGCGCCCAGTCATCGGCGTCCACCGCGCCGAGCGCCGCCCACAGTTCGGCATCGGCCGCACCGCTGCGCGCCAGCAGGAGATTGTCGCGGAGCGAGCCGACGAAGACATGGTGTTCCTGGTTGACCAGCGCCACCTGCTCGCGGATCCGTTCGGCCGGCAGCGCGGAGAGTTCGGCGCCGCCCAGCGTGACGCTGCCCACCCGGGGACCGTAGATGCCCGCCAGGAGCCGGCCCAGCGTCGACTTGCCGGCGCCGGAGGGCCCGACCAGCGCCAGCCGGGTCCCCGGACGGACCCGCAACGACACCGCCCGGAGCACATCGACGCCCGCACGGTAGCCGAAGCTGACCCCGTCGGCGTGGACCTCCCGGCCGTCCGGGAACCGCTCCGCAGCGGTGGCCTCCGGCTCGATCTCCCGGACGCCGACGAGCCGGGCGATGGACACCTGGGCCACCTGCAGTTCGTCGTACCAGCGCAGGACCATGCCGACCGGCTCGATCATCATCTGCGCCAGCAGCGCCCCGGTCGTCAGCTGCCCCGGAGTGATCCATCCCTGGATGACGAAGGCTCCGCCGAGCAGCAACACCGAGCCCAGGAGCAGTACATGGGTCAGATCGACGACGGGGAAGAGCACCGAGCGCAGGAAGAGCGTGTAACGCTCCCACTGAGTCCATGATCGAATCCGGTCCTCCGACAGGGCGGTCCGGCGGGCGCCCAGCCGGTGGGCCTCGACCGTACGCCCCGCGTCCACGGACTCGGTGAGCACCGCGGACACCGCCGCGTAACCGGCCGCCTCGGAGCGGTAAGCGCTCGGCGCCCGTCTGAAGTACCAGCGGCAGCCGACGACCAGCAGCGGGAGGGCGATGAGTACGGACAGCGCGAGCGGCGGTGCGGTCACCGTCAGCCCGCCGAGCAGCAGCGCCACCCACACCACGCCGATGGACAGCTGCGGAACGGCCTCGCGCATCGCGCTGGAGAGCCTGTCGATGTCGGTGGTGATCCGCGACAGCAGGTCGCCGGTGCCGGCCCGCTCCAGGACGCCCGGCGGAAGCGCCACGGACCGTACGAGGAAGTCCTCGCGCAGATCCGCCAGCATCCGCTCACCGAGCATCGCCCCGCGCAGCCGGACCATGCGGACGAACACCGTCTGGGCGGCCAGCGCCACGGCGAACAGCCCGATGGTGCGCTCCAGCGGGAGGTCGCGGGCCCCCGCGGACAGCTTCTCGACGACTCCGCCGAGGAGATAGGGGCCTGCCATGGAGGCGATCACCGCGGCCGCGTTCACGGCGACCAGCAAGGTGAACGCTCTGCGGTGACGGCGGATCAGGCCGCCGACATAGCTGCGCACCGTGGCCGGCGAGCCGACGGGAAGGGTGGTGAGGGTCTGCGGGGCGTCCGGATCGTGCTCCGGCGGCGCCAGGCCGATCATGCGGTCTCCTCGATCTGAGCGTCGGTCCGGGCTCCGGTCCGGGCTCCGGTCCGGGCATCGGTCCGCGCGTCGGTCCGGACGGCCGGTACCGCCGGCTCCGGGTCCGGTTCGCGGGTGACGATCGCGCGGTAGGCGGGGTGGCTGCGCATCAGTTCGCGGTGGGTCGCCTCGGCGACGGCCTTCCCCTCCTGGAGGAACACCACCTGTTCGGCCCGGTCCAGCAGGAGCGTGCTGGAGGTGAGCACGACGGTCGTCCGCCCCTTCCTGATCTCCCGCAGGCCCTCGGCGATCCGGGCCTCGGTGTGCGCATCGACGGCGCTGGTCGGTTCGTCGAGCACCAGCACCTCCGGGTCGGCGACCAGCGACCTGGCGAGGGCGAGCCGCTGGCGCTGTCCGCCGGACAGCGAGCGGCCGCGCTCGGTGATGTGGGCGTGCATGGGGTCTCCCGAGTCGTCGGCGGACGCCTGCGCGAGCGTGGTCAGCACATCGCCGCACTGCGCCGCGGTCAGCGCCTCCCGCGCGCCCACCCGGCCGGATGCCGGTACGTCGAGCAGTTCACCGAGCGTGCCCGAGAGCAGCATCGGGTCCTTGTCCTGGACGAGTACGGCACCGCGGGCCGTGTCACGTGCCAGGTCGTCCAGCGGGGTGCCGCCGAGCACGACCGAGACCGGCGCGGTGCCGTCACCGCCGCTTTCGTCCCGCTGCGGCGGGTGTCCGCCGAGGCGTTCGGCGAGCCGGCCCGCGCTGTCGGGGTCGCCGCAGACCACCGCGGTCAGCCGGCCGGCCGGGGCGGTCAGGCCGCTGACCGGGTCGTGCAGATCCCCGGTGGGTGTCGCCTCCCGGCCGGTGTCCCGCCCGCCGGCCGGGCGGCGCTGTGCCAGGACGCGGGCCGTGCGCTTCGTGGACGGCTTGGCGAAGGAATAGGCCTGGGCGATCTCTTCGAAGTGTCTGAGGGGGAGGAGCAGGAAGGTGACCGCGCTGTAGACGGTGACGAGATCGCCGACGGCGAGGGTGCCGTCGAGGGCGAGCCGGGTGCCGTACCAGACCACCGCGATGAGCAGCAGGCCCGGCAGCAGCACCTGGACGGCCGAGATCAGCGACCACATCCGGGCGCTGCGGACGGCGGCTTTGCGCACCTCCTGGGAGGCGCTGCGGTAGCGGCCGAGGAAAAGCTCTTCGCCGCCGATGCCGCGCAGGACACGCAGTCCGGCGACGGTGTCGGACGCCAGCTCGGTGGCCTGACCGGCCTTCTCGCGCTGTGCGTCGGCGCGTCGGGTGGCGTGCGGCAGCAACGGCAGTACGGCCAGCGCCATGACGGGCACGCCGACGGCCACCAGGACGCCGAGCTCCGGCCGGTAGAGGGCCAGGGCAACGGAGACGCCGGCGGCGGTGACCGCGGCGGCACCGAACCGGGAGAGCGCTTCGACGAACCAGCCGATCTTCTCCAGGTCGCCGGTGCTGACGGCGACGATCTCGCCCGCCGCCACCCGCCGCGTCATGGCCGAACCCAGTTCCGTGGTCTTGCGGGCGAGCAGTTGCTGCATCCGGGCGACGGCGGTGATCCAGTTGGTGACGGCCGCGCGGTGCAGCATCGTGCCACCGATCGCGATCAGGGCGCCCAAGGCCATGATCAGGGAGCCGGCCAGGAGGAGCCGTCCGGCGTCGCGGTCCACCACGGCCTGGACGGCCAGTCCCACCGGCACCGGGGAGGCGGCGATGGCGCCGAAGTTCACCAGCCCCCAGGCGAGGGCCTTGAGCTGCCCGCCGAGCTGTTGCGCGCACAGCCAGCGGAGAAAGGCGCCACCCGTACGGACGTCCGGGACGCCCGGGTCGGGATGCGGAAGATCGCGAATGTGCATGATGTCCCAGGCGAAGTCGTGGTGGGTGGGCGGCAACAGGCCGTTGCGGCAGGCGAAATGCCCCTCTCGCCCGTCTCGTCTCCGGCGGAGGTCCTGGAAGACTGGCCCGCGACGTGGGCGGATTTCAAACGGTTTTTCCGCTGTGGCCACGCGATCCGGACAATCGTGCGGTGGCGGCCTGCAGGCGGCGGTCGGGTGCCGGCCGGGCGCCGGGCCGGCGGTGCGACCATGGGCGTCATGCGAACAGCGGGCAGTGCGATGCGAATGGCGGCGGTGGCCGCGGCGGGACTGGTCCTTGTGGCGGGCTGCGGCGGCGGTGCGAGCGGAGGCAAGGGCGGGGACGGCAAGGGCGACGGTGCGGGCAAGGGGGAGCGCCCCGGCGGCCCGGCCCGCGGCGCGTCGGCCACCACCCACCTCAAGAACATCCCCGAGGTCGGCACTGTCCTGCGGTCGCGGATCCCGGCCGGCTCCCGGCAGGTCGTGGCGGTCTACGGCAAGGGCGTGAACTCCGCAGAGGCCACGGTCGTCCTCTACGACAAGGGGGCCAAGGGCTGGGACCGCAAGGGAAGCTGGGCCGCCCACAACGGCCGGCGCGGCTGGACGGTGGATCACCACGAAGGGGACAAGCGCAGCCCTGTCGGGGTGTTCCCGCTGACCGACGCGGGCGGGGTGCTCCAGGACCCCGGCGCCAAGCTGCCCTATACGCACTCATCGGCGTTCACCCCGCCGTCGTACTGGTCCAAGAACACCCGGCACGACTTCGACTACGTCGTCGCGATCAACTACAACCGCGTCAAGGGGACCTCCCCGCTGGACCCGACCCGCCCGCAGGGTCAGTCCAAGGGGGGCGGGGTCTGGCTGCACCTGGACCACGGCAGCGGAACATCCGCGTGCGTCAGCGTCCCGAAGGCCGGGATGCAGGCACTGCTGCGCGCCCTCGATCCCGCGCGGCACCCCGTGGTGGTCATGGGGGACGCGGCGCACCTGGCGGCCTGAGCGCCGGCAGCAGGCGCGACTTCGAAGGCGGGCCACTCGGCACGGTGCGCGTACGGCGAGCCCGCGCCCCACGCGCGGCGCGTGGACGAGG
Organism: Streptomyces sp. NPDC048516; assembly: GCF_043199875.1. NCBI lineage: Bacteria > Bacillati > Actinomycetota > Actinomycetes > Kitasatosporales > Streptomycetaceae > Streptomyces > Streptomyces sp. NPDC048516. The sequence goes on along the minus strand of NZ_JBICWS010000013.1, from coordinate 43,270 downwards.
TACTGCCGCCTGCCGTCGTACAGCGGGAGGAATCGTGAGGCCCGGCGCACCACCGCCCGCCGGGCCCCGCACCGTTGCGCGCCCTCACCCCTCCGGCTTGGACGAATCCATCCCCGGCCGCGCCTTCTTCCACAGCCCGCGGGTGAAGTCGGGAATCTCCTGCGGGGCGCCGTTCGCCTTGATCGAGAGGTCGCTCAGCGGCACCGGCGCGGTCCAGGTCGCCGCGTCATAGACATCGAAGTCCGGTACCAGGCCGAGCCGCATGCACTGCATCAGCCGGAAGACCAGCATGTAGTCCATGCCGCCGTGCCCGCCGGGCGGATTGGCGTGTTCCTTCCAGAGCCAGTGGTCCCACTCCGCGTACTTGGTGAAGTCGCCCCACTCGTCGTTGCTCTGGTCCGGCTCCAGGTAGATCCGCTCGGGGTAGTCCTCGAAGAGGCCCTTGGTGCCGCCGAGGCTGTTGATCCGGCTGTAGGGGTGCGGGGTGGAGACATCGTGCTCCAGTCGGATCACCCGCCCCTTGGCGGTCTGTACGAGGCTGATCGTCCGGTCGCTCCCGATGTACGACTCCTTCCAGCTGGGGTCGTTGGCCGGCATGTGCTCCTTGCGGTACTTGGCGAGGCCGAGGGCGGGCGTGCCGGCACTGGAGATGCGCACGGCGCGGTCCCCGCGGTTGATGTCCATATAGTTGGCGACCGGGCCGAAGCCGTGGTTGGGGTAGAGGTCGCCGCGCAACCGGGTGTGCCACAGCCGCCGCCACGGCCCCTCGTAGTACGTGGGGTCGAACATCAGGCCGCGCAGATCGTGGATATAGGCACCGGCGCCGTGCAGCAGATCGCCGAACAGGCCCGCATGCGCCATCCGCAGCACCCGCATCTCGTTCCTGCCGTAGCAGCAGTTCTCCAGCTGCATACAGTGTCTGCGGGTGCGCTCGGAAAGGTGGACCAGCTCCCACAGCTGGTCCAGACGCAGCGCAAGGGGACATTCCACGCCCACGTGCTTGCCGTTGAGCATCGCGGTCTTCGCCATGTCGAAGTGCCGGTCCCACGGCGTGGCCGCGTACACGAAGTCGATGTCGCCGCGCCGGCAGAGGTTTTCGAAGTCCTGGTCGCCGTTGGTGTAGACGGCGGGCGCCGGCTGTCCCGCTGCGGTGACCTTCTTGGCGGCCTTGGCGGTCTTGTCCTTCACCGGATCGCACAGGGCGACGACGCGGACGCCCGGCATCGCGAGAAAGAGGTCGATCATGGTGCCGCCGCGGTTGCCGAGCCCGATGATGCCGACACGGACGGTGCTGCGCCGCTCGAACGGCACCCCGATCATGGTCCTGCCCTTGGCGTCGGGCGACGCGGCGGCGGCCGTAGCGGATGCGGCCGGCGCCGTGGTCGTCGAGGGGGTGGCCGCCGCGGCCGGCCCGGACGACAGGCCGCCGAGCCCGAGTCCGGCGCCCGCCGCACCGGCGGTCCACAGCACCGAACGGCGGCTCGGACCGGCCTCGTTGCCGTCGCGGTCGCGGTCGCCGTCGCGGTCGCGGTCGTGGTTCTGCGATGGTGCCTCGTTCATCGGTCCTCCAGGGGAGCGGTGGTGTGCCGGGGCATACGTGAACCTCGGTCAGGACCCTGTCGGCCGACGGCCTGAGGCACAAGAGGGCCGATTGGACTCTTGATACGGCACTCTTGGACTCTTTGCCGCAATACCGGACGGCTCGCGGCAACACCGGAGATGCCGTCACCCGCACCTTTCGCAAGTCGCTGAAAAGTCTTGCGGAAAACCTTGACGTGTCCACAAGGCAAACGGCAGGCTCCGATGCGGAAATCCCCCCATGGCGGCCTGGCGTGTGGCTGCACTCGTGGGCGCGGTGCGTCCTGCCGTGCCCCATGACCAAGGAGCCGCAAGATGCAGCAACGTTCCCGTGTGCTGGGCGGGGCGCTGGCCGGAGTGCTGGCCGCGGCCGGCCTCGCCACCTTCGCGCCGTGGCCCTCCCAGGCCGCCCCACCCGGTGAAAAGACCGTCACCGCCACCCTGTTCGAGTGGAAGTACGCAGATGCCGCCAAGGCCTGCCGCACTCAGCTGGGCCCGGCCGGCTACGGCTATGTCGAGGTCTCGCCCGCCTCCGAGCACATCCAGGGCGACCAGTGGTGGACCTCGTACCAGCCCGTCAGCTACAAGATCGCCGGACGGCTGGGCAACCGGAACGCGTTCGCCTCGATGGTCAGCGCCTGCCACGGCGCGGGCGTCAAGGTCATCGCCGACGCCGTCGTCAACCACATGGCGGCCGGCTCCGGTACGGGCACCGGCGGCACCCGGTACAGCAAGTACCGCTACCCCGGCTCCTACGAGGACAAGGACTTCCACGGCTGCCGGAAGAGCATCTCCGACTACACCAACCGCGACGACGTCCAGAACTGCGAACTCGTCGGGCTCGCCGACCTCGACACCGGCAGCGACCACGTCCGCACCACCCTCGCCAAGTACCTCGACGACCTGCGGTCGCTGGGCGTGGACGGCTTCCGGGTGGACGCCGCCAAGCACATCTCCGCCACCGACCTCGCCGCTGTCAAAGGCAAGATGCGCGACCCGGGCTACTGGGTGCAGGAGGTCATCCACGGCGCCGGCGAGGCGGTGCAGCCCGAGGAGTACACCGGCGTCGGCGATGTCGACGAATTCCGTTACGGCGGCGACCTCAAGAGTGCCTTCCAGAGCGGCAACCTCGCCCGGCTGAAGTCCGTCGCCGACGGCAAGCTCGGCAGCGACCAGGCCCGCACCTTCGTCGACAACTGGGACACCGAGCGCAACGGCTCCACGCTCACCTACAAGGACGGCGCCGCCTACACCCTCGCCAACGTCTTCATGCTGGCCTCGCCGTACGGCTCACCGAACATCTACTCCGGCTACGAGTGGACCGACAAGGACGCCGGGCCGCCCAGCGGCAGCGGCGGCTGGACCAACGAACACGCCAAGCAGGCGATCACCGGGATGGTGGGCTTCCGCAACGCGGTGGGTTCGACGGAGCTGACGAACTGGTGGGACAACGGGGGCAGCGCCCTCGCCTTCGGCCGGGGAGGCAAGGGATTCGTGGCCCTCAACAACGGCGACGCCGAGCTGCACCAGACCTTTGCGACCTCGCTGCCGGCCGGCACGTACTGCAACGTCGTCGCCGCCGCGCCGTCCTCCTGCGAAGGACACACGGCCACCGTCGGGGACGACGGGAAGGCGCAGCTCTCGGTCCCCGCGAAGGGAGCGGTGGCGCTGCACGTCACCCGCTGAGGCGCACCCCCGAAGGCAGCTGACGGGCCGGGCGCGTGGCCCGCTCCAGCGCCAGGAGGGCCGAGCCGTAGCCTCGGCCCTCCGTTGCCTGGTCCATGCCGATCTCGCACATCCGGTTCGCCGACAGATAGGCGTCGAAGTGCCGCGTGTTCACCTCGGCCGCCTCCTTCGCGGTGGCCGACTCCGTCAGCTCCTTGTGCAGCATCCCGCGGTCACCGGCGAAGGCGCAGCAGCCCGCGTCGTCCGGCACCACCACCTCCCGCGCACACGCCTCGGCGACCCGGCGCAGCTGCGCCTCGGCCCCCAAGTGCTGCAGGGAACAGGTGGGATGGAGCACCGCGGAGCCGACCGTGCGCAGAATGTCCAGCCGCGGCAGCAGCTCCTCGGCGGCCCAGACCACCGAGTCGACGACCGTCAGCCCGGCGTGCAGTGCGGCATTGCCCGGCGTCAGATACGGCACCACCTCACGGCCGAGACCCAGGGTGCACGAGGACGCGTCCACCACCAGTGGCAGCCTGCCGCCGGCCGTCCATCCCCAGGCCGCCTCGACGATGCGGTTGGCCATCACCACGTTGCCGCGCCGGTATCCCTTGGAGTGCCAGATGGTGGCGCAGCAGGTCCCGGCCACGTCCGACGGGATCCACACCGGCAGGCCCGCCCGCTGCGACACCGCCACCACCGCCTCCGGCAGCGACGGCCCCCGATGCCCCGCGGGCTCACCGAAGATCCGGTTCACACACGCCGGGTAGTAGACCGCCGCCGCCCCGGACCTCCGTGTCACGGGCAGCGTTCGGGCCGCCGCGCCGGGCATCCGCGGGAGCCATTCGGGTACCAGGCCGGGGCGTACGGCCCTGCGGGCGGCACGGGTCAGCGACGCCGTCAGCCGGTCGCCGATCCGGTCGGCGGCGGCCACCGCCATCCGTGCCGCCCGCTCGACGGCCTTGAAGTGGCGGGCGGACTGCGCGGCGACCCACTCCTCGCGCGGTGAGTGGCGCCGGTGCCGGAAGTCCCTCATCAGCGCGCCGGTGTCGATCCCCACCGGGCAGGCCGGACGGCAGAGCGAGTCGCCCGCGCAGGTGTCCACCGCGTCATAGCCGTACGACTCCAGCAGCGCGGTGGTGACCGGCGAACCCGGTGACTGCCGCGCCATCTCGCGGCGCAGCACGATCCGTTGGCGGGGCGTGGTGGTCAGATCCCCGCTGGGGCAGGCCGGTTCGCAAAAGCCGCACTCGATGCAGGGGTCGGCAGGGACCTCGGTCTCCGGGATGGTCTTCAGCCCGCGCAGATGCGCCTGCGGATCGCGGTCGAGCAGGATGCGCGGAGCCAGAATGCCGTGCGGGTCCACGGTCTCCTTGATCCGCCACATCAACTCCGTTGCCCGCGGCCCCCATTCGAGCTCCAGGAACGGTGCGATGTTCCGGCCGGTGGCATGCTCGGCCTTCAGCGAGCCGTCGAAGCGCCGGACGGTCAGCCGGCAGAACGCGTCCATGAAGGCGGCGTAGCGCGCCACCTCGGCCGGCTCCGCCGCGTCGAAGGCGAGCAGGAAATGCAGATTGCCGTGTGCGGCATGGCCCGCGACCGCCGCCTCGAAGCCGTGCCGCGCCTGCAGTTCCAGCAGGGCCGTACAGGCCTCGGCGAGCCGGTCCGGCGGTACCGCGAAGTCCTCGGTGATCAGCGTCGTACCGGACGGCCGGCTGCCGCCCACCGCGGTCACGAACGCCTTGCGGGCCCTCCAGTAACCGCCGATGGCCGACGGGTCCCGGGTGAAGGCGTTGGTGACGGACGCGGCCGGAGCGACCAGCTCCAGCTCCGTCAGTACCCGCGCCGCGGCCCGTTCGTACGCCTCCTGGGCGGCCTCGTCGGGTGCCCGGAACTCCACCAGCAGCGCCGCGGTCTCCGCGGGCAGCGCCGCCCAGTCGGCCGGCACCCCGGCCACGCTCACCGAGGCGCGCAGGGTATTGCCGTCCATCAGCTCCACCGCCCGCGCCCCCGTCTCGGTGAACCGCGGAACGGCCGCGGCCGCGGCACTCAGCGTCGGGAAGAACAGCAGCGCGCTGGAAGTGTGCCGGTCCAACGGAAGGGTGTCGAAGACCGTCTCGGCGATGAAGCCGAGGGTGCCCTCGGAGCCGACCATCAGGCCGCGCAGGATCTCCACCGGCGTCGCGCCGTCGAGAAAGGCGTCCAGACGGTAGCCGTTGGTGTTCTTGATCCGGTACTTGGCACGGATCCGGGCCACCAGCTCCCCGTCCGCCTCGATCTCCGCCTTGAGTGCCAGCAGGCCCGCGCACAGCGCCGGCTCGGCGTGCGCCAGTTCCGTGTCGGCGTCCGGCCGCGCGGTGTCCACGACCGTGCCCGACGGCAGGACGAGGGTGACCGAGGCCAGCGTCCGGTAGGAGTTACGGGTGGTGCCGGCCGTCATCCCGGAGGCGTTGTTGGCGACCACACCGCCCAGGGTGCAGGCGACGGCGCTGGCCGGATCGGGCCCGAGCAGCCGGCCGTGGCGGGCCAGCGCCGTGTTGGCGCGCAGCACGGTGGTACCGGGCCGGATCCGGGCACGGGCGCCGTTGTCGAGCACCTGGATCCCGCTCCAGTGCCGGCGGACGTCGACGAGGATGTCCTCGCCCTGCGCCTGGCCGTTGAGCGAGGTCCCGGCGGCCCGGAAGACGACGTTGCGGCCCTTGCCATGGGCGTAGGAGAAGACCGCGGAGATGTCGTCAAGGTCCGTGGCCACCACCACGACCTGCGGGACGAAGCGGTACGGGCTGGCGTCGGAGGCGTAGCGGACCAGGTCGGAGACCTTGTGGAGCACCTTGCCGGGGCCCAGCAGCGCGATCAGTTCGCCGCGCAGCGGCTCGGGAGTGCCCAAGGCCCGTCGGTCCGCCACCCGGTCGTGCGCGGGGTTGCCGGTCGCGGTGGGGCGCAGGGTCTGTGGGTCCGGTTCCAGCAGGGGCATGGCGGCACTCCTCCGGTTGACTCCGCGTCAGCTCAATGCGGTCGGTCCGGTCGATGCGGACGGTCCGGATCGTCGACCAGGGTGGACAGCAGGCCGCCGAGCACCTCACGCTGATCGGCGGTCAGGGGGGCCAGGATCTCCTCCGCCGCGGCCCGCCGCGCGCTGCGCAACGCGCGCAGCGTGGAACGGCCGGTGTCGGTCAGCTCGATCCGCACCACGCGGCGGTTGGCCGGATCGGGTACCCGGCGCACCGCGCCATGCGCCTCCAGCGCGTCCACCAGGGTGGTCACCGCCCGGGGCACCACCTCCAGCCGCTCGGCGAGGTCGGCCATCCGCGGCGGGGTGTCGCGGTAGTGGTCGACGATCCGCAGCAGCCGGGACTGGGCGGGGGTGAAGACGAGGTCCAGGTGCTCCAGGTGGTGTTTCTGGGCGCGGTGCATCCGGCGGGTCAGCCGTACCAGTTGCTCGGCGAGGTTGGTGGTGCTGACCGTCGGCTCGGGGGAGGGCATGGCGCGAGGATAGCCGATGGCAGGACTTAATTCATTGTGAGCATAGGTAACAATGAGCTAAGCTCCACGATGCTCAGCCCGTGTCCGCTCCTCCGCAACTCCCGCTCGTCCGTAGTTCCTGCCCGCCCGTAGTCCCGCCCCGCAAAATCCGCACCCCTCGAAGGAGCCCATGCGCAGCGACGAACCCCAGTGGACCCCACCGCCCAAGGACCCGGAGAAGCCGGTACCGCTGCGGCGGATCCTCGCGCTCTTCCGCCCCTACCGGGCCCGGCTGGCCCTCGTCGGCCTGCTCGTCGGCGCCTCCTCGCTGGTCTCGGTCGCCTCTCCGTTTCTCCTCCGCGAGATCCTGGACGTGGCGATACCCGGCCGGCGCACCGGACTGCTGACCCTGCTCGCCCTCGGCATGATCGCCACCGCGGTCACCACCAGCGTCTTCGGCGTCCTGCAGACCCTGCTGTCCACCACCGTCGGCCAGCGCGTCATGCACGACCTGCGCACCGCCGTCTACGCCAAACTCCAGCAGATGCCGCTGGCCTTCTTCACCCGCACCCGCACCGGCGAGGTCCAGTCCCGGATCGCCAACGACATCGGCGGGATGCAGGCGACGGTCACCTCCACCGCCACCTCCCTGGTCTCCAACCTGACCTCCGTCATCGCGACCGTCTGCGCGATGCTCGCCCTCGACTGGCGGCTGACCGTCGTCTCGCTGCTGCTGCTTCCGCTCTTCGTCTGGATCAGCCGCCGGGTCGGCAGCGAACGCAAGAAGATCACCACTCGGCGGCAGAAGCAGATGGCCGCGATGTCCGCGATGGTCACCGAATCCCTCTCGGTCAGCGGCATTCTGCTCGGCCGCACGATGGGCCGCGCCGACTCCCTCACCAAGAACTTCGCCGACGAGTCCGAGCGCCTGGTCGACCTGGAGGTCCGTGCCAACATGGCCGGCCGCTGGCGGATGGCCACCATCGGGATCGTGATGGCCGCCATGCCCGCGTTGATCTACTGGGCGGCGGGCATGGTCCTCCAGCTCGGCGGCCCGGTCTTCTCCCTCGGCACCCTGGTCGCCTTCGTCTCGCTCCAGCAGGGCCTGCTGCGGCCGACCGTCTCGCTGCTGTCCACCGGCGTACAGATGCAGACCTCGCTGGCGCTCTTCCAGCGCATCTTCGAGTACCTCGATCTGCCGGTCGCCATCACCGAGCCCGCCGAGCCGGTCCGCCTCCCGGCGCCGCGCGGCGAGATCCGCTTCGAGAACGTCCGGTTCTGCTACGACCCCGAGGCCGCCCCCACCCTCGACGGCATCGACCTGACCGTCCCGGCCGGCACCAGCCTCGCCGTCGTCGGTCCCACCGGCAGCGGCAAGAGCACCCTGAGCTACCTCGTACCGCGGCTCTACGACGTGACCGGAGGCCGGGTCACCCTCGACGGTACGGACGTCCGTGACCTCGGCTTCGACACCCTCGCCCGCTCGGTCGGCGTGGTCTCCCAGGAGACCTACCTCTTCCACGCCTCGGTCGCCGACAACCTCCGCTTCGCCAAGCCCGACGCCACAGACGAGGAGATCGCCCGCGCCGCCGGCGCCGCCCAGATCCACGACCACATCGCGGCCCTCCCCGACGGCTACGACACCCTCGTCGGCGAGCGCGGTCACCGCTTCTCCGGCGGCGAGAAACAGCGTCTCGCCATCGCCCGCACCATCCTGCGCGACCCGCCCGTCCTGGTCCTGGACGAAGCGACCAGCGCCCTGGACAACCACACCGAACACGCCGTACAGCAGGCCATCGACGAGCTGTCCGCCGGCCGCACCACCCTCACCATCGCGCACCGCCTCTCCACGGTCCGCGACGCGGACCAGATCGTCGTGCTGGACGCCGGCCGGATCGCCGAGCGCGGCACCCATGACGAACTGCTCGCTGCCGACGGGCACTATGCGGCGCTGGTACGGCGTGACGCACACCTCACCCCCGCGGACGATCAGATGATGGCCCCGTAAGTGACCCACGGGTAAGGTCGAACGCGCGGCGGCCAGTTCACTGGTCGGGGTGGCCGCCGCACCCACTCCCCGGCCGCCAGGCCTGCGGGTTTCCGCACCCGCCGCCCTTCCTGCTCAGCCTCCGCCCGTCCGATCAGGGAGCCGTCCGTGACAGCCGACGACCGTTCCGCCCGCGCGCTGGCCCGTCTGCTGGCGGGGATGGGGACCCTCCACTTCCTCGCCCCGAAGCCGTTCGACGCGATCGTGCCCCGGCGACTGCCCGGCAGCCCCCGCACCTGGACCTACGCCAGCGGCGTGGCCGAAATCGCGGTCGCCGCCGCCGTCGCCCTGCCGCGCACCCGCCGGGCCGGCGCGCTGGCCGCGGCCGGCCTGTTCGCCGCGGTCTTCCCGGCCAACCTCAAGATGGCGCACGACTGGCGCAACCGCCCCGCCCCGCTCAAGGCCGTGGCCTACGCGCGCCTGCCCGGCCAGCTCCCGCTGATCGGCTGGGCCCTGCACGCCGCCCGTGCGGCCCGCGAGACCGCACCCGCACGACGCCCGTAGACCTACGCTGCGCGGTATGACCACGCACCAGGACCATCAGGACCATCAGGACCAGCAGGACCATCAGGACCATCAGGGTTACCTGGATCTCCGGCAGTTCGAGCTCGGCTTCCCCGGACCATTGCGCGACCAGTTGGTCTCCGCGGTGCTCTCCGGCGCCAAGACCGCCACGACCGGTCTGCTGACCGAATACGAGCGTGACGACGAGCCGCTGCCGTCCGCCGGTCAACGGTCGGTCGTGCCCGACTCCGCCGGCCGGCCGGTGGCCGTGATCGAGGTGACCGGAGTACGGGTGGTGCGTCTGGCAGAGGTTGACCGGGCGCACGCGGAAGACGAGGGCGAGGGCCACACCACGGTGGCCGCCTGGCGGGCTGCTCACGAGGCCTTCTGGCACGGCCCTGACATGCGCACTGCGCTCGGGGACCCGGAGTTCACCGTCGACGACGACACCCTGGTCGTGCTCGAAAGGTTCCGGATCACCGAGCGCCTGGAGAGCGGGAGCGCTTCCGCTCAAGAGCGGTGAGGCGGACGTAGCGCGGTGAGGTGGACGTAGCGCGGTGAGGTGGACGTAGCGCGGTGAGGTGGACGTAGGGCCGTACCGCACGTCGGGGCACCCGCCGGGTGCTCCCGCGGGTGCCCGCCAAACCGGCCCGCCGTGGAGTCATCGCCGGTACGGTGGACCTCCGCCACGGGCCTGCGCCCGTCTCTTCGGATTGCGAGAAGTCCGATGAACCAGACTGCAGCAGACACATATCTGGCCGCGGCGGTGGTGGTGCACGATGCTCGTGTGCTGATCGTGCGCCGTAGCTACCGCGAGCGTTTTCTGCCCGGCGCGTGGGGTGTGCCGTGCGGGAAGCTCGATCGAGGGGAGTTGGCCGAAACCGGCGCCTTGCGCGAGCTGAAGGAAGAGACCGGGATCCTCGGCACCATCGTCGCGCACACCGGATCCTCCGGCTTCCTGAGCGACTATCAGGGCCGCCGGGTCCACAACCACCAGGACAATTTCATCGTCCGCCCCCTGACGCTGGATGTGGTCCTGCCCAGCGAGGATCAGGCCTATGCGTGGGCACGGCCCGCCGAGCTGGCCGGGATCGGGGTGGACGCCTACAACCTCGGGGTGATCCGCCAGGCACTCGGCGGCCGGCTCGACGCCGCGGGGATCCGTGCCCTGACGGCCCGCTTCGGGCGCCTGGCACCACCCCCCTTCAGTAGCCCAAAGAGCCTGCCAGAGAGTCGAGTTCGGCAAGGTAGACGGCCGGTGACAGCGGAGTCTTGGGCGGCGTATCCGCCCGCTCGGCGCCGCCGGCCCTGAGGGCGCCGCCGGCCAGAACCCCGCCGCCGTCGGGGGTGGCGGCGCCCCCGACGCCGGTGCCCCTGGCGCCGCCGCTGTTCCGGACGTAGACATCGGTCACCGACCGCTGTGGGGCGGTCTCCAGGAACAGCGTCACCGTCGGCTCCTCGCTCACCACCCGGTGCAGCGTATGGGCGGCCAGGCCGTAGCTCCGGCCCGGGCCGTACTGCTCCGTGCATATGAGCCGCAGGCGGGCGTCCCCGACCCGCCGGAGCCGCCAGGCGCCGCCGGGACCGTCGATCGTCTCCCGGTAGGCGGTCGCGGGCACGCCGTTCGCGGCCGTTTCGAAGCACTCCATCCGGACGCGGCCGCGCACCACCGCCGAGGCGATCGCGCACCGGTGGTTGTGGATGTCCTCGGGGCCTTTGCCGGCCCTGCCGTGCCAGAAATGCACGCGCAGCATGAACCGCGGGGCGCCGGCCAGCAGCAACAGCTTGTCGAAGCCCAGTACATGGCGGTACGAGAGCCGGGTGCACTCCGCAAGGTCCAGGTCGCCGGCGGATAACCGGCGCACCAGCGGACCGAGCGTGTCCGGGTGTGCCAGCCGGGCGGTCACCGCGCGTGCCGACTCGGGCGACGGCGGCCCCGGCCCGCCGCCCAGCCGTTCCGCCAGCAGCCGCCGGGCTTCCTCGATCTGCATGAGTCCGACTCCTCTTCGCCGCCCCCGACCGTTCCGCCGCTGCTCACCACACCCTCGGCCCGTCATGCCGACCCGATCACCCGGTTCGACCACCGGGCCCGGCACCCCCGGTTCGACGACCCGCCTCGATCACCCCGGTTCGACCACTACGGTTCGACCACTACGGCTCCTCACTGTGACTCGAGCACCCCGCCCCCTGATCCCTCACCGGCCATGAGCGTCGTCGCGAACGGGCGGGCCCGGCCCGGCCTCTCGGAACCCCGGGAGGCGCCGCCGTCGTCTCATGGCCGGTAGACCATCAACGCATGCCGCCGCAGTACCGAGAGGCCCTGATACGCCATCCACACCGGGTGTCCCATGGGCCCGTCGTCCCACCGCCACACCCCGCCCCGCTGCATGCCGTGAACCCGCGCCACGGCAGCGGTGAGCTGCGCCTCCCACGCCGGCAGCCCCACGTCCTCGGCCGCGACCTTGCGGGCTCCGTCCGTCATCAGCGCACGCGCCACCCATGCCGCGGCGAAATGCCGTACCGACAGCAGCTCTTGATGCAGCGGGTCCTCCTGGTCCGGCCGCCGTACCTCTTCCTGGCAGTTCTGCAGATCGGTCATGCCACCCGCCGGTGTCGCCGGGCCTGCCAGCAGCCAGCGCAGCCCTTCCTCGCGCACCGTACGCTGCCGCTCGTCCTCGCCCAGTACGCTTGCGGCCCGGTCCAGCGCCACCACCGCCCGCGCGGTGTGCGCGGCGGACGGCGCCGGGTTGCCGCGGCCGCCGGCCAGCGCCGCACCCCAGCAGCGGTGATGGCCGCGCGCCGGGTCGGCCGTGGCGCCATGGACCAGCACCTCGCGCAGTCCCTCCAGGGCGGCGGCCCCGGGCGCCGCCCGCAGCAGTCCGCGCAGGACATTCGTCACGACATAGGTGTTGGCCAGCCCGGACGCGTCATGGTCGGGGTTCCACAACACCTCGCAGGAGCGTATTTCGGCCTCCAGCAGTCGCGGATCGGCGCCGGCCCGCGCCAGCGCACCCAGCACGATCGCGGACACCTCGGGCCGCGCCCCGCTGCCCTGGGAGCGGGCGGCCCACCCCCCTCCGGGAAGCCGCAGCCGCCACAGCGTCTCGGCCACCTGCCCCGCCCGTATGCGGCCGTCGTACGGCGCGATGTCGAGCAGCAGATGCAGCCCGTACGCCGTACCGAACGCCGTCGGATGCACCGGTGGATCGCTCTCCGCGAGAGAGTGCGGCCATCCGGTGAGCGGTCCGTGCCCGGACACCTCGATCACCGAGAGGCCGCGCCGCAGTGCCTGGTACGTGCCGTCGATCAGCTCGGGGAGCGATCCGGCGGGGGAGGGCGCGGGTCCGGGCGGTGCTGCCGCGACGGCGTCCGTGGCCGCCGCGCGCGTCCGCAGCAGGGCCGCGGCCAGCCACACCACCGCGCCGACGCCGACGCCGGCGGTCGCCGCCACGCAGTAACGCGCCGCCTCGCCCGCGAGATTCTGCGGCAGGATTCCCAGCAGCGCCTGGAACACGGCGAATGCGGCGGCCGGGACGCCCAGCCGCCCCAGCCACGTCAGCAGCCGGGAGGGGGCGGAGTCCGGCGGAGGGGCAAGAGGCGGCCGTCCGGGATCCGGTGCGAATAAGCGGCGGTCCGCGCCGGAACGCCGTGAGGGCGGACGGCCGTCCGCGCCGGAACGCCGTGAGGGTGAACGGCCGACCGTGCCGGAACGCCGTGGTGGGAAGCCCTGCCGCAGCACCATCTGCTCCCTCCTCCCCCGGGCGCGCACCCCGCACAGCGTGTGCGAAGGGCATCCCGATCAGTGTAGGAATCCCCACTGACAACGGGGTCGCACACCTGTGGCAGCCCTCCGCGGCCAAGGTCCTTCCGCTCAGCCCGCTCCCTGTGCCGCCGCCAGCAGAATCACCTCCAGCGTCCGCGGCCCGTGCACCCCCTCCACCCGGTCGAGTTCGATGTCACTGGTCGCCGACGGGCCGGAGATCCAGGTCAGCGGGCGGTCCGGCGCCACCCGCGGCAGCGCCTCCGGCACCGAGCCGACCACCTGGTCAGGGACCCGGACGACACAGAGGTGGTGGTCCGGCACCAGTGTGATCCGGCGTCTGCCCTGGTCGGGGCCCGCATCGAGGATCAGGGTGCCGGTCTCCGCGATGGCCACCGCACAGCCGGTCAGCACGCTGTCCACGAGGTCGAGTTCACGGGCCGTGCTCGCGGCGCGGTCCTCGACGAGGGTGACGTCGGTGCCGGCCGTCCAGGAGACGTCCAGGCCCGGCGGCACCAGCACCGACCGCGCCCCGCGCTCCGCCAGCAGCCGGCCGATCAGCCCGGGCAGCCCCTCGGCATCGGTGCGGTGCACGATCGCCCGGTAGTCCGCGAGATTCTCCGCGAGCAGATCCACGGTCTGCGCCTGCGTCCGGGAACCGTGCACCCGGTGATAGTCCCGTACCACCGGCGGCCCGCCCGGGCCTTCGCCGCCCGGGCCCCCGCCGCTCGGACCGTTGCCGCCCGGGCCCCCGCCGGCCGGCACATCGGCCAGCGCCTGCCGCACCCGCGCCAACACCACGTCCCGGCTGCTCACTTGACGTCTCCTCGCTGCTCTGACGACGTCCCTGGCTCTGACGACGTACCGGGCTCCGGCGACGTACCGGGCTCCGCCCACGTACCGCGCCCCGAAGACATACCGCGCCCCGAGGACGTTCCGCGGGTGCGCTGCCACCAGTCACGGAAGGACTCGGCGGGCACCTCGGGCAGATCGCGCGTCTGCGACCAGGCGCGGCCCGGCCCCGGCAGCCGCCGTGGATGCAGCCGGCGGGTGCGAGCCGCCAGCCGCATCCCGGTGCGCAGCGCGCCCGGGTGATCGAAGGCCCAGCCCGCCGCGCGCATCGCGGCCCGCTCCGCGGCATGCCCCTTGGCCGGTTGGAGGACGGTGCGCGTCCCGCCCAGGGTGACCGGCCCGCCCTGCACGACCCGCTCCCGCAGATGCACCAGCACCTCGGGGATGTCGATGGCCACCGGACACACGTCGTAGCAGGCCCCGCACAGCGACGAGGCATACGGCAGCGACGCCTCCAAGGGGCCAACCAGGCCGCGCAGTTGAGGCGTGAGGATGGCGCCGATCGGACCGGGGTAGGGCGAGCCGTACGCATGCCCGCCGGCCCGCTCGTACACCGGGCAGACGTTCAGACACGCCGAGCAGCGGATGCAGCGCAGCGCCTGCCGCCCGACGGTGTCGGCGAGGGTGTCGGTGCGCCCGTTGTCGAGCAGCACCAGATGGAAGGTCTGCGGCCCGTCGCCGTCCGTGGTGCCCGTCCAGGTGGAGGTGTACGGATTCATCCGCTCGGCGGTGGAGGAGCGGGGCAGCAGCTGCAGAAAGATCTCCAGGTCCTGCCAGTCGGGCACCACCTTCTCGATGCCGACGACCGAGATCAGCGTCTCGGGGAGGGTCAGACACATCCGGCCATTGCCCTCGGACTCCACGACGACCAGGGTGCCGGTCTCCGCGACCATGAAGTTGGCCCCCGAGATCCCGACCTTCGCGGACAGAAACTTCTCCCGCAGATGCAGCCGGGCCGCCTCGGCGAGCTCGGCGGGGGAGTCGGCCAGCCCTTCGGGTGCCGGGCGGCCCCAAGAGGCCATCTCACGGCGGAAGATGTCGCGGATCTCGGAGCGGTTGCGGTGGATTGCCGGGACCAGGATGTGCGACGGCAGATCGTGGCCGAGCTGCACGATCAGCTCGGCCAGATCCGTCTCGTACGCGCGGATACCCGCCTCGGCCAGGGCCTCGTTGAGCCCGATCTCCTGCGTCGCCATCGACTTGACCTTGACGACTTCCGTCTCGCCGGTCTCCCGCACCAGCCGGGTGACGATCCGGTTGGCCTCGTCGGCGTCGAGGGCCCAGTGGACCTGCCCGCCCGCGGCGGTGACGGCGGTCTCCAACTGCTCCAGACAGTGGTCGAGGTGGCGCAGCGTACGGTCCTTCACCGCGGCCCCCGCGGCCCGCAGCTCGGCCCAGTCGTCCAGCTCCGCAACGGCCTTGGCCCGCTTGGCGCGGATGGTGTGCGTGGCATGGGTGAGGTTGGCGCGCAGCCGGGTGTCGCGGGTGGCGGTGGCAGCGGCACGGGGGAAGGCAGGCATGCCCAGGTAGGTGCCGCTCACCGCACGTTCCCTTCCGTACTGGCCAGGATCTCGGCGATATGGACCGGGCGGACCGGCGCGCCCCGGCGGCTGAGGGTGCCGCCGATGTGCAGCAGACAGGAGTTGTCGACCGTGCAGACCGCCTCGGCACCGGTGGAGAGGATGTGGCGGACCTTGTCGGCGCCCATCGCCGCCGAGACCGCCGGGTTCTTCACCGCGAAGGTGCCGCCGAACCCACAGCACTCCTCGGCGCCCGGCAGCTCCCGCAGCTCCAGTCCCTCGACGTGCTCCAGCAACCGCCGGGGCCGGTCGCCCAGCCCCAGCAACCGCAGGCCGTGACAGGTGGGGTGGTAGGTGACGGTGTGCGGGAAATAGGCGCCGACGTCCTCCACCTTCAGGACATCCACCAGAAACTCGGTCAGCTCGTACATCTTGGGCACCGCGACCGCCGCCGCGTCGACGAGTCCCCGGCCGCGTCCTTCGGCGGCCGCCTTCGCCCCGATCCGCGGGTAGTTGTCCCGCACCATCGCCGCGCAGGAACCGGACGGGGTGACCACATACTCGTAGTCCTTGAACGCCCGGTCGAAGCGGCGCATCAGCGGTTCGGTCGCATGCCGGTATCCGGTGTTGAACTGCGGCTGGCCACAGCAGCTCTGCTCGGCCGGGAAGCCGACCTCCACCCCCAGCCGTTCCAGCAGCGCCACCACCGCCTGGCCCGTCCGCGGATGGAGCATGTCGTTGATACAGGTGACGAACAGTGCTACGCGCACGTTGCGCTCTCCTTTCGGCTGCCTTTCGGCTGCCACAGCCTCTGGCGGCCACCCGCTTCCGCGGTACATGATCACCTGGCGGCTCATCCTGCCCCAGCAGCAGGCCAACGAGAAGAACCAGGAGCGGAGCACCATGTCGAGTGCCGAGCACATAGCCAAGGATCAGGCGCCGAACGGTGCCCGCCCGCCGTCACGGCTGCGGCAGCTGGCCGCCGCCTCCGTCGGCAACGCCGTCGAGTGGTACGACTGGTACGCCTACTCCTTCCTCGCGGTCTACTTCGCGGGGCAGGTCTTCCCCGAGGGCGCCGGTAATTCGCTGGTGCCGCTGCTCTCCACCTTCGCCGTCTTCGCGGTCGGCTTCTTCATGCGCCCGATCGGAGGTCTGCTGATGGGCGCGATCGCCGACCGCCGCGGGCGGCGGACCGCACTGACGCTGACCATCCTGCTGATGGGCGGCGGCAGCCTGCTGGTCGCGCTCACCCCCACCTATGGAGCCACCGGTCTGCTGGCGCCCTTCGTCCTGGTCATCGCCCGTCTGGTGCAGGGCCTGTCGGTGGGCGGTGAGTTCGCGGCCTCCACGACCTTCCTCGTCGAATCGGCGGGACCGGGCAGGCGCGGCCTGTTCTCCAGCTTCCAGTACGTGTCCACGACCCTCGGCCAACTGCTGGCCTCCGGGACCGCGGCGCTGCTCGTGGCGCTGCTCAGCGAGCGCCAGATGGGGCAGTGGGGCTGGCGGGTCGCGTTCCTCATCGGGGCGCTGCTGAGCCTGCTGGGGCTGTGGATCCGGCGTGGCGCCCAGGAGACACGGAGCGTCGAACAGCAGGCGGCCGACCGGCCCGGCCTCTTCGAGGCGCTGCGCCGCTACCCCCGCCAGTCCCTGCGCATCTGCGGTATCACGGTGGGCGGCACCATCGCCTACTACACCTGGACGACCTACCTGCCCACCTATGCGCAGGTCAACGCGGGTTTTGACAAGGGTGATGCACTCACCGTCGGCACTCTCTCGCTCGCCTTCTTCGCCTTGCTCCAGCCGCTCGGCGGCATGCTCTCCGACCGCATCGGCCGCAAACCGCTGCTGCTCGGCTTCTCGCTGGGCTTCGCCGTCCTCGCGGTACCTCTGCTGCACCTGGTCACCGACGCCTTCTTCTCGCTGCTGCTGGTGCAGTGCGCGGGCATGGTGCTGCTCACCGGCTACACCGCGGTGGCCGCGGCCGTGAACGCCGAGGTGTTCCCCGCGCGGGTGCGTGCCGCCGGTATCGGCTTCCCGTACTCGCTCACCGTGGCCCTCTTCGGCGGCACGGCCCCCTACGTCGGCACCTGGTTCAAGCAGGCCGGCCACGCCGACCTCTTTCCCTGGTACGTGGCCGCGCTCTGCCTCGTCTCGTTCCTGGTCTATCTGACGCTTCCGGAGACCTCCCGGCAGAAGCTGGACAAGTAGGCCCGGAGGGGGCGGGGCGGGGCGCGGCCGCAAGGACGGAACGGGCGCGGGACAGGCACGCGGGAAAGGCACGCGGGCACGGGGAACGTGCGGGAAGGGGCAAGGCGGGAACGGGAACGCGGAAAAGCGCCGCCCCTCCCGGGACAGGGAAGGGCGGCGCCTTGGGGATGAGGTCTGTCAGACGAGCCAGCCCACGAGGTGGAGGACGTGGGCCAAGAGAGCGGTGAGGATGTCCATCGGGATCTTCTCCTTGAAGTTGTGGGACTCAACTCTCCGGCCCAGCAAGGGGTTCGGGCCGGACGCGTGGTAACGGTCTGCAGCCCGCCGCTCGCGCCCCGTCATCTTCGCCCGTTGCTATGAGTCAAGCGAAGCCCTTCCCTTTTCGATCCTGTGTACCGTCGAACAGGTGCTCAAGGGGCCGTCCGTTCGCCTGAAGGTGTGCGGGGAGAGGCTCACGGGGAGGGCGATTGTGGGTGTTTTGCCCATGGACGCTCCGGCGGTTCCCGGGCTTCGCTCGCACTCGGGTCACACTCCGGCGATGCTTCAGCCGTGCTCCGGCCATGCTTCGGCCGTGGCTCCGGGCCCGGGCCTGCCGGTCCCGTCGCGCAAGCGGCCTCGCCCTATGAGGCGAGGTCGCCGGCCACCCCTACCTCCGCATGGACCGGTCGTGGTCCTGGTCGTGGTCCTGGTCGTGGTCGTGGTCGAGGGGGAGGTGAAGGAGGAGTGGCGAGCAGCCGACGGATGTCGCTGACCGCGGCACGTCCCGCACGGTTGGCGCCGATGGTGCTCGCCGACGGCCCGTAACCGACGAGATGGATCCGCGGATCGCGCCGTGTGCGGGTGCCGTCCATCCGGATGCCGCCGCCCGGTTCGCGCAGGTGCAGCGGGGCGAGATGGTCGATGGCGGCACGAAAGCCCGTGGCATAAAGGATCACATCGGCCTCGACGGTGCGTCCGTCGTGCCAGCGCACGCCCGTGGGCGTGAGGCGCTCGAAGAGCGGCAGCCGCTCCAGTACGCCGCTCTCCCGGGCCTGCCGGATGGCCTCGGTCATCGGCAGCCCGGTCACGCTCACCACGCTCCGCGGCGGCAGCCCCTGCCTGACCCGCTCCTCCACCAGGGCGACCGCGGCCCGGCCCTGCTCCGCACCGAACGGCCCCTCGCGGAACACCGGCGGCCGGCGGGTCACCCAGGTCGTGGCGGCCGCGACCGGCGCGATCTCCATCAGCTGCTGTACGGCAGAGGTCCCGCCGCCCACGACCACAACCCGCAAGCCACGGAAGCTCTCCGGCCCGTTGTACGAAGAGCTGTGCAGCTGACGGCCGCCGAATGCCTCCTGGCCGGGGAACCTCGGCCAGAACGGCCGGTCCCAGGTCCCGGTCGCATTGATCAGCGCCCGCGCCGCATAGTCCCCCTCCGACGTTTCGACCAGCAGCCGCCTTCCCTCAATGGCCCCCATGGCCCCCATGGCCCCCATGGCCCCCATGGCCCCGGAGGCCCCCACGGCCCCAGGGGCCTCCGTCCAGGAGCGGCCCCCACTGCCTTCGCGCACAGCCGTCACACTCACCGGCCGGTGCACCCGCAGCCCGAAGGTCTGCTCGTAACGGTCGAAGTGCGCGCCGATCACCTCGGACGAAGGGCGTTGTGGATCCGTGTCGGTCAGTTCCATGCCCGGCAGCGCATGCATACCGTGCACCTTTGCGTACGTCAGCGTGGGCCACCGGAACTGCCAGGCACCCCCGGGGCCCGGCGAGTGATCGAGCACCACGAAGTCCCGGCCCGGCGCAAAGCCGGCCCGTCGCAGGTGAAACGCGGCGGCCAACCCGGCCTGCCCGGCACCGATCACCACGACGTCGACTTTGGCCTGGGCCTGGGCCTGGGCCTGGGCTTGGGCCTTGGACTTGGCCGCGTCTCCGGCCTCGACCTCGGCCTCGGCCTCGACCCCACGCACCCCGGTGTAGTTCATGTTTCACCTAACGGGGTGAGGGGTGGTTGTCTTCCCGCGAGGCGCGGGCCGTTTCCCACCGCGGCCCACGGTTCACACCCCGCGGCTCACAACGGCCCATGGCCCGGCGGCTCACGACGGCCCGCGGCTCAACGACCACATGCCTCCCCGCCTCCCCGCCTCCCCGCCCCACCGGCACACCGACTCAGCGACCGCCCGCGATCAGCAGCGGCGCGCCGCCCGGTGCGGACGCCGGACGGCCATGGGCGGCCGGTACGCCCTCCAGGGGAGAGGGGCCCGCATCCAGCAGCCCGCGGGCGGCAAGCTGCGGCCGTACGCCCTCGCCGAACCAGTACGCCTCCTCCAGATGCGGATAGCCGGAGAGCACAAAGTGCTCGATGCCCAGGGAGTGGTACTCCTCGATCCGGTCGGCCACCTCGGCATGGTTGCCGACCAGGGCGGTGCCCGCACCGCCCCGCACCAGACCGACACCCGCCCACAGATTGGGCGAGATCTCCAGCTTGTCCCGCGAGCCGCCGTGCAGCGCCAGCATCCGCTGCTGTCCCACCGACTCGCTCTTTCCCAGCGCCTGTTGCGCGGCCGCGACCGTCGCCGGATCGAGGTCGTCGAGCAGCCGGTCGGCGGTTGCCCAGGCCTCCTTGGAGGAGTCCCGGGAGATCGTGTGCAGCCGGATGCCGAACCGGACCGTACGTCCTTCCTTCTCCGCCAGTCCGCGAATCCAGTCGATCTTCTGCTTGA
This sequence comes from Streptomyces sp. NPDC048516, assembly GCF_043199875.1. Lineage (NCBI taxonomy): Bacteria > Bacillati > Actinomycetota > Actinomycetes > Kitasatosporales > Streptomycetaceae > Streptomyces > Streptomyces sp. NPDC048516. Next base: position 22,972 of record NZ_JBICWS010000013.1, on the reverse strand, counting down.
CTTCCTCGGGCGGCTCTCCCCAGGTGAGGTACACATCCGCATTCCGGGCCGCGACCGGCCCGGCGGCAGCGGACGAGCCGCCGAAGAAGATCTGCGGCAGCGGATCCGGCGGCAGCGCCGTCAGACCGCCCTCGACCTGATAGTGCTCGCCCTTGAAGTCGAACGGCGCGCCGCCCCACACCCCGCGTACGAGCTGCAGGAACTCATGCGTACGGGCGTACCGCCGGTCATGGCCGAGATGATCGCCGAACCGCTTCTGCTCGGTCGAATCGCCCCCGGTCACCACATTCAGCAACAGCCGCCCGCGTGAGATCCGTTGATAGGTGGCGGCCATCTGCGCCGCCAGCACCGGTGAGATCACCCCCGGACGGAACGCCACCAGGAACTTCAGCCGCTCGGTGACCTGGGTGAGCGCCACCGTCGTCAGCCAGGCGTCCTCGCACCATGTGCCCGTCGGCGTGAGCACCGCCTCGAACCCCAACTGCTCGGCGGCCTTGGCGATCTGCGCCAGATATTCGATGTCAGGGGCCCGTACCCCGCTGACCGGGGTGATGCGGTCACGCCGGATGCCGCCGTCGGTGTAGGCATGCCGGTCGACGAGGGTCCGCCCGTCGCCGCCGGTCGGCAAGAACCAATGCAGGTGTACAGACATCTCACTGAGCCTTTCCGTAGGTACGCGGCGCCGTGCCCGAAGGCGGCAGGTCACCGTTGAAACGGGGATCGACGAAGTCCCCGAAGCGGAATGAGCGGGGGATCAGCTTCACCGCCGCGAACGAGTCGACGATCTGCTGCTCGGAGGCGATGGCGGCCTTGTCCACGGCGACCGCGACCGCCGTACCCCGGGTGCGCTTGACCGCGTCCAGCGCCACCTTGTCCGGCAGCCCGGTCTCCTTCGCCCAGGCCTTCGCCCAGACGCCGGGGTGCTTGAACACCCAGTTCTGCGCCCGACGCAACCGGTCCGTGTAGTCCTTCAGCGCCGCCGCCTTCTTCTTGTCGTCCAGGGCGGCCGGCGCGGCCACCTGGAAGCTCAGCCCGTTGACCACCCCTTGCCCGGTGGTCAGCACCCGGGCATCGGCCTGGTCCAGGGCCTGCGAGGTGTACGGGTCCCACACCGCCCAGGCATCCACCTTCCCCCGGGTGAACGCGGCGAGCGCATCGGCCGGCTGAAGGTAGTTGAGCGTGACGTCCTTCGAGGCCAGCCCGGCCTTCTTCAGCGAGGCAAGGAGCTGGTAGTGCGCGGAGCTGCCCTGGGCAACGGCAATGGACTTGCCCTTGAGCTGCGCCGGCCGCTTGAGGGGCGACCCCTTCTTCACCAGGATCGACTCACCGTCCGACCTGCTGTGCGTGCCGGCGATCACCTTGATCTTCGACTTTGCCGCCGCGGCGAACACCGGCGGGGTGTTCCCGACCGCACCGACATCCACCGCCCCCGCGTTGATCGCCTCCAGCAGCGGCGGCCCCGAGGTGAAGGTCGACCACTTGACCTTGTAAGGAAGGTGGTCCAACTCGCCGGCGGCCCGCAGCAGCGCCTCCGAACCACCCTTCTGATCACCGACGTTGAGGGTAAGCGACCCCTTTCCGTCGGTCCCGCTGCCGGTACCCCCACCGGACCCCTTGGCCCCCGATGCACCTCCGCAGGCGGCTAGGAGCAGGGTGAGCGGGAGCAGCAAGCCGGCGGCTGGGGCGATAGGTCGTGCTCTCATGGGGCGTCCGTTTCCTTCGGGGTGAGGTGGGGGTGGGCTGGGGTGGGCTGGAATGGATGAGGGGAGCGGGTGGTGCCAGGGGAGAGAGCAGGGCATCGTCATCGGGCTTCGGGTCGCGGGCATCGGGCGTCGGGCGTTGGCTGGACATCAGGCGTCGGGGGCCGGACGTCGGGTGAGGGTCGGTGACTGTGCGGCTATGACGGTGGTTGCCGGCCGTTGCCGCCGCGGCGGGGTCAGAAGGCAGCGGGGGAGACGTCAGCCGTATGGGAGCCGACGCCCTCCGGCCCGCCCCCGACATGGCCAGACCCTTCACCGCCCTCTGCGCCCTCTGCGCCCTCCGGGCCTTCCGCGCCTCTCGCACCGTCCCCGCCTCTCGCACCGTCCCCGCTGTCCGCACTGTCCCCGCTGTCCTCACCCTCCTCGCCGTCCTTGTCCTCCACGCCGAGGCGGTCGAGCAATCGGGCGCGCAACGCACGGAAGCGTGGATCGGAAAGGGTGCGCGGCCGCGGCAGATCCACCGTCGTCTCGTACGCGATCCGGCCGCCCTCCATCACCAGCGCCCGGTCCGCGAGCAACAGGGCCTCCTCCACGTCATGGGTCACCAGCAGCACCGCGCAACCGCGCTCCTGCCACAGCTCGGCCACCAGGCGCTGGGCCTTGATCCGGGTCAGTGCGTCGAGAGCACCGAACGGCTCGTCGAGGAGCAGCAGGTCCGGCTCCCGCACCAGCGCACGCGCGAGTGACGCACGCTGGGCCTCGCCGCCGGAAAGCGTCTTGGGCCAGGCGTCCGCCCGATGGCCGAGTCCGACCTCCTCCAACGCCCCTACGGCGACGCCGCGTTCCGGACGGTCCGGCAGCCCCAGCAGCACATTCCGCCAGACCCGCTTCCAAGGCATCAACCGCGGCGCCTGGAATGCCACGGCCTTACGGCGCGGCACCAGTACCTCGCCGTCGATTTCCTGGTCTAGCCCCGCCAGCACCCGCAGCAAGGTCGACTTACCGCAACCACTGCGCCCGAGCAGCGCCACGAACTCGCCCGGCTGAATGGACAGATCAAGACCGTCGATGACGGCCCGTCCGCCGAAAGACCGCACCAACCCGCCGACCCGTACGGCGGCGGAACCGGAGAGTCCGGCACGTGTGACCTGCCGTCCCCGCGCGGTAGCGGTCACTGACCCGTGAACGTCGGTCGCCATTGCAGCAGCAGCCTTTCGAAGGTACGGACGAGGAAGTCGGCGATGAGCCCGAGAAGCGCGTAGACCACGAGGCACACCACGATCACGTCGGTGCGGAAGAATTCCCTGGCCTGGTTCATCAGAAAGCCGAGGCCGTCGTCTGCGTTGACCTGCTCACCGAAGACCAGCGCGAGCCACGCGGTGGCCAGCGAGTAGCGCAGCCCGGTCATGACGCCAGGAAGCGCGCCGGGCAGTACGACATGCCGGATGAGGCCCCACCGACTCAGTCCGAGCGACTGCCCCGCCTCCACCAATTGGGCATCGACACCTCGGATTCCGGCATGAACATTCAGATACAGATGGAACGCCACGCCCAGCGAGATCAAGGCAATCTTGGGTGCCTCCCCGATGCCCAGCCAGATGATGAACAGCGGAATCACGCCCACCCAGGGAATGGAACGCAGCATCTGCACGGTCGCGTCGACCAGATCCTCACCGAGCCGCGAAAGCCCCGACACAAGCGCCAGCGCCACACCGGACACACCCCCCAACAACAGCCCGAATGCGACCCGTTGAAGGGAAACCAGCATCGCCGACGGCAGCGTTCCGTCCGAGACCAGGTCTCCGGCGGTCGCGGCGATGGTCCCGGGCGACGCCAAGATCTCGGCCTCCAGGGCACCGCTCGCGCTGAGCACCTGCCACAGCACCAGCAGCGCGACCGGCCCCATCGTCCGGCGCAGCCACCGTGGCACCGACCATCGGCGACCGGAAACCGGATCGACGCGCATCAACTCGGGCGCACCGGAGCCGATCCCGGAATGCAGCCCCGCCCCCACCTCCTTCGCCGGTGACGGCGCTGCTGCTTCAGCGGATATATCGGGCGGCGCATGGCGCGCTACGGCCTGATCGACAGTCATCAACACTCCACGAGGAGGGACAGAGGGAAGAAGGGAGAACGGAGAGGGAAAGGGAGTGGGAAAGGGAGTGGGAAAGGGAACTGGGTGGGAAGGAAAGAAGGCCACCGGCCCGGCCGCACGACGTCACAGCACCCAGCCGGCGGCAACAAAACCACGCCGAAACCACGACAGGAATCATCGCCGAAACCACCGCCGAAGCCATCGCGCACCAGACCGGCAGCCGACAACAGCGCAACCCTCTGCGACGATCACCCGAGAGGCCTCGAAAGGCGTTCAGACCACGCCAAGGCGAAAGTAGAATCAGAAAGCCTCAAAACGGCCGCGCACAGCCGCAGCGAGCCGAGCGTTGGCCGCAAAGCACCGCGAAAGCGAAACCTGGAAAGTCACCTCAGCAGAGCCCTCAGCGAAGACTTCAGCAAGGGCAACGCAGAGGCATCAACAACAGCCGCCGCGGTGACACGCGGCAGAGGCCACCCGCAGCAGGTCGATATGACCGCGCGTGATGAGCAGGGCTGATGTAGGCATGTCGTTGAACGTAGCGGTGCGCCGTGAGAGGGGTCAAACGTCATCTCGGCTCGTGGATCATTGTTGCCGGAGTATGGAGGCAGCATTGCGGAAGAGGCCCGGGGGGTTGCGGATCTGGGCAGGCCGTCCGTACCAGAATGAACGCATGAGCACCGCATTCACCACCCGCACCCTCGACGTCACCACAGGCTCGTCGGAGACCGTCGCCGATCTCACCGCCGACTGCGCCGCCTTCCTCCGAGAGTCGGCAAACGGCCGCGACGGCCTGCTGAATGTCTTCGTTCCGCACGCCACCGCCGGCATCGCCATCCTGGAAACCGGCGCAGGCAGCGACGAAGACCTCCTGGCAGCCCTGCACGACCTCCTCCCGGCCGACAACCGCTGGCGCCACCGCCACGGCACCCCCGGCCACGGCCGCGACCACGTCCTGCCCGCCCTCGTCCCACCCCACGCCACCCTCCCGGTCGTGGCGGGCAGGATGGCACTCGGTACCTGGCAGTCCGTCTGCTTGGTCGACACCAACGTCGACAATCCCAACCGCCAGGTGCGGCTGAGCTTCCTCGGCTGACCAAGATCGTCCTGGGGGCGGCCGTCGAGTTCACGGAGACGTCGCCGTCGATGTCACCGACGCGTCGGCCTCGGCCTCGGCCTGGACCCGCTGCAGCAGGAGTTCCCAAGTGCCGTCTGCCGACCAGCGGCGATGCCGTTCGTGCGCCGTCTTCCACTGCGCATAGAGTGTCGGCAGGTCACGCCACTGCACACCTGTCGTGGCGACAGCCAAGGGCCTCGTAGAAGGTCCGGCCCCCAGCATTGCCGGGCGAGCAGTGAACCACGAGCTGCCCCAGGCCCTGAGCACGTGCCACGGATTCCGCCGGCGCACGCACTTCCCTGGTGCCGCGTTGCTCAGGGGCGACCCACATCTCCTGCATCATGCAGCACTCGCGGTGGTCGGGCCGGCGATGACGTCACCACCTGCCTTCACCGACGCGCGCTGTCGACAACTATGACCCGCAACAGCTAGATGGTTCCGAGGGCGTCGCGCAGGAACGAGACGGCCTGATCGACGGCTGCTCGGGTGGCCTTGGACTGACTGAGCGAGTTGAGCATCATGAAGTCGTGCACCGTGCCGTCGTAGCGCACCGTGGTGACCGGAACGCCGGCGCCCCGCAGCTTTGCGGCGTAGGCCTCGCCCTCGTCGCGCAGCACGTCGGCCTCGTCCACGAGCAGCAGGGCGGGCGGCAGGCCGCTGAGCTGCTCGGCCGTGGCCTGATTGGGTGATGCGGTGATCTCCGCGCGCTGCTTCGGGTTCGTGGTGTAGGCGTCCCAGAACCACTCCATCAGCTTGCGGCTGAGGTAGTAGCCATCGGCGAACTCGTCGTAAGAGGCAGTGTCCATGGCCGCGTCCGTGACCGGGTAGTACATCGACTGCTGCACGAAGGTGACGTCACCGCGCTCCTTGGCCATGAGAGCCAGTGCAGCGCTCATGTTGCCGCCGACCGACTCGCCGGCCACCGCCATGCGCCGCGCGTCCAGGCCCTTTGACGCCCCCTCGCGCGTGATCCACTGCGCGGTGGCGTAGCCCTGCTCAATGGCCACGGGGTAGTGGGCCTCCGGTGATGGTGTGTACTCCACGAAGGCCACCGCTGTGCGGGCCCCGACCGACAGCTCCCGCACCAGACGGTCATGGGTGTCGGCGTTGCCCAGCACCCAGCCGCCACCGTGCATGTACAGCACGACGGGCAGCGTGCCGGTGGCGCCCTTCGGCTTGACGATGCGCACCCGCACGTTGCCCGCGGGGGCCGTTACGGTGATCCACTCCTCGTCGACCGGAAGCTTGTCGACCGGCGCAGCCTGCAGGTCGTCCAGGACCTTGCGCGCTTCGGTGGGCTTCAGCTCGTACAGGAACGGGTGGTGCGAAGTCGCGTCGGCAAGCTCCTGCGCTGGCGGCTCCAGGACGATGGAGGCGGATCGAGCAGTCATGACAATGCTCCCTGTCACTACCGAGAAGCCCATGGTGAAGAGGGCCAGGCGCGTGCTGCCCGCCCGGGGCCTCGGCGGCACCGCACGTCCGGATTCTGGCCGAGCCCCTGGTCAAGCCCTCGATGGGGCGATATGCCCATCGTAGTCGCGGCCCTTGGGATCCTCGACTGTGGACGCCGAGGCGGAGGAGGCGAGCAGCCGGCCCGCGAGGTACACGCCGGGGGAGACCTGCCGGCTGTGTGCCAGTTTCTCGAGGACGATGTCATTGAGGGCGGTCAGGTTCAGAGCCACCCCCAGCCCAGGACGACAGCACACTCGGGGGACAAGGGCGTTGTGCCGTGCGGCCAGGCGTGCTCCGCAGTGGAGAAGGTGCGGTCTCCTCCGAGCGTGATGATCAGGTCGGGGCTGCCGCCAGCGTCGACCTCCTCCCGCGCGTCCGCCATTGTTCGTCCTGACTCCGCACGTCGATGGCTATGTGGCCGACCTCCCGTCGTTCGCACCATCGTCGGACGGTGTCGGACAGTGTCGGACGGTGGCAGCTGCCGGGGCACGGGGACGAAACATCCTCTCCCTCCGGGGGGGGGTGGCCCCATCCCTGGCCGCAAAAGAACTGCTCACCGGGCCGGTTGGCTCGCGTTCATGTCAGGTGGTTTTGATCTGGCCTCCCTCGATGACGAGTTCGGCACCGGTGATGCTGCCGGCGCGCGGGGAGGCCAGGAACACAACGAGGTCAGCGACCTCCTGGGGTTCGGTGATGCGTCCGGTGGAGATGCCCATCTGCTGAGGTACGACCTGGTCAAGTGCCTCCTGTGCCGTGTACTCCGGAGGCAAAGGACCTCTGCGAGTTGCCCCTGCATGGAGAGGCAGGCGCCCCGGCCGTCAGGGAGTTCGTCGAGGCCGTGGACGTCACCCGGACGTGGGCAGACGCTCCCGTGTAGCCGCCTGCGGTGCGAAGAAGCGCTCCCGGCTTTGGTTCCTGGGTAGACGCGGCCTGGTGCCATGGTGGACCCATGAAGCTGACTCCGCTGCAGTTCTGCGGATGCCGCGGATGCCGCGGATGCCGCGGATGCCGCGGAGGCCAAGACCTCTCCGCAAGACCGGTCTGGATCAGGTAATCTCCGCAGCCCTGGCGCCGCGGTGCAAGACGCGTGCGGTCCACGACCCGGGCAAGGTCCTGCTGGTTGTGGCACCGGCGGTAGCACGCGGCGGGGACTGCCTGGCCGGCATCGGCCTGCTGCACGCAGCGCCACCGGGGCGCCCAGGAGCGCACGGTCCGCGTGCGCCGCGCACCGCCCCGTCGCAATCTGGACGTATGGCCTATTGATGGGCGACGAAAGGTGACCCATGAAGATCGCAGTCATCGGTGGTACCGGCCTGATCGGGTCGCGGGTCGTGAAAAGGCTGAACGCGGCCGGGCATGAGGCTGTGCCGCATTCACAGTCCACAGGTGTCGACGTGATCACAGGGGAAGGCCTGGCGGAGGCGGTGGCCGGCGCCGACGTTGTCGTCAACTTGACGAATTCGCCGACCTTCGACGACGCATCACCGGGGTTCTTCCAGACCTCGATGGACCACCTTCTGGCCGCTGCTCAGAAGGGCGGGGTGGGCCACGTCGTCATCCTCTCGATCGTCGGCGCGGACCGGGTGCCCGGTCTCGCTTACTACCGGGCCAAGGTCCTGCAGGAAGACATCCTCAAGGCCGGGCCGATCCCCTACTCGATCGTCCATGCCACCCAGTTCATGGAGTTCATGGACGCGGTCCTGTCCTGGACCACCGAGGGCGACACCGTCCGCCTGCCCACCACCCCGCTTCAGCTGATCGCCGCCCAGGACGTCTCCGACGCCGTCGCAGACGTCGCTGTCGGCGCCCCTTTGAACGGCACCCTCGACATCGCCGGGCCCGACGTCCTCCCCCTCGACGAACTCGGCCGGATCACCCTCAATACCCGTCCCGACGGCCGCACGGTCGTCACCGACGACACCGCCGGCATGTTCGCCGTCGTGCAGGGCGATGCTCTGATCGCCAAGGGTGACGCCCGTATCGCTCCCACCCACTACAGCGACTGGCTCTCCTGAACCAGCCGGCCCATCACTGGAGGCCTCACCATGTCGAACGATGAGCCGGTAGCGGAGAGCAACGGCAGTCAACTTCGCTCGGAAGCATGGAAGACGGCGCTCACCGTGCTGCAGTCGGTGAAACCGCCGTCCGTTCCGGAGGGGGCAGAGGCGATGACCGTCCTCATCGAGTTCCCTCCCGGCGACCCCGGCACCCCTCCGCACCGGCACTCGGGACCCGCTTTCGGCTACATGCTGGAGGGCGAGATGCTCTTCGAGCTCGAAGGCGAGCCCGAGCGGGTGATCAAGGCCGGGGAGACGTTCTGGGAGCCGGGCGGCGATGTCATCCACTACCAGGACGGGAACAACCGGACGGACTCCCGGAGCCGCTTTCTCGTCACCATGATGTGTGCGCAGGGCCAGCCCATGCTCACCCTGGTCGACGACGAAGAGCTGGCCCAGCGTCAACACCTGCGGGCTCCCCGCCCAGGCGCCTGATGTGCCACTGATGCCGCCGCTGGCGACTGCGGCCCGACTGCCACGGCCGGTCGCCGTTGGTCGGCCTCGCGCGGGCGCGCAGTCGACCCGGAGCGCCGCGGTCTTTGCTGGTGGTGAAGTTGTGCTCCACGCGTGGTGGCGGCATCGAAATTGGTGCGCAGGCCACCAGGCGGCCACGGTGCAAAAGCTGGATAGTTGACAACTAGCCAAGCCAGTGCCGTATCGCGCAGCGTTCGCCCTGTCATTCGCGGTGCGGGCGGTACGCGCGCCGCTAAGGTCACCTGCATGGCTGAGACTCAGCGCCGCCCGGTGCCCCGCAATGACGGTAGTGAACTGGATACCGCGATGGCTTTCCTGTCGTTCGCCAGGCAGTGCGTGGTGAAGAAGACCGACGGTCTGACGGAGGAGCAGCTACGCCGGGGCTTGGTGGAGTCGGGGACCACGCTGCTGGGCCTGGTCCATCATCTGACGCTGGCGGAGCGGTTCTGGTTCGGGTATCACGTGGCCGGTCGGGAGTCGGACAATCCCGGGGATGTCGGCATGCAGGTGCCGGCCGGTTGTAGTGCCGGGCAGGTGCTGGCCGATTACGACGCGGCGATCGCGGCCGGCGACGCCGCGATTCGTTCCGTCGGCGACCTGGGAGAGTCTGTCGCGATACCGGTCGAGGGCACGTTCCTCTCGGTGCGGTGGGTCGTTGCTCACATGACCAGCGAGACCGCCCGGCATGCCGGCCATGCCGATATCTTGCGGGAACAGATCGACGGGACGACCGGGCGCTAGTGCCGCATCACAGAGCCCTCGGCCCGTTGTGATGTGACACGACGGTGGACGTTGTCCCGTGCGATTCGGTGCCGCCAGGCTGTCCGGGTGGCAGAACGAGTACGCGTCCGTGAGATCGGTGACGACGAAGGCAGACGGTTGCTGCGGATCGTCCGCGGGGCAGCGGGGCAGCTGGGGGAGCGGGGCGGTGATGACCTGGTGACGGGCACAGATGGTGTAGCTGTCCGCCCAGAGTATGCCGGTGGTGAAGATCGCCGAGGTGACGTACGTTCAGCAGCCCGGACCGGGTCCGGGACATGATTCATCACTTCAATGCAGACGGATTCGACTCCCTGTATCCGAAGTACTCCGGCGGCCGGCCAAGGACGTTCACCCTGCCCGAGCGGCGTGAGATCAAGAAGATCGCCAAGTCCAGGCCGGCCGAGCACGGTCTGCCGTTCTCGACCTGGAGCCTGGTCAAGCTGGCCGACTTCCTGGTCGCCGAGAGGGTGATCGACGACATCAGCCACGAGGGCCTTCGGGTCCTGCTCCGCCAGGAGGGCGTGTCGTTTCAACGCATAAAGACCCGGAAGCCCTCCCGCGACCCCGACTACGCCGCCAAGAAGGCCCGCGTCGAACACCTCTATGCGATCGCCGACGGTGAGGTCATCCCCGAGGACGGGGAACCGAAGTCGTCTACAGGAGCTCGACGTCTCACCGCCAACCATGCACGAGCTCGTTAGTGGGCGGCAGCGGCCGTCGGAACCGCTCGGGCAGATCACGCCATGGCACCCCGGTCCGCACCCGGTCAAGGATCCCGTAAATCACCTGCCGATGATCTCGTCAACGCCCGCACCGCCTGTTGCTCACCGGCAGGTGCGGTCGGGGCCGTTCCACTCGGCATCCGTGAGATCGCCGCGTTCATGCCGCCCCATAGGGCCATGCCCTCCCTTACCGTCGCGCCAGCCAGGTCGCGATCTCGTCCACCACCACGGGGTCAACATGTCCTGGCCGCGCGTACTCGGCCGGGGTGGGCCGGCCACTGCCGGGAATGAAGAGGTGGTTGGCGTCCTCGTGGATCCGGATCGCCACCTCGGGACGGTGCGCCAGGGCACGCTGCCAGCCTGTCAGGTCGTCGGCGACGGTCACTTGGTAGTCCCGCCCTCCCTGAAGGATCAGCATCGGGCATTTCAGTTGGGATGCCGTGGCCACCGGGTCGTAGGCACGCAAATCGAGCCAGTAGGCGGCGGAGAGGCCCAGTGGCAGCAGCTTTGACGGCGTGTCAGGCGCGAGTTCCGGGTCCGTCACCGAGGCGGCCTGCTGGACCAGCGCCGACACCGCCTCGTCCGCGCTCGGCCCGGGCGCGAGCTTCGCGAGATAGCGGGCCACCCGGACGGCCGCCTCGTGCATCGGCTGCGTGTCAGCGGCGAGCAGCACCAGGCCCGCGATCGATGGATCGGCCGCGGCGATCCGGGGCGCCACCTTGCCGCCCATGCTGTGCCCGACCAGGTGGATCCGCTCCGGGGCCACCTCGGGCTGCTGCCGGAGCAGCCGGACGGCGGCGCGTGCATGGGGCAGGTACTCGTCGGCCATGGTGAAGTCCGATGGCAGACGATTCGGGTGCGCGAAGGTCACCTTGTCGAAGCGCAGCACGGCCACCTGCCGGGAGGCGAGCCCCCAGGCAAGGTCCTTCAGCGGCTTGTTCGGGCCGCTGCTCTCGTCCCGGTCGAACGCGCCACCACCGCTGAGCAGCACCACCGCGGGCCACGGTCCGGGGCCGGCGGGCAGGCTGAGTGTGCCGGGGACCGCGAGCGGCCCGGTACCGAGCAGGACCTCCCGCTCCGTGAACCGGTCCGAATCCGCGTAGTGCGGCGGCTGCCATTCGACGCCGCCGTGCGGATCGAGTCTCAGTCCGTGCAACAGACCGTCGTCGCCGACGGACATGACCACGGTGAAGCTGCCGTTGGCGCACGTCACCAGGGTGCGCACGCGCACCGGGTCGGTCTCGCCGGCCTCTGTCACCGGCTCCTCAATCACTTTGACCCCGCCCTGTCCGGCAGCCTCGGCCGTCCACGCGAGCCGTAGCGCCTCGGCGGAGACCGCGGCCCGCAGCGGGGGCGCGAACAACCCCACGATGTCGCCGAACCGCTCCGCCTGCAGCAGCCCGGCGACGCCCCGCGCCGCCGCCAGTGCCCCATCCTCATTTAATCTCATACTTGAGAAAGGTAGCAGTCGTGAGAAGGTTGAGCATGGATTCCCTGGATCTGCTGGCCCACCCCATCCGACTGCGAATCGTGCATGCGATGGGCGGTGGAAGGCTGCTGACCACCGCTCAGTTCTGCGCGCGCATTCCGGAAGCCTCCAAAGCCACCGTCTACCGGCACATCGATCTGCTGGTGGCCGGCGGGATCCTGGAGGTGGCCGAGGAGCGTAGGGTGCGCGGCGCGGTGCAACGGCGCTACCGGCTGCGACAGGACCGGGCTGTGATCGGCTCTGAGGTGGCCCGCACCCTCACCCTCGCGGACCACCGGCAGGCATTCGCCACCGCAATGACCACCCTGCTGGCCGAGTTCACCACCTATCTCGACCGCGACGGAGCTGATCCCGTGGCCGACCAGGTGGGGTACCGGCAGCATGCACTCTGGCTCAGCCCGGCGGAACTGGAGGAACTGATCGGCGAGCTGCGCGCGGCCATCGCGCCGAAACTTGCCAATCAGCCGAGCCCCGAGCGAGCGCAATATCTGCTCAGTCCTGTCCACTTCCCGATGGAAGCCGCTCAGGTGGAACCCGGGCGACCGACGACAGGAGCCGAGCAGGAGACAGGCACATGATCGGCCGGGCGGCTCCTGGCTGCGACAGGTGTGGTGCACCCCAGCTCCTCGGCAAGTGCCTTGGCGGATCGCCGGATCGCCGGATCGCCGGATCGCCGGATCGCGGGTGCGCCGGCGCTGCTGCTCCGCCCGGGACCGGTGCACCACTGGGGCCGCGGCCCGTCCCGTCGGCGATGGCCAGGGGTGTTCGAAGCCGTTCGCTCGCAAAGAATATGTCTGTGACAACAATTGCAAAGTGCAATGAAAAGCTTCGTTAGGTCTCGCTAAATGACCGATATGACCCATTAGTCCAGGGGTGGGTAGCGGGATGCTGGGCGAGCACATGGAGAGCAACCCGCCCCCTGGGGGAGGTGTTGCTCCATCGCGTTCGCATGAGAGTGGTGGGCTGTGGTGCGAGGCAGGGCGAGGGCAGAGGCGGAGCGTGCGGCGGCCGCGGCGGCTGAGTGCTTGCTCAAGATGGGCCAGTTGCGGCGGAAGGCGCCGACGACCCTCGATCTGCGGGCCGTGTACCGCACGGATCAGTCGGTCAACGACGCTGCGTACCGCGAGCGGTGGGCCCACGACAAGGTGGTGCGTTCCACGCACGGCGTCAACTGCACCGGCTCATGCTCCTGGAAGGTGTACGTCAAGGACGGGCTGATCACCTGGGAGACCCAGGAGACGGACTACCCCTCGGTCGGCCCCGACCGGCCGGAGTACGAGCCGCGGGGCTGTCCGCGCGGCGCCTCGTTCTCCTGGTACACCTACTCGCCGACCCGGGTACGTCACCCGATGGCGCGGGGTGTTCTCGTGGAACTGTTCCGTGCGGCGAAGCAGCGGCTCGACGGCGACCCCGTGGCCGCCTGGGCGGAGATCACCTCGGATCCGGAGAAGCGGCGGCGGTACCAGTCGGCGCGCGGGCAGGGCGGTTTTGTCCGCATCGGCTGGGACGAGGCCCTGGAGATCGCGGCCGCGGCCCAGGTGCACACCCTCAAGGAGTACGGCCCCGACCGCATCGCCGGGTTCTCGCCGATCCCCGCCATGTCGATGGCCTCCCACGCGGTCGGTGCGCGCTACCACTCCCTGATCGGCGCGCCCATGATCTCCTTCTACGACTGGTACGCCGACCTGCCGATCGCCTCGCCGCAGGTGTTCGGGGACCAGACCGACGTACCGGAGTCGGGGGACTGGTGGGACGCGGCGTACCTCATGCTCTGGGGTTCGAACGTGCCGGTGACGCGCACGCCGGACGCGCACTGGATGGCCGAGGCGCGCTACCGGGGCCAGAAAGTCGTGGTGGTCTCGCCCGACTACGCGGACGCGACGAAGTTCGCAGACGAGTGGCTGCATCCGCATCCGGGTACCGACGGAGCTCTGGCCATGGCGATGGGGCATGTGGTGCTCACGGAGTTCTTCGTCGAGCGGCAGGTTCCGTACTTCACCGACTACGTGAAGCGCTTCACGGACCTGCCGTTCCTGGTGGCGCTGGAGGAGCGCGGCGCGGGCCGGTACGTGCCGGGCAAGTTCGTCACCGCCGCCGAGGTGGGGCTCGCCCAGCACGCGGCGGCGGAGGCGCGGGAGTGGATGCCGGTGCTCGTCGACGCCGACACCGAGGACGTCGTCGTACCGAGGGGGACGATGGGCGACCGGTGGGCCAAGGGCGGGGAGGGTGCGTGGAATCTGGATCTGGGCGGGGTCGATCCGCTGCTGTCCTTCCACGGTCATGAGGACGGGCAACGCGCCCGCTCCGGCGTCGAAGTGATGCTTCCCCGGTTCGACGAGCCGGGTCGTACCGTGACGCGTGGCGTTCCGGTGCGCGAGATCGGCGGGCGCTTGGTGACCACCGTCTTCGACTTGCTGCTCGCCCAGTACGCGGTGGCGCGCCGCGGCCTGGCGGGGGAGTGGCCGGCCGGATACGACGACGCGGCACAGCCCTGCACCCCGGCCTGGCAGGAGGAGATCACCTCGGTTCCGGCCGCCGCCGCGATCCGCGTGGCGCGGGAGTTCGCGCGCACGGCGGAGCAGAGCCGGGGTCGCTCCATGATCGTGATGGGGGCGGGCACCAACCACTGGTTCCACTCGGACACCATCTACCGGGCCTTCCTGTCGCTGCTGATCCTCACCGGGTGCCAGGGCGTCAACGGCGGAGGCTGGGCGCACTACGTGGGTCAGGAGAAGGTGCGGCCGTACGCGGGCTGGCAGCAGCTGTCGACGGCGGCGGACTGGGTGCGGCCGTCACGCCAGATGGCGGGCACACCGTACTGGTACCTCCACACCGGCCAGTGGCGGTACGAGTCGTACGCCGCCGATGCGCTGGCCTCGCCCACCGGCCAGGGAACCTTCGCCGGGCAGCACACCGCCGACCTGGTGGCGCAGTCCGCACGGCTGGGCTGGATGCCGTCCTACCCGACGTTCTCCGCGAACCCGCTGGACCTGGGACGGCAGGTGCACGAGAGCGGTCAGGAACCGGGCGACTGGGTGGCGGACCGGCTTTCGGCGGGGGAACTGGGCTTCGCCTGCGAGGACCCCGACTCGCCGCGCAACTGGCCGAGGGTGTTGACGGTGTGGCGGGCCAACCTCATTGGGTCCTCCGCCAAGGGCAACGAGTACTTCCTGCGTCATCTGCTCGGGGCGCGGGACAGCGCCGGTGCCGAGGAGGCGCCGCCGGGAAGCCGCCCCCGAACGGTCGCGTGGCGTGCGGACGCGCCGCGAGGGAAGCTCGATCTGCTGCTCTCCCTCGACTTCCGGATGACCTCGACGACGTTGTTCTCGGACCTCGTGCTGCCGGCCGCGACCTGGTACGAGAAGCACGACCTGTCCAGCACGGACATGCACCCGTACGTGCATGCCTTCAGCCCCGCGATCAACCCGCCCTGGCAGGCCCGCACCGACTTCGAGATCTTCCACGGCCTGGCCCGCAAGCTGAGCGAGCTGGCCGAGGGCCGCCTGGGCGTGGCGTACGACCTGGTGGCCACCGCCCTGCAGCACGACACCGAGGGCGAGACGGCACAGCCCCGTGGCCGCGTCGTCGACTGGCGCGACAGACGTATGCGGCCCGAACCTGGGCGCAACGCACCGGGCATGGCGCTGGTGGAGCGCGACTACACCGCGATCGCGGACCGGATGGCCACGTTCGGGCCACTGCCCGAGGAACACGGCATGACGGTGAAGGGAGTGACCGTCATGCCGGGCCCGGAGGCGGGCTGGCTGGCCGCACGGTGCGGCACGGCCGCCGAGGGACCGGCTCGCGGCCGCCCGCTGCTCGACACGGACGTCAAGATGTGCGAAGCGATCCTGGCTCTGTCCGGCACCACCAACGGACGCCTCGCGGCGGAGGGGTTCGACCGGCTCGCGGACCGGGTCGGCCACGGGTCCGGGCTCGCGGGGCTGTCGGCGTCGGTGGCGGAGCGCAGAGTGGTGTTCAGCGACACCCAGCAACGACCGGTCCAGGTCGGGGCGAGCTTCGAATGGTCCGGCAAGGAGGCCCCCGACCGGCGCTACTCGCCCTTCACCGTCAACACCGAGCACAACAAGCCCTGGCACACCCTCACCGGCCGGCAGCACTTCTACCTCGATCACGACTGGATGGCCGAGTTGGGCGAACAACTCCCCGTCTACCGGCCGCCGTTGAACATGGCCGAGCTCGGGGAAGGCGGCCCGGTGCCGGATGCGGGCACGGGCCGCGCGGTGACCGTCCGCTACCTCACCCCGCACTCGAAGTGGTCCATCCACTCCGAATACCAGGAGAACCTCCTGATGCAGACGCTGGCCCGGGGCGGCCCGGTGATCTGGATGAGCCCCGCGGACGCGGAGGCGATCGGGGCCACCGACAACGACTGGGTGGAAGCGGTCAACGTCAACGGCGTGGTGGTGGCCCGCGCGGTGGTCTCCCACCGCATGCCGACCGGCACGGTGTTCATGTACCACGTGCAGGAACGCCTGGTGAACGTGCCCAGGTCCGAGACGACGGGACGGCGCGGCGGTGTGCACAACTCCCTGACGAAGCTGCTCATCAAGCCGACCCATCTCATCGGCGGCTACGGCCAGCTGTCGTTCGCCCCCAACTACTACGGCCCGACCGGCAACCAGCGCGACGCCGTGACGACGATCCGGCGCCGCTCCCAGAACGTGGAGTACTGACATGCCCCAGAACACCGCCGGCCGCCCCCGCGCGACACCCCGGACGCGCCGGCGACGGGTCATGGCCCAGGTGGCCATGGTCATGAACCTCGACAAGTGCATCGGCTGCCACACCTGCTCGGTCACCTGCAAACAGACCTGGACCAACCGCAACGGCACCGAGTACGTCTGGTTCAACAACGTCGAGACCCGCCCCGGCCAGGGCTACCCCCGAGGCCACGAGGACCAGGAGAAGTGGAAGGGCGGCTGGCGGCTCAAGCACGGTCGCCTGGTACCGCGCACCGGAGGCCGCGCCCGGCGTCTGGCCCGGCTCTTCGCCAACCCCGAACTGCCCACCCTCGACGACTACTACCAGCCGTGGACGTACGACTACGAGAACCTGACCACCGCGCCACTCGGCGACGACATCCCCACCGCGCCGCCCCGCTCGCTCATCGACGGCCGCCCCACCGAGGTCACCTGGGGGCCCAACTGGGACGACGATCTCGGCGGCGGACCCGACCAGCTCTCGCACGACCCGGTCCTGCGCAAGATGAGCGAGAAGGTGCGGCTGGAGTACGAGCAGGCGTTCATGTTCTACCTGCCGCGCATCTGCGAGCACTGCCTCAACCCTTCCTGCGTCGCCGCCTGTCCTTCGGGCGCGATGTACAAGCGGATCGAGGACGGCATCGTCCTGGTGGACCAGGACCGCTGCCGGGGCTGGCGGATGTGCGTGAGCGGCTGCCCGTACAAGAAGGTCTACTTCAACCACTCCACCGGCAAAGCCGAGAAGTGCACCTTCTGCTATCCGCGCGTCGAGGCCGGTGAGCCCACCGTCTGCTCCGAGACCTGCGTGGGGCGGCTGCGCTACCTCGGGGTCATGCTGTACGACCCGGACGCGGTCGGCGCGGCCGCGTCCGCCGAGGACGAGCAGGATCTGTACGAGGCGCAGCTCGGCTGCTTTCTCGACCCGGACGACCCCGAAGTCGTCCGGGACGCGGTGGAGTCGGGCATCCCGCACGACTGGGTCGAGGCCGCACGCCGCTCACCGGTCCGCGCGCTGATCACCCGCTTCCGGGTGGCGCTGCCGCTGCACCCGGAGTACCGGACGATGCCGATGGTCTGGTACGTACCGCCGCTGTCGCCGGTGGTGGACGCGCTGACCGCCACCGGTCACGACGGCGAGGACCCGGCCAGCCTGTTCGGCGCCATCGACTCCCTGCGCATCCCTCTTGAGTACCTCGCCGAACTGTTCACCGCGGGCGACCCGGCCCCGGTGGAGGCCGCGCTGTGCCGGCTCGCGGCCATGCGCGCTCACATGCGGCGGGTCAACCTCGGGGAAGAACAGGACCCGGACATCGCGACCGCGGTGGGCCTGGACGAGCGGGGCATCCTGGACCTCTACCGGCTCCTCGCCCTGGCCAAGTACGAAGAGCGGTACGTGATCCCCACCAGCTACACCGCCTCCACCCCACACGACGGGAGCCCGGACGGGTGCAGCCTGGACGGCGACGGAGGCCCCGGGATGATGCCGGGCCAGGACGCCGACACCTTCCACGCCGAACCCACCGGCACCGGACCGCGTGGGCGCGTCAACCTGCTGAACTGGAACGGAAGGGGACGGCCCGCCGGGCTCTTCCCCCGCGCGCCGGAGCAGCGGCGGTGACCCGCCCCGTCGTCCATCAGGCCGCCTCGCTGCTGCTCGGCTATCCGGATGAGGACTGGCCGCGGCGGCTGTCCACGGTCCACTCCGCGGTTCGTCAACTGACGGGGCAGGACATCGAGTTACTGCTCGGCTTCTGCGCGCAGACGGCAGGAACGGACCCCCTCGCCCTCGCATCCCGGTACGTGGCGACCTTCGATCGCAGCCGGCGGCGCTGTCTCTACCTCACGTACTACACCGACGGTGACACCCGCCGCCGTGGTTCCTCATTGGCCCGTCTCAAGTCCCTCTACCGGGACCACGGCTGGGTGCCACCGGCGGAGGAACTGCCCGACTTCCTGCCCGTGGTGCTGGAGTTCGCCGCCCGCAGCCCCGGGGCGGGCGCAGTGCTGCTGACCGAGTACCGGGCCGCTCTTGAGGTGCTGCGCCTTGCCCTGATGGCCTACCGCAGTCCGTACGCCGAAGTCCTCCAGGCCGTTTGTCTCGGTCTCCCGGGAGCGGCACCGGCCAGCCGCGAGGAAGCCCTCAGGCTCGCCCGCACCGGGCCGCCGACCGAGACCGTGGGCCTGGACCCGTTCTCCGCCCAGCCGCGACCCAGCGACCAAGGAGCCCGCAGATGAAGCATCTGCACATCGCGCTGTGGGGCGTACTGCCCTATCTCACCCTGGTCCTGCTCGCCGGGGGAGTGACCTGGCGCTACCACTACGACCGGTTCGGCTTCACGACTCGCTCCAGTCAGCTGCACGAGAGCAGGCTGCTGCGGATCGGCGGGCCGCTCTTCCACTACGGCCTGCTGTTCGTCATCGCCGGACATGTCGCCGGGCTGCTCGTCCCGGAGTGGCTGACCGACCGGCTGCACATCAGCGAGCGGCTGTACCACGCGAACGCCCTGCTGTGCGGGGGTGGCGCGGGCCTGGCCACCGCGGTGGGCCTGGCCGTACTGCTCTATCGTCGGCTGCGCGTGCCCGCGGTACGGCTCGCGACCAGCCGCAGCGACCGGGTCGTCTATCCCCTTCTCACGGCAGTTCTGCTCGCGGGTCTGGCGGCCACCGCTTCCGGCATGGCCGCGAACTCGTACGACTACCGTCGCGGTGTCTCGATCTGGTTCCGCAGCCTGTTCGTCCTCGATCCTGACGTCTCCGCCATGGCCCACGCGCCGCTCGTCTACCAGGCGCACGCGCTGCTGGCGATGGCGCTGTTCACGTTGTGGCCCTTCAGCCGTCTCGTGCATGCCTTCACCGCGCCGGTCGGGTACCTCGTCCGCCCGTACGTCGTCTACCGCTCGCGCACACCGTCCGCGCCGTACCGCCATCCGGCGGTCGGCGCGGCGCGGGGGATCAGTGGCCGGCGGCGTCGCTGAGCGCGGCGTCGGCGGGGGCCGCCAGGGCTGGTTTGCGCTGCCGGGATACCCGCCGCAAAGGGGTGAGGACGCTCTCGGGGCCGCGCGCCTGAGGGGCTGGTCGGCGGCGACCACCGGGTGCCCGTCGTTCCTCACTCGCGTGCGGGTGAACCACGAAGCCATGCCCTCGTGTCGGCCGAACCTGGACGATCATGCCCGTTATTGTCAGCTTTATGCCGTTGAGCTGTGCGTTCGTGAACCTCAAGCCCGGCGTCGGAAAGACGACGAGTGCTGTGTGGCTGGCCCATGCGCTTCATGAGTCGGGACTGTCGCCCCTGCTGGTCGACGGTGACCCGGCCGCTTCCGCGCTGCGCTGGAGCGAGCTGGCCGGTGGTTTTCCCTTTCCGGTGATCGCCCTGCCGGTGGGGGACGTCCACCGCCGCGTGAACGACTTCCTCGGCGACCGGCAGGCCGTCGTGCTCGATGCGCCCCAGCTGGAGGACCATCCCCGGATTACCCGCAGCATCATGAGGTACGCCGGTGAGTGGATCGTGCCCGTGACTCCCGCGCCCATCGAACTGGACCGGATGGCACCCATCCGCGGCGAGATGGGTGACGTGCAGTCCCTGCGTGCCGAGCCGGCCCGCACGGCGGTCCTGCTCAATCGCACCAACCGTCCAGATGCCACGCGCACCGGGCCCGATGCCGATGCTCGTGAGGCACTCACCGAGCGGGGTTTCGAGGTGTTGAACACCCAGATCGCGCGGCTCGACCTGTACGCCCAGTCCTTCGGGAACTCGGTCCAGGCCAAGGGCTCGGCGTACATGGACTTCGCGGAGGAACTGATCGAGCGTCAGGAAGAGGCATGAGCCAGCGCAGGGAAAACTACCGCGCCGCATTGCGGCGCGATCAGGACGACGTCTCCGGGCCCCGATCCACCAAGGTCACCACGCTGCAGAGCAGGTACGTCCGGGTGACCGTCGAGGTGGATCCCGACCTGCAAGGCGATCTGACGCGATGGGCGGCGCGGCCGGTCTCCTCGGTGATGCTCGTCGGCACGACCGTCCTGCGTACCCTGGTCGACACCGTCGGCAGGGTGTCTCGGCCCGGAGGCTAGGCGGCTTCGCCCCGCCTTTGCATGCGTCGATGACCAGCTGCCGATTGCTCCCCGGGGCTGTCAGACGTTAGCCCTGTGCCGGGGCCGGCAGGATCGTGCCGGCAATGCCCCTCGTACAGCCGAGCGACCACTGGGGAACGGAGAGGTCGTGGTCATGGGCGGCGACCAGGCGGGCGCGCGGCGGGGTCGGTGACGGACTGCAGGGTGGGGTCGTAGGGGAAGAGCGGTTCGCCGGTGTGCCGGCGGGTCAGGTCGGCGTCCAGCTCAGTGACGTCGGTGACGCCGAAGCCGGGGCCGCGGTGCTCCGCCGCTTCCGGGTCCCGGACGGTGACGAGCGGCTGCCGCGGGTGGCGCAGGCGGCTGCTGCGGTAGGGGCGGGCCCTCCGGGGAGCCCCGGTGCCCGCGGAGCCGGTGCGGCTCCGCGGGCCGCCCCACCGCTGCCGGGTGGGGAGGTTCAGGGGGTGTCGTGCACTTGGATGGCGGCGGCCGGGCAGACGACGGCCGCTTCACGGGTGAGGGCGTGCTGGTCCTGCGGGGGCTCCGGCTCCAGGACGACGACGATTCCGTCCTCGTCACGTTGGTCGAAGACCTCGGGGGCGATCAGGACGCACTGTCCTGCGCCGCAGCACTTCTCCTCGTCGACGGTGATCTTCATGTAGGGGTTCTCCTTCTGTTGGTGGTGCGACGTGTGCTGCCGGGCCGTCACCAGCGGACGGGGACCTCGCTGAGGCCGCCGACCAGCAGTCCTTCCAGGCGTTCGAGATCGGTGGCGGGGATGTCCAGTTCGAGGGAGGGGAGTCTGCGCAGCAGGACTTCGAGGGTGACCTGGAGTTCGGTGCGGGCCAGGGCCTGGCCGAGGCAGGAGTGGGGGCCGGCGCCGAAGGCCAGGTGAGGGTTGGGGGAGCGGGCCAGGTCCATCTCGGCGGCGTTCTCGAAGGCGGTCTCGTCCCGGTTCGCCGCGGCCATGGCACACACCACCGTGGTGCCGTGGGGAAGGACCTCGCCCCCGATCTCGACGTCCTCGGTGAGGTGACGCCTCAGGCCGAAGCCACCGTTGACGTCGAAGCGCAGCGCCTCCTCGACGGTGCTGCGCACCAGCGAGGGGTTCTCCAGCAGCCGTTCCCACCGGGTGCGGTCGGCCAGCAGCATGGCGACCGTCTTGCCGATCATGTTGGCCGTCGTCTCGTGCCCGGCCACCAGCAGACCCATGCCGGTGCCCAGCAGCTCGGCGTCCGTCAGCGCCTCACCTTCGCCGCTGCTCTCTTCGATCAGGGTACTGAGCAGGTCGCCGGCGGGCTCGGTGCGCTTGGCGGCGATGTGACCGGACATGTATGCCGCGAACTCGCCGACGGCCGCCTGCCGTTCCTGGACGGAGTACCGCGTGAGGTTGAGGAAGTTGTCGGACCAGTAGGAGAAGTGCTCCCGGTCTTCAGCGGGCACGCCGAGCATGTCGCAGATCACGTAGACCGGCAGCGGGAAGGCGAGGTGCGCCTTGAGGTCGCCGGAGCTGCCGCGCCCGGTCATCTCGTCGAGGAGCTGGTCGGCGATCGCGGCCATCTGGGGCCGCAGGGCGGCCATGCGCTTGGCGGTGAACCACTTGCCCACCATCCGGCGCCACCGCTGGTGATCCTCGCCATGCTTCGGAACGGAGAAGGGCGAGGCCGGGGAGTTCGCTGCGGCCGACGTCGCGGATGCCTCCTGTGAGTTCCCGCTTTCGCCGATGAGGTCCGGCCGGGTGAAGCGGGGGTCCGCCAGCATCTCCTTGACATCGTCGTAGCGGGTCAGCAGCTTGGCCTGGCTGCCGTCGGGCACGGTGACGGTGGCCACCGGGCACTTGCTGCGCAGCTCAGCCCACTCGGCCGGAGGATCCAACGCGGTCTCGTAGGCGAGCGGGTACGGCAATATCTGCTCGTTCGGGCTCATAGGGCTTCTCCTTCAAGGGAATTGACGGGGGCTTGCGGGTGCCGCCTGCGGGCGGCGGCGACCGTGCACCCGTAGCCCGCTGCTGTCTGCGGGGTTGCGGAAGGCCGCCGGTCCGCGTGCGGCGGGTCATGGCGCGGAGCGGACCGTGGCTGCCGGCTGTACGTCCCGCGGAGCGGCGAGGTGCTTTTGGCGCAGCGCGGATGAACTCCGCATCCAACGAGGCGAGATGCTCCGTCGGGCGCAGCTGGGTCCGCGACGGTTCCCAGGCGCCGGTCAGCACCTGCTTCGACAGCGGGGGGGTGCCTCTATGTCTTTCGTCAAGGCGTCTGGGTCGGGTTTGCGGTGGTTTGTGGTTGCTGGGGTTATGCGGCGAGCTCGATGTCCTTGGG
>NZ_JBICWS010000012.1:235234-277332 GCF_043199875.1 Streptomyces sp. NPDC048516 | reverse complement strand
CTGAGCATCGGTGATGGTCCGCGGTACCCCTGGCCGGGGCTCGTCCGCAAGTCCGTCCAGCCGGTCACGCAGGAACCTCGTGCGCCACTTGGCGATGGTGCCCCGGTTCACGCCCAGCCGGGCGGCGACCGCCAGGTTGGGGCCGCCCTCAGCACACGCCAGCACGATCCTCGCCCGCAGGGCCAGCCCCTGCGCGGTGGTCCGGCGCTTGACCCAATTGCTCAACACCTGCCGCTCGGTCTCACTCAGGACCAGCGGCTCCAGCCTGCTGTCACCCACAACCCACAGCACACCGAAGCCAACCAGCACCCGTCAGCCAAACCCGCGAACTGGTACGGAAAGCGACTCACGTGGTGCCCAATCAACTCACAACCAGATCACTAGCTCCCCACGGGCGGCGGCCCCGTGCTGCCGCGTGGGACGAGTTCGGTCGGCAGCACTATGTGGCGTTCGTGTGCGCCGTCGGAGTCGTCGATCACCGCCCGGGTGAGGCGCACGGCGGCGCGTCCGAGCTCCACGGCGGGCTGGGCCAGGGTCGTCAGGCCCATGACTCCCGCCATGACGTGGTCGTCGAAGCCCATCACCGAAATCCGTCCCGGTACCGGGACGTTGGCCTCGCGCAGGGCCGCCAGCAGCCGGAAGGCCATGTCGTCGGTCTCGGTGAACATGGCGGTCGGCGGGTCGGGGAGGCTCAGCAGCCGGCCCACTGCCGGGGCCATGCCGCCGCCCTTCCAGTCCGGCACGCTCATCACGAGTGAGTCGTCGTGCTCCAGACCCGCTTCGGCGAGCGCCCGCAGATGGCCGGTGAGCCGGTTCTTGCTGCTCCAGGCGAAGCCCGTGGTGTCGTGCGTCTGGAGACAGGCGATCCGGCGGTGCCCGAGGTTGATCAGATGACGGGTGCCCCGCAGGGCGGCGTCCTCGTCGTCCACGTAGACGCTGGGACGGCCCGGGGCGTGCTGGCTGACGAAGACCAGGGGCATGCCCAGGTCGTCCAGGCGGGCGCGTTCGGCGGGGGAGAGCGAGAAGCTGACCACGAGCAGGGCGTCGGCGTTCCGGCGGGCGGGCAACCGGTCGAAGAAATCGGCGCGTTCGTGCACATCGGTCACGCTGTAGACCAGCAGGTCGAGGCCCGCCTCGCGCAGCGCGGGCGCCATGCCGGAGAGCGCCGAGCTCAGGAACCACGACGCCAGGTTCGGCATCAGGACGGCGACTCTTCCGGTGCGGCCGGTGACGAGACTGGAGGCGCTGCGGGTGATCGCGAACGAGAGTTCGCGGGCTGCGGCTTCCACCCGGGCGCGCGTGGTCTCCGAGACCGTCGACAATCCGCGCAAAGTGCGCGAAACGGTGGACACCGAAACCCCCGCCCGATGGGCCACATCGGCCATCGTGGCCTCGCTCTGCGCTGAGGACATGCGGGGACGCTAGCACAAAGGGTCGATGACAGCGTTGCCAGGAAAACTCCCCGGAATCTGTCGTTCACCACCCGTTGACCCGGCTACTGAGGCACTTCTAGCCTGCAAGCGCTGTCATCGACGACAGCCAAGACGTGAGGAGCACTCATGGCCTTGAGCCGCAGAACCCTGCTCGCGAGCGGTCTCGCCGCCGCCGGAGCCGGGCTCACCAGCGGTTGCGCGGGCAAGCCCTTGGACACCCTGTTGACCCAAGCCGCCCAGGTCCCGCGTACCCCGGCCACTCTCACCTGGTGGGTCTCCGAAATCCCTTCCCGGAACGGCCCCGTGGTGGCAGACCTGATCATCCGCGCCTTCGAGCGCCGCCATCCGCACATCCATGTCCGAAAGTCGAACGCCCTCAGTGCCACCGACAGCAACCGTGCCGCGGTCACCACGCAGCTCGCGGGCGCCTCACCCACCCCTGACGTCTATCTCGGGGACACCACCTGGCCCGCCCAGTTCGGCAGCAACTCCCTTGCGCTGCCGCTGCAGACGCTGCTGCCCAAGGACTTCTGGGCCGGCTACCCGGCGGCCCTGCGGCGGGTGAGCGAGTACCGCGGCGCCGTGTACGCGCTGCCCTTCTTCACCGACAGTGCCTTCCTCTATTACCGGAAGGACCTGCTGGCCAAGCACGGCCGGCCGGTGCCCCGTACCTGGGAGGATCTGGTGCGCACCGCGCGCACCGTCCAGCGGGCCGGGGACGCTCCTTACGGGTTCCTCTGGCAGGGGTCCGTATCGGAGTCGCTGACCTGCAATGTCGCCGAGTTCCTGGCCGATGCCGAAGCTCCCGTACTGGATGGTGCGGGCCGTGTGGCGCTGGGTGGAGCGGGCGCGGAGCGGGCCTTCGCCATGATGCGGGAGTTCACCGAGACGGGCGTGACGCCCCCCACGGTCGGCACGTATGTGGAAGCGGACTCGCAGGACGCCTTCACCGGCGGCCGCGGTGTCTTTCTGCGCAACTGGTCCTACGCCTGGGGCAATGCGGCCGACCGCTCGGTCTCCAAGGTGGCGGGCCGGGTCGGTGTCGCGCCCCGCCCCGGCTTCGCCGGCGACGGCCCGCGCGGGGTGAGCTGCGCCGGGGGCTGGAGCAATTTCGTCAACCCCAACTCCCGGCACCTCGGGGCCGCGGTCGCTTTTGCCCGGTTCTGTGCCGGTGAGGAGGCGCAGATGATCCTGCTGAAGAACGCCGGGGTGATTCCGGCGCTCGACGAGGTGCTGTCCCGGCCCGAGGCCCGTGCGGTCGGCGATCCGACGCTCACCGGGGTCCGCGAACTGCACCTGGTCGCCCGGCCGGTGCAGTCCCCGTACTACCCCCAGGTCAGCAAGGCGCTCTACACCCGGGCCAACGCGGTGATCGGCGGCCGGACCACACCCGCCCAGGCCGTACGCGCGGCCCGCGCCGATATCCGGACCGCACTGGAAGGCAGGGCGCTGTGAATGCCATGACCTCCTCCACCGCACCCGTGTCGCGGCGCCCGGCCCCTGAGCCGGCCGGCCGGCGGACTTTGCCTGCGCCACGCGGCGGCGGGCCGGCCCGGGTGAGCAGACGCCGCCGGGCGCGCACCGGCTGGCTCTTCGCCTCCCCGGCGCTGCTGGCCATCACCGCCGTGACGGTCTTCCCGGTGCTCTTCTCGGTGCTGCTCAGCTTCGCCGATGTCCGCCTGGAGTACGGCGGGTTCCGCATCCTGTCCCTGACGGGCGACCATTACGCCGCCGTGCTGAGCAGCCCGGAGTGGCGCCAGGCACTCGCCTTCACCTTCGGGTTCACCGTCGTCACCGTCCTGCTGGAACTGGTGCTGGGCACCGCGGCCGCGCTCGTGCTGGAGCGGCTGGGAGCCGCCCGCGGCTGGGTCCTGGCGGTCCTGCTGCTGCCCTGGGCCCTGATCAATGTCGTCGCCGCCCAGCTGTGGGGGTATCTCTACAACGGCACCTACGGCGGGCTGACCTGGCTCTTCACGCAGGTTCTGGGCCACCAGCCGGACATTCTCGGGCAGCCCGCCTCCGCCATGGGCGCCATGGTGGTGGTCGATGTCTGGAAGACCACACCCTTTGTCGCGATTGTCGTCCTCGCCGGGCTGATGCTGATTCCCGGCGACGTCTACGAGGCGGCAGAGATCGACGGCGCCGGCACCTGGACGACGTTCTGGAAGGTGACCCTGCCGCAGTTGCGCCCGATCATGGCCATCGCCGTGCTCTTCCGCATCCTGCAGGCCTTCGGCATCTTCGACCTGCCCTTCGTCCTGACCCAAGGTGGTCCGGGCACCGCCACCGAGTCCCTGGCCATCCTCGGATACAAAACGCTCTTCCAGAACCTCGCCATCGGCCGCGGCGCGGCGGTGGCGACCACCACCGCCGTCATCGTGATCACGTGCTGTCTGCTCTTCCTGCGGGTCTTCAAAGCGCAGGCCGACGAAGGAGGGCGGGCATGAACCGCCGTGCACCGGCGTCCGGCATCCGCCGGTACGTCAACGCCGTCAACCTCGGCGGTCTGGCCATCGTCGTGCTGTCGGCACTGCCCCTGTACTGGATGATCGCGTCGTCCTTCAAGGGACCGGGCGAGATCAGCGCCGACCCGCCGAGCCTGGTCCCGAAGGCGGCGACGCTCGGCAACTACGCCGAGGCCTTCGTCCGCAACGGCATCGGCCGCTATCTGCTCAACAGCGTGCTGGTGGCGTCGGTTTCCACGGTCGTTGTGCTGGGGCTGTCCTTCTTTGCGGGCTACGCCCTGGCCCGCACCCCGCTGCGGGGCCGCGGCGCCATCATGACCGCACTGCTGATGCTGTCCGTCTTCCCGCCGATCGCGCTGGTCGTTCCGCTCTTCCTGCTGGAGCGGCAGCTGGGGCTGCTCAACAGCTATGCGGGCCTGATCGTGCCCTATGTCGCGCTGAACCTCCCGTTCGCCATCTGGATCATGCGCAACTACCTCGTCGGCGTCCCCCGTGAGCTGGAGGAGGCGGCCACCGTGGACGGCGCGGGCCCGCTGCGTACCGTCCTGACCGTCATCGCCCCCCTCGCCCGGCCGGGGCTGTTCACCGCGGGGATCTTCACCTTCACCGCGACCTGGTCGGAGTTCCTGCTGGCGCTGACCTTCAACAGCGAGGACGGCCACCGCACCGTTCCGGTCGGCATCGCTCTGTTCACCAGCCAGTACACCGTCCCCTACGGGACGCTCTTCGCGGGGGCCGTGGCCGCCACCGTCCCCATCGGCGTCCTGGTCATGATCTTCCGCCGCTCGATCGTCTCGGGCATGACCTCAGGGGCGGTGAAGGGATGAGACCGGTGGCCCCGGGGTGCGCCGGCCCTTCCGGCCCCTCCCGCCCCGCCGCACCCGACCGCACCCGGTGCCGCACCGCGCCGCACTCCTCCCCCAGCTAGCGCTGGGAGGTGCCCCCCATGCGACCGCTCCCGTACCGAAAGGCTCTTCCGTGACCGCACAGCACCTCGGCTCCGACCGCAACACCACCGACTGGTGGCGGCAGGCCGTCGTCTACCAGGTGTATCCGCGCAGCTTCGCCGACGCCGACGGCGACGGCATCGGAGACCTCCCCGGTGTGACCTCCCGGCTGCCCTACCTTGCCGACCTCGGTGTGGACGCCGTCTGGCTGAGCCCCTTCTACCCCTCACAACTGGCCGACGGCGGCTATGACGTCGACGACTACCGCAATGTCGATCCGCGCCTCGGCACCCTCGACGACTTCGACGCCATGGTCGCCGAGGCACACCGCCTGGGCCTCAAGGTGATGGTCGACATCGTGCCCAACCACTCCTCCGACCAGCACCTCTGGTTCCAGGAGGCGTTGCGTGCCGAACCCGGATCCGCCGCCCGCGAGCGGTACGTCTTCCGCGAGGGCAAGGGCGAGCTGGGCGAACTGCCGCCCACCGACTGGGTCTCCTGCTTCGGCGGCCCCGCCTGGACCCGGCTGCCCGACGGTTGGTGGTACCTCCACCTCTTCGCCCCGCAGCAGCCCGACTTCAACTGGGACAACCCCGAGGTCCGCGCCGACTTCCGGCACACCCTGCGCTTCTGGTCCGACCGCGGCGTCGACGGCTTCCGGGTCGATGTGGCCCACGGCCTGGCCAAGGATCTGGCCGCGCCGCTGCGCGACATCGGCACCGTCGAGGGCTACACGCCGGGAGACCTGCCCGAGGACGGCAGCCACCCCTTCTGGGACCGCGACGAGGTGCACGACATCTTCCGTGACTGGCGCAAGGTCTTCAACGAGTACGACCCGCCGCGGGTCGCCGTCGCCGAGGCCTGGGTGCGCAGCTCCCGCCGTACCGCGTACGCCACCCCGCAGGAACTCGGCCAGGCCTTCAACTTCGACTTCCTCAAGGCCGCGCTGCACGCCGGGGAGCTGCGCGCCTCCATCGACACCGCGCTCGCCGACGCGCGCGCTGCCGGGGCGACCGCGACCTGGGTGCTGTCCAACCACGATGTGATCCGGCACGCCTCCCGGTACGGCCTGCCGGACGGCCGCGACGAGGAGGCCTGGCTGCTCTCCGACGGCCAAGAACCCGTCCTGGACCGGGATTTCGGGCTGCGCAGGGCACTGGCCGCGACCTTGCTGATGCTGGCGCTGCCCGGCTCCGGCTACGTCTACCAGGGCGAGGAACTGGGGCTTCCCGAGGTCGCCGGGCTCTCCCGGGACAGCCTCCAGGACCCGGTGTGGACCCGTAGCGGAGGCCGGCTGAAGGGGCGGGACGGCTGCCGGGTGCCCCTGCCGTGGCGGCGTGAGGGCAGCTCGTACGGCTTCGGCAGCGGGGGTACCTGGCTGCCGCAGCCGGCCGGATGGGGCGAGCTGTCCGTCGAGGCACAGCAGGGTGTGGCGTCCTCGCCTCTGGAGCTGTACCGCACGGCGCTCGCCACCCGCCGCCGGCTGCTGGCCGACGAGGCGCTGGAATGGGCCGATGACGCGCCGACGGCCCACCCGGACGTCCTGCACTTCCGCCGCTCGGGTGGCTGGGAGTGCGTGACCAACCTGTCGGACGAGCCCCGGCCGCGACCGGCCGGTGAGCTGCTGCTGGCCTCCGCGCCGGTCACCGG
This sequence comes from Streptomyces sp. NPDC048516, assembly GCF_043199875.1. Lineage (NCBI taxonomy): Bacteria > Bacillati > Actinomycetota > Actinomycetes > Kitasatosporales > Streptomycetaceae > Streptomyces > Streptomyces sp. NPDC048516. Next base: position 270,837 of record NZ_JBICWS010000012.1, on the reverse strand, counting down.
CGACGAGCTGCCGCCGTGGACGACGGTCTGGCTGCGCACCGCGCAGGCCTGACCCGCCGCGCCCTGGGGACCCGTCAGGCGGTCAGCGCCGTCAGGTCCCCACGGGCGCTGTCCAGGACCGCCCCGTCGTAGCGCCGCAGCAGCAGGCGGGCCAGCTTGGGCGCCGGGCCGAGGACGGGGGCGAGGACATCGGCCCCGGCCTCGCGGGCCCCGGCGGCGATGCGGTCAGGGAGGAAGCCGGGGGCGATGACGTACGGGGCCACGGCCACCCGGCCGACGCCCTCGGCACGCAGTTCCCGCACCGCGTCGGCCGTACGGGGTAGAGATGCGGAGGCGAACGCAGGTCGCACGGCACACCAGCCAGCGGTGTGCCGCCACTCCCGCGCGATTTCAGCGATCACTGCGCTCGCCTCCGGGTCGGAGGAGCCCGCCGAGGCCAGGACGACCCCGGTCGAGCCACGGTCGCCGGGCCGCACCCCGGCCTGCGCCAGCCGGCGCTCCAGCGCGGCGGTCAGCAGCGGCGAAGGGCCCAGCACGTCGGCCTGGCGGACGCTCAGCAGCGGCAGCCGGGCCGTCGCCGCCCGCAGGACCGCCGGGATGTCGGACTTCGCGTGGAAGGCGCGGGTCAGCAGCAGCGGCAGCGCCACCACCTCCCGCACGCCCTCTCCCGGCCCGCCACGGCGCCCGGACGAAGCCGCCGCGCGCCGCCCCTCGGCCTCTGCCTCCGCCGACAGCCGCTCCAGCACCCGCGGCACCCGGGGCGCGTTGAAGTCGAGGTAGCCGACCTCGACGCGCAGCCCGGGCCGCAGCGCCCGCACCCGCGCACAGAGCGCGGAGACGGCCGCGGCGTGCCGCGGATCGCGGCTGCCGTGGGCGACGACGAGAAGCGTGGGGCGAGGGGGGCACAGGTCCATGGTTCAGCTCTTCACGAGGAGGCCGCGGCTGCGCAGCACCCGGCGTTCGATCGGGGCGAAGATCAGCAGCTCGATGCCGATGCCGACGATGAGGATGAGGAGGATCGCGGCGAGCACCCAGGACATGTCCTGGAACTCGCGGCCCTGCTCCAGCAGCTGGCCCAGGCCGGTGCCCAGATCGGGCGCGTTGACGATGAGCTCGGCGGCCATCAGGGAGCGCCAGGAGAACGCCCAGCCCTGCTTGAGTCCGGCGATATAGCCGGGCAGCGCGGCCGGGAGCAGCACATGGCGGATGCCCGCCAGGCCGGTGGCGCCGATGGTGCGGCCGGCCCGCAGGTAGAGCGGGGAGATCTGGTCGACGCCCGCCACCAGTCCGTTGGCGATGGACGGGACGGCACCGAGCAGCACCACCGCGTAGATCGTGGCGTCGCTCAGCCCGAACCAGATGATCGCGGCCGGGACCCAGGCCACCGACGGCAGCGACTGAAGACCGCTCAGGATCGGCCCGATCGCGGCCCGTACGGGCTTGACCCGGGCGACGATCAGCCCGAGCACCGTACCCATGGCCACCGAGGCGACGAAGCCGAGGGCGCCGCGGGAGACGCTGGTCCACACGAAGCTCAGCAGGGTGCCCTCGAGCCACTTCTGCTGCAGCGAGTGCGCGACATCGACGGGGCTCGGCAGCAGGTAGTGCGGCTTCAGCTCGAAGTGGTAGGCGAGCTGCCACACCACGAGCACGATGACGATCGCGACGAGGGGCGGGAACGCCTTCGAGGCGACGGTGCGCAGCCACGGCTGCCGGTCGACGACCCGGGATTCCAGGGCGTCGAGCCCGGCCTCCAGGCCGGCGATATCACCGGCCGCGGCGGCGTCGCCGCCGGTCGCGGTGCCCGCGGCGTTCCGGGCGCCGGCGGACCGGTCCTTGGTCTCAGTGCTGGCCATGGCGGCGGATCTCCCCACGGAGCTGTTCGGTGATCTCGATGGAAAGGTCGGCGACCGCGGAGTCCTCGATGCGGCGCGGCTGCGGGATGTCCACCCGCCACTCGCGGGCGATCTTGCCGGGGCGGGAGGACAGCAGCACCACCCGCTCGGCGAGCCGCACGGCCTCGCGGACGTTATGAGTGACGAACAGGACCGAGAGGTTGGTCTCGCGCCAGATGCGGGTCAGCTCGTCGTGCAGCACGTCGCGGGTGATCGCGTCCAGCGCGGCGAACGGCTCGTCCATCAGCAGCAGTTGGCTGTCCTGGGCCAGGGCGCGGGCCATCGCCACGCGCTGGCGCATACCGCCCGACAGCTCGTGCACCCGCTTGCCGTGGGCGCCCTTGAGCCGGACGAGCTCCAGCAGCCGTTCGGCCTCGTCCCGGCGCTCCGCGCGCGGCACCCCGCGCAGCCGCAGCGCCAGTTCGATGTTGCGGCCGGCGGTCAGCCACGGGAACAGCGCATGCTCCTGGAACATCAGGGCCGGCCGGCCGCCGGGCGTCTCGATGGCGCCGGCGGACGGCGCGTCCAGACCGGCCACGAGGTTGAGGAGGGTGGACTTGCCGCAGCCCGAGGCCCCCAGGAGGCAGACGAATTCGCCGGGCGCCACATCGATGCTGATGTCGTCCAGGACATGCTGCTGTGCGCCGGTGCGGCCGAACGACTTCGAGACATGGTCGATGCGGGCCGCGTACGGCACGGTGGTGCCCGTGTCCGCCGTGGCGGGTTGCTGCTGGGTGAGCGTGGTGGTCGTCATCGGTGTCACCTCCTGGGGGAGTGCGGTACTACGGGGGCGGGGCTACTTGCTGCCGAGGCCGGCGTCGGAGACCGGCTGCTTGCCCTCGGACCTCAGCACCTTGTTGAGCAGGGTGAGGTCGTAGATGCCCTTGAGGTCGGGCTTCTTGAGCAGACCCGCCTTGACGGCGTGATCCGCCTCCTCCTGGAGGGTGGCGGCCAGCGGGTCATCGGTGACATCGACGTTCTTGAACGCCGGGTCGATGACGTTGTGCGGCAGTGCCTTGCCGGCGACGTCCGGGGAGGCGAGCTTGTCGTTGAGGGACTTCTTCGCCTCGGCCGGGTGCGACCGGATCCAGGCGTTGGTCTTCACCGAGGCCCGCAGCACCGCCTCGACGGCCTTGGGGTGCTCCTTGAGGAACTTCTGCGAGACGATCATGTTCGTGATGACGAACTTCCCGTCCTTCCACAGCTTCTTCTCGTCCAGCAGCGTCTTGCCGCCCTCGGCGACGAGCCTGGAGGCGGTGGGCTCGGGCACCCACGCGCCGTCGATACCGCCCTGCCGGAAGACCGTCGGCGTCACCTTGTTGTCGGTGCGCTGGACGGTGACATCGCCCTTGCCGGTGGTGGGGTCGACCTTGAGGCCCTTCTCCGACAGGTAGTTCAGCAGCGCGACGTCCTGGGTGTTGCCCAGCTGCGGGGTCGCGATCTTCTTGCCCTTGAGATCGCTCAGACTCTTGATCTTCTTGGGGTTGACCACCAGCGAGACACCGCCGGAGGCCGAACCGCCAATGATCTTCAGGCTCTTGCCGTGCGACTTGACGTAGCCGTTGATCGCGGGGGAGGGGCCGATCCAGCCGATGTCGACGGCGCCCGAGTTGAGCGCCTCGATCTCGGCGGGGCCCGCGTTGAAGGGGGCGGCCTTCACTTCGGTGCCGCCCAGTTCCTTCTGGAACGCGCCGCTCTGGAGGCCGACCAGGGGAGTGGCATGCGTGGTGTTGCCGAAGAACCCGATCGTGAGGTGATCGAGCCCGTCGGTCTTGGCGCCCTTGGGCGCGACACCGGCCGCGGTGTCCTTCTTGGCCTCGGAGCCGTAGCCGCAGGCGCCCAGCGCCCCGATCAGGAGCGGGACGGTGGCGGCGGCCGCCAGCAGGCGGTGTCGAACGGCAGACACGGGAGGGGGTCCTCTCGGAGGGCCGGTCAGTACGCGCCTTCTATGGCGCGCCCGGCAGATCGATGGATCTTCGGAAGGGAGGTGTGGGGGTTACGGAGCCCGGCATCGTCAGCGCACACATCGGCCGACTCCGCCCTGCCCGCTGCCCAGGGCGCCGCTGCCGATGCGGCCGCCCTCCTTCGCGAAGGTCGAGAAGATGTCCTGGAGCATGCTCAGAAGTCCCATCCCTCGTCGTCGTCCGCGCCGGCGGCCGGAGCGGCCTCGGCGGCCGCCTCGGCGAAGGCGTTGCCCGCCATCCCCGCGGTCAGCGTCGTACCGTCCGCCGGGTCGATCAGGAGGAAGGAGCCGGTGCGGCGGGAGTCGGCGTAGGCGTCCAGGGCCAGGGGCTCGGCGGTGCGGAGGGTGACGCGCCCGATGTCGTTGGCGGCCAGTTCGCCGGGGGCCGGGTGCTGGGAGAGGTCGTCGAGGGTGAGGCGGGAGGGGATGTCCTTGACGAGGGCCTTGACGGTGCGGGTGGTGTGCTTGAGCAGCACGCGCTGGCCGATGGTCAGCGGACGGTCCGCCACGTGGCAGACGGTTGCCTCGATGTCCTGCGAGAGGTCCGGTGCGGTGGCCGTGGGGGCGATCAGGTCACCGCGTGAGATGTCGATGTCGTCGGTGAGGCGGACGGTGACCGACTGCGGTGCCCAGGCGGCGTCCACGGCCTGGCCCAGGGCGTCGATCGCCTCGATGGTGCTGGTGCGGCCCGAGGGCAGGGCGGTGACGGGGTCGCCGACGCGCAGCACACCCGAGGCGATCTGGCCCGCGTAGCCGCGGTAGTCGGGGTGTTCGGCGGTCTGCGGACGGATGACGTACTGGACCGGGAAGCGCGCCGGGTCGTCCGACGGGTCGGCGACGACGGGCACGGTCTCCAGGTGCTCCAGCACGGTCGGGCCGCCGTACCAGTCCATGTGCGCCGAGGGGGACACCACGTTGTCGCCGGCCAGCGCCGAGATCGGGATGGCGGTGATCTCCGGGACGCCCAGCGAGGCCGCGTAGGTCGTGAACTCCTCGGCGATGGCGGCGAAGACGGGCTCGGCGTAGTCGACCAGGTCCATCTTGTTGACGGCCAGCACCACATGCGGGACGCGCAGCAGGGCGGCGACCGCGGCGTGCCGGCGGGTCTGCTCGACCACGCCGTTGCGGGCGTCGACCAGCACCACGGCCAGCTCGGCGGTGGACGCGCCGGTGACCATGTTGCGGGTGTACTGCACATGCCCGGGGGTGTCCGCCAGGATGAACCGGCGCCGCGGGGTGGCGAAGTAGCGGTAGGCGACATCGATGGTGATGCCCTGCTCGCGCTCGGCGCGCAGCCCGTCGGTCAGCAGCGCCAGGTCCGGCGCCTCCTGCCCGCGGCCCAGCGAGGCCCGCTCGACGGCCTCCAGCTGGTCGGCGAGCACCGACTTGGAGTCGTGCAGCAGCCGGCCCACCAGCGTGGACTTGCCGTCGTCGACGGAGCCTGCGGTGGCGAAGCGCAGCAGCGAGGCGGCACCCGCCTCGACGAAGTCGGCCGCGCCCGCACCCGTGCTGGTGCCCGTGCTCGCGCCGGTGCCTGTGTTCGTGCTCATGTTAGAAGTACCCCTCGCGCTTGCGGTCCTCCATGGCGGCCTCGGACATCTTGTCGTCGGCCCTGGTGGCACCCCGCTCGGTGAGCCGGGACGCGGCGATCTCCGCGATCACCGCCTCGATGGTGTCGGCGTCGGAGTCGACGGCACCGGTGCAGGACATGTCGCCGACGGTGCGGTAGCGCACCTGCCGCCGCTCCAGGCTCTCGCCGTCCTTGGGGCCGCCCCACTCGCCGGGGGAGAGCCACATACCGCTGCGGGCGAAGACCTCGCGCTCGTGGGCGTAGTAGATGGCGGGCAGCTCGATCTTCTCGCGGGCGATGTACTGCCACACGTCCAGCTCGGTCCAGTTGGACAGCGGGAAGACGCGGACGTGCTCGCCGGGGGAGTGCTTGCCGTTGTAGAGCTGCCACAGCTCGGGGCGCTGGCGGCGCGGGTCCCAGCCGCCGAACTCGTCACGCAGCGAGAAGACCCGCTCCTTGGCGCGCGCCTTCTCCTCGTCCCGGCGGCCGCCGCCGAAGACCGCGTCGAAGCGGCCCTTGTCGATGGCGTCCAGCAGCGGGACGGTCTGCAGCGGGTTGCGGGTGCCGTCCGGGCGCTCGCGCAGCTCACCGCGGTCGATGAAGTCCTGGACGGAGGCGACGTGCAGCCGCAGGCCGTGCCGCTCCACGGTGCGGTCGCGGTAGTCGAGGACCTCGGGGAAGTTGTGCCCGGTGTCGACGTGCAGCAGCGAGAACGGCACCGCGGCCGGCGCGAACGCCTTCAGCGCCAGGTGCAGCATGACGATGGAGTCCTTGCCGCCGGAGAACAGGATCACCGGCCGCTCGAACTCACCCGCCACCTCACGGAAGATGTGCACCGCCTCCGACTCCAGGGCGTCGAGGTGGGGGAGGGCGTACGGGTTGTCGGCGTCCTCGGCGTTCTCGGTCACGGCAGTGACGGTCGTCATGCCAGTCCCCTTTCGGTGAGCAGCGCATGCAGTGCCGCCGCGGACTCCTGCACGGTCTGGGTGTGCGACTCGATGCGCAGGTCGGGTGAGGCGGGCGCCTCGTAGGGGTCGTCCACGCCGGTCAGTCCGGAGATCTCACCGGCCGCCTGCTTGGCGTAGAGCCCCTTCACATCCCGCTCGGAGCACACCTCGACGGGCGTGGCCACATGCACCTCCAGGTAGGGGGTGCCCTCGCTCCCGTGGCGCTTGCGTACTGCCTCCCGGCTGTCCGCGTACGGCGCGATCACCGGCACCAGCGCCTTGACGCCGTTGCTCGCCAGCAGCTCGGCCACGAAGCCGATCCGCTGGACGTTGGTGTGCCGGTCCTCGCGGGTGAAGCCGAGACCCGCGGACAGGAACTCGCGGATCTCGTCGCCGTCCAGCACCTCGACGCGGTGGCCGTCGCCGCGCAGCTTTCCGGCCAGTTCGTGCGCGAGGGTCGTCTTGCCCGCGCTCGGCAGACCGGTCAGCCAGATCGTGGCGCCCGTCATGGATATCTCCTGATGCTCGGTCATCCGTGCAGCCCGCACTCGGTCTTGTTGCTGCCGGCCCAGCGGCCGGCCCTGGCGTCCTCGCCCTCCAGCACCCGGCGGGTGCAGGGCGCGCAGCCCACGGAGGCGTAGCCGTCCGTCAGCAGCGGGTTGGTGAGCACCCCGTGCCCGTCCACGTACGCGTCCACATCGGCCTGCGTCCAGCGGGCGATCGGGGAGATCTTCACCTTGCGGCGCTTGGGGTCCCAGCCGACGACCGGGGTGTTCGCCCGGGTGGGCGACTCGTCCCGGCGCAGCCCCGTCGCCCAGGCGTCGTAGCCGGCCAGGCCCTCTTCGAGCGGCTTGACCTTGCGCAGGGCGCAGCACAGGTCCGGGTTGCGGTCGTGCAGCTTCGGGCCGTGCTCGGCGTCCTGCTCGGCGACCGTCTGACGCGGCGTCAGGGTCAGGACGTTGACGTCCATCACCTCGGCCACCGCGTCCCGGGTCCCCAGGGTCTCGGGGAAGTGGTAGCCGGTGTCCAGGAAGACCACGTCCACGCCCGGGAAGGCCCGCGAGGCCAGGTGCGCGACGACTGCGTCCTCCATCGAGGAGGTGACGCAGAAGCGCGGGCCGAAGGTCTCGGCGGCCCATTCGAGGATCTTCAGGGCGGGCGCGTCCTCCAGGTCGCGGCCCGCCTGCTCGGCGAGTTGCTGAAGGTCGGTAGCGGTGGTCACGGGGTACCTCCGTCGGAAGCGGAAGCGGAAGGGGTGCTGCCGGTGCTTCCCGGCGTCAGCAGGCCCAGGAACTTCAGCCGGAACGCGCGACTGCAGGACCGGCATTCCCATGACCCATGGCCCTCCTCGGAAGGCCGCAGGTCCTCGTCCCCGCAGTAGGGGCAGTAGAACGGCGCCGCACGTTCGCTCACGGTGTCCCCCGCTCAGCCCCGGCGCGCTCGGGTGCGCCGGCTTCCCTCGTCACTGCTCGGTCCTTCGTCACTGCGCGGCTTCCCGGGCCGGCCTGCGCCGCACGACAGGGCTCGCTCACTTCAGCGCACCCTCTTCCGCACGGGCCGCCCAGGTGGCGAACCGCTCGTCCTCCTCGCGCTGCGCCTCGAAGTTGCGCAGCACCCGCTCGACGTAGTCGGGGAGTTCATCGGCGGTGACCTTCAGACCGCGGACCTTGCGGCCGAAGCCGGCCTCCAGGCCCAGGGCGCCGCCCAGGTGCACCTGGTAGCCCTCGACCTGGTTGCCGTCGTCGTCCAGGACCAGCTGGCCCTTGAGGCCGATGTCCGCGACCTGGATACGGGCGCAGGCATTCGGGCAGCCGTTGAGGTTGATGGTGATCGGCTCCTGGAAGTCCGGCATCCGCTGCTCCAGTTCGTCGATCAGCGAGGCGCCACGGCCCTTGGTCTCGACGATGGCCAGCTTGCAGAACTCGATGCCGGTGCAGGCCATCGTGCCGCGCCGGAACGGCGAGGGGTTGACCTGGAAGTCCAGCGCCTCCAGCCCCGCGACCAGCCCGTCGACCTGGTCCTGCTCGACGTCGAGAATGATCATCTTCTGCTCGACGGTGGTGCGCAGCCGGTCGGAGCCGTACGCGGCGGCCAGTTCGGCGATCTTGGTGAGGGTGGTGCCGTCGACCCGGCCCACGCGCGGGGCGAAGCCCACGTAGAAGCGGCCGTCCTGCTGCCGGTGCACCCCGATGTGGTCGCGCCACTTGGAGACCGGCTCCTCGGGCGCGGGTCCGTCGGCCAGCTTGCGCTGCAGGTACTCGTCCTCCAGCACCTGGCGGAACTTCTCCGGGCCCCAGTCGGCCATCAGGAACTTCAGCCGGGCACGGTTGCGCAGCCGGCGGTAGCCGTAGTCCCGGAAGATCCCGACCACACCGGCCCAGACGTCCGCGACCTCGTCCAGCGGCACCCAGGTGCCCAGGCGCTGGGCGAGCTTGGGGTTGGTGGACAGGCCGCCGCCGACCCAGAGGTCGAACCCGGGGCCGTGCTCGGGGTGGACGACACCGACGAAGGCCACGTCGTTGATCTCGTGGACCACGTCCTGGACGGGCGAGCCGGAGATCGCGGTCTTGAACTTCCGCGGCAGGTTGGAGAACTCCTTGCTGCCGATGTAGCGCTCGTGGATCTCATCGACGGCCGGAGTGCCGTCGACGATCTCGTCCGCCGCGATACCGGCCACCGGGGAGCCGATGATCACGCGCGGGCAGTCGCCGCAGGCCTCCGTCGTGGACAGGCCCACCGCCTCCAGCTTCTCCCAGATGGCGGGGACGTCCTCGATGCGGATCCAGTGCAGCTGGATGTTCTGCCGGTCGGTGATGTCCGCGGTGCCGCGGGCGTACTGCTCGGAGACCTCGCCGATGGCGCGCAGCTGGGCCACGCTCAGCCGCCCGCCGTCGACGCGGACCCGCAGCATGAAGTGCTTGTCGTCCAGCTCCTCCGGCTCCAGGATCGCCGTCTTGCCGCCGTCGATCCCGGGCTTGCGCTGGGTGTACAGGCCCCACCAGCGCATCCGCCCGCGCAGGTCGGTGGGGTCGATGGAGTCGAATCCCGACTTGGAGTAGATCGTCTCAATGCGCGTCCGCACATTGAGACCGTCGTCATCCTTCTTGAACTGCTCGTTGCCGTTGAGTGGCGTGTGGTGGCCCACGGCCCACTGGCCCTCGCCGCGGTGGCGTCCGGCCTTGCGGCGGGTCGTGGCAGCTTCGGGGCGTTCAGGGGAGGCGGCCATGGGTGTACGTCCTTCTGGGCGGGCTCAAGGAATGCGGACGGGGCGCCGAGCACCCGCGCTGACCTGCGCAGGCATACCGAAAAGCGGCGCGTGATACACGCGTCGGAAGGTCTGCGGGTCGAGGGGTGTCAGCGCGTCCGCGACGATGGGGACGGCGTGAGATGCGGTGGTGCCGGGTGCTGCCAGAGGTCGAAGACCCCTGGTCAATGCAGCCTCAGCCCGCCCGACAAATGGCGCTGGACATGCGGCCGAGGTCGACGTGCCGCCGACTCACCAAGGCAATTCCAGCTCGAGACATGACGGAAGCGTGTCACGCCGCTCTCCGGCCAGTCCACCGTTATCCAGAATCCGGACACCTGGGTCTCGCATCGCGAGACGGTGTGGTGCCGGTCACTCCCCGGTGGGTGTGGTGGTGGTGGAAGGGCCCGTCGGCTCGGCGGATCCCGTCGGCCTTGTCGGCTCCGTCGGCTCCGTCGGCTCCGTCGGTCCCGTGGGGCCCGCCCCGGGCCAGGGGCCGGGCGCCGGCACGTCGGGCTCCTCGGTCACCGTGGTGTCGTAGACCCGGAAGCCGCGCCGCTCGTAGTTGGCCTTCGCGTGCGGGCCGTCCTGGCTGCACGTGTGCACCCACACCCGCTTGGTCGGTGCCAGCTCCGGCCACCGTTCGGCCAGGTCCCAGGCCCGCTCGGTGCCGTGGGCGAGCAGGTGTCCGCCGATCCGGCGCCCACGGAAGCCGGGGAGGAGTCCGAAGAAGACGATCTCCACGGAGCCGTCCGCCTCCGCCGCCAGCTCGATGAACCCGGCGGGTGTGCCCCGCTCGTACGCCACCCAGGTCTCCACCCCGGGGCGCCCGAGGTGTGCTGCCCACTGCGCGTACGACCAGTCCAGCCGGTCGGTCCAGGTGACGTCACCGCCGACCGCCGTATAGAGGAAGCGGCTGAATTCGGGGGAAGGAACCTGCGAGCGGATGATCCGGACGTCCTGCTCGGCCGCCGGAACCGCGGCGGGGGACAGGTCGGCGCGCGAGGTCTGCTCGAGGTACCACGTGATGACCGAGATGCTCATGCGGCCAGCACATCACACCGGGAGCGGGGGCCCCGGGCCGGTCCGGGGGCGAGGGCGGGGATGGGGTGCCCGGGGCGAGGTTCGGGCGCAGGTCAGGGGCAGGCCGGGGCCGGACGGGGCCGGTGGACCTCATCCCGCATGGTGAGATGCCTGCTCGCAATGTGAGGTGCCGACTGTGCCGCCCGGCGAAGCGGATATGCGAATACCGGGATTCGGAGACAGCCCCGACGCATAATTAACGAAATCGATGAAACGTCAGCCGGGAGCGCACACAGTGCTCCCGGCCGGTTTATGTGCGGCTCGCGAAAGCAAGGATGGCATGTCTCTGCAATTCACCGGGTGTTCGTTCCGCTACGGCCGGAAGGTGCCCGTCCTCAACGGACTCGATCTCTCCCTCGACCGCCGGGCAACCGTCCTCCTGGGGCCTAACGGCGCGGGTAAATCCACTCTTTTAGGCATCGCCGCCTCCTGGATCTCCCCTACCGCAGGAGCGGTGACCTGGAAGGGGATGAACCCCGGTCAGCGGCACACGCGAGCGGCCTACCGCAAAGCCGTGGGATGGCTTCCGCAGAACGTCAAACCCATGCCGGGGCTCACCGTCCGGGAAAACGTCGCCTACATCGGCTGGTTGAAAGGAATGTCCCGCTCCGACGCCTGGGACCGGTCACACCAGGCACTGGAGCGGGTGAAGCTGGGCAGCCTGGCCGGCCGGAAGAGCCACCAGCTCTCGGGCGGCCAGTTACGGCGCATGGGCATAGCCGGAACTCTCGTCCACCACAGCGAAATCGTGCTGCTCGACGAGCCGACGGCAGGACTTGACCCCTCGCAGCGCCACATCTTCCGCGAGCTGGTCACCAGCCTGCTGGCCGACCTCCACGTCGTGGTCTCCACCCACCAGACCGAAGACCTCGACACCATGTACGACCGTGTCGTCGTCCTCGACAGAGGCCGGACCCGCTTCGAGGGCGACACCGACACCTTCCTCGCCCTCGCCGCCCCCGGCACACCGGAGGGACGACGCGCCGAAGGTGCCTACACCCAGCTGATCGCCCAGGAGGTGTGAGCCGTGCTCTGGCGTACTGTCGCGCGCTCCTCCTCCGCCACCTGGCTGGCTCCGTTGCTGGCCGCCTTCGTCGCCGTGCTGCTGTCGGATGACCTCACCGGGTCGGTGACCCCCGGCTACTGGCCCAGCGCCCTGGCCGCCGCCACCTTCGCGCTGCCCTTCGTGGCCCCGGCCTGTGCGGCCGCCGGTGCCTGGGAGGGCGCACGCTTCACCCGCGGCAACGTGGCCGGCTGGGCGCCGACCCGCTCGGGGCTCGCCCTCGCCCTCCCCCTGCTGCTGCCCGTCATCGTCCTGGGCGCCCTCGGCATGGCGGTGGCCGCCGCGCTGACGATCTCCGCGGCACGCCCGCAGGCGGGCCTGCCGCCGGTCGGCATGGCCCTCGTGTGGCTGGCCGTGCTCACCGCCCACGCCATGGCCGGCTTCCTGCTCGGCAAGCGCCTCCCGCTGGTGGTGGCTGTTGCCCTGGCCCTGGTGCTCAGCTTCGTCCTGACCGCCTACCCGGCCGCCATGGAACCCGTGTGGCTGCGGCACATGGTCACCGGCGGCATGACCTCGTGCTGTTCCCTCGGCCAGGCCCCCGACCGCCAGGCCGCGGCCAGCGCACTGGTGCTGGCCTGCGGCGTCATCGCGGCCGCCGTCTCGGCCCTGACCGTACCGGGCGTGCGTCCGCGCAGGGCGCTGACCGGCGCAGCGCTGGTGGCCGGCTTGGCCGGCAGCGGATTCCTCGCCCAGGGCCTGCCCGCCGATCCCGCGGTCCCCCGGGCCGCGGAGCAACTGCGGTGCGCCGGTCACGATCCGAGGGTGTGCCTGTGGCCGGAGCTCGCCGGCAGCGCAGGGATGGTCCGCCACCACGCCGCCGACGCACGGCGGCGTCTGCAGCACGCAGGCCTTGCCGTACCGGACACCCTCACCATGGACGAGCATCCGGGCAAGCGGGCCGCGTCCATCGGCTCCTGGCCCGAGCCCACACCGTTCGAGGTGCGCGCAGGAGTGGGCACGAGCCTGCTGCCCTCCGGCCCGCCCGCCTGTGCACAGTCCGGCAGCCCCTATCCCGGCGCCGACGCCTACGGCCCCACTGCGGCATGGCTCTCGCTGACCGCGGGTGCCGCTTCCGAGGACGTCGTCAGCCACTACGGCGCGAAGGAAACCGCCGTCGCCGCGGGCGTCCGTCGCTCGGGAGCCGACGAGCAGCTGGCGTGGTTCCGGCACAACAGCCAGGCCCTGCGGGACTGCACCACCCACCCCGCGCCTGCCCCCGCACACCGGACCCGGGAGACGGCGCGATGATCTGGTGGCTCAAGGCCAGGAATGTCCCCGCAGTGCTGTCGGCTCTCTTGGCGGTGTACCTCGTGGCGGTCCTGGTGCGCCAGGAAGCCATCCCCGTACCCGCCGTGGTCGGCCCCTCCGGCCGGCTTCTGGTCACTCAGATCCTGGGCGTGGTGCCGGTGGTGTTGCTCCTGCACGGGCTCGACCGCGGGGACACCGTCACCGAGGAGGCGGCAGTGCGCCACAACGGGCGGCGCACTGTGGTGCTCTGTGGGGCCTTCGCCCTGCTGGCACTCGTGACGGCAGTGGGAATCCAGCTCCTGTGGGACCGGCCCGAAGCCCTGTCCCTTGCCCGCAACTGTGCCGGCTTCCTCGGCAGCGCCCTCATCGTCCGCGCCGTGCTGGGACCAGGTATCGCCGCGATCTGTGTGGCCGCGCTGCCCCTCGCGTGTGCCGCAGCCGGACGCCGGCCGGGAGGATCGGCCCGGCCCTGGGCCTGGCCGATCCACGAACCCCTCTCGCACCCGGGCGCCGCCGAAGCCGTTTTCCTCTTCGCCCTGGGCTGCGCGCTCGCCGTGTGGAAGAACCGCCCCGTGATCGATCCCTTCACCCGCGCCACCTGAGGACGCGGGCGGGGGCTAGCCGGACTCCGTCATCCGGGCGAAGACCACCACGTTGCCCGCGTAGCCGGACCCCGCCTCGTAGTGGCCGCCGCAGGTCAGGACGCGCAGCTCGGGGCGTCCGGTGGGGCCGTAGACCTTCCGGGCGGGGAACTTGCGCTTGTCGAAGACCTGGATGCCGTAGACCTCGAAGACCGCGGTCCGCCCGTCCTCGCGGGTCACCCGGATCGTCCTGCCCTTCTCCAGGGCGCCCAGCCCGTAGAAGACGGCGGGGCCGCCGCGGCTGTCGACATGTCCGACGATGACGGCGGTGCCCCTCTCGCCCGGGGTCGGTGCGTGCGCGTACCAGCCCGCCAGCCGGGGGGAGTCGGCCGGCGGGGCCTCGATCCAGCCGTCCTTGTCCAGTCCCAGCGGCATCAGCGGGGCCGACACCTCGATCGACGGAATCGCCACCCGGGCCGGGGCGGAGCGGGGCAGTGGCGGCGGCGCGGGGCCGCCGGGCGGGAGGTCGCCGGGGAAGAGGGCGGTGTCGGCTCCCGGCTGCGGCGGCCCGTCGGCCTCACCGGACAGTCCCTGGCGCACCATGCCGATGCCGATGAGCCCGGCCAGCGCCAAAGCGCCCCACCTGGGCCTGCGGGCGGCCGCCGGTTGCCCGGGTGCCGCTTCCGGCGGGTCCGTCGGGCTCATCGCTCACCTCCCGTGACCGCGCTTCCCGGCGCCCCTCCCCGGGGTGCACGGTCCGCTGTCGGCACGCTAGGCGGGCGCCCGGGCGGCGGCGAGCGCAGACGGCCGAACGGGCGGTGGATGCCGGGCGGTCGTGACGTCGTGCCGTTGCACCACGTGCGGCCGTCCGGCGGCTCGCCGCACCCCCGGCTCGCCGCACCGCCGGCTCGCCGCACCGCCGGCTCGCCGGCCCGCTGACCGCCCGGCCCGGCTTGCACGCCGAGGCTCGTCCGTCCGCCCCCGCTCACGAACCAGGAGGGCCGGCCGCTAGGACACCGGGAACACCGCGTCGGCCAGCCGCTCGACCTGGTCCGGGTCCGGGGACCAGCAGTAGAGCATCACTTCGTCCGCGCCGATCGCCCGGAACGCGGCCACCGCCTCGCGGATCTGCGTCCCGGTGGTGAGCAGTCCGTTGACGACATGGCCGGTGTAGCTGCTCGGCCGGTAGTACGCGGTCAGTTCCTCGCGGGCCCGGTCGAGGGTCGGCTCCGGGCCGAGGGCGACATTGACCTGGGCCAGCAGCCGGGGCCGGCCCGTACGGCCGGCCCGGGACCAGGCCGTCTCCACCGCACGGAACAGTCCGTCCATCTGCGGGGCCGGGAGCGCGGCGCCGAGGAACCCGTCGCCCCAGCGGGCCACGCGCTCCACCACGGCGGGCACAAAACCACCGAACAGCACCTCGGGCCCCCCGGGTCGCGCGGGGACCGGACCGATCGGCCCGATGTCCTCGGAGAGCGGCGCACCGGACCAGACGCGGCGCAGGGTGGCCAGCTGCCGGTCGAGCCGCCGGCCACGGGTGCGCAGGTCGACACCGGCGGCCAGATAGTCGTCGTCGCGTCCGCCGGTACCGATGCCGAGGGTGAAGCGGGAGCCCGACAGCAGATCGAGCGTGGCGGCCTGCTTGGCGAGCAGCGTCGTACGGTGCAGCGGGGCGAGCAGCACCTCGGTCTGCAGCCGGATCCGGGAGGTGGCGCCGGCGAGGGTGGCCAGCGTGATCAGTGGTTCGGGGTTGCCGAACACCAGCCGGTCGAGCAGGGCGACGGTGGTGAAGGGGGTGGCTTCGGCGCGCCGGGCCCAGCTCAGCAGCTGTGCGGGGTCGCCGATGGGGAGGCCAAGGCCTACGGACATGGGGGTCCTCCGGAAGGACGAAGGGCATACGGGCAGGAGTGAGCACGAACCGTCGTGTCTCGTGTCGCCCACTCATTCGGCGCCGCGCGTTCGCTGCGCGCGGGCTGCTCCCGTTCTGCGACGTCCTTCTGGAGAGCTGAGGTCAGAGTGCGGCCACTCTATGAGGGGGAACGCACGTCCGCACCGGGTTTTTCGCCCTGGTACTCGCCTGCTCCGGTCTGCCCTCCCCGGCCCTGCCGCCCGCCTCGCCCTGCGGCCCTCCGCGGCCCTGCCGTCCGCCCTGCCCTGCCGCCCCCGGGGTCCTCCGTCCCGGGCCCTGCCGCCCCGTCACCCCAGGCGCGCCGCCGCCACCGCGGGCGCCGAGGACTGCGGCAGCAGATGAGCGGGCCGCGGCGGCAGCAGGAGTTCCACCTCCACCCCGTCGGCGAAGCGGTACGGGCGGTGCGCCAGCACGCCCGCGAGATGGCGGCGCAGCCGGGACAGCTCGGCCCGCACCGTGACCGTGCGGCTGTGGTCACCGAAGAGGTCCCGCGCGAGTTCGGCGGCGCTGCGCCCCTGCGGGTGCGCGGCGAGGACGAACAACAGCTCGGCATGGCGCGGGGTCAGCTCGTGCGACCAGCTGCCGGCCGGTCCGCTGACGGTGACCGTCGAGCCGTCCCGGCCGCTGACGTCCAGCACCACCCGGCTCGGCCCGAAGTCCCGCTCCCGGCCCCCGACCCGGATCAGCCAGCCGCCGGGCAACGGCTCCAGGGCACACCTGCCGTACCGCGGCAGCCACAGCGGCCCGGCCTCGGGCGACTTGGGCAGCGCCACCCGGTCCGGCGGCGTCAGGCCCGTCACCCCCACGACCCAGCCGCTCGGGTCGATGGCCAGCGCCCGCCCGCCGATCCGCGCCAGCACCGGTGCCGCGCTCGACCGCAGCCGTTCCAGGGACAGATGGTGGCGGGTGCGCAGCTCGCCCTCGGCGAGGCGGGCGACGGCGGACACCAGCGAGAGCGTCGTGGGGTGGAAGGAGGCCGCCGGGCCGCTGAGGTCCACGGTGCCCAACAGGCGCCCGTCGCGCGGGTCGTGGAGCGGTGCGGCGGCACATGTCCACTGGTGGTGGCTGCGGACGAAATGCTCCGCGGAGTGCACCAGCACCGGCCGGCCGGCCACCAGCGCCGTGCCGATGGCGTTGGTGCCGACGACGTCCTCCGTCCAGTCGGCGCCCTTGTCGAAGCCCAGCCGGTCGGCCATCCGCCGGACCGGCGCGCTGCCCTCGCGCCACAGCACCCGGCCCTCGGCGTCGGTGACGACCATGATCTGCTGTGCGGCGTCGGCGGCAGGTAACAGCCCCCCGCCGAGCATCGGCAGCACCCCCGCCAGCGGGGACAACTGCCGACGCTGCTCCAACTCCACGACCGACAGGGGGACTTGCGGACGGTCGCGGTCCGGGTCGACGCCCGAGACCCGTACCCGGTGCCAGGATTCCCCGATCACCGGGCGCGGCACGTGGGGTGTCCGGCCCGGCGTCATCTCGCCCGCGAGCGCCGCCTCGTGGACCGCGGCGAGACGGTGTGCGGTGGCGCGGTGGTCCCGGTCCGACCAGATGGCGCCGTCGATCGCTCTGTCGCTCACGCTGTTCTCCGTACTGCCCGGTCCCTCGGGTGGTGCCCCTCATACGCTCACCGGTCCATCCTGGAGCCGCCCATTCTTCCGGTCCGCCCGAGGGCGCTGCAACGCAGTGCAACCGTTGTCGCCGGGAGGCGTTCCGGGGAGGGTGACGAAAGCGGCCGATGGTGTCTCGCCACCGCGGGTACGCCGGTCACCCGTCGGAGTGCCCGCCGGTGTCGCCGGAGATGCCATCGGCCGCCCTGCGCGACGTCGGCACGGTGCGGGAGGGGGCTCAGTGCCCTGACGCCCCTGGACCGGGAGCGGTGCCGTGTCGGCGCGGCACCGCTCCCCGACCGACGCGGCGGCGGTAACCCCCTGCCCCCGTTGCCTCGTGAGGCGATGCCCGAGGTAGCGGGGAGCCGCCGCCGCGTCGGGCCGTGCCGCGTCGGGCAGCTCCCGCGTCGGGCAGCTCCCGGACAAGGCCGGTGCCGTGCTCAGTCGTCGGCCACCGGCCGGGCCCGCGCCACCACGGCCGCGAGATCCAGCGTGTGCGGCAGCGTCCCGAACGCCGTCCCCGCGTCGCCGCCGAGCCGGCCGGCGCAGAACGCGTCCGCGACCTCCGGCGGCGCATGGCGCACCAGCAGCGACCCCTGGAGTACCAACGCCATCCGCTCCGCCAGCCGCCGGGCCCGGGCCTCGATGCCTTCCAGGTCGGCGAGTTCGGTGAGCATCCCGGTGATGGCACGGTCCAGCCGGTGGTCCGCGCCCCGTGCCGCCCCGACCTCGGTCAGGAACGCGTTCAGCGCCTCGGGTTCGCGCCGCAGGGCCCGCAGGACGTCCAGCGCCTGGACGTTGCCGGCACCCTCCCAGATCGAGTTGAGCGGCGCCTCACGCAGCAGCCGCGGCAGCCCCGACTCCTCCACGTAACCGTTGCCGCCCAGGCACTCCAGTGCCTCGGTCACCATCGGTGTGCAGCGCTTGGTCACCCAGTACTTCGCCACCGGCACCGCCAGCCGCAGAAAGTGCCGTTCCTGCTCGGTGCCGTCGTCGTACGCCGCCGCCAGCCGCAGCGCCAGGGTGGTCGCCGCCTCCGACTCCAGTGCCAGATCCGCCAGCACATTGCGCATCAGCGGCTTGTCGGCCAGCCGGTCCCCAAAGGCCTCCCGGTAGGTGGCGTGGTGCACCGCCTGGGCCACCGCCTGCCGCATCACCGCCGCCGACGCACTGACACAGTCCAGCCGGGTCGCCGCGACCATCTCGATGATGGTCGCCACCCCGCGTCCCTCCTCGCCGACCCGGCGCGCCCAGCTCTCCCCGTCGAACTCGACCTCCGCCGAGGCGTTCGAGCGGTTGCCGAGCTTGTCCTTGAGCCGCTGGATGCGGAAGGAGTTACGGCTGCCGTCCGGCAGCACCCGCGGCAGCAGAAAGCAGGTGAGCCCTCCCCCAGCCTTCGGCCGGGAGGTGCCCCCAGGCGTGCGGGCCAGCACCAGGAAGGCGTCCGACATCGGCGCCGAACAGAACCACTTGTGGCCGGTCAGGACGTATTCGCCGGACGCGGCCAGCGGCTCGGCGCGGGTCGTGAGGGCCCGCAGGTCGCTGCCGCCCTGCTTCTCGGTCATGGCCATCCCCGCCAGCGCGCCGCCCTTCTCGGCGACCGGGCGCAGCTCGTGCTCGTACACCCGCGAGGTCAGCAGCGGTTCCCACTCGGCCGCCAGTTCGGGTTCGGCGCGCAGCGTGGGCACCGCCGCATGGGTCATCGACACCGGGCAGCCGTGCCCCGCCTCGGCCTGCGTCCACACGAGGAAGCCGGCGGTGCGGCGGACATGGCCGTCAGGGCGGGACCAGGCGCCGGTCAGGCCGGCCGTCACCGCATGGCCGAGCAGCCGGTGCCACGCCGGGTGGAACTCCACCTCGTCGATCCGGTGGCCGTAGCGGTCATGGGTGCGCAGGACGGGCGGGTGCGCGTTGGCCTGTTCGCCCCAGCGCCGGGCGTGCGCGGAACCGGCCGCCCGCCCCAGGGCGCTCAGTTCTTCGCGTACCTCATCGAGCCGGACATCGGCGACATGCCGGGTGATGCCCTCGGTCAGGGCCGCGTCGCCGGCGAAGACGTCATATCCGACCAGCGGCGGAGGCTGGTTCGTGACCGTGTGAGTGGTGGCTGCCATGCCGGATACGGTAAGGAGGTGCAGCCGGTAAACGAACCAACCGAGCGGCCCGCGGGCCGTCTGACCAAGGCCCGTGCCCTCTATCGCAACGTCTCCAAGCGCCGGCTGGCCTGGCTCCTGCTCAAGGACACCGTCAACTCCTGCATGAGGTACCGCGTCACCGGCCTGGCCGCCGAGGCCGCCTTCTGGAGCCTGCTGTCGCTGCCGCCGCTGATCCTGGGCCTCCTGGGCGTGCTCGGCTACACGAACGCCTGGATCGGGCACGACACCCTCGACAGCGTCCGCCGGCACATCCTCGGCGCCGCCGGCACCGTCCTGTCCGCCAAGGGCGTGAACGAGATCGCCCGGCCGCTGCTCGACGATGTCTTCACCGGCCGCCGCCCGGACGTCATCTCCCTGGGCTTCGCCATCGCCCTGTGGTCCGGGTCCCGGGCGATGAACGTCTTCGTCGACACCATCACCATCATGTACGGGCTCGACGGCCGGCGCGGCATCATCAAGACCAGGCTGCTGGCGTTCGCGCTGTACCTCGCCGCGCTGGTCGTCGGCGCGGTCGCGCTGCCGCTGATGGTCGCCGGACCCGACACCGTCGTGAGCTGGCTGCCGGCCAGCGAGCACATCATCCGGGCGCTGTACTGGCCGGTGGTCCTGCTCCTGTCGGTCGCCTTCCTGACCACGCTCTACCACGCGTCCGTACCGGTCCGTTCGCCCTGGCCGGAGGACATCCCCGGTGCGGTGGTCGCGCTCGGCATGTGGGTGCTCGGCAGCTTCCTGCTGCGGCTCTACCTCACCTCGACGGTCGAGGGGCCCACCATCTACGGCTCCTTGGCCGCTCCGGTCGCCGTACTGCTGTGGATCGGGGTGTCCGCCTTCGCGGTGCTGGTCGGGGCCGCGATGAACGCCTCACTCGACCGGGTGTGGCCGTCGGTCGCCACGGCCGCGGCCCGCGAGGAGGTCGCCCGGCGGACGGCAGCCAAGCCGGAGGCGGCGGGGACGGAGACGGGGGCGGGAGCCGATGAGGCGGGCGCCGGCGACGAGCGGGGGACGCCGGCGGACGGGGGTGAGCACGGCGGTGGTGAGCACGGCGCGGCCGATGACAACGGCGAGGGAGGCAGGGGACGTGACGGCGGTGAGGGCGGCGCCCCCCGGCGCGACTGACCTGACGCCGGTTCAGCGGGGCCCGCGGTAGCGGACCAGCAGCATCGCCGCATCGTCGTGCAGCGGCCCCTCGGCATGCTCGACCAGGTCCTCGCGGACGGCGCGCAGTGCGGTCTCCGGATCTGGGTTCTTGAGCAGCGCGGCGCGTTCGCCGAGGGGGTAGAAGCGCCCCACCGCATCGCGTGCCTCGGTGACGCCGTCGGTGTAGAAGAGCAGTTGGTCGCCGGGGGTGAACGGCACCTCGTAGGGGAGGGGCGCCACCGAGCCGTGCAGGCTGAGGCCGAGCGGGAGGGCGCGGTCGGGCGGCGCGGCGAAGGCCACCGAGCCGGTGGGGCGGACGACCAGCGGCGCCGGGTGGCCGAAGTTCAGCAGGGTGGCCCGCGGACCGTCACCGATCTCGGCGAGCACCGCCGTGACGAACCGTTCGCCGGACAGATGGCGGTTCAGCGCCCGCTCGACCCGCTCGCCGACGGCCGGCAGGTCCGGTTCGTCGTGTGCCGCCTCCCGGAAGGCGCCCAGCACCACCGCCGCGCTCTCCACGGCCTCCAGTCCCTTGCCCTGCACATCGCCGACGATGATCCGCACCCCGGCGGGCGAGGTCACCACCTCGTACAGATCGCCGCCTATCCGGGCCTCGGCCACCGCCGAGGTGTACGAGACCGCGATCCGCAGCGGGCCCGCGCCGCGCGGCACCGGGCGCAGCAGCACCCGCTGGGCGACCTCGGCGATGGACCGGACGCTGGCCAGCTCCGCCTCGCGCCGCTGCCGCATCACCGCGGCGACCACCCCGGCCGCGGTCACCCCGGCCACCGACAGCAGCGCGGTCAGGCCGCGCCGGCTCTCGAACAGACCGTTGTAGACGCCCAGGCCGAGGCAGAGCACGAACGCCGTCAGCCCGACCACGGCGGTCCGCCGCCAGCCGCCGACCAGCCCGGCGAACGCCGGCCCCAGGGACACCAGCGGCAGAAACCCGACCTCCGGGCCCGCGGTGAGGTCGACCGTGGTGACCACGGCCATGACCGCGTACGGAAGCGCGGGCAGCACCCGGGAGCCGGTGCGCTGCTCCCCGTTGTCCACGGCCAAGGTGTTCTCCGACGGTGTGAGGTGAGGTGGGGTGGGAAAGCCGGGCAAGATCGGGCGAGGGCGGGCAAGGGCGAGCAAGAGGGCCGTCGGCCGTCGGAGTGTCCGAAAGCAGCCCCTCAGCCCCCGACCTGAGCATAGGCAACATATGCCGTACCGAAATACCTCGAATGCGCCCTGTTACCGAATCGCAGTGGCCCGGATGGCGGTGAGGCGGCCGGCCGGGGGCGCGGGCCGGGGCCCTGGAACGGGGCGGCGGAACGGGGCCGCGGATCTTACGGACCCATGACACGACGGCTCATGCACGGGCCGGAACGTCCCGTCCCGCTTAGCGTGACCGGCATGCGTGTACTGGTCACCGGCGGCGCCGGATTCATCGGATCGCAGGTCGTCGAGGCGCTCGTGGCGCGCGGGCACGACCCTGTCGTGCTGGATGCGCTGCTGCCCTCGGCGCACCCCGGGCCCCCGCCGCCGCTCCCGGGAGCGCGCTGCGTCGTCGCCGACGTACGGGACCGGGCGGCGGTCGACGAGGCCCTGCGGGGCGTACGGGCGGTCTGCCACCAGGCGGCGATGGTGGGCCTGGGCAAGGACTTCGCGGACGCGCCCGAGTACGTCGGCTGCAACGACCTGGGCACCGCGGTACTGCTGGCCGCGATGGCCGAGGCCGGGGTGCGCGAGCTGGTGCTCGCCGGGTCGATGGTGGTCTACGGGGAGGGCCGCTACACCTGTCCCGTCCATGGGGTGGTGCGGCCCGGCCCGCGGGCGGTGGCCGAGCTGGACGCCGGACAGTTCGAGCCACGCTGCCCGCACTGCGGCGCCGCACTGCGGCCGGGACTGGTCGGCGAGGACGCGCCCACCGATCCGCGCAACGTCTATGCGGCCACCAAGCTCACCCAGGAACATCTGGCGGCTTCCTGGGCCCGTGCCACCGGCGGCCGGGCCGTCGCGCTGCGCTACCACAACGTCTACGGGCCCGGGATGCCACGGGACACCCCGTACGCGGGGGTGGCCTCCTTCTTCCGCTCGGCGCTGGCGCGCGGCGAGGCGCCGACGGTCTACGAAGACGGCGGCCAGCGGCGGGACTTCGTCCATGTGCGGGATGTCGCCACGGCCAACGCCGTCGCCCTGGAGGCCCTGCCGGACCGGGCGGCGGGCACCCTGACCGCGTACAACACGGGCAGCGGGGTGCCGCACACCGTCGGCGAGATGGCGCGGACCCTGGCCGAGGCGAGCGGCGGACCGGCGCCCGTGGTGACGGGGGAGTACCGGCTCGGCGACGTACGGCACATCACCGCCTCCTCGCAACGGATCGCCGACGACCTCGGCTGGCGGGCCGCGACCGGATTCGAGGAGGGCATGCGGGAGTTCGCCCGGGAGGGGATGAGGGCGGCGCCGACGGGGTGACCCACGACGCCGCCGCCGCGGCCCCCGCAGCTCCCGCGGCCCGCAGCCCTCGCCACCGCGCGGCCCGCCGCCCCGCCACTCCGCCGTCTCGCCGCCCGGGCGGCACCCGCGTGCCACAGGAAGAACCTCCACACCCACCCCTCGTCCGCTTCTATACATAGGTGAAGGCGTGACCCACTCCCCTCCTCCCACCCCCCGAACCACCTCCGTGGACGTCGTCCTGCCCTGTCTAGACGAGGCGGCCGCGCTGCCCTGGGTGCTGGCACGGATCCCGGCCGGCTGGCGGGCGATCGTCGTGGACAACGGCTCCACCGACGGCTCCGCCGATATCGCCCGCGGTCTGGGCGCCACCGTGGTGCACGAACCGCGCCGCGGCTTCGGCGCCGCCTGCCATGCCGGACTGCTGGCCGCCGACGCCGATATCGTCTGCTTCTGCGACTGCGACGCCTCCCTCGACCCCGCGCTGCTCACCCCGTTCGTCCGCGCCGTCCGCGACGGCGAGAGCGATCTGGTGCTGGGCCGCCGCCGCCCCCAGGGACGCGGCGCCTGGCCGCCGCACGCCCGGCTCGGCAATCTCGCCCTCGCCCATATGCTGCGCCGCCGTACCGGACTGCGGCTGCACGACCTCGGCCCGCTGCGCGCCGCCCGGCGTACCGAACTGCTCGGCCTCGGCCTCACCGACCGCCGCAGCGGCTACCCCCTGCAGATGGTCGTCCGGGCCGCCGACGCGGGCTGGCGGGTCGACGAGCGCGAGGTGCCCTACCGGCCGCGCACCGGCCGTTCCAAGGTCACCGGCACCTGGCGCGGCACCTGGCACGCGGTGCGCGATATGCGCACCGTCCTGCACCAGCCACCGTTCCCGCCCTGTACCGAGGAGACCGCCCGATGACCGCACCCGCCCACCGTCCGGAGCGGCCCGGGCCGACGACGCTCCTGGTCATCGCCAAGGAACCGGTGCCCGGCCGGGTCAAGACCCGCCTCACCCCGCCCTTCACCCCCGACGAGGCCGCCGAGTTGGCCGAGGCCGCGCTGTACGACACCCTCCAGGCCGTGCGCGCCATACCTGCCCGGCGGCGGGTGGTCGTCCTCGACGGCCGCCCGGGGGACTGGCTGCCGGACGGCTTCGACGTCCGGCAGCAGGGGGCCGGCGGTCTCGACGAGCGGCTGGCCGCGGCCTTCGCCGGCAGCACGGGCCCGACCCTGCTCATCGGCATGGACACCCCGCAGGTCACCCCGCAACACCTCGCCCCTGCACTGGCCTTCGATGCCTGGGACGACTGCGACGCCTGGTTCGGCGCGGCCGAGGACGGCGGGTTCTGGGCACTCGGCCTGGCCGTGCCCGACCCCCGGCTGCTGCGCGGCATCCCCATGTCCACCAGCCGCACCGGCGCCGCCCAGCGCGCGCGGCTGACCGCCGCCGGCCTCCGGGTGCGGGACCTGGCGCCCTTGCGGGACGTCGACACCGCCGACGATGCGGAGCGGGTCGCGGCCGCGGCCCCCGCCGGACGGTTCGCCGCCACCCTCGCCCGCCTGACCCCGGTCACCGGCCGATGAGCACCGCCATGCCGCCCACGGCACAAACCGACCGGTGCGACACCGTCACCTGGGGTGCGGACCCGTACGCCGATGCGCTGCGCCGCGGCCGTGGCCCGCTCTTTCTGCGGCGCAGCGACGGCTGGCTGCTGCCGCTGGAGGTCGAGCGCTGGTGCGCAGGGGCGGACGCCGCCGACCTGTCGGCGCTGCGCCGCTGCGAGGGCGCCGTCCTCGACATCGGCTGCGGTCCCGGCCGGCTGGTCGCCGCACTCGCCGCCCAGGGCCGGCGGGCGCTCGGCATCGACGTCAGTGCGGCCGCGGTGGCCCGCACCGCGGCGGCCGGCGGCTCCGCACTGCACCGCTCCGTCTTCGACTCCCTGCCGGAGGAGGGGAGCTGGGGCACCGCCCTGCTCCTCGACGGCAACATCGGCATCGGCGGCGACCCGTACGCCCTGCTCACCCGCACTGCGGAACTGGTCGGCCGGCACGGTCTGCTGATAGTGGAGACCACCGCCGTGGACCTCGACGAACAGGTGGAGGTCCGGGTGGAGCGGGGAGACCACCCGGGCGCGGGGGAGCGGCCCGTGCCGGGCGAGCCGTTCCCCTGGGCCCGGGTCGGCGCCCCCGCGCTGCTGCGCTACGCGGACGCCGCCGGCTGGACCCCCGTCGAGCAGTGGACCGTCACGGACCGGGCCGGTCAGACACCGGACACCGAACGCTGCTTCGTCTCGCTGCGCCGCCGGGGCGCCCCGCGCAGCCGCCGCTGAACCGTACGGCCCAGCAGCCACAGGGCGGACAGCGCGCACAGCCCGGCGGTGACCAGCAGCCAGTGGGCCAGGAACACCCCGCCGGGCAGCCGCGTCGTGGCCTCGTAGCGCGCGGCCGAGCCGCTGCCCGCCGAGCCGGCGATCAGCGGGAACCACACCAGCAGCAGCAATCCTGACAACGCGGCGGGCACCCGGACATACGCGGTCCGGGCCCGGTGCGGCCCGCTCCGTGCCGTCCAGCGGACGACCACGCGGTCGGCGAGCGCATACAACGGCAGCAGCACCAGATCGTGCAGCAGCGCCGCCCCGGCGAACCAGACGAGCACCAGTGGCCACTGCCCGCCGGCCAGCAGTCGCACCCCCGCGTAGCCGGTGAGGGCGAACGAGGCGAGTATCAGCAGCAGATGCAGCGGCCCCTCGCCGTAGCGGCGGGAGAGGCGCAGGGCCCCGAGCATCCGCCCCGCCCCATCCCGCACGGCCGGTTGCCTGGTCCCCACCGGCCCTTCCGGCAAGGCCCGTTGCCGGGTCCGCCGCGCTCGTTCCCGCACAGCCTGCAGCCTCCTGTGCACCTGCACCTGCACCCTCACCACTCTCCGAACGTCAGCCGTGCCACCCATTTGGTCTGGAGCACCCCGGGAGCCGCCGGGACGATGATCCGCGCCGGATAGCCGTGGTCGGCGGACAGCTCGGCGCCACCCACCCGCAGCGCGAGCAGCGATGACGGATCGCGCACCTGGTTGTCGCGCAGTGCGGCCCGGCGGAACGCGCCGTGCAGCTGAAGCGACTCCACCAGCACGCCGGAAGGCCGTTCACCGAGCCCCACCAGTGCGGCGAGGTCCCGCAACCGCACCCCGCTCCACTGCTGCTCGCCCGTCGACCATCCCTCGACACAGGCGATCGGCAGCGCCGCCGTGTGCTGGGGCAGGGCCAGCAGCTCGGCGCGGCCGAGCCGCACCCGCCGTCCGCCGCCCTCGATCGTCAACCGCCAGTCGTCGCCCGTCTCCTGGGCTCTGACGCCTACGGCCGCGGCGGTCTTGTTGATCTGGAAGCCGTTCGGGCCGCTGCCCGGGTCCCGGCCCCCGTGCGGTGCCAGCAGGGCCGTCCGCCGCCACCATCCGCCGACGCTCTGCCCGGCGGTCGTCGTGAACAGCAGCAGCGAACCGGCGCCGACCAGTCCCAGCGCTCCCCGCCGGGTCACCGTCGGCCGGTCCGGGCGGGCCGCCACCAGCCCGGTGTCATCGGCCGCCGGATCCGGGTCGGTGCGCTCGCGCAACGCCCGTACGGTCCGCGGCAGTCGCAGCACCACATGGACGCCGAACGCCCCCATGAACACCCACGCGCCGTAGAAGTGCAGCGGATAGAACGACCCGGGGAAGACGTACTCCAGCTGGATGTTGAGGATGCCGGTGACGAACTCGAAGAGCGCCCCGCCGACCAGCAACAGCAGGGAGAGCCGTTCCAGCGCATGGCCGAGGGACCGGGCCGGCGGCAGGGTGAAGAGCTTGGGGATCACCGACCACAACTTCGCCAGCAGGACGGGCACCAGCGCGATCCCGACGGTGACGTGCAACCCCTGGGTGAGCCGGTAGAGCCAGGAGGGGCCGGTCGGCCAGCTGAAGAGGTAGAAGCCCAGCAGGCCCTTGCCGGGCGTCTTGTCGTTGACGCCGCCGCCCAGATCCGGGTTGTACGCCGCGTACGACAGCAGACCGGTCACGAACAGCAGCGTGATCCCGGCCAGCAGGACCACGCCGAGCAGCGCGGTCAGCCGCGGACCGCGCAGCGGACTGCGCCAGACGGACGCCGATGCCGGGGAAGGGGAAGAGGGAGGGGAAGAGGGAGGGGAAGAGGGAGGGGGTGGGGAAGAAGCGGGAGGGACGGAGAAAGGGCGCGGGGGAGGGGCACTCATGGTGTGTGTCCTTGGCGATTGGCGCGGCGAGGTCCGCCGCCTGGCCTGTCCGGCGCTCGGGGCCGGAGGGGCGTGGCTTCGACGGTATGCCGCGATGGGGGCGCCGAACGGGCCGTGACGCATGACGAAACTCTGACGCCGCGGGACAGGAGCGCCCTTCGCCGACCGGGGCCGGGCGAAATCTGACGGAACGATGACGCCGTTGCCGCCGCACGGCCGTTGCCGCCGCACGGCGCCTAGCGTGCCGCTGTGACCTCCCGTGCGACCCCCCGTCCGGCCTCGCAGCCGGTCTCCCGTCCGTCCGACCGCCCGGCCCCCGAAGGCCCCGCCGCACAACGCGCCGCGCGCCGCCGCGATCTGGCGGCCGTCGCGGGTGCCGCCCTCCTCGTCGCGGTGGCCGCGCTGGTCGGTACCGCCATCGAGCGCGCCAACGGCAGTCTGCATGTCAACTGGCCGCCGCTGTACGCCTCGTGGTTCCCGCACCTGGGCCCCGGCACCCCCGCCGCGCTGGTGGTCGCCGTCGTGGTGATCGTCCACGGGCCGTCCCTCGCGGCCCGGTTGTCCTGGCGCCGCCTCGTCCTGACGGGCTGGGCCGCCGCCCTGGCCTGGACGGGGGCGCTGGCGCTGATAGACGGCTGGCGCACCGGTATCGCCGGCCGGCTCACCACCGCCTACGAATACCTGACCGTCATCCGCCGCTTCGACGATCCGGGGCCGGCGCTGCGCGACTTCACCCACCACATCCTCAACAACGCGCCGGACCACTGGCCCGCCCATGTCGCCGGGCATCCACCTGCCGCCGTCCTCACCTTCGTCGGCCTGGACCGCATCGGCCTGGGCGGTGGCGGCTGGGCCGGCATCTGGTGCATCACGGCCGGCACCTCCGCCGTGGCCGCGGTCCTCATCGCGCTGCGCGCCCTCACCGACGAGCCGACCGCCCGCCGGGCCGCGCCGTTCCTCGTGCTGACCCCGGCCGCCGTCTGGGTGGGCACCTCGGCGGACGGCTACTTCGCGGCCGTCGCCGCCTGGTCCCTGGCGCTCCTCGCCCTCGCCGCCACCCACCCCACTCGCCGCCGGCGACCGCCGGGAGGTGCCCCCGTCCCGGCCGCCGCTGCCCCCGTCCCGGCCGCCGCCGCCCTCGCCTCCGGGCTCCTCCTCGGCCTGACCTGCTATCTCTCCTACGGCCTCACCCTGATCGCACTGATCGCCGCGGCGATCCTGCTGCTCACCCGCACCGCACGGCCGCTGCCCTTCCTGGCGGCCGGGGTGCTGGCCGTCGCGGCCGTGTTCACCCTCGCCGGATTCCGCTGGTGGGAGGGGTACGAGCTGCTGGTCGAGCGCTACTACCAGGGCGCCGCCGCGGTCCGCCCGTACGCCTACTGGGTATGGGGCAATCTCGCCTGCACCGTCTTGATCATCGGCCCGGCGACGGTGGCAGCTCTGCGCCGTACCCTCACCGTGGCCCCCACCGCCCTGCGGGGTCTCGGCCCGTCCGCCGGACCACTGCGCGCGCCGTCCGCCCGGCTGGCCGTCCTCGTGGCGGCCGTGCTGCTCGCCGTGCTGACGGCCGACCTCTCAGGGATGAGCAAGGCGGAGACCGAACGCATCTGGCTGCCGTTCGCCGTCTGGCTGCCGGCCGCCTGCGCACTGCTGCCCACGGCCCGGCATCGCCCCTGGCTGACCGCGCAGGCGGTACTGGCGCTGCTGATCAACCACCTTTTGTACACCGGGTGGTGACGGCACATCAGGAAGGATGGGGAAAGGTCAGGCGAGGTAGGGGCGGGTCGAGTTGACCCGGCCGGGGCGCAGGATGCGGATCGGGCCGAGATTGCACGACGGGCAGTCGGTCAGGGTCAGCGGGGAGCGGACCCGGGCACCCCGGGCGAAGTAGTCGGCGCGTCGTTGGCCGGCCAGATCCGTGGTGTGCCGGATCTCGTACTCCTCCTCCCAGCCGTGTCCGCAGTGCAGACAGACGAAGGAATAGGCCTCGTGAACCGTCTCGGTGTCCCGTTCCATGGTCATCACGCCCTCTCGGGCCCGTCGCGCCCGCGCCGGGCCGCATGCATGCCGCACTTCCCATTATCGCGCTCTGCAACGGGGTTCGCGGGGCCGGATTTCCGGGTTCCCGATGACCTTTGGCAGGGCCCGCCACCAGGCACGATGCCCAGGGCGGGTATAAAGGCGCCATGGGGCACGACGCGCAGCGCGCACCGCGGCAGGCCGGGGCCACCGCGCCCGGCGGCGATCTCGATCACGACGTCGAGGAGGTCATCGCCGCGGTGCTGACCGCCTCCCGGCTGCTGGTGGGGATCTCCGCCCGCTCGCTCGGGCGCATAGCGCCCTCCCTCACCCTGCCCCAGCTGCGGGCCCTGGTGGTGCTGGACGGCCGGGGCCCGGTCAAACTCGCCGCCCTGGCCGGGGCGCTGGGCGTCAACCCGTCCACCGCGATGCGGATGGCCGACCGGCTGGAGGCGGCCGGCAGTCTCACCCGGCAGACCAACCCCGCCAACCGCCGCGAGGTCGTCCTGAGTCTGACGGAGGAGGGCCGCTGCCTCGTCGCGCGGGTGCTGGCCGGCCGGCACCCGGAGATCGCCGAAATCGTCGCCCGGCTGCCGGCCGCCCAGCGCGCCGGCCTCATCGACTCGTTGCGGGCCCTCACCGATGCGGCGGGCGAGCCTCCGGTGGCGCCGCGACCGGCGCCGCCGCCCGAAGCGGCCGCTCCCTGAGGCGGCCGGCGCCGGGCCGCCGGGTCTGTGCCAAGGCCTGGTACACCGCCTGGACCAGGCCGCGGTTGCGCGGGTCGTCGCCGGTCGTGCCACCGCCGTACTTGTTCATGGTGTACGCGAAGGACAGCCGGTTCTCCGGATCCGCGAAGGCGTACGAGCCGCCCGCGCCACCGTGCCCGAACGCCCGGGGGTTGGGACCCGCCTGGCCCCGGTGGTTGAGCATGTAGCCGAGTCCCCAGCGGTGTTCGTGGCCCGCAGGGGCGAGCGCGTCGATCGTCAGATCACGTTCGCCCGGCAGACTCTGCGACCGCCGCATCGCTTCCAGGGTGCCGGGCCCGACGAGCGTGCCGCCCGCCAGCGCCCCGTACACGGTCGCCAGCCCATGGGCACTGGCATGGGCATTGCCCGCCGGGATCTCCGCCGACCGGTAGGCGGCGCTGTTGACGTCGCCGGTGGGGATGGACATCAGCGCCAGCATCACGACGGCGAGCGGATGGTCGGCGAGCGCATGGAACGGCGGCTTCGGTACGCCGGGAAACTGCGCGGCGATCCGTGCCTCGTCCAGCCGCCCGACCATGTCCGCACAGCGGGCGTGCTCCTCTGCGGGGGTACCGATGAACACGCCCGCGCCCAGTGGCCCGGTGATCTCACTGCGCAGGAACGCGCCGAGGGACTGCCCGGTGATCCGCCGTACGACCTCGCCCACCAGGTATCCGAAGGTCACCGCGTGGTAGCCCTGCGCGGTGCCCGGCTCCCACCACGGCGGGGTCGCCGCCAGGGCGGCGCACACCCGGTCCCAGTCGTAGGCGCACCCCTCGGGGAGCGGTGCACGGGGCGCGATCAGACCGGCGCGGTGACTGAGCAGCCAGCGGACGGGGATGTCCTGCTTGCCGGCCTGCCCGAACTCCGGCCAGTACCGGACCACCGGCGCGTCGAGGTCCAACTCGCCCCGGTCCACAAGGAGATGAGCGCACAGTGCGGTCATCCCCTTGGACGTCGAGTAGACATTCACGAGGGTGTCGTGCTCCCAGGCACGGGTCCCGGCGGCGTCCGCATGGCCGCCCCACAGGTCGACCACCGCCTCGCCCTCCACGGTCACCGTGACCGCCGCGCCGACATCGCCGTGCTCGCGGAAGTTTCGCTCGAACGCTTCCCGTACGCCGGTGAAGCCCGGTGCGCAGTGGCCGTCGACGGTGGCTGGTCCCACGGTGGCTCTCCTCGCGTCGTCCGAGTGCGGTCATCCCCTACGTCCATCCCGTACGTCCGTACGCGCATGCGTCCGTACGGGCGTGTGGCGTCTACCGGATGATCCGCCCGGGCCGATGCCCGTGGCAACCATGTGGGTCCGGACGGCTCAGCGGCGCGTGTCCGGATTCCGCCCTCCTGCCCCCGCCGTACGGCCGGTGCCGGGCCGTGTGGTGGCGCCCGTCCCTCTCCCGCCCTTTTGCGGGCCTCCGGTCGCACACACCGGTGCGTGGGGCGAGCCTGGAAGCGTTCGGCTCCCGGAGGACGGCCGCAGAGGAAGGTCCCACAGTGAACAGCGCGAAACCGGCAGGCACGCAGCATGTATCGGCCGAGGTGGTGGTGGAACTGGAGAGCTGCGCGACGCAGGACGCGCATGCCGTCTTCAGCGCACTGCGCACCTCCTTCACCTCCGACCGGGCCGCGGACGACGTACCCGAGGAGGTCGCCGGGGCGGGCTCGACCGTGTGGACCTCGACCTTCGACGTGAGCGACCGCAAGTCCGCGGCCGAGCCCCGCCGGCTGAGCGCCCCCGTCCTGGTCAGCCTCCAGGGCGGCTACTGGGCCGTCGACGAGCTGTGCAGGGGCCTGGAGTCCGCGTTCGCGGTGCACATCCTCGGCACGGCCGCCGGTGACCAGGAGAAGGAAGTCGAGCTCCGGCTGGAGACCCGTGAGACGGGAGGGCCGGTACGGCCGATCGCGTGACCTCCCGCTCGCCCCGGGCGGGGCCCTGGCCCGGCTGGCGACCGGCCGGGCGGAGCCGTGCCCGGGGGGCTCCGGCGGCCCGTGATCTGTTGCGGAACCCGCCCCGCGGGGTCACCATGACAAATGACCCATACGTGATAAATGCTCACTCTTCGTGTTTCGGGGTTCGTTGGTCCAACGAGGTGAAGGGCGTGAGCCTCGCGGTGAGGAGCCACGACATGACACTTCCCGGCGACCGGCACTACACGGTCGAACTGCATGCTTCGGCGGAGCGTGTGCCGCAGATCCGGCGGATCCTTGCCGCGCACCTGCGGTACTGGGATCTCGAACTGCATATCCCGCCCGTATGCCGGGGAGTGGCGGAACTCCTGACCAATGTCCATCGCCATATCGGCCCGGACGCCCGGTGCGTCGTCGAACTCCGCTGGAGCGGCCGTCACCTCACCGCGTCCGTCGCCGACGAGGGCCCGCGGCTGCCGAAGCTGCGCTCCGCGGCCGGCGGCGGGCTCGCCACGGTGGCGGCGCTCAGTGACAGTTGGGGCACCTGTGGCACCCCGGACGGCAAGGTCATCTGGTTCACCCGCCGGGTCGAGGCGACCCGCAAGTCCCGGCTGACCAGCCGCACTCCGCTGCGCAGTGTGCCCGACGCGAAGGGCCAGCCGGCGGTGCCTCCGGCCGTACCGGTCGAGCCGCTCGTCGAGCCCGTACCCGAGGCCGCACCCGAGGTCGCCGCCGCGGCCGCCGCCGAGGCCGCCCCGGCGTCGTCGTCCGGGGTATTGGTCGTCTGACGCGCCTCTGGTTCCACCTCGACCGGCCTGCCACTGGCTGGCCGATGAGGCGCTTTGACGAGGCGCTGACGAGGCGCTGACGAGGCGCTGACGAGGCGCTGGCACCGGCCTCTGCCACGCCCTCGCGGACCGGCCGCCAACCGTCGCCGGGCCTCCCGCGGGCGCGCGCCACGCCGCCGCCCGGGAGCCGTTGCCGCCGCCGCCCGGGAGACACCGTCGCTCGGGCGGCGGCGTTACGCGGATACGGCGCTGCTCGGACACGGCTGCTGCGCGGGAAGCACGGCTGCCGCGCGGGCGCGGTTCTGCTCGGACGCACCGCCCCGCACTCCTGCCGACACGGCAGTTGAGGAGTTCACCGCCGTCGTGCCGTCGTGCCGTCGCGCCGTCGTGCCGTCGTGCCGTCGTGCCGTCGTGGTCTCGTGTTGCCCGTCCTGCTCCTGCTGTCTGTCTGCCTGCCTGCCGAGCCGTGTCGTCGTACGGCCGTGCCGCCGCATTGCCCGCCTCCCCGCGGCTCCATGCCCTGCGCCCCCAGCTCCAGGTCCTGCCCCGCCGCGCGTTGCCCTGCCGGGAAGCCGCCCGGCCGACGTGCGGCCGCGCCCGCCCTCCTCTCGCGTCCGGGCCCCGGCCACCGCCCCGCCCACCCGCGCCGCCGTGCCCAAATCCCCCGGGATGCCGGACCGTCCCGCACGACCAGGGAGTTCGTCGCGCGTACGGCGATGTGTCACACCTGGGACACCCCCCCTTCCCCGGGCGCCGTTCCTCTTGGAACACTCTGCTGACCCGGTTTCCTCACAGCTCCCGGTACCACCGCACAGCATCGACCCCCATATCGCGAAAGCCCCCCACACACACGACATGAGGTCCCCAAAGCCATGGCTGAACTGAATCGGCGCCGTTTCCTCCAGATAGCCGGCGCCACCGCGGGCGTCTCGGCCCTGTCGAGCAGCATTGCCCGTGCGGCGGCCATTCCCGCCACGCGGCGCTCCGGATCCATCAAGGACATCGAGCATGTCGTCGTCCTGATGCAGGAGAATCGTTCCTTCGACCACTACTTCGGCTCGATGAAAGGTGTACGCGGCTTCGGCGACCCGCGCCCGCTCCTCCTCGACAACGGGAAATCCGTCTGGCACCAGCCGGACGGCTCCAAGGACGTCCTGCCCTACCACCCGGACGCCGAGAACCTCGGTATGCAGTTCATCGAGGGCCTCAACCACGACTGGGCGGGCGGTCACAAGGCCTGGAACGACGGCAAGTACGACAGCTGGATCCCGGCCAAGGGCACCGGGACGATGGCCTATCTGACCCGCAAGGACATCCCGTTCCACTACGCGCTCGCCGATGCGTTCACCATCTGCGACTCGTACCACTGCTCGATCATCGGGGCCACCGACCCCAACCGCTACTACATGTTCTCGGGTCATGTCGGCAACGACGGCTCGGGCGGCGGCCCGGTCCTGGGCAACGAGGAGGCAGGGTACGACTGGACCACGTACCCGGAGCGGCTGGAGAAGGCCGGGGTCTCCTGGAAGGTCTACCAGGACATCGGTGACGGCCTGGACGCCGACGGCAAGTGGGGCTGGATCGAGGACGCCTACCGCGGCACCTACGGCGACAACTCGCTGCTCTTCTTCAACCAGTACCGCAACGCCAAGCCCGGCGACCCCCTCTACGACAAGGCCCGCACCGGTACCAACGCCAAGCAGGGCGACGGCTACTTCGACCACCTCAAGGCCGATGTGAAGGCCGGCAAGCTCCCCCAGGTCTCCTGGATCGCCGCCCCCGAGGCCTTCTCCGAGCACCCCAACTGGCCTGCCAACTACGGTGCCTGGTACGTCTCGCAGGTGCTGGACGCACTCACCTCCAACCCCGAGGTGTGGAGCAAGACCGCCCTGCTCATCACGTACGACGAGAACGACGGCTACTTCGACCACGTCCTCCCGCCCTTCCCGCCGGCCTCCGCCGACCAGGGCAAGTCGACCGTCGACAGCAAGCTCGACAGCTTCGACGGCAACGCCACCTACGCCGCGGGTCCCTACGGCCTCGGCCAGCGCGTCCCGATGCTCGTCGTCTCCCCCTGGAGCACCGGCGGTTACGTCTGCTCCGAGGTCTTCGACCACACCTCGATCATCCGGTTCCTGGAGCGCCGCTTCGGTGTGCACGAGCCGAACATCTCGCCGTGGCGGCGCGCCATCTGCGGCGACCTGACCTCCGCCTTCGACTTCGGCCTGGAGAACACCAAGCCGGCCGCGCTCCCGGCCACCGACGGCTTCCAGCCGCCGGACAACGAGCGGCACGACAGCTATGTGCCGAAGCCGCCGGCCAACCCCGTCCTGCCCAAGCAGGAGCCGGGCTCCCGGCCGTCCCGTCCGCTGCCGTACGCGCCGCTCGTCGACGGGGCCGCCGCCCCCTCCACCGGGCGCTACACCCTCACCTTCGGCAGCGGCGACAAGGCCGGCGCCTGCTTCACCGTCACCGCGGGCAACCGCACCGACGGCCCCTGGACGTACACCACGGAGGCCGGCAAGCAGATCTCCGACACCTGGAACACGTCCTACTCCAAGGACACCTACGACCTCTCGGTGTACGGCCCGAACGGCTTCCTGCGCTCCTTCAAGGGCGACGGCAAGAAGGCCGGCCCCGAGGTGACCGCCCGCCACGACGCGACCGCCGGACGCGTCGTACTCACCCTCACCAACCACGGCAGCACCGACTGCCACCTCACCGTCACCCACGCCTACGGCGGGGCGAGCGAGACGTATCCCGTTCGCGCGGGTGCCACCGTCAACAAGCCGGTCGACCTGCGTGCCGGCAAGCGCTGGTACGACCTGTCGGTCACCGCCGACACCGACGGCACCTTCCTGCGCCGGTTCGCCGGTCATGTGGAGAACGGTGAGCCGGGCGTGAGCGACCCGGCGATCATCACCGGCTGAGCGGGCGGAGGACAGCGAGCGGACGGGGGGGGGGGGGGGGGGGGGCGGGGGGCCCCCCCCCCCCCCCCCCCCGCCGCGGGCGGGGGGGGGGGGGGGGGGGGGGCGGGCCCCCCCCCCCCCCCGCGCGGGGGGGGGGGGCCCCC